>NC_015388.1:625000-1250000 GCF_000195295.1 Desulfobacca acetoxidans DSM 11109
TGCGGCGGATTCCCGGTTCTCCCTGGTTTTTGGTTGCCAAAGAAGACCGGCAGGAGATCTTCGCCGGATTGCATAACTATGCCTTGGGCAGCGCCAGTCTGGCGGGAGTCATGATCCTGGCCGCCGGCCTGGCTCTGGTCCTATTGTGGCGGCGACAACATCTGGAATTTCTACTCCAGACGGCCCTGCTGGAAGCCGAACAGGCGCAGAAGCTGGATGCCATCCTCTCGGCTACCCCGGATCAGATCTATCGTTTCGACAAAGAGGGCCGATGTTTATATGCCAATCGAGCGGCGGGCAAGGCCTGGGGAATCGACCAAGAGTCTCTGGCAGTTGAAAAAATCCAGGAATCCCGGCTTTTGGCGGCAAACGGGCGGCGCCTGGCCCAGGGCATTGCCCAGGTCGGGCAAAGCGGACGCTCACGTGAGGGCGAAATCAGCTTATCCACCTTGCACGGCATGAAATATTATAACTATATCTTGACGCCGCTGACCAACCCGCATATCTCAGAAATTTCGGTCCTGGCCACCCTCAGAGATATCACCGACCGCAAAAGGGCGGAGGAGAACCTGCGCCAGACCGAGGAATTTTTGCATTCGATTCTGAACCACGCTCCGGTCCCTATTTATGTCAAGAACAGGGACAGTGATTATATTATGGTCAACCCGGCCTGGGAGGCCTTTACCGGGAAAAGCTTGGCTGAGGTGAAGGGTCGCAACCTGCATGATGTCTATCCCCCAGCCATTGCCATACCTCTCAGAGAACATGACTGGAACGTTATCAGCAGTGGACAACCCAAACAATCGGAAGAGGTATTCGTTATAGCAGGCGAAACCTATTCTTTTCAAACCATCAAGTTCCCCTTGCGCAATGACAGAGGGGAGATCACTGCAGTAGTCGGTATATCCATTGATATCACTGAAAAAAAGCTGGCTGAAAAGCGGCTCCGGGATTCACTGTGCGAAAAAGAAGTGCTGCTTAAAGAGATCCACCACCGGGTAAAAAATAATATGCAGATCATCTCCAGCCTGCTCCGACTGCAATCCGGCAAGGTCGTCAACCCCGAAGTGCAGAATGTTTTCCAGGAGAGCCAGAACCGCATCCGCTCCATGGCTTTGGTGCATGAGATGCTCTATCAATCCCCCGACCTGGCCCGGATCAATTTTAGCTCCTACCTCGAGACCCTGATCCAGGGTCTGCGTCGGTCTTTCCAGATCGATCCGCAGCAGATAACCTTGCAGTTGGAGGCTGAGGAACTGAACTTAGAGGTGGACCAGGCTCTATCGTTCGGTCTGATTATCAACGAACTGGTTTCCAATGCCCTTAAATACGCCTTTCCGGAAGGACGGAGGGGCGTGGTGTGTATCACCGTCCAAAAAACCTCTGATCAGGAGATTGAGCTCGTGGTACGGGACGACGGAGTGGGACTCCCCCCAGACCTGGACATTCGTAACACCACCTCTTTAGGACTCCGCTTAGTGCAATTATTAACGGGACAACTTGAAGGGTTGGTTGGGCTGGATCAAACCAACGGAACCGAATTTTCCATCAGATGCAAGGCAAAAGACCATGGATAAAAAGAGAATCCTCATCGCCGAAGATGAGGCCATCGTCGCCGAGGATATCCGCCGGACCCTCGAGAAATTCGGCTACCAGGTTGTGGGCATGGTCTCCTCCGGAGCAGAGGTATTGGCCAAGACCGCTGAGTTTAACCCCGACCTGGTGCTGATGGATATTGTTTTGCAGGGAAAGATGAACGGTATTGAAGCCGCAGAAGTCATCCAGACCCGCCACCAGACCCCCGTAATCTTTCTTACCGCCTATGCCGATGCAGCTACCCTCGAGCGGGCCAAGGTCACCGAACCTTTCGGCTACATCCTCAAGCCTTTTGAGGATCAGAGTCTACATACAGCCATAGAAATCGCCCTCTATAAGAGCCAGGCCCAGAAACGCATCGCCCACCTCAACGCCGTCTTGCGCGCCGTGCGCAACGTCAACCAGTTGATCGTCCGGGAACAGGACCTGGACCGGCTTATCCAACAGGCCTGCCGTCTGCTGGTAGAAACCCGGGGCTATCACCAGGCCTGGATTTTTCTCTTAGACTCCGATCTTGAGATTTTCAAAACCGCTACCGCCGGATCCGCAGAACGCGACCGAGAGATGCTGGAACTTCTGGAACAGCGACTGAGGCCGGGGTGTATCGGGTTCTTTCACCAACCAGGGTTAACGATTTTGTCAGTTCTAGCTGACTCCTGTCCGACCTGTCCACTGCGTCAATACTATGAGAAAGAAGGGGCTTTTATTACCCGATTGGAAATAGCCGGCGAACCATACGGCCTTATGGGAGTGGCGTTGCCCCAAGCTATGCTCGGGGATGTGGAGGAGCAATCATTGTTCCAAGAAGTGGCCGGAGACCTTGCCTTTGCTATTCACGGCATCTATCTGACCGAAAAGAATCGGCTGGCAGAGGAAGAACGGCGCCAGACCGAGGCCAGGCTGCATGCCATCTTTAGCTACGCGCCCAACGTCGCCATCCAGGGGTTCGATCGCCAAGGCAGGATGTTGTTCTGGAACAAGGCGGCCGAAGCCATCTTTGGCCGCCCTGAAATAAACGGCGTGGCTGATATCTTCGATGATCTCCTGACCGATAAAAACGGCAGACAGAATCTGAAGATGATCTTAGCGGAGGTGGACCGGACCGGCCTGCCCTACGGCCCCCAAGAGTTTGTTTTTCATAATCCCGCGGGACACCAGGGCATTGCCAAAGCTACCATCTTTTCTATACCGGTTGAGCAGGGTTCCAAAGAATTTATCTGCATGAGCGTCGACATCACTGATCTCAAACAGGAAGAGGAAAACCGGGTCAAACTTGAAGCACAGTTGCGACAGACTCAAAAGATGGAGGCCATCGGCACCCTGGCCGGCGGCATCGCCCATGATTTTAATAATATCCTGGCGGCCTTATTAGGGTATACGGAATTGAGCCTGCTTGGCCTGGATTTAGAACCCGATCAGGAACAGATTAGGAAAAACCTGGAGGCGGTCATCCAGGCGGGTAACCGGGCCCGCGACCTGGTGCGGCAGATTCTCACCTTCAGCCGCCAGAGCGAGGAGAAGCAAAAACCCGTGCAAGTTTCCCTCGTGGTTCAGGAAGCACTCAAATTCCTGCGCCCTTCGATTCCTACAACGATCGAGATACAGGCTCATTTGGATGCTAAAAATGGCGATGATATGGTATGGGCCGACCCGGCCCAGATTTATCAGGTGGTCATGAACCTGTGTACCAACGCCTACCAGGCCATGCAGGAGCGTGGCGGTATTTTGCGGGTGTCTTTAACCAACATCCTACTCAGGAACGAACCCATCCAGACAATTCCCCAGTTGCAGGAAGGTTCCTATGTCAAGCTCACCGTCCGGGACACGGGGCAAGGCATGGATGCCTGGGTCAAGGACAGAATCTTCGAACCATACTTCACCACCAAGAAACCAGGGGAAGGCACCGGTCTGGGACTTTCAGTGATTCATGGCATCGTCATGCACCTGAACGGGGCCATTGTAGTGTATTCCGAGCCGGGTCGGGGATCGACCTTTCAGATCTATCTTCCCCACTGGAAAGGCACTAGCGTCCCCAGGCTGGATTACGCCGCAAGCATCCCCCGAGGTCAGGAACGGATTCTAGTCGTCGATGATGAGCCGCCGATCGCCGATCTGGTGCAGCAGCTTCTCCAGCGGTTAGGATATCAGGTTACCGCCGTTACTAACAGTCAGGAGGCCCTGAAGATTTTTCAAGCCAACCCTGACGCTTTCGACCTGGTGATCACCGACCTGACCATGCCCCATTTAACCGGACTGGAATTATCGCGCAAAATCTTGCAACGGCGGGCTGATCTGCCTATAATTTTGTGCAGCGGCTACAGCGATATCACCGTAGCGGCCGAAATGAGAAAAATCGGCATCAAAGAGTATCTCATGAAACCGATCAGCGCCAGAACCTATGGCGAGACCATAAGACGCATCCTGGCTACCTCTAAAGAGTAAACAACCGGCCTTAAGGCAATTATGGCGCAAATTGCCAGCATCAAGGTCAGGCTACGGCAATTGATCGTCAACCTGCCCCGATATCCTTACGAAGAATATCGTCCGGTCGAAAAAGTATTGTCAAATTTTTAAATCCTGGTAAATTCATAGAAAATATAGGGCGGGAAAGCCAAGCGCCTCCCGCCTTCCGATTTGGGAGACGAGCACATCCCGTCCGCCACAGAGCCGGGGGCGGGAAGGTGAATTATTCACAGCAATTATGAACTTATTTCAGCCAACCCCACTATTTCCTCCGGATAAAAGCCGGATTAAAGAATACTGTGGTATTTTCGGCATCTATGGCCACCCGGAAGCGGCGCGTCTGGCGTATTTCGGCCTCTACGCCCTGCAGCACCGCGGGCAGGAATCCTGTGGCATCGTCTCCGGCGACGGTTTCCGGGTGCGGTTTCACCAAGGATTGGGTTTGGCGCCGGAAGTCTTTAACCAAACGGTACTGGACACCCTAAAGGGGCACCTGGCCATCGGTCATGTGCGCTATTCTACCACCGGCTCTACCCTCTTGAGGAACGCGCAACCGTTCGTGGTGCACCATGGGGGTGAAACCCTCGCTATCGGTCACAATGGCAATTTAGTGAATGCCACGGAGATCCGCCGCCGCCTTGAGAAAGAAGGTTCCATCTTTCAGTCCACCATGGATACCGAGGTCATTGTTCACCTCATGGCGCGGCATTTTCAGAAAGGCTTGGTGGAGGCCCTGACCGAGGCCCTGAAAGAAGTGCGCGGCGCCTATTCCCTGATCCTGGCCACAAAAGACAAGGTCATCGGCGTCCGCGACCCCCATGGTTTCCGACCCCTCTGCCTCGGCCAACTCAACGGCGCCCTGGTGCTGGCCTCGGAAACCTGCGCCCTGGATCTAGTGCAGGCCGAATATCTGCGGGATGTGGAGCCGGGAGAAATCGTCGTCTTTGATGAAAACGGCCTCACCTCCTTTAAAAATCTGCCGCCGGCCCCCAAGAAATTCTGCATCTTCGAGTTTATCTATTTCGCCAGGCCGGACAGCCTCATTTTTGGCCACAACGTCTATCAGATCAGAAAACGTTTAGGACTCCGATTGGCTCAAGAACATCCGCTGGCTGCCGATCTGGCAATGCCTTTTCCGGATTCAGGCACCTATGCCGGTTTGGGCTATGCCGAGGGCCTGGGCATTCCGTTCGAAATGGGGGTGATCCGCAATCATTACGTCGGCCGCACCTTTATCCAGCCCTCTCAAAGTATGCGGGACTTTTCGGTGCGGGTAAAGCTCAATCCGGTGCGGGAGTTGCTTCAGGGGAAACGCGTTGTGGTTGTAGAGGATTCCATTATCCGGGGTACTACCTCCCGTATCCGGGTCAAGACCCTGCGGGAGGCTGGGGCCAAAGCAGTGAGTATGGTGGTGAGCTGCCCCCCTACTCGCTACCCCTGTTATTACGGCATTGATTTTTCCAGCAAAGGCGAACTCATCGCCGCCCATAAAACGGTAGCGGAGATCCGCGATTATCTGGGGCTGGATTATCTCGGGTATATAAGCCTGCCGGGAATGGCGGCGGCCACCCGGGTGAACGAAGAGAACTTCTGCCTTGCCTGTTTCAATGGAGACTATGCCGTCAAATTATCGGGAGATTTCTCCAAGACCTGCTTCGAAAGCTGCCTGGCCCGCTAGACTGCGGGTAATCGACGCCCTGAGCCGTATAGTGGAAGGAATAAACCTGACCGGCTCTCCCTTTCTCCTAATTTTTCACTCCCTGCACCCGGATGACCTCATAAGACGCCGGAATACAGCCATTGCGGCGATAATTGCGCTCATAATACTCTTCCGCCGCAGTAAGTAAGCGCTTCGGGATAAAAGTCGGCCGGGTAGAGGTCGCCCCCATCCCCTGAATGGCCCGGAGCAGGTTCCAAAAGTCGGGGTGGTATTCCAGCCGGAGCTCTTCGTGGACGACAATCTGTTCAAAACCGGCTTGTGCCATACAATTGCGCCAGTTAGGGGCGGCGGCGAAGGTCTGCGCCGAAACCTCCGGCAGCCTTAATCCGGGAAACTTCTGGCTGGCTCGGACCAGGCTGGCAGCCAGTTCGCTAAAAGTCCGCGGCCCCAGCGTCGTAAAGGCCAGGCATCCACCTGGCTGCAAGCTCTGCCAATACAACCGACAGGCCCGGTCGGGTTGGGAGAGCCACTGGAAGACCGAATTGGCGGTAATGAGGTCAAACCTGCCTCTCACTATCTCCTCGCCGTCGGCCATCAGCCACTCGATGTTTTTCTCCGCCGCCAATCTCTGCCGGGCAACTTGAATGGCGGCCGGGGCCAGGTCAACGGCGGTGATCAGGGCCTCCGGGAAGGCGCGCCGCAGCATCTGGGTATAGTGGCCGACGCCGCAGCCGATCTCCAGGATGCGGCTATACTGCCGCCCGTATTGCTTCAAGTCCGCCAGCAACTGCTCGGCCATAACGCCCTGCACCAGGGCATAGCGATGGTATCCGGCGGCCCGGCGGCCAAAGTTGTGTCCTAAACGATGCTTGTCAAGACTCATAAAAATTCCATTATTAAATCATTGACTACCTGAGACTGTGTCACTAAAGGAATGTGGCCGGCCGACGGCAGGATGATGAGGCGGGCCGACGGCAGTTGCTCGGCCAGAACGTAAGCCTGGCTCACCGGGGTAATCCGATCCCGAAAACCGTGTACGATAACGAACTCCTCCGCCTTCGCCTCGGATAATATAGAACGCAGGTCTTTCCGGCGGAGATAATCCAGTCCCTGGGCCAGCCAGGCGCCATTGAAGCGTTCGGGCAACAACGCCGGCACGGTCTCTTGCCAATTCCTTTCTCCCAAGGATAACAACCGGCTATGGAAATCCCGTATAACCTGTTCCGGCTCGGTTGTGAGTCTCTGCCGCATCGCTCGCAGCACCGCCGCCGGGACGCCCAGACCATAGTCCGGCCGGCGGCAAAAGCTGGCGCAAGCAGCGATGGTGACTACCGCGCGCGGTCTGAAACCCGCAGCGCAGACCTCCAGGGCCAGCATACCTCCCAGGGACCAGCCGACCAGGATGGTTTGGCCGGGGTCATGAGCCTCCAACCGTTGCAGCAGCCAGTCCGCTTCCCAGACCGGGAGGTCCGGCGCCCACAGGTTGACCCGGTCTTGAAAAACGGCCTGCTGTCTGCCCCAGATACGGCCATCCGCCGCCCAGCCATGTAAGAGAATCAGGTCGGTCAGGAGCAGGTCCTCTTGTTCAACCCCATCTCCCGCCCCGCCGCAATAATCTGCTCCGCCGCCCTTGCCAAATCCGCCGGCTGGTGGGCGGCCGAAAGGGAAAACCGCAGCCGGGCGCTTCCGGCGGCCACCGTGGGTGGCCGGATGGCCACGGCCATGAGTCCTATCTGCCGCAGCCGGGCGGCAAATTCCAGCGATCGCCGGTTATCTCCCACCAGCACCGGGATGATCTGAGTCTCACTCTCCAGGGTATCCAGACCGGCGGCTTGCAGTCGTTGCCGAAAGAGCGTGGCCTGCTCCAGCAGATAGTCCCTGGGTTCCGGCTCCTGTCGGACGATGGCCAGGGCTGCCTGCATGGCGCCCAGGACCGGCGGCGGCAGGGCAGTGGAATAGATAAAAGCTCGGGCCCGGTTGTGCAGCATGTCGATCAAAGGCGCGGATCCGGCCACATAGGCCCCGAAGCTCCCCAGGGCCTTGGAAAAGGTGCCCATATGGATCTCGATGCCGGCAGACAATCCCAAAGCTTCGGCCAGACCGGCGCCCGTCGCCCCCAAGACTCCGGTGGCATGGGCTTCGTCGATCATCAACCAGGCTCCGTAGCGCTCTTTCAGCCTGACCAGGTCGGCCAGGGGAGCCAGATCGCCGTCCACCGAGAAGACACTGTCGGTGACGATAAGCAGACGCCTAACTGCGCAGTATTTCTTCAGCAAATCTTCCAGGCGGTTTAGGTCCCGATGGGGATAGCGGTAAAAACCGGCTTCCGAAAGCCGCATGCCGTCGATGATGCTGGCGTGGTTGAGCCGGTCCGAGAGGATGACGTCGCCTTTACCCATCAGGGCGGAGATAACACCTACATTGGCCATGTAGCCGGTATTAAAGATAATGGCCCGGTCCGTGCCCTTAAAATCGGCAACCTCGGTTTCCACCTGCTGGTGCAGGGCCAGGGTACCCGTAATCAGGCGGGAGGCGGTGCTGCCTGCCCCCCAACGCCCCGCCGCAGCCTGCGCCGCCGCGATCAGACGCGGGTCAAGGGCCAACCCTAAATAATCATTGGAAGACAGGTTGAGAAATTCCCGCCCTCCAACTATGACCTTGCCGCCCGGCAGCACCTGATCGATGACCTGGAGACGCCGCCGCAAATGTTGCGCCTCCAGGGCCTCGAGTTCTGGTTGTAAATCAAACCCCAATAATCTCTTCCTCTCCCATCAATCCCCTGTTACTCTCAACAGTTGGCTCCAATGGAGGGCGGGAATCGCAGATCGGCGTAAGCCAAAGCGAAGCGCATCCCGCCTTCAAGCCTCCGAAAACCAGAAACCGGAAACTTATTTTCTGATTACCGGTCCGCCAAATCGCCTCCAAGTCGGGGCCGCCAAGACATCCGCCAACGATTCTATCAGGACAGTCTTCCCGGCCTCACTCTGCAAATCACTAATCAGCGGTATTTTCCCTAAAATCGGCCGACCACTCAGGGCCTCGATGATCTCCGGGTTGGTGCGCCCCGCCAGGTTCGGGTGCTCCGGATACTGATTGATAATGACGCCCGCCACCGACAACCCGGCGTGCAAGGCGGCCTTGACGGTCATGACGGTGTGGTTGATAGTGCCGAGACCCGGACGGGCCACGATCACCAGCGGGAGTCTCAGCCAGCGGGCCAAATCCAGCACCAGGAAGTCATAGTCAATCAATGGCACATATAATCCCCCGGCTCCCTCCACCACCAGAAAATCGTAGCGCCCGGCCAACTCCCGGTAAGCCGCGGCAATGACCTCCAAGTCGATGGTAACTCCGGCCTGGGCCGCGGCCACGGCTGGCGCCAGGGGAAGTTTGAGAGTGATCGGGGTGAGCCGGGAAAGCGGTTCGCCTAATCCAGCCAGGGTTTGGGCAAAGCGGGCGTCGGTCGCGATGAGTTGGCCATCTTCTTCCCGGCAGCCGCTTTGTACCGGCTTAAAGTAGACTGCCCGAACCTGGCGGGAGCGCAACGCCGCAGTCAAACCGGCAGCGATCACCGTTTTGCCCACATCCGTATCGGTGCCGGTGACAAACACCCCTCGCACCCCTGGAACTACAGGCCAAGATTGAGTCATACAACCTCCTGGACCGCATGCAAACCCAAGTCCTGCAACATCCCGAGGTCCTGAGATGGCAGTTGGCCTTTAGTGGTTAGGTAATCTCCGGTCATCAGGGCATCGGCCCCGGCCGCAAACATCAGGGGCGCCAGGCTTCTCAGAGCAAATTCCCGGCCTCCGGCAATGATCAGACGCTTGTGCGGGAAAAAGAGCCGAAAAGCGGCAATGGTCTGGAGGGCCTCCAGGGGCGCCATCGGCTGGCGATGCTCTAAAGGCGTACCGGGGATGGGCAGCAAAAAATTCAGGGGAATGGAATCGACCTCTAGTTCTCGGATCGTTTGCGCCATCTCCCAACGCTGGGCGGAACTTTCCCCCAGCCCGAAGATACCGCCGACACAGACCGGCAGTCCTGCTGCTTTGGCTCGGCGAATCGTCGCCAGGCGTTCGGCATAGGTGTGAGCCGTGCAGATCTGGGGGAAGAACGAGGCCGCCGTCTCCACATTATGGTGATAGCGATGTACGCCGGCTGCCGCTAAGGCCTTAAGAAAATCCTGCTCCACAATGCCCAGGGAAACACAGACTTTAAGAGGGGTAGAGGCGCGAATAGCACCGACAGCCTGGAGAATAGTCTCCTGTTCCTGTGGACTCCCCACCCCCCGCCCCGAAGTGACGATGCTGAAGCGAGCCGCCCCCTGGGCTGCGGCCTGCTGCGCCGCCCTAACCAACTCTTCCGAGGTAAGCAGGGGATACTTCCGAATAGACGCCCGTGAAATACGGGATTGGGCACAATAGGCGCAATCCTGACCGCACTGCCCGGACTTGGCGTTGATAATAACGCAGAGACTGACCCCCTTGCCGCATCGATCTTCCCGCAGACGGGCGGTTTGAGAAAATATGGCCCAAATGCCGGTTAAATCAAGACAAAAAATGTCCTGCCATTCGGATAACTGCATATTCTGGCCTTACATAAAAACAGTGCTCTTAAAGACGGCAGGCGCGGCCCGCCCTATGAGTAAAATGCCAATAAATTATCGATAATGGAATAGGGAGGCCCATGGCCGCCGGTTATGTTTAACATGGTCGATGAGAAAAAGATTGTATGAAAACAGTGAGCAGTGATCGGTTAGCAGAAAAAGCATTATTGTGAGCAGCTACCACGGTTCTGTTTTCGTGCTTCGTGGTGATCACCAGAACATGCCAATTTTGTATGAGCTTCAAGTTGCGGACTTCAAGTTTTGAATTATGAATTTTGAGAAGAGATATTGATAATTAAATCTATCGCAGCCTTTTCCCAATCTAATTGTCATTATTCTAAATCAACCACAAACCAGGGAAATTATTTACCGGTGGCACCGGCTTCCAGCCTGTGCCAAAATTATTTTCCATGAAACGCGAAACTCCGAAGGTTGATCCGTATCTGCCAGCCGACCGCCATCAATTGTATCAAGATTGTCAACTTTAGCAAGCCTGCAAAGTTGACAATAATATGATTGCTCTTGTTAACTTTCGGTATTTCGGTTAAAAAAACATTATACTCTCCCGGTCCCAGATTGCGACGTGCGGACCGGATGCCTTCATTTCACCCAGGGAGCTACAGCCATGATTTGGTGTATGAAATCAATTCCTTGCAGACGCGGCGGGTGCGGGGTCGCTTCGGTTGTCATGATGCTCTTCTTGGTCAGCTCCTGCGCTCCGGTCATCTCCAAACAACTCCGGCAGCAGGTGGACAAAAGCCTCAGTTTCGGACTATTGAGCGCCGATCCGGAGAATTACAAAGGCAAAATTGTCATTCTCGGCGGGGTCATCATCCAGACGACCCCGAAACCGGGAGAGACAGAGGTAGAAATCGTCCAAAAGAACCTGGATTTCTTTAACGAGCCGGAAAATGAGGACAAATCCGACGGAAGATTCCTGGTCCGAGCCGACGGGTTCCTGGATCCGGAGATTTATAAGAAAGACCGCAAAATCACGGTGGCAGGAGAAGTGATCGGCAGCGAGACCCGGAAACTGGATGAATTAGACTATCGCTACCCGGTCGTTAAAGCTATGGAGATGAAACTGTGGCCCAAACCCCGGCCGATGCCGCCGCCCTATTATTGGGGGTATCCTTATTATTGGGGGCCGTATTATTGGGGTCCTTGGGGAACCGGTCCATTATTGCTCCCCTGATACTAATTCGTTAGCAAAACTGGATGGTTAGTCGAATCTTGCCGATAAGTACTCGGTAAATTCAGTGTATTGGCAACGATTGGCTGGATAACTTATGGCTATGACCTCCAACTTCGGTTCATGTCATGCAAGGAGGGTTTATGCCCCTGTCACCCTGTCGGGAGTGTCGCCGTGAAGTCAGCGCCGAAGCCGTTTCCTGTCCACATTGCGGCGCCCCCCGGCCCGCCGACCAGCAGTGGCGCGGTACCGGCTATGAATGGCGGTCAGAGCGGACTGTCTGGGGCTACCCCCTAGTTCATGTCGCCTTTGGCAAAGACGCCCGAGGCAAGCGCCGTGTAGCCAAAGGCATCATCGCCATCGGTCAGTTCGCCGTGGGAGTGATCACCGTGGCTCAATTCGGGGTTGGCCTGCTCTTCGGATTCGGCCAGTTTATTTTCGGCTTCACCGCCCTGGCCCAATTTGCCGTAGCCCTGGCAGCCGGTGTCGGCCAGTTTGCCAGCGGTTACGTTGCTATCGGGCAGTTGGTGCTGGCCTACTACGGTCTGGGGCAATTAGGGCTGGCCTATTTTTTGTGGAGCCCGGACCGGCACGACCCGAACGCCATCGCCTTTTTTCAAAACCTCTGGGCCGACCTGCGCCAAGGACTGTTTTGATATTAACAGTAGCCCTAATGTCTAATTTCTTGGGGTAGGGGAGCGTAAAAACCCTAAGAAATAAATTGACAAGATTTTCAATCGCTATTGAACCTAAAATATTTGACACCAAATAAGACGCCGTCGGGGATGGGGCGGCTAGCCGCGGGACCGCCAGGGAGGGGAGAAGGCCGGACTGCCTGGATAGGAGGCCGGTGCGGCTTCTATCGTTTGGGTTGAGCTATTTGAGCAGTTTGAGCAGGGTGACGACGAAGGCGGCCTGGCCCAGGATCAGTGGGATAAACCATTTAAGCAGGTCGAATTTAACCCGGTCGATTTTGGCTTCCAGGGCGGTAAACTTGATCTCATGACGGGCTTCCAAGGCTTTCATCTCGGCTCTGAGGAAGGCAATATCCTCTTTCAATTCGGCTCTGAGGGAGACAATATCCTCTTTCAATTCAGCTCTGAGGGAGGCGATGTCCTCTTTCATCTCGGCTCTGAGGGAGCCGATATCCTCTTTCAGTTCAGTTTTCAAGGCGCCAATGTCGGCTTTGCCAGCCACCTCGGCGAGGCGGGTTTCTTGAAGCTCCTGGACGATGGTAACCAAGGCCCGGGCTTGGCGGTCGGGCATGTCGGCCGCGGTGAGGGCTTCGTAGGCCTTAAGGGTGTCGACAGTGGGCATGATGTTAATATACGAGGGAAATTTTAAAAAGTCAATTTCTAAAGCAGTTTGACGAGGGCGGCGACGATGCCGATGCCTGCCACCAGCATACTGCCCAGGCGCAGGGTGAGGTCGTGTTTCAGGCGGAGTTCTAGTTCTTGCATGTTGCGGTGCAACCCAGCGACTTTTTCATCGATGTTCCGTTGCAACCGGGCATTTGGTTCACGGTTGTCACGTTGCAACAGGGTGATATCTTCTTTTTTCCCTAATAATCATTGGTGCCTGGGGCCGGATTTGAACCGGCACGGGGATGAACCCCGAGGGATTTTAAGTGTCAATTTTACCTTTTACCCTGAGTAAGCGCAAGTGATATTTACTTAGCAGTATTAATATGATAGGTTTTATTAAATTGTGCCTGAGTAAGCCTGAAATAGCCTGTTTTGTGGGGTGAATATTCACCTATATATTCACCAAAATAATAAGCGAATGTCCATAACATTATCTAAGATTTTGCTCCCCTAACCGCGGCGTCATGAACCGGGGGACAGGGTGACTTCCTTATCACCTTGGGGGGCTATTCATAAAGGACCACTAAAGGAGGTGGAACTTGGAAGAAGATGCAAAAGCCCTGGCGCGATGCAAGGCAAAGAAAAAAATTTTACCCCAAAAAACCCCAAAAAGGGGCATGAAAAAACACCAGGAAGAGGCCCACAAGGATTTAGTACGGCGAAACCTTTATAGATGGGAGGCCCTAAGAAGATCGGAAGCATACCGGGGGGCGTATCAGGCAGCTTTTGAAGCTATGGAGGCCAGACTCAAAAGGGAAATGGTTTTCTCTTCTGATGATTATGATGGGGAAACCGACCGGAATAACATCTATGCCATGATCCTCGACCCATCATGGCGAGACCGAAAATTTCATGAGCAATGGACTCCGGAAAGGTTAGAAGGTGAATTTATAACTTCCCCTGAAGGGCGGTCCCTGGCGGTGAAGTGCGGCTTAGTGATGCCTTTCCCCCCTCATAATCCCCCATGGGTTAGTAAATTCGCTAAAGATCAACCTATTTTTTATGATACCTTCCCCGTTATTGCTACCAGTATCGAACAACCGCGGGTTGACCCCAAAACCAATAGCATGATATGGCCTTCTTCTCACTTAGAGAATAAGAGATATTTAAATCTCAAGATTGATCTGACCTGCCCAAAAGAGCAGGTAATGGTTTTTGTTGAAAGATGGGTTAACAAATATCGCCATGAGGTAAGTGGGGATTCCAAAGGCAAAAGGGCAATTGCTCATGATGATGAAATTAATCCTTTTCTTGTCTGGGATATGGTTCAAAACGAGCACAAAACAAAATGGCAGGTGGCAAAAGAATTAATTCCACAACAGGAAATAAGATCAGCTTATGACAAAATAAGGCAGCTTTATAAGAAAGCACAGAAATTAATAGGAGAACAAGGAAAGTTGCTACAATAATCTGCTGTACTGAAATATAATCTCCCCCTCATTTTACAGTACTGAAATATAAACCTCCCCTCTTTCTTCAGTTTTTCCCTTGCGCCTTATTGCTTACCATAAAGAAAAAACAGATGAGGTAAGCAAATGGAGCATCTTTTAAACAATCAACAAGCGGCTGAATTTTTAAACATTTCCCCTCATTCTTTGCGTGGGTATGTATCCCGCGGTATGGTGCCATACGTGAAGATCGGGCGGCGGACCCTGTTTGACTTGGCAGATTTGCGCGATTATGTGCAGTCCCGGAAGGTGGCGGCCAAACCCCGGCGGGAAGCTGGCAAATGACCGCGGCGGAAATTGCTAAGAACCTTCATTATGTTCTGCGGCTTGCCCTGTTATCCTATTTGATTGACTTCTCTTATTTCGACCGTGGGCTGTCCTTGGCAATCGACCGGCTAATCGTGACCCTGGAAGAGGGCGGCAATGGCTGACAAAATTATCAATATCGCTGATGAGGCCAGGCAAAGAATAAAGGCCGAGAAATTACAGAATGAGCACGGGATTAAAACTATCACCGGGGCCGACCTGGCCGGCAAAGTGTTCCCACCAATACGGTGGGCCGTCCCTGGACTACTGCCGGAAGGATACGGGATACTCGGGGGCCGTCCAAAGATCGGGAAGTCATGGCTTGCTTTTGACATTGCCTTGGCGGTTGCCAGCGGCGGCTATGCTATCGGCAGTAACGAATATCCGGTTGACCCGGGAACGGCTCTTTATCTTGCCTTGGAAGATCACGAGCGCCGACTTCAAGAGCGCCAAGCGGTTTTACTCAATGGGCAGGCCGGGGGGCCGGAACGGTTGCACCTTACAACGGAATGGAAGCGGTTGCACGAGGGCGGCATAGAGGCCCTGGAAGCATATCTCACAGCTTACAACGACTGCCGACTTGTCACAGTGGATACCTTGGCAAGAGTGAAACCCAGGCTTAAACGTGGGGCCGATGCCTATGAAAATGATATGGAGATCGGCGGGAAATTACAGGCCATTGCCCACAAATATCATGTATGCCTCTTGGCCGTCCACCATACCAGGAAAAGCAAGTCTGAAACCGGGGATTTTATAGACGAACTGGCAGGAAGCACCGGGATAACCGGAGCACCGGACTTTGTTGCACAGCTTTCTAGGGGGCGGCGGGAAAATACCGGGATACTCGAAATTACCGGGAAGGATATTCCAGAGATCGAGCTTGCACTTAAATTTGAAAACTGCCTTTGGACATATTTAGGCAATGCTAAGGAAGTAAGAATTAGTCAAAACCAGGAAACTATTTTAAATTGCTTGAAAAATTCGAGCGAACCATTGAAACCGAAAGAAATTTCTCAAATGACAGACATAGGCGAAAACTACGTGAAAAACATTCTAAAAATACTGTTAGATACTGAATTAATTAAGAAAACAGGATACGGAAAATACTGTATATAAATATAATAAATATATTACTCTTATTACTCTTATTACTATTATGTCTCTTGTGTTTCTTGTGTCTCTTGGCTTAAAGAGTCACAAAGAGTCACATTCTATATTCTATCAAATGTGTCTCTTGGGATTTTTTATATTGTTGAATTTATTAGAGATACAAGACAAGAGTCACAGAGTCACAAGAGTAATAAGAGTTTATAGAAAATGAATTTACTTTCTCTTTGTCAGGCAGATACAGAACTGAAAAAGGTGGCGACCACCAAGGGCGTCGAATATGCCGGGGCATGTCCGTGGTGCGGCGGGAATGACAGGTTTAGGGTATGGCCGGAAACCGGGCGGTATTGGTGCCGGGGCTGTGGCAAAAAAGGGGACGTTATTCAATATCTCAGGGATAAGCGGGGGCTGTCATTTCCGGATGCCTGCCGAGTAGCTGGCCGGGAAGATAAGTTGAACGGCGGGAGAGCTGGGGGCCGGGGGCCGTCCACCGGGGCGAGATCGGCGGCGAGGCCCACAGAGGGGCCGGGGCCGTGGAAACCTAAGACCTCTTCTTTGCCGGGTGAACAATGGCAGGAGCAGGCCGGGAAACTGGTAGAGTATGCGGCGGGCAAGCTGAACAGCGATACATGGGCATATCTAAACGGGCGGGGGCTGGCCGATGATACCATACAGGCCCGGCGGTTGGGGCTGTTACCGGCTGAGAAATACGTCAAGCGGGGGCCGTGGGGGTTGCCGAAACAGCTAACCCAGCATGACAGAGAAAAAGATCTCTGGCTTCCTGCCGGGGTAGTCATTCCCTATTTCATCGGCGGCAAGGTGGCCCGGGTACGGATACGGCGGCAAGAGGCCGTGGAAGATCGGTATTGGAATGTGTCAGGTTCTTACATGGGGCCGATGGTATTAGGGCCGGAAGGGGATGTTATCATAGTGGTGGAAAGCGAACTTGATGGCTTTCTTCTTGCCCAGGACTGCGGCGACATGGCCGGGGTAGTTGCTCTTGGCAATGCTCAGAGTAAACCGGACACCGGGTCGGCGGCTATTCTGGCAAAAAGCAAGTTGATACTTGTGGCCCTGGACGCTGACCAGGCCGGGGCCGTGGCAAGCTGGCAGTGGTGGCTAAAGACCTTCACCCAGGCCCGGCGGTGGCCGCCTGTGGGCGGTAAAGACCCCGGCGAAATGTGGCAGGCATGGGTTGACCTCAAGGCATGGGTAGGGGCAGGCATTGACGAATATAAAACTATAAACCGTATTATATCGAATAGTTATAAATAAGCAGGAGGTGGTATGAAACCATTAGATTTAGAGCCAATTAAAGAACGCGTGGCTAAAGCTACACCGGGGCCATGGGCGTGGCGTGAGAATGATTTCAGGCCGAAATATATGGAAAAGATGCGTAACGGGAAATGGCGAGCAAGGCCGGGGGCAAAGGCAGACCAGGCATGGGTGATGCTGTTGGCCGGGCCACCGAGCAAACATGCTGCTGAACTAACCCCGTTTAATATTTTATGTGGGGATGTAGATGAATATGATTTTCCCCATATCATTGGGTTGAGGTGGGCGCAGGTTAAGGGAAAGGCTCTATTGGGCGTGGTGCCATTACCTGCTGATGCCGAGCTTATTGCCAACGCTCCTACTGATATCAAGGCTTTAATTGAAGAGGTTGAACGGCTTAGAGACTTGCTCAAGCAGCGGTCAGACGTGAGCCATGACGGCGACGATAGTGACGGTAGTGACGATAAATTTTCATCTCAGAAAAAAAGCTGACGGAAAAAAAAACACACTTTCTGACGGGGGTGATCTATGAAACCCGGTGCAGCAATCATGAAGCTTACGGCAATGGGTTTTCGCTTCAAGATGAATGGTGACAAGATTCGCTATGACTGGTGCGGCAAGGGCAAACCGGACATGGAAGCGGTGGCGCCATTATTTGAAGCCATCAAGGCCGAGCGGGACGCCGCCATTCTGTTTTTGCGGGTGTACTGCCCAAGATGCGGCGGCTGCGTGTTCTACTCCGACCACACTGGCGAGCAGCACTGCGCCAAGTGCGAACCGCCGGACTGGAATTGCATTGAGAAGCTATTCCCGTATACGGCAGGCGTGTGTCATTAAAAAAACGAATACTAACCCATGGGTTGCCACATAAACTTGCCGTGTGGGGCATCCTGGCGATCCAGAAAGAGGGAAAATGACTTTCGAAATGGTCTTGAAGCAGATGCAGGCGGTTCACGAAGCCAAGAACGCCGACTATGGCAATTCTTTTGAACTGGCGGCAGACCTCTTAGGGCGGCCCGTGGTGGAAGTGTTGCTCAGCAGGATGATCGACAAGGTAAGCCGGGCTGCTAACCTGGTGCGCAGCGGACAGGCGGCGGTGGCCGATGAGAGTCTTGCTGACACTCTTCTTGATCTGGCAAATTACTCAGTGCTGGCGATGCTGGCTCTGCGAGATCGGGGTGCGGTTGAATATTCTCGTTGACACCAGGGAACAGGTGCCTTTCTCTTTTGGCGGCTATGACGTGGCTGTGGAACCGGCGGCCCTGCCAGTGGGGGATTACTCTTTGCCCGGTTTTGTGGACCGTGTGGCTATTGAACGTAAGGAGTTAAACGACCTGATTGCCTGTTTGATGGATAAAAACCGGGACCGGTTTGAAAGGGAACTCGCGAAAGGAAAAAGCTATGAGCTTTTTGCCGTGGTAGTGGAAGCGGCCCTTGAGGACGTGAGGCGGGGGGACTATCGCAGTGCCATGAAACCCCACGCAGCCCTACAGAGCCTGTGTGCTTTTCAAGTGCGCTACCGGGTGCCGTTCGTATGGGCGGGGGACCGGCAGGGGGCTGAGTATATGACCTTTTCCCTCTTGGCGAAATATCTGAGGGAAATTGAGGAACGCTATAAACAGGCCGTGAAAGGCGGGAATTATGGAAAAACCCTTGGTAACAGTGAATAAGAACACAAAAGAACGATACCATTTTAGCATCAGGGAGTATCAAGGCCACAAGTTCGTTGACGTGCGGCTGCACTTCCTGGCCGATGATGAGCAGAGTTGGCACCCCACAAAAAAGGGGATTACTGTATTACCTTCTCTTTGGCGTGATTTCAGGGCGGCCCTAGACCAGGTCGAGGCTGAACTCGTTAGGAGGAAGTTGATTGAGCGGTGAAAAAAATCGGATATTCACCCCTGTATTCACTGGGATGACAGCGGCCAAAATAAGTGATTTGAATCGGTTAGTTGCAGCGATGGCCGTCGCATTACATATGCGAGGTAGAGGCCGTTGCGTAGGTGAAAATTATAAGAATATCTATTGATATCACGAAGATAGGCGATATTAGTACGCAAAGAAGCTGGAGGTGATGATATGCGAATCCAAAGACGACTTGAGCGATTGGAGAAATTACTCTCCGGCAACCAGATTACTGTAGAGGGGGAGGAGGCGATCGCCGAGGCGTTTAGAATTTTCGGGAAGCGCGTGGACGGCGCAGAAGTTTCGGCTGAGGAGTTGGATTTCGAAAGGCAGGTATACGGAACGCCGGTTTTGGTCACTCACATGACTCATCTCTTGTTGGAAGCAAGACTGAGATTGGACTGAATTGGCCGGAAATAGGCGGCTAACACTCCTTTTTGGCGTGCTAAATGCAGCTATTATGATAATATGCTAATAAAATCAAGGGGGTATATTATGCCAAGAAGACGCCTAAATACATCACAGGATTGTCGGCGGTATCTGGCGAACGTCATCAACCGTTTGGAAGCCGGGACGCTTGATCCGAACATAGCTGGACGTTTGGCGTATATCACAAACATCATTATCCGGGCAATCGAAACCAGTGAGCTTGAGACCAGGCTAAATGCCTTAGAGGAGCGATTTAGTGAAAATCCCAAAAGCAGACTACTACGCCTGGCTCGTTGATAACAGCGGGTTATTGAAGTATATAACCTTCTCTATCCATGATGTAGTGCAGGAGGTTGCGCAGGAGTTTGAGCGGCAGGGGGAAACATGGGTGGAAAGCGGAATTGTGGGGATTAAGGTGAGGGTGTAGTGTACTTAAAAAACAAAGAACTGCTTCAGGATCGGAGCGCACCCGATACGACTTCTTCCGGCGAAAAGCCCCCCTTCGCTCGCTCTCCTGAAAATGCTACCGGTCAGGGAGCGCCCGACGCTCAAGGCCGAAGCAAACTTGATGATCAAAATATACCCACTCCCGGCGAATAAATCAACATGGATACTTTTTCTTGACAGGCCGGGGGAAGTGTGCTCTAATCCTAATGTCAAAACACCACTACCGGAGACCTCACCGTTATGAGGATTTTTTTTCCACCGAAAATAAAGTTGCCTGGCATCCCGACTCCGTAAGGACCGGGGGGAGTGTAGTGCTCCCTGACAATGCCAGGCATTTTTCTTTTTGGAGGCAGGCAATGGAAGAGGTAAAAGAATATTTATATCATGCCGAACGTATATTATATGGTTCGTATGGTGCAGGTGCGTTATGCCTTGCCGATGTGATTGAAATATTAATGCTGCTCCCTGAAGGTGAAAAACGTGAATTTGAAGTAGTTGTCAAACGGTATCATAATACCGCATGTGCCATAAAATACAGACGAGAAAAAGAAAATCGGTTAGCGCTGAATCGGCGCAAACGAAAAAAGAAGTTGGTATTGATAAATGGGCGGTGCAAATAATGGCCTTGTTAATCGAATGTCCACAATGTAAGCGGCGTAACCCCGCAAAAGAGAAAGCCTGTAAGGGTTGTGGTTTCCTCTTGGCGAAGCACAGCGGGCGGATTTGGTGGATTGAGTATTACGATCATGAGCGACGGCTGCGGCGGGAGCGGATCGGCCCCAACAAGGCGGCGGCGGAGCAGCGGTATCGGGAAGTGAGGAGCTTACTGGCTGAGGGGAGGTTTGTCAGGAAATGCCCTGATGCGAAGACCACATTCAAAACCCTGGCTGACTGGTATTTAAACCTCCCGGAAGTTAAGGCCAAGCGGAGTTATAGCCGGGATGAAAGGAGCTTGAAAAAACTTCTCCCGGTTTTTGGCGACAAACTCTTGAAGGATATAACCCCGGCAATGGTCGAGAAATACCGGCAGGATAGGTTATCCGAACTATCTTACCGGGGAAACCCCACAAAACCGGCCACCGTAAACCGGGAAATGGCATTACTGAAAATTATCTTCAACAAGGCTATAGCCAACGAAAAAGCCGAAAAAACTCCCGTTAAAGGCTTGAAGATGCTCAAAGAAAATAATGCCAGGGACCGGGTTTTATCGGAAGCGGAGTATTTAAATTTAATAAATCAATGCCCTGGATACCTCAGGCCGATTGTCAAGGTTGCCTATCATACCGGCATGAGACAGGGGGAAATTCTTTCTTTGACGTGGGGACAGATAGATTTGAAGGAGGGATTTATCACCTTGCGGCCCGAAGATACCAAAACTAACGAAGCCCGGCTAATTCCCCTCAATTCAGAACTTATGGATTTATTTAAGGGCATACCCAGGGGGTTGCCACAGTTGAGGGTCTTCCTGAAAAACGGGAACCCCATAACGTCAATTCGTGAAAGCTTTCAATCGGCTTGTCGAAAAGCAAACATTACCGACTTTACTTTCCACGATCTCCGGCATACTTTCACGACTAACATGAGGCGGGCGGGTATTCATGATTCTGTGATTATGGCAATTACCGGCCACAAGACCACGGCCATGTTTTTGAGATATAACACCGTGGGCAGGGATGAACTCAGGGCCCTGGTGAGGGAGAAAATTTGATTGGTATTCACCTATATATTCACCAAGGATTTGTCAGACAATAAAAGAGGGGTTGGCGAAATTGCTAACCTCTTAATATTCTTGGTGCCTGGGGCCGGATTTGAACCGGCACGGGGATGAACCCCGAGGGATTTTAAGTCCCTTGCGTCTACCCATTCCGCCACCCAGGCAATGCGGTGAGAGCCGCCACCACTGCCCATCATGAGCACGTTAAGCAGCAGCACCTTGGAAAGGAACCGAGCCTGAATCAGGCTCTTTGCGGCGTTATTGTACCCTAGCCTCCCCGGATTGGCAAGGAATTGTTCAGTCCAGGCAGTGGAGATTCCGGGTTTTAGCGGGTGCGGAAAATGAAAAATATGGTCTAAAACCGGAAATTCTTACCGGGCGGTAGCCAAGTTATGAATCATATGTTAATATATAACACTTTTCTATCGTCGGCGAAGAGGTCATAAGTCTGCCGGGGAAAAAGCCGTCGCCAGCGAGAGGTTGACGGATATTTTGTTTGAGGAGATGTGGCATGGAATCCAGGATTAATTTATTGACTCTCCAGATGAATCTGCCCTACTACAACCTGAAGGAGAAGTTGGGTCGTAAGGTAGAGATCGATTGGCAAGCCGAGTGGGAACGTTTTGACGCCAAGCAATTGTTCGATTTTGATCTGGCGACAATCCCCGAATCGCAACTGGAGTCCATGCGAAAACGCCGGGATGTATTGATGGATGGCAACCAGGGAGCGATCTCTATCCTGACCCGGCTGGTCGATGGCTTATGCGGCTATCCGATTACCCCGTCTACGCCAATTGCCGAGACGTTTGCGCGGGCCTCGTCCCAGGGTGCCAGTAATATTTTCGGGCACGAATTGATGTATTTCCAGCCCAGCGATGAATTGTCGGCTATCTCCGCCGTGGAGGCCATGGCCTGTCAGGGGGGGCGTTACGCCGACAACACCTCGTCGCAGGGATTGTTGCTCAAGACCAAAAATCTGTTCTCGGTTGCCGGGAAGCGGCTGCCGGTAGTGATGACGGTGATGGCCCGGGAGGTGAATAAAGGCTCTTTAAGCATTCACTGCGGCCATACGGATTTCTACGCGGTGCGCAACGCCGGTTGGGCCCAGTTGGTGGCCGGAGATAACCAGGAATTGCATGAGCTCCTGCCGGTAGCCTTTAAGGTTTCCGAAATGCGGCAGGTGATGCTGCCGTGCATGGTGATTGGCGACGGTTTTATTAAAAGCCACGCCATTGAAAATATCAAGGAGTTATCGGATGAGTTCCTGCGCTATTTTGTCGGACCGCCCAACCGGTTCTATCAGCCGAATTTTTCTTATCCCATCCTGACGGGTACGTTTACGGATACCGATCTGACCATGGAAGGGCAGATCGGCCAGGATTTTGCCTACCATTTTATGCGCAAGGCCTATATCGCTGCCATGAATGCCGCCAATAAGATTCTGGGGTCTAATCTCAAGGTGGTGGAGTGCTATCGCACCGAGGATGCCGACATGGTGGTCATAGTGATGGGATCGGCGGCCGGGGTGGTGAAAGACGTGGTAGATTACTACCGCGACGCCAAGGGCTACAAGATCGGGGTGGTGCGGCCGGTGTTGTTTAATCCTCCCTGTTATGAGGAGTTGGCCTACGGGGTGCGCAATGCCAGGGTTATTACGGTCTTGGAGCGGACCGGGACTACTCACAACCAGTTGATGTTGGCAGACCTGCAGGCGGCCTTGCAAATCTCCTTGCGGGCGGGGCGGGAAGGCAAGCCGGAACACCAGGTTTACGGCCGGACCTCCATGCCGACGTTGCTGCACGGGGTGTATGGTCTGGGCAGCAAAGACTTCAATAAATACGATGCTGCCGCGGTAGTGGAAAACATGGCGGCCTGCTTTGAGAAAAAGCGGGGCGGCTTTTTGCGGGATTTTTCCGCCGGAATCGAAGGTCCCTACACCTTGAAGCCGGCGCCGCTGCCCGGTTTTCCGGAGCGGGAACTGGGCATGACTTTTATCGGCATCGGTGCCGAAGGCGTCAAGACCGCCCTGGAATCAGCGGCGCTGATCTATGCCGAGGAAAGCGGTGGACACACCAATTACATCCAGACCGGGGCCCGCTATGGCGCCGCCCGCAAGGGGTCGCCGGTATTTATGAACCTGCGCATCAGTCCGTTGCCCATCCGCAACAGTTCGGAATTGACCGAACGGGACGTGCTGGCCTTCTTCAATGAGAAATTTTTAGAAGGCCAGATTCTGCGGGAATATGTGGGAGGACTGAAAGAAAATGGCCTGCTGGTGGTCAATACCCTAAAGGACCCGGAAGAAATTATGGCGGGATTTCCGCCTCAGGTGCAGACCCTGATTCAATATCGCAAGATTCGCTTAAAGGCTATTGACGCCACGTGGGCTGCACTTAAGCAGATGAAGAAAAACCTTCCCGGCGCGCCTATTCTGGGCCTGATCAACAAGGAAATGGGCATCCTGCCGGAAAAGGAATTCGAGGCGCGCTTTATCCGCATTCTGGAACGGAAATTAGGAAAGAAAGGTAAGGCGGTGTTGGACACCAACATCTCCCTCTTGCGATACGGGATCGAGAAAGCGGGAACGAGGGGGTTAGAAGGACTTAACGGCCTGGCGGCGATCGAAGCCTGCGGGGTGGGCTACAAACCGCCCCTAGCCGAGGACTTCGGCCTGACGCCTGGCTCCGCCGGGCTACCGGTGCAGGTCAAAGAAAAGGATGAACTGGGTGCCATTAAGCCCGTAAACCTCATTCCTAACTACCAGGAGATCTTTTATCTGGAGATGGTGCACCCGCTGATTGAAGGGCGCCGGATCAGTTGGGATCATTTCCTGCCGGTGGTGCCCGCCGCCACTACGAGATACCGGGACGTCAGCTTTATCGGAACGCAACTGCCGGTTTGGGACGCGGCCAAATGCACCGCCTGCGGTACGTGTACGGCGTCCTGCCCGGATTCGGCGCTCTTTTGTACCGTGACGGAACGGCCTATTCCGGAGGAATACGAACGTTTCTTCAAGGTATTTAAAAAACCGCCTAAGGGCGTGCCCTGGGAGCGGTTCGCCATGAATATCGATGCCGTTCCCAGCGCCTGCAAAGGTTGCGGGGTGTGTGCCGCCGTCTGCCCCACCAACGCCTTGCGCATGGTGGATAAGACCAAACTGACTGAACGCGATTTTCTGCCTGAACCCTGCAAGGACTATGATAATACCTATGGCCTGGCCCCGCACGTGCATCAGATGACCTTGATGCATCAGGCGCTGTTTGTTTTTTCCAAGATGTATCCCGGGAAACACACGCTATGTCCGGGGTGCAGTGAGCCGACCATCAACCTGCTGACTTTTTTTGCGGCAGAATCGCTGCGCAACAACCCTGAGGGGATTGCCACCTTCTACCAGGGGATCAAGATTCTTTCCGATAAAACCCAGCGGGCCATAGAGCATATGCTGGACTATGGGTTCAACATCTACACTATTAACGCCACGGGCTGCAACCAGGTTTCGGAGTTGGGGAATCCCTTCAACACCCGGATCTATCAGAGCGGGCATTATGGCTTCGGCACTGCCTCCGCGGCGGCGTTGGGCGCCAAGTTCAGCCTGGATCAAGCCTATGAGAACCGTTACAATAACGTCCTCACCAAGGTTATCGTCTTCGCCGGCGACGGTGCCATCTATGACATCGGCAACGGACCGTTTAACCACGCCCTCGGGGAAAACTTCGATATTACCTGGATTATCTATAACAACGAAGGTTATATGAATACCGGCATGCAGAAATCCGGGGCCACCCGATTCGGCAGCGACCGTTCCACTTCACCCTTCGGGGCTAAATTTGCCGGTAAGACAACCCTGCACCGCCGGGTTATCAGCCAGGCTATGGCCATTTCCCATGTCTACGCTGCCAAGTTGACTATTGACAATCCCATGTATGCTATTAAAATCTTGAAGGAGGCCATTGCCTATAACGGGCCGTCTATGGTCGAATTTTTCTCCTTCTGCCCGCAGGGTCATCAGAGCCACGACTGGGCCGGACCGCTCGTGTCCCGAATGATGGTAGAATCCCGGAAATGGCAGATAGCGGTGCGTCGGCCTTTCCAACGGGTTGATATCTCGGGCAACCCGGAACCGGAACAGATCTATCCCTCTGAAGGCAAGTCTTTCAAGAAGGGCATCAAACGGGAAGCCGCCACCTTCTATGATGTGGTAAGTATGCTGGGACAATATAACCAGCATATTAAGACCCAGGAGAGCGGCGTTATCCCGGAAATCGTCCGCATCAACGAAACCGTCAGCCTCTTCCGGTGGCTGCGGAACCAATACATGGCCGGCTACCGCGACACCATGCCCACCGAAGAGGAAGTGGAGCGTATCGTGGAAGAGCGCTACCAGTTGTAAATCCTAAAGGCGGGATGCACTTCTCCTTCCCACTTTGCGGCCTCTGGACTCAATGGGGGAGAGAAACACTATCTTTCCCCTTAATATTTTCTACCGACAGGAGGATGTCTCATGCAATTGCCTGATTATGTTCCTATTGTCGAAGTACAACGGATATGTCAGGAGCTTGGCATCCGGGACTGGACCCAGCTCCCTGATCCCCCTCAGGTGCTGCCGGACGAGGCGGAAAAAATTCTGCAGGTTGTTAATGTCGAAAAAATGGATATACCTTTGGAGGATTTTATCACCGGTTTGGAAGTGGAATTAGAACATGGAACGCGATTCAAGGATGCCAACGTCACCAACAACCACCCCATATTGACCGGCAAGATTGTCCTGGCTCACCTGAAGGAGACCATGGATTATTATCAACGGTTAGATATCGCGGAGCTCGAAGGCGATCTACTCAAGGCCATGGTCGCAAAAAAGTTCGATAAGGCTGAAAAGAAGTATCGGGCCCTCTTGAAGGCCCGGGCTGCCCTGGCGGTCTTGGAAGCCAAGGCATTTGCCTGAGAGAGCCCAGACGCCAAAATGCGGGCGATACCCTGACAACCTCATTATACGGCAGGACTTTCGGGTCTGGCCGGGACGGCCCGGCATCGAAATTTTAAGCCCCGGTAAAACTTGACAGGGGTCTCTTTTTCATTATAATAAATATTTTATGTTCATATAAGCCATCATGTTCTGACAAACACAACGAAGCATGAAAACAGAACCGTGGAAGCTGCTCACAATAATGCTTTTTTCTGCTCACGGCGCACTGTTTTTATATAAGCGACTGTGACCCAACCAGGCAAGCCAGTCACTACTACACCATGAAAAAAAAATCATCGTTCATCGTTTCCATTGAGCAGATAACCTGGGAGGGGATAGATCTACCGGTGTCGTTGGGACAGGAATGGTTTGCCCGGTGGCTTCAGGAGGCCCCGGACCTTGAGTTTTCTCTGGGGAAGCCTCTTACGGGTGTTGTCCATCTGGAAAAGCACGACGATGCCATTTTGCTGCGCGGCAATCTCCAGGGGGAGCTCATCTACACCTGCAGCCGCTGTTTGGACGTCTTTGCCGAACCTCTGAATTTAGCCTTTGAAATTTTTCTTAAGGGTTCCCAGACGGCAGTGCCGGATGAGGAAAGGGAACTCACCGGCGAGGAATTAAACGAGGACTATATCAGCGGTGAAGAATTAGATCTCGATATTTATCTGCGCGAGCAGATTCTCTTAGCCCTGCCCCTGAAGCCGCTGTGCCGGCCAGAGTGTGCCGGTTTATGTTGGCGCTGCGGAGCAAACTTGAATCGAGAGAGCTGTTCCTGCCGCTCTTCCGGTTTTAACCCCGCTTTTGCCGGGTTAGAGAAATTAAAACAGGATTGATTAACGAATTAAAGGAGTTTAAACCGTGGCCCTACCGAAACATCGCACTTCTAAATCCAAACGGAACATGCGGCGCTCTCACGACCACCTCACCCTTCCTCAAGTCGCCGTTTGCCCTCAGTGCGGCGAACCCCGGTTGCCGCATCACGCCTGCCCGCATTGCGGCGTTTATAAAGGCCGGTTGGTTATCCCCAAATCCGAGGAATAATGAGGTCAGGCCATGGATTACTTGCTGACGGAAGAACAGCAGATGCTCCAGGAGTTGGCCCTCCAGATCGCGCATGACCGCATCAAGCCGGTGCGGGCGGAGCTGGACGAACATGAAATTTTTCCGACTGAACTCATGCGGGATCTGGCCCAGGCCGATCTTTTTGGGGTGATTATTCCGGAGCAGTATGGCGGTTTAGGGTTGGGCTGCATGGAAAACTGTCTGGTATTGGAGGCTCTCAGCACCGGTTGTGTCGGGATTGCCACCACTTTTGCGGCCACCTTTCTGGGCGCCTACCCCTTCCTGCTGTATGGCTCGGAAGACCAAAAAAAGCGTTATCTGCCGCCCTTAGCCAAGGGAGACCATTTAGCCGCCTTTGCCTTAACCGAATCGCAGGCGGGCAGCGACGCCGGTGCTATCCAGACCATTGCGGTACGGGATGGCGACAGCTATATCCTCAATGGTACGAAACAGTGGATCACCAATGCCGGCGAGGCGGGTATCTATACGGTGATCGCCCTGAGCGACCGCAGCAAAGGAGCCCGCGGGGCCAGTGCCTTTATTGTCGAAGCCGATGATCCTGGCATCTCCTTTGGCAAAAAAGAACAGAAAATGGGCATCCGGGCCTCGGTAACGCGGGAGATTGTCTTCCAAAACTGCCGGATTCCGGCCAATCGCCTTATTGCCAAAGAAGGCTTCGGTTTTGTCATCGCCCTCAAGACCCTGGACTTTTCTCGTCCGGGGGTGGGCGCCCTGGCCCTGGGTCTGGCCCAGGCCGCTCTGGAGGAGGCGGTGATCTTTGCCCGAGAGCGCCAGCAGTTCGGACACCCGATCATCTCTTTTCAGGCGGTGCAGCATATGCTGGCGAATATGGCCACCCAGCTTGAGGCGGCCCGGGCACTGGTCTATGCCGTAGCTCGGGCTATTGATCATGATCCCAAAGAGTTTTCCAAAGAATCTGCCATGGCCAAACTATTTCCTACCGATATGGCCATGCAGGTAACCACCGATGCAGTCCAGATCCTTGGCGGCCATGGGTATATGCGCGAATACCCGGTGGAGAAGATGATGCGGGATGCCAAAATCTTGCAGATTTTTGAGGGTACCAACCAGATCTTGCGCAATGTCATCGGTCAGGCCCTTAATAAGGAATTCAGCAAAAAACGCTAAGGTGATGCGATTCATGGCCTTGCCGCTTTTGGTAACCTCGTAGCCGAGGCACCGCCAGCAATTATGAAGATTATTGTCTGTCTGAAACAGGTTCCCGAGAGCCAGGATGTACGCCTGGATCCGGCGACTCACAACCTGCAACGCGAGGGAGTCAAAAGTATCATCAACCCTTTTGACCTCTATGCCCTTGAAGAAGGTTTGCGGGTGCGGGAGCAGCAGGGCGGTGAAGTTATTGTATTAAGCATGGGTCCCCCCCAGGCCGAAGCGGCGCTGCGGGAGGCGCTTTCCTATGGTGCCGATCAAGCCTTTCTGTTATCTGACCGGGCGTTTGCCGGGGCTGATACGTGGGCCACTGCCTTCACCCTGGCCGCTGCCGTGCGCCGTCTGGGTGGCGCCGACCTGATCTTTTGCGGCAAACAGGCCATCGACGGCGATACGGCCCAGGTCGGGCCGGAAATGGCCGCTTTCCTGGATATTCCACATGTAGCCTGGGCCCGTAAACTGGTTTTTGTCAGGCCGGAGCTGCTACAGGTAGAGCGGTTGCTAGACCACGGCTATGACCGCGTCGAGGTTCAATTACCGGCCCTGATCACGATAGTCAAAGAAATCAATGAGCCCCGCCTCCCTTCTTTTAAAGCCAAGTTGCGGGCTAAATCTGCTACCATTCCGGTTTATGGCCTGGCCGATCTGTCGCTTGGCGAAGAACAGGTTGGTTTTAAAGGCTCTTTTACGAGGGTGGTGAAGGTTTTTCCCCCGCCGCCGCGCGGACAGCGGGAGATCTTAGCCGGTACCGCTACAGAGATGGCCGCAACTCTCTGGTCCCGGTTGCAGCAGTTGCAGCGGCGGTAGATAGATTGATAACTACTTGTTATTATAGTAACTATTAAGAGTTAATGTCTGTCATTATCAATCTCGAAAGGTGTACCGGGTGTGGGCAATGCCTGGATGCCTGTCCGTTTGGCCTGTTGTATCTGCTTGATGGCAGGCTTATGGTCGATGACGGCTGTACGCTCTGCGGCGCTTGTGTAGAGGTCTGTGAATACGGCGCTCTGAGCCTCCCTGCCACTGAGGCGGGGTCTTCGGAAGTTTATCGCCCTCATGGGGGCATCTGGATTTTTGCTGAGCAACGGGGTGGCCGCATGGCTCCGGTATCCCTGGAGCTTTTGGGGGAAGCGCGCCGTTTGGCGGCTAGGATGCAGGTTCCCGTAGCGGCAGTGCTTTTCGGCCACCAGGTCCAGGAGCTAACCGCCGGGTTGATTGCCGGCGGGGCCGATAAGGTCTATCTGGTGGATCATCCCCGCCTGGCGGATTTCGTTGAGGAACCCTATGCTGCCGCCCTGACGGCTTTGGCCAGGCGCGAGCAGCCTGAGATCATCCTGGCCGGGGCCACCTATTTGGGGCGGGCCTTCATTCCCAGGGTCGCTGCTCTGCTAGATACCGGCCTTACCGCTGACTGCACCGCCTTTGACCTCGAGACGGAGACCAACCTACTGCTGCAAACCAGGCCGGCCTTCGGCGGCAACATCATGGCCACCATCCTCACACCCCGGTCATATCCCCAGATGGCCACCGTGCGGCCTCGCGTCATGAAAAAACTTGCTCTGCAATCGGATCGGGAGGGAACCGTCATCCCGGTCAGATTGGAGGAGTTGGAACAGCCTTTCCGCTCTCGCTTTTTAGAGACGGTTTCCGAAATCACCGAAGCCATCCCCTTGGGCGAAGCCGAGGTTATTGTCGCCGGGGGGCGGGGACTGCAGGATGGCAAGAACTTCCAACTCCTTGAAGAACTGGCTGACCTCTTGGGAGGGGCGGTAGGAGCTACCCGGGCCGCAGTTGACGCTGGCTGGATTTCTTATCAGCATCAGATCGGCCAGACCGGGAAAACCGTGGCCCCGCGGCTCTATTTCGCCTGTGGTATTTCAGGCGCGGCGCAACACCTGGTGGGAATGCAGTCGTCGGATTTTATTGTCGCCATCAACAGTGATCCTCAGGCACCTATCTTTCAGATTGCCGACATCGGTCTAGTGGGGGATATGTTTGAGATCATTCCGGCTCTGATTCAACAGATCAAGGCCAGCCGCTGAGGCGGGAGCGCCACGGTGAGTTTACATTGGAATTCAAACAATTAGTTGGCAGGATAGGGTTGATTAATATATGCTACGATAGTCGGTTCAATGGATGTTTTTTCCCTTTGTCAGCTAAACAGCCGCTTATGAAGGAGCAGCCTTGAGTGATATACATCGCGTTGCACTGGTGACTGGCGCTTCACGAGGTATCGGGCGGGCTTGTGTCATCGCCCTGGCCCAACCTAAGATGATGCTCTACGTGAACGACGTGGCCAATTTTGATCAGGCGGCTGAGACCTGTGAACAGGCGCGGGCCCAAGGCGCCCAAGCCGAGGTGCTCGGTTTCAATGTTGCCGATCCTGCCGATGTTACCGCCGCCGTCGACACCATCGTTAAGAGTCAAGGCCGCCTCGATATTCTGGTCAACAACGCCGGTATTGCCAGAGACAATCTAATTGCCCGACTGAAAGAGCAGGACTGGGACCAGGTGCTGAACGTTAATCTGAAGGGCGCCTTCAATTGCATCAAGGCTGCCACCCGCCCCATGATGAAACAGCGGTGGGGCCGCATTATCAGCCTCTCCTCGGTGGTGGCCTTTATGGGCAATCCTGGGCAGGCCAATTATGCCGCCTCAAAGGCCGGGTTGGTGGGTTTAACCAAGGCCGCAGCCCGGGAGTTGGCCTCTCGCCAGATAACGGTCAATGCCATTGCCCCAGGTTTTATTGCTACCGACATGACCGCCGGGCTACCCGAAAAGATTCAAGCCGACATGTTGGCTCAGATTCCGCTCAACCGGTTCGGTGCTCCAGAAGAAGTTGCCGCGCTGGTTGCTTTCCTGGCTTCCGAAGCGGCCGGATATATCACCGGCGAAGTCATTCACATCAACGGCGGCTTGATTATGGCATAAGTTGTCAACCACCGGCGGAAGGGTTTTTATAAGCACTAAAGGCTGTTGCAGAATTCATTTTTCTTGCCGCGATCATTATGGCCTGGTGAAGAATATAACATTACTGCAAAGTCCGGATGCTTCACTAGGTGCAGGATGACAGAACCGGCTGGCTTGCAAGACCAGCAGGAGATTATACGTTCGAAGGTGCAATCAGCAATAATTTTCAAAAATATTATTTCACTGTGACGATTCAATCAGCTTAAAGAGGGAGGTAAAGACTGATGTCAGACATGGAAGAGCGAGTAATAAATATCATTGCAGACCGGTTGGGGGTTGATAAATCTGAAGTCGTACCCGAAGCTGCTTTTATTGATGACCTGGGGGCTGATTCTCTTGACCTGGTAGAATTAATTATGGCCATGGAAGAGGAGTTTGACTTGGAGATTGCCGATGAAGAAGCCGAAAAACTGAGGACTGTCCAGGATGTAATCAATTACATCAAAGCTCACTCATAAGCAGTTATTTTAACATGAACTGTGTCGTTTTAGGAGGATAAGGAGAGGATTTGGCAGCGCGCGCACGGGTCGTGGTCACCGGCCTGGGAATGATAACGCCATTGGGAATCGGGGTTAAGCCGACCTGGAGCGGTTTAATCGCCGGCAAATCCGGCATTGGACCGATCACTAGTTTCGACGCCACCGGCTTTGACACTACCATTGCCGGGGAAGTCAAAGACTTCCGCCCCGAGGAGTTTATCTCAACAAAATTGATTAAGCGGATGGACCGCTTTACGCAATTAGCGGTAGCGTCCGCAGTACAAGCGATGACGGATGCCGGTTTGGAGATTACCCCGGCTTTGCAGCCCCTGATCGGCGTTATCGTGGGCGTTGGTCTGGGGGGATTGGCCACCATTGAGAAATATCATTCCGTTTTACTGGAAAAAGGCCCTAAAAAGATCAGCCCCTTCTTCATTCCGATGCTCATCGCCAATATGGCACCGGGTATGGTGGCCATGCACTTTGGGGCCCAGGGGCCGAACACCTCCACGGTAACCGCCTGTGCTTCGGGAGCCCACGCTATTGGCGATGCCTTTAAGACCATCCAGCGGGGCGCGGCCCAGGCCATGATTGCCGGCGGCGTTGAATCGGTCATCACCCCCCTGGCGGTAGGGGGATTTAACGCCCTCAAAGCCCTCTCCACTCGCAACCACGAGCCTGAACGGGCTTCCCGTCCCTTTGATCGGGATCGGGACGGCTTTGTCATGGCCGAAGGCGGTGGTATCCTGATCCTGGAAGAATTGGAGTTTGCTCGCGCCCGCGGTGCTAGAATCTATGCGGAGATTGTCGGTTACGGGCTGTCCGGTGATGCCTATCACATGACCGCTCCCTCTCCCGATGGCGCCGGTGCTATTTTGAGTATCCAACATGCCCTAACCGATGCCGGCCTCACCCCGGAAGACGTAGATCATATCAACGCCCATGGCACCTCCACGGGGTTGAACGACGCTTCCGAGACTATGGCTATTAAAAGGGTCTTTGGGAAACGCGCCTACAATATTCCCATCAGTGCCACTAAATCCATGACCGGCCATCTCCTGGGGGGAGCCGGGGCCATAGAGGCGGTTATCTCGGTTCTGAGCCTGTTGCATGGTATCGCGCCGCCCACCATTAACTATGAAACCCCTGATCCAGACTGTGATCTTGACTACGTTCCCAATCGGGCCCGCTCCTTACCCATGCGGGTGATTATGTCCAATTCCTTCGGCTTCGGCGGTGCCAATGCCGTGCTAATATTTAGACAATTTAACGGATAGCGGTTATGGCAAACATCTTTTTAGGCTCGGATCACGCCGGCTTCGGGTTAAAAAAAGAGATCATCGATCTTTTGCAGAATATGTCCCTGTTCGTCCTGGATATGGGTTGCGATAGCGAAACCATTTCGGTTGACTATCCCCTCTATGCCAGAAAAGTGGTTGAGGCGGTTTTGGCGAATCCGGAGAATCGCGGCATTCTCATCTGCGGCACCGGGTTGGGCATGTCTGTTGCTGCAAATCGTTTCCCCGGCATTCGCGCCGCCCTCTGCCAAGAGCTCTATACTGCCAAGATGAGCCGTCTCCATAACGACGCCAATATTCTCGTGATGGGGGGGCGCATCGTCGGCAGCGGTTTAGGACGCGAGATCGTACGCGTCTGGCTCAGCACTCCTTTCGAGGGAGGACGCCATCAGGAGCGTCTCAATATCATCGATTCCTGGCACCCCGATCCCAAAGATCATTTGTAAGGTGAATATACATGAGTTCCTTGGCTCAGATCGACCCCGAGATCTATGCTGCCATTCAACAAGAAGAACAGCGCCAGCTTACCAAATTAGAGCTTATTGCTTCAGAGAATTTTGTCAGCCCGGCGGTACTGGAGGCCCAAGGTTCTATCCTGACCCATAAGTACGCTGAAGGCTATCCCGGACGCCGTTATTACGGCGGCTGTGAGCATGTGGACACGGCCGAAACCCTGGCGATCAACCGGGCCAAACAACTGTTCGGGGTCGAATATGTCAACGTCCAGCCCCACTCCGGCACCCAGGCCAACATGGCTATCTATTTTGCCTTTTTAAAGCCCGGAGACGCTATTTTGGGGATGGATCTGGCCCACGGCGGGCATCTCTCCCACGGTGCCGCAGTCAACTTTTCCGGTCAGCTCTATAGATCATTATCCTATGGCGTAAAGAAAGATTCAGGGGAGATTGATTTTGAGGGCATCGAGGCCTGTTTAAAAAAACACCGGCCCAGAATGCTGGTAGCCGGTGCCAGCGCTTACCCCCGGACCCTGGACTTTGAACGCTTCGCACAACTGGCCAGGCACTATGGCGCCCTTCTCATGGTGGACATCGCCCACATTGCCGGTCTGGTAGCAGCCGGACTGCATCCCTCGCCGACACCGTCGGCCGATTTCATTACCTCTACCACTCATAAAACCTTGCGCGGCCCCCGGGGGGGGCTGATTTTGGCCCAAAATCGGGAGATCGAGCTTCAGGGAAAACAAGAGTTTTATGCCCAGAGATTGGATTTCTACCTCTTCCCCGGTATTCAGGGCGGTCCTTTAATGCATACCATCGCCGCTAAGGCGGTGGCCTTTCAAGAAGCCCTGCGTCCCGCCTTTAAACGGTATCAGCAGCAGATTCTGCTCAACGCCCGCACCATGGCTGAAGAATTTCTCCAGCGGGGCTATAAGCTGGTAACCGGCGGCACCGACAATCACCTGCTCCTCATCGATCTGAGCAAGACCGGCCTCACCGGACAACAGGCCGAAATAGCGCTGGATCAGGCCGGTATTACGGTGAACAAGAATCGCATCCCCTTTGACCCGAGGCCGGCCAAAGTCACCAGCGGCATCCGTATCGGCACCCCAGCCCTCACCACCCGGGGGATGAAAGCGCCGGAAATGCGCCAGGTCGTTGATTTTATTCATCGGGCCCTCTCGGCACCCACCGATGTCAGCAGCCTGGAACATCTGCAGAAAGAGGTAAAAGACTTCTGCCGCACCTATCCCCTTTTCTCACCGGAATGGTATTGTGAGGTGCAGTGATCCGAGGACTGCGACGGGATATAGCATTTTACCCCTCACCCTGACCCGCTTCTCTCAAGGGGCGAGGGAAAATTAAAGGGAAGACCGTCTGACCACGTGCGTTGCCCTTATTGCCATAGCCTCAGGACCCGCGTCGCCAATTCCCGGCTCACCAAAGAGGCCAATGCCATCCGCCGGCGCCGGGAATGTCTGGATTGCAAACGACGCTTCACCACCTACGAAAAGGTGGAAGATATTACCCCTCTGGTCATCAAGAAAGACGGGCGGCGGGAGGCCTTCAACCGGAGCAAGATTTACGAGGGCATAAAAAAGGCCTGCGAGAAACGTCCCATCAGCATCGATGACATTGAGCAGTTCCTCGACGGCCTGGAGCGGGAGCTCCAGGAATCAGGCCAGAAAGAAGTTCCGTCCACGCTCATCGGCGAAAAAGTCATGGCCCAGCTCCGGCAGTGGGATGACGTCGCCTATGTCCGCTTTGCCTCGGTATACCGCCATTTCAGCGACATCACCGCCTTTATGGAAGAAATCAAGAAGCTGGCGGCCTCCAAGAACACCAAAGAAGGCAATCATTCCTGAGTTTTTGTCCCTTCCACCCCCACGCCGCCTTCCAACACGTCAGTCAAATAGATCTCGGTCTCCGTCACGAAGGCCTCGGCCTCTTGAAGGGCTCGTTGGCTTGATTCCGCTTCGGCGTAGGCAAATAACTCGTAATCGCAGGTTTCCCGGTTATCCTTCAAGTCGGTCAAATATTTTCCGAACTTTTTGTCCATTTTTCCGGTTTTGACAAATAACAGGCTAAACAGAGTAATGACACCTTTATGTGATTCTGCTTTCTGCCCTTCGGAAAGGAGCAGAGCCTGGGCGGCATGAAAAACGGCATAATAGGCTCGTGACACTGAATCTTCAAACTCGCCGAGATCCAGTAATTTTTTGGCCACCTCTAATTTTTTCCGGGCCTTCTCAAGATATGCCTGAATCAGTTCGCGCACTGCCTGCAAGTTTAATTCCTTCAGTCGTCACCCTTTGCATAAAGGGGGTGGGAATCGCCCTGAGCCGGTTAAATTCCTGGACGGTGAAAATTTTTAAGGAGATCAACCTGCCGGTGTCCAACAGGATATCTATCACTGCATCATAGAAAATACTGATAATCTCCCGTTCTTTCCGATCCAGGACGATTAACAGATCATAATCGGAATCCGGCCGCCAATCGTCCCGCGAGCGGGAGCCGAATAAATACATCTCCCGGATTTGGCCCCAGACACTGGCAGTTTGAAGCATTTTTTGAAAGCGTCCCAGGATGGGGTCCATATCTCAAACAATCACCTTGGCTTATTTAATCAGGATAATACCTCGAAATGAGTTGATCTGTCAACCATACGACCGAGTCATGGTATTTCTCCTCCGGTTCCTTGAAATGTATGGTTAGGGTGAAGCTACAATATTGACAATCGCCCCTCACCCATGGGAAAATGTATGCATGGTGCAGACTGCAATTCTTTTCAAGGAAGCTAAAGCGGGTGAGGTCATCTGTGGGGATGCCCTGAGCGTACTCCGCAACCTTGAATCTGGCATCTGTCGCTGCTGCATTACCTCTCCGCCTTATTGGGGATTAAGAGATTACGGTGTTCCCACCGACCATCAGATAGGGGCGGAGACTCATCTTGTAGACTACATAAAAAATCTGGTAGAGATTTTCACTGAGATACACCGGGTATTAACTCCCGATGGAACACTATGGCTAAATCTCGGAGACTCTTATACTAGTGGCAACCGCACCTGGCGAGACATCGATAAAAAAAATCCCGCCCGTTATATGCGGTACCGCCCACCCACCCCAAAAGGTCTTAAGCCCAAGGATCTTATTGGAACACCATGGAGGGTTGCCATTGCCCTGCAAGAACAAGGTTGGTATCTCCGCAGTGATATCATCTGGTTTAAACCCAATTGTCAGCCGGAATCCGTGAAGGACCGGCCTACCCGCTCTCATGAGTATATCTTTCTCTTCTCCAAGACTGAAAAATATTATTATAACTATGAGGCAATCTTAGAAACCTCAAACTCTCACGGCAAACGCAATAGGCGAACAGTTTGGTCTATCAATACCGGAGCTTTCAAGGGGGCTCATTTTGCCACCTTTCCCTCCAAGTTAGTGGCACTGTGTCTGCTTGCCGGTTCTGAGTTCGGGGATACGGTATTAGATCCCTGCTTTGGTTCCGGTACAGTTGGGGAAGTATGCCTGAAGCTTGGCCGGAAGTTTATCGGTATCGAAATTAATGAAAATTATGTTGTTTTGGCCAGAGAGAGACTCAAATGGAGTGGTTATGCCTTCATAGGAAAATGCAATAGTAATGTCTGTTACGATCCTAAATACTGAAGACCAACGATATATGGCATTGGCCCTGAAGCTTGCCGCCCGGGGGGTCGGTTGCACCTCTCCCAATCCTATGGTGGGGGCGGTGGTAGTCAGAGACGGGTACATCGTTGGCCGGGGGTATCACCGCCGCTACGGCGGCCCCCATGCCGAAGTGGAGGCCTTGCGCCAGGCGGGTTCTCAGGCTGACGGGGCTACCCTGTATGTCACCCTGGAGCCCTGTAACCACTACGGCCAGACCCCGCCCTGCACCGAAGCTATCCTGGCCGCCGGTATCCGTCGGGTGGTTATCGCCAATTCCGACCCAAATCCCCATGTTGCCGGAGGCGGCGCCGCCTACCTGCAATCCAAAGGCCTGCTCGTCCAAAGCGGTCTCCTGGCGAAAGCCGGAAGTCGACTTAACGAAGCTTTTTTTAAGGCCATGACCATCGGCCAGCCTTTCGTCATTGCAAAGGCGGCCGCCTCTCTGGACGGCAAGATCGCCACCCGGACGAACGACTCGCAATGGATTACCGGAGCTCCGGCCCGAACCTGGGTACACCGCCTGCGCCACCAGGTGGATGCTATCCTTGTCGGGGTGGGAACTGTTATGGCCGACGATCCTCAGCTCACCACCCGGCTGCCTAGAGGACAGGGCAAAGACCCCATCCGACTCGTGCTTGACAGCCGTCTACGCCTGCCACTTAACGCCAAGGTGCTGACGCAAATCTCTGCTGCCCCTACCTGGATGGTTTGCACCCCCTCGGCGCCTTCAGAAAAAATCACCGCTATCCAGGAACTGGGGGCGGAGGTTATAATCACTCCCGCCATCGAGAACCGGGTCGAGCTTCGAACCTTGCTGAAAATTTTAGGGGAGCGCCGCATTCAGAGCCTTTTAGTGGAAGGCGGCGCCGAGGTTCAGGGCGCCTTCTTTGACGCCGGCCTGGTGGATAAATTCCACCTCTTCCTGGCCCCGAAATTTATCGGTGGCCGCCAGGCCCCTGGTATTCTGGGCGGCCTGGGTGCCTCCCGCCTGGCCGAAGCCCAGCTAGCCCACGATCTTTCCATACGTCGGATCGGCGAAGATATCCTCATTAGCGGCTACCTTACCACCCCTGCAGGATAAAAGGGATGGTGGGCGGTGCCCACCCTACACTATTTGGGCATCTGCAGGAACTCAACCTGATATTGCTCGTCCGGCATATAATTCTTGCATCTCATAGAATAAGTGTTAAAATATTAATTTTTTATGATTTTATCGGGAGTGAACCTATGATCAAAGCGGTTCGGGGTATGAAAGACCTGCTGCCCCCGGAAACAGCCCGCTGGCATTACCTTGAAACCGTGGCCCGCGCCGTCTTTGTCTCGTATGGGTTTCAGGAGATTCGCCTGCCTTTGTTGGAGCGCACCGAGCTCTTCAGCCGTTCTATCGGTGCCAGCACCGATATCGTGGAAAAGGAAATGTATACCTTCCTTGACCGGCGGGGCGAGTCTATGACCTTGCGGCCGGAGGCTACCGCTTCGGTAGTGAGGGCCTTTATTGAGAACCGGCTTGACCAGGGTGCCGAGGTGAAGAAGTATTTCACCATGGGCCCGATGTTTCGTTATGAGCGGCCTCAAAAAGGTCGCTATCGTCAGTTTCACCAGATCAACTGCGAGGCCATCGGAGGAGAGGCGCCGGAGCTGGACGCTGAACTGATTCTTTTGCTTATGGAAATCTTTCGCCGTCTTAAGGTAACCGGTCTCGAACTGGTGGTGAATTCCTTGGGCTGTCCTCAATGTCGTCCGGCCTATCTTATGGAGCTCACTGCGTTGTTTGCCCGGGGTCTGCGCGACCTCTGTCCGGACTGCCAACGCCGGAGCGCCGCCAACCCTCTCCGGGTTTTCGATTGCAAGTCCAAGACGTGCCAGGAACTTTTGGCTCAGGTGCCAACTATCTCCGATAAACTCTGTGACAATTGCCAGCGCCATGAGGCTCGCGTCCTGGAACTTTTAGACCGCTTTCAGGTTCCCTATCGGCGCAATCCCCGGTTGGTACGCGGTTTGGATTATTACACCCGCACCGCCTTTGAGGTAGTCACGACGCAATTGGGGGCGCAGGACGCGGTGGCCGGCGGCGGCAGGTATAATGGTCTGATCAAAGATCTGGGCGGCCCCGACCTTCCCGCTATCGGTTTCGCCATCGGTCAGGAACGGTTGGCTACTCTCTTAAGTCAGCAAGACGCCGACTTGTTGCAGCAACCGCTTCTCTTCGTGGCCGTTCTGGGTGAGGCGGCTCGGGATCGGGCCTTCGAATTGGTCCAGGCTCTCAGGCATCAGGGCTACGTCGCAGACCTGGACTTCACCAACCGCTCTCTCAAGGCTCAAATGACTATGGCCAATCGACGGGGCGCCGCCTGGGTGTTAATCCTGGGGGATCAGGAACTTGCCGACGGCCGGGCGCCGTTGAAAGACATGCGCCGCGGCGAACAGCATCTGGTCTCGCTGGATACTCTGCCTCAAATCCTGGCCGACCTGCAGCCGGAGCTAAAAGGAGTCTAATGTGTTGGATTCACTGGACGGCATGCAGCGCACGCATTCATGCGGCGGGCTGCGCCTCGATGATTTAAATAAAGAAGTGATTCTCATGGGCTGGGTGCAGCGCCGCCGGGATCACGGCGGCCTGATTTTCGTGGACTTGCGCGACCGGGAAGGCCTTACCCAGGTGGTCTTCAACCCTGAAGTCAACGATCTGGCCCATGCCAAAGCCGATATTCTGCGGAGCGAATTTGTCATTGCTATCCGGGGCGTGGTTATCGCCCGACCCGAGGGCATGGCTAACCCCAGTCTGCCAACCGGTGAGATAGAGGTAGCGGCGTCGGAACTGCGCCTGCTGAACACTTCTCTGACGCCGCCCTATGAGCTGGAAGACTTTAAACTCGATACCTCCGAGGCCATTCGCTTGCGCTACCGTTATCTGGATCTGAGGCGACCCGGCCTGATGCGCAATCTCAGGCTGCGCCACCGAGCCGCCCAGGTGGTGCGCAACTATCTGAACCAGCAGGGTTTCATCGAAGTTGAGACGCCGGTATTAACCCGCAGCACCCCGGAGGGAGCGCGAGACTACCTGGTACCGAGCCGCACCAACCCCGGTCGGTTTTTCGCTCTGCCTCAGTCCCCCCAGCTCTTCAAGCAGCTTTTGATGATGGCCGGCCTGGAGCGTTACTATCAGCTCTGCCGTTGTTTCCGGGATGAAGACCTGCGTGCCGACCGGCAGCCGGAATTCACCCAGATTGATATGGAAATGTCCTTCATTTCCGAAGAGGATATTTATGATGTGGTTGAAGGGATGATGGCCATCCTCTTTAAAGAGATTTTAGGCCGGGAAGTTACTCTTCCCTTCCCTCGACTCACGTATGCCGAATGTATCTCGCGCTTTGGCGTGGATCGACCCGACCGGCGTTTCGGCCTGGAGCTGGTGGAGGTCACCGACCTGGTGGCCGGGTCCGATTTTCGCACGTTTGCGGATGTCGCCGCCCGCGGAGGCGTAGTGAAGGCCATTAACGGCAAAGGCCTGGCCCGCCTGCCCCGCAAGGAGCTGGACGAACTGACCGGCTTTGTAGGCATCTACGGGGCGAAAGGATTAGCCTGGATCAAGTTGACTCCCACGGGATGGCAGTCCCCTCTGACCAAATTTTTCACCCCTGAGCAGCAGGCTGCCATAAACGACCGCCTCCAAGCCCGACAGGGAGACCTCTTGATGTTTGTTGCCGATATTCCCCAGATCGTCCATACCGCCTTGGGCCAACTCCGTCTTCACCTGGGGAAGAAAGAACATCTAATCCTGCCCGAGACCTATGACTTCTGCTGGGTAACCCACTTTCCGCTGCTGGAATACGATGCCGAGGAAAAACGCTATGTCGCCATGCACCATCCTTTCACCTCTCCTTTGGAGCAGGACCTCCCACTGCTGCAGACCGATCCTGGTGCAGTGCGGGCCCGCGCCTATGACCTGGTTCTCAACGGCAACGAAGTCGGAGGGGGTAGCATCCGCATTCACCAACGCCAGGTCCAGGAGAAGGTCTTCGACACCTTAAAGATATCTCCGGAAGAGGCCCAACAGAAGTTCGGCTTCCTGTTAGAGGCCCTGGAATACGGCGCTCCTCCTCATGGCGGCGTGGCCTTTGGATTTGACCGCCTGGTTATGATTCTGGCAGGGGCCAAGTCTATCCGAGAGGTTATCGCCTTTCCCAAAACGCAGAAGGCCACCTGTTTATTGACCCAGGCCCCCTCGGAGGTAGATGTAGCACAACTGCTGGAGTTGGGCATCCGCCTGGATCGCTAAGCACATTCGGACGGCGAAGGGGGGGGCAACGCGGTCTCTGACATTGCTTTTCCCGTAAAACACTCTATATTGTCAATAACACCTATAGTTTGGAGTTTCCAGTTTTGATATTAAAAGAAAAGGAAATATACTATAGACTTATCCCATAGATACGGATATTATTATTTCCTCTCGGAACTCGAAACTATAATACTATTTCAAGCTGGAGTAAAAACATGGCTCGCTGGAACAAGGAGCGTCGACTCCTGGATCATGAACACACTACTATCTGGCAACATCGCCTCATAGATGTGGATCAGCCCAATCTCATGCGGGAGATTTTTCCCTACGAAGAGATTGCCCGCATCGATTTCGATCATAAATTCGTCGTGCCCAGTCCCCCTAAACAGATGCTCATTACCGATACTACATTTCGGGATGGCCAACAGGCCCGCCCCCCGTATTCCGTACGACAGATTGTCGAAATCTTTGATATGTTGAATAAACTTTCTGGCCCCAGGGGGATTATCCGGCAGAGTGAATTCTTTCTTTACAGCAATAAGGACAAGGAAGCGGTCCAAAGCTGTATGGAGCGGGGTTATATGTATCCCGAAATTACCGGCTGGATTCGGGCTAAAGCCGAAGACCTGCCCCTGGTGAAGGACCTGGGCCTCAAGGAAACCGGTATCCTTACCTCGGTCTCCGATTACCATATCTTCTTCAAAATGGGCGGCAACCGACAGAAGATCATGGACCAATATTTAGGTATTGTCAAAGCCGCCCTGGATTTGGGGGTCATTCCCCGGTGCCACTTCGAAGACGTTACCAGGGCTGATACTTATGGGTTTTGTATCCCTTTTGCTTTGGAACTGATGAAATTGCGTCAGGAATACGGCATTGACGTTAAGATCCGCCTCTGCGACACCCTGGGCTACGGCGTCCCCTATGCCGGGGCCGCCCTGCCCCGGAGCGTCCCCCGCCTGATTCGGGCCTTCATTGAAGACGCCGGTGTTCCCGGCCATCTCCTGGAGTGGCATGGCCACAATGATTTTCACAAGGTCTTCATTAATGGCACTACTGCCTGGCTCTATGGCTGCGGCGCAGTCAACGGCGCCCTTTTGGGCTTTGGAGAAAGAACCGGCAACACCCCGATCGAGGCCTTGATTATTGAATATATCGCCTTCCGGGGGCAGAATGATGGCATCGATACGACGGTCATCACCGACATCGGCCGGTATTTTGAAAAGGAATTAAACTATCAGATACCGCATAACTATCCTTTTGTAGGCAAGGACTTCAACGCTACCAGCGCTGGCATCCACGCCGACGGCGTCCTGAAAAATCCGGAAATTTATAATATCTTCGATACCGAAAAGATTTTGAAACGTCCCCTGACGATCACCATCACCGACAAAACCGGCCGGGCCGGGGTGGTCCATTGGCTCAATTCCCGCTTGAATCTGGCCGGCGAAGCCAGAGTTGACAAACGCCATCCCGCCGTTGTCAAGATCAATAATAAAATTAATGATATGTATGAAGCTGGCCGTATTACCTCCATTTCCAATGAGGAGATGGAGAGCTTAGCCCGCAAGTATCTGCCGGAATACTTTGTCTCCGAATTCGATCTCTTAAAGGCCAAAGCCGAACACCTGGCCGCCGCCCTGGCCGAAGAACTGGCCGAGCATGAAGCAATTCGTTCCATGGATCCGATACGCCAGGAACCGGTCATGCAGGCCACCCTTGATGCCAATCCCTTCATCCAGTTTATGTATATCACCAACCTGGACGGACAGAAGACAACGCGCAACATTACTCACATAACTGATCGGGCCAAATATGAGACAGCTCATATGGACGAAGATCTGTCCAACCGCGATTGGTTTATCAATCCCTTGAAAAGCGGCAAGGTATTTGTCTCCGATTTTTACACCTCGCGCTTTACCGGAGCGCTTTGCATTACTGTCAGCGTTCCTATCCGCAATGAAGAAGATGAAATGCAGGGCGTCCTGGGTCTGGATATCCGTTTTAAAGACCTGGCCAAGATGGAAAGAGATGGGGAGATTTAGGGAACAGTAAGTTAAGTATTTGGTGCACGATTGGGCGCTCCGGGAGGGGCGCCCTCTTTGTGTACCGGGCAGATGATCGGATGCCCCGGGGCTATCTGAAGTAGCCAATGATATAATTGAGAGCCAGATAAAGCAGAATAGCCGCCAATAGTAGCTTAATCAATTTTGCCGGGACAAACTTCTGGGTGCGGGCTCCTAAATACATACCAGCTATTCCTCCCAACCCGAAAAGGATACCCAATAGCCAGTCAGGAGAAACGGCCTGTTGTGGATACCAGGGAGCGATGAACATATAAAAGCCTACCCCCGCTATCGAGGTGATGAAGGTTCCCATCAGGGCAGCGCCAGCCACGGTATAAACCGGCAGTCCGAAAACGGCCACAAAAAAGGGGGCAATGATGGCCCCGCCGCCGATGCCGTATGTCCCCCCCACAATCCCCACGATAAAACTCAAGGCAAAAATCCCCCACGTGGAAAACTCAAAACATTCTCCGTAGAATTCATAAGCAATGCGAGTCGCAGTAAACTTCTTGGTGCATACTACTGCTTCGGGAGGCAATCCGGCGGCGACCCGGCTTCGGGAAGCCTGTTTCATGGCAGCAACCCGTTCGCTAAATTTTGCCTCCAGGGCCTTCATGCTGGGACGGGGGCGCCAAAGGTCGTTCATGAGGCGAAGACCGATATAGAGCAGGACACATCCGGCAAACAGCTTAAAGGCTTTTGGGTCCGGCAGGTACTGGATGCGGAGAAAGGCCCCGATAAATACTCCCGGCAGCGTCGCCGCGATTACTACCCAGGTTAAAGGCCAGGCCATCCGGCCTTCTCGGATATAGCGATAGACGCCGCTCGGGATGGCGACAACATTGAAGACCAGGTTGGTGGGGCTGACCGCCGGGCTGGTAAAACCTAGAACACTTACCTGAAATGGCAGGAGCAAAAAAGCTCCGGAAACACCGCCCATAGAGGTGAAGAAAGAGACAACCAGGGCGACCAGAAAAGGCACGGCAGGATTGGTTTCAACGCCGCTGACAGGAAAAATCATGGCAAATCCTTTGTTACAAAGAAAGCAAGTTTCGCCTAGGCCAGGAAATCATATCGCTTTACCAAACGGCGGCTGCGGTACCAAAAGATCGGTAGCGCAGAACTCCAGGTCTGCGTCATGCGATGAGGAATGAGCTACATGGAAAAAACTTCGGGACAATATAACAAGCCTCTGCTAGCAACAAAACATTTTTATAAGGCGCAAATGCTTTTTGATAGAATAAGAATTAGTTAGCGGCTCTTAGGTCTGGAATGCCGCAAAATCACACTACAGTGCTAGGGATTGTCCAGCTGGAAATATTTCCTTACCGCTCGAAAGAGGGCAGCGGCTATTTTCTTCTGATAAGCTGGATTTCTTAATTGCACTTCCGCCTCTCTGTTCTTGATGATGCCGCATTCAAATAATACGGCGGGCATGGCTGCTTTTTTAAGCACGATGAGGTTGTTGTATTTATAAATGCCACGGGAGCGGTCGATCAGGTCCTTGTCGCCGCCGGTAAATTTCTCGGCGTGATGTAGAGTGGGGCAGAAGCCGGCGTTTAACATCTCCGTACCCAGGATAATGGCAAAGGTCAGGCTATCGTTCGGACAGACGTTCTTTTCAGAATAAAAGATGGAGTGTCCGGTAAATTTGTCGCAATAGGGCATGATTTCCCCCTGGAAACACCAGAGGGATAGATCTTTGGGTTCCACGGAATCGTGATGAATAGAGACAAGCAGATTGGCCGCCCGGCTGTTTGCGAGGGCAGCTCTGCCGGCCAGGGAGATGTCAGACCCGGTTTCGTTGATGATAAATGACTTTTCAAAACGCTGGTCACCTCGGAGCATCGTATACACCAGGGCGGCGATGGTCTTATTGAAGAGGTATTCCGCACGTCCTCTGGCGCTGATAGCGCCGGGACGTTCAGGAGTATGCCCGATATCGATGGCAACGACGGCATCCTTGGCCCAGCAGTCGCCGCTGAGCCAGATCAAGCCTCCCAAACCCCAGAGGCACCGTAGTATCAGAAAAAAAACCGGCGGCCAGCTCTTATTAAGTTGCATTATTATTTCCTAATCCCCTGGTATCTGTTGCCTTCACGCCTGTCTCAGGGTGCGCATAAGGTTATCGGGTTGCACGGGCTCGGGTAAACTTGGAAAATAACCCAAAAATGCCCTTGCGTATACGGATTACGTTAGCAGAAAACCCTAAACCTTTCAATCTGATCGACAGGTTCAAGGTTCCCTGCCAACACTATCAAGCTCTAAACAGCCTTTTTTAAAGCTCTTGGGGTTGACATAGCAAGGGAAACTTTTATAAGATATCATAGTTGAACGATTTAGGTTTTCAGCATAGATATTGCACTCAATTTGACGACCCCGAATATCTTCTTCCTAGATTGAAATAATCATTTGATATTCAAGATGGCTGAAACCGCCTGTCGGTTTCTTTCCCGGATTCGTAAGTTAATATTATTACCTTGAATAGACAGGTTATGAATGGAAAATATTTTACTAGCGAAGATGGGTTTTTCATTCATAAACATCCGGAATCCGTAGTCATTTCTAATGGTTGAAATGTTTCAACGGTATTCCCCATTATTCCAAAAGGAGGTATTGCATATGAAACGATTGGTGTTGCTCCTGGGTATGGTCTTTCTCATGGCAACGTTAGCGCTGGCCTGTGGCAAGGCCGAAGAACCTGCCAAGGCTCCGAAACCGGCAGCAGAACAGAAGGTAGCCCCGGCTCAGCCGGCGCCGGTCCAGAAAGAAGCAACGGAAGCGCCAAAACCGGCTGAAACCAAACCGGCGGAGACCAAGCCGGCTGAAACCAAGTAATTAAGATTAGAATATCCGGGGTCAGGTCAGGCTAAAAGTAAACCGGGACCTGACCCCGCGTCCGAAAATGTGCATTGCATTAGCAGCCAAGCTTTTCTTCAATCCATCTCCGCAACGATAAATTTTGCGTTTTTTCCCCTGTGGAACCGGCCGTACAGCTATTACTAATCAAGAATTTCTTTACTCCTCCAAACTTTCTTGTTTTCTCGCCTTCCAACTTTAGCTATATTGGTATCTGGGTAGTCTCAGCCACTGCGCCGATTTAACTGAGATTGCCGCCACCCGCCGGCCATTCCCGGTTTCCGGGAAGGGATGTCGGGATCATTGCCAAAAACCTTGAGGATGAGTATGCGCCGCTCATCCGGGAGAGGGAGGATGTAGATGTCAGCCTTGGAACGCATTAAAACGGCGAAAGCCAAATACGAGGAGAAAGTCGCCAAGACCTTGCAGAAAATGTCCGAACGCAAGGACCAGTTTGTCAATACTTCGGGCATTCCGGTGGAGCGGGTGTACACCCCGTTAGACCTGGAGGATTTCGACTATCTGGAAAAATTGGGAATGCCGGGTCAATTTCCCTATACGAGAGCCGTGCAACCCACTGCTTATCGCGGCCGCTACTGGACCATGCGGCAGTATGCCGGCTTCGGTTCCGCTGAGGAGACTAACCAGCGCTACCATTATCTCTTAAATGCCGGCCAGACCGGGCTGTCCGTGGCCTTTGACCTGCCCACTCAGATCGGCTTCGACTCCGACCACGAATTGGCTCGGGGTGAAGTAGGTAAGGTGGGTGTAGCCATCGACTCTCTGTGGGATATGGAAAACCTGTTCAAGGGAATCCCCTTAGATAAAGTCAGCACTTCTATGACCATCAACTCACCTGCCGCCATTCTTATGGCCATGTATCTGGTGTTGGCTGAACAGCAGAACATCGGCTTTGATAAACTGCGGGGTACCATCCAGAACGATATTTTGAAAGAATATTCTTCGCGGGGAACCTATATCTTCCCGCCCCGGCCATCGATGAAAATCATTACCGATATCTTTGCCTACTGTTCCAAAGAAGTGCCGCAGTGGAACACCATCAGCATCAGCGGCTATCACATCCGGGAAGCCGGAGCCACCGCAGTGCAGGAGGTTGCCTTTACCCTGGCCAACGGGTTTGCCTATGTTGAGGCCGCCGTCAAAGCCGGCCTGGAAGTAGATGTCTTCGGACCCCGTCTGTCTTTCTTCTTCAATTCTCACCTTGACTTCCTGGAGGAGGTGGCCAAATTCCGGGCGGCCCGCCGCCTCTGGGCCAAGACGATGAAAGAGCGCTTCGGTGCCAAAGACCCCCGCACTTTGATGCTGCGGTTCCATACCCAGACTGCCGGCTGTACCCTCACCGCGGTTCAACCCATGAACAATATCGTCCGGGTGGCCTTCCAGGCCATGAGCGCCGTCCTGGGCGGGACTCAATCCCTACATACCAACTCCATGGATGAGGCCTTGGCCCTGCCCTCTGAGCAGGCGGTGCAGGTGGCCCTGCGCACCCAGCAGGTCATTGCCTATGAGACCGGCGTCGCCGATACCGTAGACCCCCTGGCCGGTTCTTATTATATCGAAAAGCTTACCGACGAGATTGAAGCCCGAGCCCAGGCATATATCGACACCATCGAAAAGATGGGCGGGCCCGTCGCTGCGGTTGAGAAAGGCTATATTCAGAAGGAAATTCAGGAGAGCGCCTATCGCTATCAGAAAGAGATCGAAGCCAACGACCGTATTATTGTCGGCCTGAACAAATTTCAGGTCCAGGAAGAAAAACCCAAAGAGCTCCTGAAGGTTGATCCCAGCGTGCGAGATCAACAGGTTGAACGCCTGCAAAAACTCAAAGGCCAGCGCAATCAACAGCAGGTGCAGGAAACCCTTGCCAAAGTCAAAGATGCGGCCCGGACCGGCGCCAATCTGATGCCGCCGATTTTGGAGGCGGTGCGCTCTCTGGCCACCCTCGGGGAAATCTGCGACACCCTGCGAGGGGTCTTTGGAGAGTATGAGGCCGCGCCGTTTGTATAAGATCGCCCGTTTATCACCCTAACGCCTTGCGGAAGGAGAATATATATGCCTGAAAGAAAAATTCGCGTGTTGGCCGCCAAACCCGGTCTCGATGGCCACGACCGGGGTATCAAGGTCATCTGCGCCGCCCTCAGAGACGCGGGCATGGAAGTTATCTACACCGGGTTGCGTCAGACCCCGGAACAGATCGTCAGCGCCGCCATCCAGGAAGACGTGGACGTCATCGCGATGAGTTGCCTCTCCGGCGCCCATGACTACCTCTTCCCTCGAGTCACTGAACTTTTGAAAGAGAAAAACGTTGAAGATATCCTGGTTCTGGGCGGGGGTATTATCCCGGAAGAAGACGTTCCTTCTTTGAAAGCGGCGGGTATCGCCGATATCTTCACCCCCGGCGCCACCACGAGCGAGATTATTAATTTCATTAAGGCCAATATCAAGAGAAATTAGCCGCCCTCCTCATGTATGTAAAGGGACAGATAGATCTTTTTATCGGAAAGAATGTCTGTCCCTATCTTTTTGACAGATCAAATAACTCCATGCGGTTGTTAACCTGCGGGTGTTTGGAAGACGGGCCTTCGGTCAGCAACACGATATCGCCTGGCAGCTCAAACCGCTGTAGGTAGCCACGGATATAATCTTTCCAGTCTTCCGGGTGATCCGGTTCGTGAATCGGCCAGACTCCATAGGTGAACATCAATCGCTGGCAGGTGGTCTCCAGAGAGCTTAGGGCCATGATCCACACCGACGGCCGGAATCGGGAGATACTGCGGGCCGTGGCGCCGCTGCGGGTAGGAACAAATACCGCCGCCGGGGTGATCCGCTCCAGGGTTGCCTCTACACTCAGAGCGATGAGTTCCGAGAGATTAAGGTGTTTTTGAGTGGATATTTCCTTCAGGATGCCTCTAATATGGGACCCTGGCCGATGGGGTTCGATAGCTGCGGCGATCTTGGCCAGCATGGCCACGGCCTCTACCGGGTATTGTCCCATGGCCGACTCTTCCGAAAGCATGACGGCATCGGCGCCGTCCAGAATAGCATTGGCCACATCAGTGGCTTCGGCCCGGGTCGGCCGCCGGTTGGATACCATCGACTCCAGCATTTGGGTGGCGGTGATCACCGGTTTACCGGCCAGGTTGGCCTTGCGCATGATTCGCTTCTGGGTTCCGGCAATCTGCTCAATGGGAATTTCTACCCCCAAATCGCCACGGGCAATCATAATCCCGTCCGCCGCTTTGATGATCCCGTCCAGGTGGTCGAGGGCGTTGCGGCGTTCGATCTTGGCGATAATAAAAGGCTGCCAACCGATGTCCTGGGCCGCCTCCCGTACTGCCGTGATGTCCTGGGCAGACTCTACAAAAGACTGGCTCACGGCGTCTACTCCATGCTCCAGGGCGAATTCCAGGCACTGCCGGTCATATTCCGTAAAGGCGCTGATTCCGAGATGAATGCCGGGGAGATTCAGTCCCTTGCGGGAGCGCAACTCGCCCCCCACCTCTACCCGGCAGTGCACTACATTATTTATTACCTGCTCCACGGCAAGCTGGATCAGGCCATCGTTTAAAAATATGATATTCCCCGGCTTCACTGCTTGGGGCAGACCGGCAAAACTTACCGAGGCGCCAAACCGGTCCCCCACGATATCTTCGGTGGTCAGGAAATATGTTTCCCCTGATTTCAACTCTACCGGCTCCGGGTCGATCTGTCCCAGACGGATTTTGGGTCCGGGCAGGTCCGCCATGATGGCCAGACGGCTATTCGTGAGGTGAGCCGCCCGGCGAGCATTATGGATTAACCGTCTATGATAGTTGAAATCACCATGGGAAAAATTGATCCGGGCCACATTCATTCCCGCTTTAAGCAACAGTTGAATTCCTTCCAAGGATTCCGAAGCCGGGCCGATAGTGGCTACAATCTTGGTCTTGTGGTTGGGCAACCCCATAGCAGACTCCGTCTCATCAAGGCTCCATGTTGATCGTGCATCAAAAAGAAAAACCGTACGCACTAAACATACGGTTTTCAGTACCTATCGATACTACACCAAAAATCAAAAAATCCGGCTGCCTTTTTTTTTCGGTGACCAAGCCTTGGTAAGCTCCCGCATCAGGGCAAGGTCAAGGCCATTGATAATGCCTTTATCAAAGGCGATGTGCAGGGCGACTTCCAGGCGGGCTTGATGGGATAACCCCACGTCAAATTTTTTATAGTAATTTTCAAACATCACTGCGGTCTCCAAGGTGTGGTGAAAGAGACGATGACCGGGGCCGGTGTATCGCTTTGCCGCAGCATCCATAAAGATATGGATTTCTTTGAGAGGTTCCAAACCCAAAAGATATCGGGTGGCCGCCAGGTGCTCCCTGAGGCCGGACCGGTCTTTTCTGATCAGTCCCTTTTTACTAACTCACCCTCCGCCGAGTCAAAAAGTTCCTGAATTTCTTGTTCTCCATATTTTTCCTGGAGCATAGAGAACTTGTTGAGAACTCGGGAGTATGTGTCAGCCCAGACCTTCCATTTCTCGTTTATCGTCCTTACTTCGACTCCGGCTTTTTCTTCTTTTGCCATCTGAATCAGCGAGGTCATCTCTTTCTCCCCGATCAGGTTTGTCGGCTTCAAGTTGATCAGGGCCTGGATGTCCCTCTCCATGATCTCCTTTAAGGTCTGGCTCCTCAGTATCACGGTGCGCAGCATGTCTTCTTTCATGTTGGACCTCTTCCTCATTGGACTGGTGAGATTCGGATGCTGATTTCCATGCATAGGCAATCAAACAGGGCGGTTCAATTTTCTTGGTCAGATATTTTTTATCCAACCATTTGTATGGGAGTAGTTTGCTCGCCTGATAGTGGTAAGACTTGTCCATAACCTGGATATTAGCCTATAAACTCGCATAAATCAAGACCCCTAAGTGAGGTCTAGCTCTAAAAAACTACCCCAGTATTTGAATTCCATAAAGCGAAACAGATTCGCGGTCCAAAAGAATTGTAGACCAAACCACGCTGTATCTTGAATATTTATCGACAGCGCATCATCTCCAGGTCCGGCTTAGGCATTATCGGCCGTACCCGAGACATTGGTTTGAGGGTTCTTATTTTTAAGGATAATTATTTTTGCATTCATTTAAATTTTGTTTAAAATAACGGAAAAAATCTCAGCCGAACCGGAGCTATGATGTTATAGGTAAATATATTAATAAGTTATAAACTATACACTGGATCTTGCGGATTTTTTGTATTTCCGGTCAATCAGGGACTGATCGACAGTGAATTCGGCAGGCATGAAAAGTTGGGGAGAGATCGCCTCTGCCGCTGGTTCTGGACTGGGGAGTCCAGGAACAAAAATTGGGATGTTTCATTTGGCCAATCAACCCATTCTCGGAGTGCCGCAGGGGCGTTCGAGTCGCTTAATTTTTTGAAGTACTGATGCTGCTGGAGGGTAGGGGTTCGAGTTTCGAGTTTTGAGAAGGGATGTGATATCCGTATCCATTGGACAACACGATGCTTTTTCTCGAAATAATCTTGCAACGCGAAACTCTACGATAATAATCAGGTGTTTCTAATCTTAAGGGGGGATGCGCAGATGAGAAAGAGAATTATTTTAGGGTTGCTGATCGCCGCTTTGATGTTGCCGGCGCCGGCGGCAGGCACGGAATTGGGTCTGACCTCTTATCCGGACGGTATAGAGAACTTTTTTGCCGGGGCTTTTCCGCCGCCAGGGTTTTATTACCAGAATTACTTGCTGTTCTATAAGGCCGATCAATTCCGCGGGGGGCCGCCGAATCCCAAGGCCTTTATCTTCGCTGAGGTTTTGCGGTTTATCTACTCCAGCAAGATTAAAATCCTGGGCGCCAATTGGGGAACCCATCTGGTGGTGCCTCTGGTCTATACCGACCTAAACTCGGAGGTCCCGGGTTTCATTATCGCCGATGACCGCCGCTTCGGATTCGCCAACACCGCCTTTGATCCCATCATCCTGGCCTGGCATTTCGAGGAGTTTCATGTGACCTCGGCCCTCGAAATTCAATTTCCCGGATCCTACAATCGCAATAATCCGGCCAGCCCGTCACGCAATTATTTCACCTTTGAACCAATTCTCGCCTTTGCCTGGATGCCCAAGTGGGGATTGGGGATAAACGTCAAAATGATGTATGACTTCCCGACCCGCAATAATGAGCCTCTGACCATCACCGGCGCTCGGGATCATTATCATTCCGGGCAGGCCTTCCACTTTGACTACTGCGTTGACTACGCCGTCCTTCCCAACCTCCGCCTGGGGGCGGCCGGCTATTACTACACCCAAACCACCGGGGACACCGCCGATGGGGTGAAAATCGGCTTTCATGGCCGTGAGTTTGCTATCGGGCCGGCCATCAAATATGACTATGGCCGTTTCAGTTTCTGCGTCATTAATCAATTCGAGATGGCGGCCCTCAACCGTCCCGAAGGCGTCCGCAACTGGGTCAGAATCTGGTATGCTTTCTGAGTATCACGGGAAGAAAGCAACTGTCCTGCTTTGACTACCCGCCTGTTAGGGGTGTGGGGGGGTAGCATCTGCCATAAAACAAAGGCCCTCTGCTCTGTGAGAGAGGGCCTGGCTCGATCCGCTGCTCCCCTTTGTCGATTTATTCCAAACTAATTGGCATCATTCACAAATTACTCACAAGCCATAAAAATGGTTTACTGGCGGAGCTGGCTTTCTAACCTGGACAGAGCTTAACTTTTGACCAACAACCGGAAGCCGGAAACTTTATTTTCTGACTAATCCCTTTTCCCTCTTCCCTGATTCAGGCGAGATTAAAACATTTCTGTCAGCAGGTCCTGCCACCGTTCGGGTTGTTGGAATTCGGCGGGTGACAGGGTGCTCATTAAAGAGCCGTTTTTGAGAACCAGGAGTTGATCGGCGAGACGGCGGGCCTGGTTCAGGCTGTGGGAAACGGCGACTATCTGGCATCGGGTTTTGAGTTCCAGCAGCAGTTCTTCAATTTTTTGGGCAATCCGAAAATCCAGGTTGGCGGTCGGCTCATCTAACAGCAAGAATTCCGGTTCCAGGGCCAGGGTCCGGGCCAAGCAGAGGCGCTGCTGCTGTCCCCCGGAGAGGACGGCGGCCGGGGTTCGTAAGCGATTCTTGACCTCGCTCCAGAGGTGAACCTGGCGTAGCGCCGATTCGACCCGGCCTTCTAGCTCCGATCGCGGGAGATTTAGGATGAGCTTCAGAAGTAAAGAGATATTCTTCTCCACACTGAAGGGCAAAATAGTGGGGTTCTGAAAGACCATCCCGACCCGCTGGCGCAGTTCGGCCAGATTGATCCCGTCCTGGTAAATATCTTGCCAGCCATCCTGAAAGTGCAGTTTAAGGGTGCCTGAGCTGGCACAAGCAGGATAATGTTCATTCAAGCGGTTGAAGGTGCGTAAAAGGGTCGTTTTCCCAGAGCCGGAGCGCCCGATGATGACGGTAAGCTGACCTGGGTGCAGTTCGAGGTGCACTCCATGTAAAACCCGGCGGCCAACAAAGTCAACTGTGAGGTTTTTCGCTACCGCGGACAGGATAAGATTATTGCTAGGTTGTGTTGCCATGTCGTGTGATAGTTCTATGCAGCAGATGAGCGCCCAGGAACAGGGCGCTGGTTAAAGCGAGAAGCACCAGAGCCGAGCCGAAGCCTCTATCAAGATCTGTCTGGGTCCGGTGTTCCGCTGCCAGGTAATAAATATTAAAAGGCAATGCCTCAAATTTGTCCGTCAGATGTCGGGGCAACCCGGCATTGGCCACTACCCCGGTAAGCAGGATCACCGCGGTATCTTCAGCGGCTCGGCCTACGGACAGAATCACCCCGCTTAAGATCCCGCGACTGGCGGCCGGCAACAAGATAGCGCGGATGTTCTGCCAAGGAGTGAGGCCCAGGCCTACACCCGCCAGCTTGAGAGAATCCGGCACCCCTTCCAGACTGGTCTGGGTTGTAAGAATAAGATAGGGTAGAATCAGTAAGGTGATACACCCGGCGGCCAGGAGCAGGCCGGTATTGGCGGCGGCCAACAGGGTTTGGCGCAGGAAGAGAATCAGGGCAAAACCGAACAGGCCCATGATAATTGAAGGGACTCCGGCTAATACTTCTACTCCCAGGCTGATGAGCCGTTTCGGGCGTCCGGCGGCATATTGCGCCAGGTAGATGCCGCTGCTGATGCCCAAGGGCAGGGCGATGAGAGAGGAGAGGCTGATGAGATAGAAAGTGCCCACGCAGGCCGGCCAGATACCGTCAAAAACTGGTGTCCCGGCTATGATAGCCGGCCAGAGCGGTGTTTCACCAAAAAAGAGTCTAATATTTAAGATGTGCCCACTCCGGTAGAGGAGGAAACCCACCAGGAGGATGACTGCGGCCAGGGTTGCCAGCACCGCCAGCCAGGAAAATCCCACGAAGAACCGGGCAAGGTTATTTTTCATGGGAGTCCGGTTCATGGGAGAGGGATTGGGATTTAAGCCAGCGTAAAGCAAGATTTATGGCTACGGTGAGGGAGAAGATGATCAACCCGCTGGCAAAGATGGAATAATAGGCCATGCTCTGGCTGTCGGTGGCTATCACCAGGGCGATATGCGCCGTCAGGGTGCGGATCGCATCCAAAGGCGAATGCGGCACCTGCGGGGCGTTCCCGGACAGCATCAAGGCGATCAGGGTGTCTCCGAGAGCCCGGCCAAACCCCAAAATTCCGGCAGCCAACATTCCCCGAAAACTTAAAGGGAGGATTACCCAGAGCAGTTCCTGCACGCGGGTGAGCCCCAAGGAGGCGGTGGCCAGACGCACATTGGCGTCTACCTGGGATAGTTGGCTGTGCATCAGTAAGACTATGGTGGGCAAGATCAACAGACTGAGAATAAGCCCGGCGGCCAGCCAGGAATATCCGGAGGTCCCGCTAAAACTTTCCCGCAGTAACGGGATCAACAGAAAAACGGCCACGAATCCGTAAACCACGGTGGGAATGCTGGTCATAAATTGAACAACCGAGAAGACCAGGCGACCAATGGGCTGATGACTTTTGAGATAGACAAAACCACTTAAGCCCAGACCCAGGGGGAAGGCCAGTGCCAGGGCCGAGAACGAAAGACAGACAGAGCCGACCACCATCGGCAGGATGCCGAATTGCCCCTGAAAAGGCCGCCATTGCCAGGAAAGAATGTGAGGCAATTGTCCTCCCCCGAAAAGCGGTGCAGAAAAATATACCAAAAAACAGAAGATGACCAAAACTGACAGCGAGGCAATGGTGGCGGCGATGGCCAAAAGGTTCTTGATCCAGAGCTCCCGGCGGAGGGCGCGGGCTAATGGCGGTGCCATCTGGTGGTCCAAGCCATGTTTGATGCCGGAAGTTGTTCCGCCCGCCTTTTTTCTCCGAACCATAAATGTCACAATATCTTTAACCTTTAGCTATTGCAAAGGGATATAACCGTGTTTCCGGCTGATCTGAGCGCCTTCGGGGCTCAGAATAAAGTCGATAAAGACCTGGGCCAGCGGGGTCGGGTCTCCCTTGGTATTCATATAGAGTTGACGAACCACCGGATAGACGCTGCTTTTGGCGTTTTCCTGGGTGGGTTCAACGCCGTTAAGCTTCACCGCCTTTACCGTTTTATCCACATGGCCGATTCCCAAATAGCCGATGGCGTTGACATCCTGGGCAATGGCAACTTTCATGGCCCCATTGGAGGGCACGACATTGGCCTTGACCGCTACGGGACCTTTTTTAAGAAGCTTTTTCCAAAAGACCTCCCGAGTGCCGCTGGCCTCATCCCGGGTGTAGAGGTTAATGGGAGCGTTCGGGCCGCCGAGGTCCTTCCAACTGGTGATGGCGCCGGCGTAGATAGCCTGCACTTTTTCCGGGGTCAGGTCACTTACCGGATTTTTTGGATGAACTGCCACCGCCACGCCGTCAATGGCAAAGGGAAAGGATTTTAATCCATATTTTTCGATTTCATCCTTAGAGGGGGCCCGCCCGGTGTTGCCGATGTTTACCAATCCTTCGCCGACCTTTTGGATTCCCACACCGGAGCCGCCGCCGGCCACGGTAATGCGGATGTTGGGATTGGCTTTCATGATGAGCATCGCTGCCTCTTTCATCACCGGGATATGGGCCGTGCCTCCAGCGATATCAAGGTTGCCTTGCAGACCTTGAAAGCGTTGTAAAGGATTGTCCTGAGCGGAGGCTGCAGCTAACAGAAAGACAAACAACGATGAAAATACGAAAACTGCACATGATTTTATCCCAAACATAATTTTATCCCCTTTTGGTGTACTTGCAAGGTGGTCGAATGGTCCTTTTCCTATTGCCGAAGGCAGGAAAATAATTACCCGAAGGATTCTTTCGTTTGTGTATCAGTCAAGTCAAAAAGAGTATTATTCTGGTTAAGCAGTCCGACGGCGTCGGCTCGGCAGCGAACGCAGTGGGTCATTTGAGGAACAAACTTCCCGGCCTGCCAACGAAGCTGCTGCACAAGGGCCGCTGATGGCGGCGGGATGTCGGCCAGCGGGGTCCCAGGTACCGGGATCAAAGGGATTAAATTCATGAGATCTACCCGATAGTCGGCTAGCCGAGCTGCGGTCAATGAAATATCGGCGTCATTGATTCCTGGAATGATCACCGTATTTACTTTCACCCGGAGGCCTTTTCTTTTCAAGAGGGAGATGGCCTGGAGTTGTAGCCGGGTTAATATGGTAACAGCCTCTGGGCCTTGAACAATACGGCCATGGTGGGAGATATAGTCGTAAATCCTGGTGCCGATGGCAGGTGTCAAGGTGTTGATGGTAACGGTAACGAAATTCACCCGCAGTCTGGACAAATAATCCACATAATCCGGCAGATTGAGGCCATTGGTGGAGACGCAGAGGATGATATCAGGGTGGGCCGCGCGGATGCGAGCCAAGACCTCGAGGGTGACAGCCGGATTATGAAAAGCATCACCGGGACCAGCGATGCCTACTACTGAAATTGTAGGATGATTTTTTAGGATAAATTCAACATGGTCAATTGCTTCCTGTGGTGTGAGCAACTGGCTGGTCACGCCCGGGCGGCTTTCATTGGGGCAATCGTATTTTCGGTCACAATAGCCGCACTGGATATTGCATCCCGCGGCCACCGGCAGGTGCAGGCGGCCGAAATAGTGGCGGGCATTAGCGTTAAAGCAAGGGTGTCTCAGGAGCTGGTCTGCCGTAGAATCGTTCATGGGGCTTGTTTCCTGCGGCCGATCTTGATGGCATCCCGGGGACAGGAATTCAGGCAATCGCCGCAGTTGGTACAGTTCGCTTCGCCCGGCAGGGTTTCCATATAACAGACCTCCCGACACCGGCCGCATAAGTTGCAGCGCCGGGTTTTATACACTTTAAACAGAGAGAAAGGCTTGATAACCTCCAAGAGGCCCCCCGTAGGGCAGACGTAGCGGCACCAGGCATTGGTTAACACCAGACCCAGGACCAAAAAGCTGAGAACGAAGGCGGTGCGAACTAGCCATGACAGGTCGGCGTGTTCGAAGGTCAGCCCGATGGAGGGGAAAAATCCGCCCACCCGGATGGGTATGTCTGACCTGGGCTGACCCAAGCCGAAATAGAGATAGAGACAGATGACGATAGCCAGATACTTTCCGTAAGGGGCGACTTTTTCCCAAAGACCGTTAGCTTGCGTGCGGTAGTTCGACAGCAGGCCGAAGAGTTGGGTGACCAGGCCGCCTGGACAAGCCCAGCCGCAAAAGGCCCGGCCGAAAATTAGGGCCGAAACCGGCAGCAGCAGCCAGAAACCCCAAAACATGGAAAAGATAGCCCCGTGGCAGGTGATGACCGGACAGTTTTGACAGCTTACGTAAGGAACTAAAAAAGGACAACGGAAGATGCCATAAAAGGACCATTGGCCTAAGATCCCTAAAAAAACCACCTGGCTTAACCGCCGCCAGATTGTCAGCCTGGTTCCGGGGATGGCGCGGGTCTGAGGGGAGGAGGGCGCCGCGGTTATCGCTTCAGACATCTTTCACTCCTAATTTTTCGGTTAATTCTTGTCCCTGGGCTGATATGGCGGGAATAAACCCGAATTTTTCAAAAAAAGCCTGACCAACAGGAGAGGTAATGTAATCGACGTAATCATCGGCCAGGGTCCGGTCTTTGGCAGACTGCATGACGCCCACGGTGAAAGTCAGGGGACCGGGAGGGAACAATCTGTCGGGAATAGGAATGACTTCCACTTTGTTGGCAAAACGGGGTATTTTGGTCAGGCGAAATTCTACTACCGAGGCGTCACCCCTGCCAGTGATGATGTCCTCTAGAGTTCGTTGAACGCAAGTTCCCAAAACAACGGCATTTTTCCGAACAGCCTCATATAAACCGGCTTTTTTCAGGATGAGATCGGCGGCCTTGCCACCGGGTGGGGAGGCGTCTGGAGCCAATACAACTTTAATACCCGGACGGGCAAGGTCTTTCAATTCCCGGATGCCGGCCGGGTTGCCTAAAGGGGTTACCACAACATACGAGGTGAAGCACAGGGGTTTGAAATAAACCATTTTGCCGGTCTGACGGAGTTTTTGGGACAGGCTCAGGACTCGGCCGCAAAAAACCTCGGTTTGAGCACTGCCCAGGAGCGATTTCCCTAACGCTGCCGCAAAGGCGCCGGTGTAGGATATTTTGACCCCGGTGCGTTGTTCATATAGCTCATGAGCTGGCATCATGGCCTCGGCCAGCCCACCGCAAGACCAGACCTGAAGGTCGGTTTGGGAAAACTGCCGGGTCTGGGCCGAGGTGAAAGGAACTGCGACTCCGGCCAGCGTGAGAGCGGCCGTTTTTAAAAAATCCCGTCGTTTCCAACCATCGTGGTGTTGCTCCATAAAAATTTTCCTTCCGCAATAATGGCTGTTGCAAGTCAGCAAGGCTTTAAGATCATACAGTCGCAGAGATACAAACGACCAAGAAGGTTAAGGTAATGACAATAATGACACGCAATTTTTCAGGTACCTGTCGGCTTTGGATTCCCTCGTTTCAATTAGGCCTCATTTGGGATAAAAAGAAAGATGCGGCAGCACCAAAAGCAAGGAGTGCCTGCTCCCAAGGCAGAAATGGGGCAAACTCAAGCAGTAACGAAGGATAATATCAACAGACTCCCTGATAATGTAATCACTATAATCTAGATATTATTAATATGTCAAATCGCTAATATCTATAGCAAGTTGAAGATATATAGATAAATCCTGGATGGTTAGCTACGGATACATACCATATTTATTTAGACGGGAGGGGAACTAGCAGTCAGAGGCGTGTTTGTTCTGCTCGGAACAAGTCGTGGGCAAGGTTTAAAGAGGTCTGGAGGCCTGTGACGGCAAAGGGCAAAAAATAAATTAGGACGGCAGAGGATAGAGAAAAGTATCAGTTGTTAGATTCTTTGGCGGAAGTGCATGGGAATCGAACCCACCCATCGCCTCGCGACGATACACCGGATTTGAAGTCCGGGGGCCCCACCAGTGAGCCTTGCACTTCCATGCTGTTTTTGTCGCTTAGGTGCGAGACGTTTTTAGTATAACAATAACCCCGGTATTGGCAAATCCTTTTCCTAAGAGAATACTATTCAATGCCTATCGGCCAGCCGCGCCCCATGAAAATGGTTTACCGGTAGCCTAGGCCTCCTGGCCTGTGCATCAGCGCGCCAACTGGGAAGACTGCATCACCATCTTTCATGCAAGTTTTGACCGATTGAGGGTTGCTATCGCAGGGGTTGGTCTCAGACCCACTCCACGCAAAACTTATTTTCTTGGTAATAAAGAGATCTGACCGAAAGTTGGCGCGACAGGCCGGATGCTGATGACTGAGCGCCTGTTTAACTGCTTTGCAGGCGGAAGGACAATGGTACTTCGATGCGCAGGCTGGATTTTTGCAGTTCGGCGGGAATCGGGGGGAATTTGCCGACTCGGGAGACAGTCTCGGTGGCGCCTTGATCCAGGAGATTATGACCTGAGGACCGGGCTACGGACACGCTGGCGATCCCGCCGTCGGCGGAGATATTAAAGCGGAGCACCACCACGCCCTCTTCATTCCGCCGCCGGGCCATGGGGGGATAAACTTTATATTTTTCCAACAGGCTGCGCACCTTGTGCAAATAGCCCTGCAAGGCAGTGCCGGATCCGGAGCCCCGGCCGGTGCCCGAGCCGCTGCCGGAACCGCCTCGACCGGCGCCGCTGCCCGAACCGGAGCCGCCCCTGCCGCGATACGATCCTGCACTGGCGCCACTCGCTGCTGAGGCACTTGAGGAACCGACATTGGGGTAAGGCAGCGAGGGGACCGGGCGGGACATGGCCAGGGGTTTGGGAATGGATTCCGGTTCGGGAGTTGCCTTTTTAGGCGGTTTGCAGACCGGTTTTTTTTCAGGCGGTTTCGGTTTAATCGGTTGAGGCTCAGGTTGGGGCGGTTTGGGGGCACTGGTGGGCGCGCCGCCACCGCCGCCTTCAGGTTTGGGTTCTAATCTCGTCAGACAGATAGGTTCCACCTGTACAACCCGTTTGGCTGGCGGGAGGGCCAATGGTGCGGCTAATATGACGAAGAGAGCCAGACCATGCATCACCAGGGAGGCCAGCACCGCCGGTCCCCAGTGTTTTACCTGCTCGGCAATATAAACCCTGTCCAGCACTGCGTTTTCCTTTAGGGCTGATCCACTTCGATGCCGATGCGCTGCACTTGGAGGCACTTAAGCCGGTCGATCACTTCGATGAGGCGTCCATGCCGGGTGTGTTTGTCGGCGGCAATGACGGCTTGGGGTTCTTTGCCCTGCACCTGTGCGGTGAAAATCTGGTTGAAGTCGTTGTCTTGGTTGACCTTTATACCATTGATGGCGATCCGACCCTCCTGGTCAATACTGATGATGACGACCGCCTTTTCCAGCCTGTCGGCCTGGGTGGCCTGGGGGAGGCAGATGGAAAAGGTGCGAGGCATCATCACCGTCGCTGTCAGGAGAAAGATGATGAGAATGACCAAGACAATATCGACAAAAGGGGTCATATTGATCTCGGTGATGGGACCGTGCCGGTGCAGCTTCACCGCAGTCCCCCGGCTTTGCGAGATGTCAAAGGAGTTTCTAACTCTTGTGGTTGGCGGCTTAAGCTGGCCAACAGCAGCCGCCCCAAACGCTGCGAGCGTTCCAAAACGATATGGAGGCGGCGATGGTAAAAGTTATACATCACTACTGCCGGGATGGCTACCAGTAAACCTACGGCAGTGGCTACCAGGGCCTCGGCGATACCGGCCATGACCGCCGGGCCGCCCCCGCCCTCGGTCAGGGCCAGGTCTTTGAAGGCGTGGATGATGCCCAACACCGTGCCGAATAAGCCGATAAAGGGGGCGTTGGCGCCGAGAGTACCGAGAAAATTCAGCCCCTTTTCCATCAGCAGGCCAGCCTTGATGCGCTCGGCCTCCATGGATTCATTCGCCGCTTCTTTCCCTTCCGAAACCTGACCCAAGCCTGCCAGGAGAATCTGCGGTTCCATTGCGGTTGAATTTTCACACAATGCTGTGGCCTGCCGCCAGTTTTGAGTTTGGAGCAAAGGGGTTAATTCATCGACAAAGGCCTGATCGTTAAAGCGGCAGCGATAGAACATCAGCCCCCGTTCAACCATGATTATCACAGAGATAATGCTCAAGACCACCAAAAGCCAGAGTACCCAGGTGCCGCCTCCCAGTGCCAAATTAAGCATACTTTTAGTAATATCCATTGATCCCCCAAAAAAAAAGCCACGAGGAAATCGTCCCGAATGGACAACAGCCTTCATGGCTAAAATGGACGTGCGATTGCGGTAAACCTGTCTGCTGGAAATTCATTTTCCGATTACTTTGGTAAATTATCACATGACCCCGGAGAAATCAAGTTATCAGTGATGATTAATCAAGAGCCAGATAAGTTCTCATAATTTTCAACATGGGGGAGGCAGTGGCGATTGCGCCTGAGGTGAAACTGGCCGCCGCCTTTCCCTGATAATGAATCTGATATAGGCTAACATCTGCATTTATCATTGATTTTCGATCTTCTGGGGGAAAGGTGAAGCGTTTCTGCTTTTAATTTGACTTACACCCTGTAAATTCTCCTGGATAAACCGCCCGGGAACCAGGGTTACCTGGGGCCGGTGCATGAGGGGATTTTCACCTACCAAGAGAATGCACCCATAAATCTGTTCCAACTGTTCATAGGTAAGGACAGTGGAGGGGCATCCCTGGCTGGCAACCCGTCCTTTATGCAGCAACAGGAGGGTATCGCCATACATCGCTGCCAGGTTTAGATCATGAGAGATCATAATAATCGTGAAACCACGTTCTTTTTTCAGTTTTTCCATCAGGTCCATGATATGCACCTGATGGGCCAGATCCAGGGAGGCGGTAGGTTCGTCCAGGATAATGATCTGCGGTTGCTGGCAGATGGCTCGGGCGATGACGACCCGCTGCAATTCTCCACCGCTCAATTGGTTGAGCCGGCGTTTGGCCAGGTGTGTGACATTAGTGGCCTCCATGGCCTCGGCGGCAATTCTTAGATCCCGGTTTGTTTCCAGGCCGGCCAGGGACAGGTGGGGAGAGCGGCCCATGAGTACTACTTCGGTGACGGAAAATGGCGCCTCAATGGGAGAATATTGGGGAACTACCGCCACCTGGCGCGCCAGGGATTTTCTTGAATAGCTGGCCAGCGGGCGGCCGAGAATCTCCACCTTGCCGCCTAGCGGCCGGATTATCCCGGCCAGGGTTTTGGCAAGAGTCGTTTTTCCGGAGCTGTTAGGACCGATGACGATGAAAAAAGACCCAGTGGCTACCTCAAAGGAGAGGTCATGGAGGATGGGGCGGTCGCCGTAGCCTACGAAAACCTGTTCAAGACAAACGGCTGGGTTCATAACCGAGACCTCTGCAGCAGAAAGATAAAGAGCGGGGCGCCGATGAGAGCCGTTATCACCCCCACCGGCAGTTCTCCCTGAGAGGGCAGGACGCGTGCCATCAGGTCGCACCAGACTAGGTAGGCGCCTCCACCCAAAATGCAAGCCGGAACCAGGACCCGATGCTCCGGCCCCAACCAGAGGCGCAGGAGATGGGGGACAACCAGGCCGACGAACCCGACCAGGCCGGATTGGCAGACCGTAGCGCTCAGCATCAGGGAAGTCACCCCGAGCAGGATATAGGTCACCGTAGTTACGGCCAGCCCGAGATAACTGGCCTGTTCCTCGCCCATGGAGAGGAGGTTGAGGGGGCGGGCGAGGATAAAAATAATCAGGTGGCAGGGCGGCAATAGAATCGCCAGGGCCAGGATCTGCTGCGGTAGGGCCACTGACAGGTCTCCCATAAGCCAATGCAGGATGTTGTGCAGGCGGGAGTCCTGAGTAATGGTGACGAAAAACAGGATGAGGGCGGTGCATAAGGCGTTGACCATAACCCCCGAAAGCAGCAGGGCGTCCTTACCCCCGCCGGTCTGCCGGGGGGTAAGGAAGATGACTACCGCCATGACCCCCATGCTGCCTAAAAAGGCCAGGACGGCTACACCCGGAAACGGCGCCAAACCCAAAAGGATGCCGATGATGGCTCCAACCGCGGCGCCTCCGGAGATGCCCAGGATATACGGTTCTGCCAGAGGATTGTGCAGCAGGGCTTGGAAGACCAGCCCGCCCAGAGACAGCGTTCCCCCTACCAGAGCAGCCAAGACCACCCGCGGAAACCGGATCTGCCACAGAATCGTAGGGAGGATGTCATCCGTAGGGCTGAATCCGATCAAAGCCAACAAAGATTGACGCCAATCGGCCTGGGATGACCCCCAGAGAAGACCGGCCAACAGGCTCAAGACCAGCACCAGACCTAAGAGAGCGCTCACGAGCAACAGCCGGCGCAGAAGATGAGGTTGGGAAAGGATCATTGCAACCCTCCGGCCAGCTCAGGGTGCAGCAGCCCGAATAACGCCTCCAGGCCAGCAAAGATACGGGGCGAAGGGCGATCGACGATATCGGAGTCCACCAAATAGATGCGGTTGTCCCGGGCGGCCGGAAGCGTCGACCACTGATGCCAGAAGGCTTTGACCCGCTCGAAAATTTCCCCCCGAGTCATAGAGGTAATAATGATCACTTCCGGTTGCAGCGCCAATACCTGTTCTTGAGAGAAGCGGGGATAAGGAACTTTGCCGGCGGTCAGGTTTACCCCTCCCGCGGTGGTAATCAGTTCATCGAGAAAGGTATGAGAACCGGCAGAGACAATGGGAGAGATGCCGATCTGCAAAAATACCCGAGGACAGTGAACACTGCGGCCTACGAGGGAAATGATGTGCTGGCGTCTCTGAAAAAGGTCTTTTGCCAGGGTCTCGGCCTGATCCCCGGCGTTTAACAGATGACCGATCTCGTGCACGGTAGCAATTACCCCCTCGAGATTGCGGGGGTCAACCGCATAAACCGGGATGCCCAGACTCTCCAGCCACTCCACCCGATGGCGGGGATTGCCGTCTTTGATGGCCAGGCAGAGGTCGGGCCGCAAGGCGACGATGCGCTCGACGTCGGGACTGATGTACGAACCTACTTTGGGCAGGTTCTCCGCCGCCGCCGGATAGTTGCTGAATTGTTCGACGCCAACGAGCCGATGTTCCTGGTTCAGGGCGAAGACGATTTCGGTGAGGCTGGCAGCCAGGGTAACGAGGCGCTGAGGATTTTCTGGAATTTTTACCTCCCGCCCCAACTGGTCGCTCACGGTGCGGGCAAATGCCGGGGGAGGCAGGAGCGCAAAATACAGCACCAGACAAACAGTGTAAATAACCTTTATGATTGTCATTGGCAATATTATTTGTAGGCGTGCAGCAATCAATGAAAAAAGGGACTCAGTTATCAGCTTTCAGTATAAAGAAGGAAACGCTTGCAAAATATCTATTGTGATCGTCCTCAAAGCCGTGAAGGATCTTAACCTTTTAAGGACAAGAAATTCTTCGCTGCGCTCAAATTGACCCGAAAGGCAAAGATGGATTTTGCCAGCCCTTCAAATAGTATCGGTTCCCATCCTGTCCGGCGGTCAGGAAAGATACGATTATTCCCTTGAACCCGTCATCGCAGTGATTATAGTTAATCTAATACCAGAAAGGAGGGGAAAAAACCATGTTATGCAGTCTTTCTACAAAATTGGGGCCCGAAGAGCTCCAGGCCATCAATACCCTGGAGCAGGAATTGGCAACACCGCTGTTGGCCTTTTCCTGCCATGATTTGAAGCCTGCTGAGATGAGTTCGGCGCAGCTCAGCCAGATTCAGGCCTTGGAAAACCGCTTAGGGATTTCCTTGGTAGCAGTGAAAGTCTGAGTTTTTTACCGGTTGCCGGGAAGGCCCGCCCCCTTACTGCTTGGTGGTAGCGGGATATTTTACCGCTAGGCCGCTGATAATGGCTTGACCGGCCATTTTGAGCGGAAGGGGGAGCTCCGTTGACAGCGCTTTTTCCTCCTCCTGTTTCAGGGGCCTTCCCGCCAACTCTTGGGAGATAGACTCACACCAGACCTTGAAGGCTTCCAGGTCCTGAACCTGTCCCTGTTCCCAGGCGTCGCTCAAACTGAGAGCCGCCTCCAAGAAGCCGGCGTAGCGCGGCTGCAAGATAACGGCCTCCCAGGCCTGCAAGATTTGTGGACGCGCTTGAGGTGGCAGGGAAGCTGTTATGACATCGTAGATATCCAGCCGCCGTTCCTGCAGCCTCTGCCAGATCGGTCGGCGGGCGCCCAGACCGTTCTGTTTCCCCACGGCCTCCCGGACTCCCTGATAAACGGCCCTGCCGATCAGTTCTCCCAGCTTGGAATGCCCTCCGGCGTTATCCAAGGTTTTGCCCTGTCCTCCTACCACAATACTATTATCGGTGCCAGTGCCCGTCGCCTGATAGGTCAGGGGTTGTTCGGTGCTTCGAATATCCAGGTCCTGCAGTGCCGCGGTCTTGGCCTCAGTAACCGCGATCAGAGCCCGGCTCATGGCCCGGGGAGACAATCGATAATTGCTTAAGACAATAATATTGATGGTTCCGGGTTCGTAGTAACGGCCCTCATCTTGGGAGAGGCGCAGGGCGTTGCTCTCCACCCCGGCAGTTACGAGGGCGTAAAGCTTGAGGTCCTTGAAGTCAGCCTTCTGAACCGAGAGATTCCCCATGTCAGCGCCGGTAAACAGGAAGGATGTTTTGCCCTCGGTTTTTTTCAGAACATTGTACACCAGACGACGGTCTTTCTCCAGACCCAGATAGTGGCTGATGGGCCAGCACGGGGGCGGGGTATAATGATTGCCTGCCGTCAGGATGCCGCTGCGGGGTCCTTCGAGGGTGGAGATGACCTGCACCGGTGTGGTGAAATCGATGACCAGGGATTTATGTTCAAAGTCCAGGATGCGGCTGGTGACGACCTCAGTCTGGCGGACATACGGCAGGTCCAGATGCAGAGGCTTACGGGCGAGTATTTCCTGTTTCAGGACGACCTTTCGGACATCGCTGAGTTCTTCAGGGTATAAAGAGGTCGCCAGCCAGGAGATAAAGTCTGCGGTACGGACTGAGGCCCGGCAGGTCAGTTCGCAGGGAAAGGTGAGCAGCCGGCCCTGGCGGACCCCCTCCACCTCCTGCCAGCCCGGCTGCTGCACCAACTGATGAAATCTCTTCCAGTCATGACCGCAGGCGAAAATGGCCTGAGGATTGAACTGCTGCCATTCCGAGAGGGTGACGGGAACTACGGGACCCTTTTTCCCCCAGGTAGGTGGGATGCCGCCAGCCAGCCGGATAAAATCATTCTGAAAAGAGTCATCCCCGGGTGTCAACATCTCCCGGTTACTCATGAGCCGTACTACCCGCAGTTTTTTCACAGGGGGTATTTGAGCGGTTTTCTTGCCGATGAGGTCCAGTTGTGCCTGGAGGTGGCGGCACAACTCTTCGGCCTTGGACTCCTGTTGAAACAGAGCCCCGAGTAGGCGCAGATGCGCAAAAATGTCCTGGACCGCCCGGGCCGACAGATTGATCACGGGAATCCCTGAATCCTTAAATCGCTGCTGCACCTCCTTCTGCAAATCGGCGACAAAGATACAATCCGGTCGGCATTGTTCGATGGCCTGAAGATTAGGGGAGAAAAAGCCGCCCACCACCGCGGGCTTCCCTGTCTGCGGGGGGACGTGGTCGTATATGGTAACGCCCTGCAATCTCTCCCCCAAACCTAACGCCAGCAGCATTTCGGTAACTCCAGGGACCAGGGAGACGATTCGCTGCGGTGGCTGAGTGATGGTCAGGGGACGGTTCCAGGCATCGGTGAGGTTGAGGGCGGCATTAGCTGAAGCTGTATGGAATAGTACCGCACTCAATAAGATCAGAGAGACACTAAGGTTGGACAAACCCTTGTGATAAAATTTTTTACCGGGCAATCGTTTTCCGTTCCGCACCATTCTCATGAATTAACCTCATTACCACCGGTGGAAATTTTCTACCAAACAGGCTCTGGCAAAACTCACCCTTTTCAATTTTGCCATTTCCCTGGTTCCCAGGCTCTTGCCTGTCATTCTTTGTTCCCAGGCTCCAGCGTGGGAACCAGATTCAAGCCATTATTTCCAGATGAGAACCGGTTAAAAAACAAACCGCAAACCGGTTACAAAATTGAAGCCTGGAGATGAGTAATTATACGTTTCCTGGTAATTTTGATCAAAAAGATTTCCAATCCGCGCCTGAAGCTGCATTTTTTTGGCATACCGCAGGTTCTCTGCAATATCATAGGTTGCGGCCAGATTAAAGAGGAGATAGCTCGGGTTAAAGACCCTGCCGGTATGGGTGACAAAAAAAGGATCGGTGATGTAATAAAAGTCATCCCGTTTGCCGACGTAGAGGCCATTCAGATTGACGTTAAAGGGTTTGTGGTCATAGTTGATGGTAAAGCTGACGGTATGTTTGGGGCGTCTTACCAACGGTTTGCCGACCTCGTAGTTGAGGCCCAGATCTTCGCCCCCGGTACTGAGCACCTGCGACAAAAGATAGGTGTAGGAGGCCGAGAGAGTTAAATAAGGTAAGGGTTTGGCCGTCAGGCTGGTTTCCAGCCCCCGGACGCGGGCGTCGCTGATATTGCCGTAAAAGGATGTGGCGGGCCAGGCCCGGGTGATGTAGGCGATCAGGTCGGTGAAGTGGTTTTCGAAATAAGTCAGTCCGAACTTCAGCCGGTCATTGAGGGCGTATTGGTCCACCCCCACCTCCCAGGAGGTGTTTTTTTCGGGTTTGAGGTTGGGATTGCCCACGGCAGTGGTGGATTGGTAATACTGTTCACTGAAGGTAGGCGCCTTAATGGCCCGCCCCCCGGCGGCCCGCAAGGTCGTATCGGTCTCGGTGATCCGAAAGGCGGCCGAGGCCCGCGGGCTGAACTCGGTCCCGTCAAAGGCGGTATTGTCTTCCAGACGCATACCGGCGGTAAGAAACAACCGCTCCCAGAAACTGATCTGTTCCTGAAAATAGAAATCGACGCTGCGGCGGTGGGCTCTGGTTTCCGAACTATAAGGCCAGACTCCGAAACTCTCATAGCTCTGTTTCAGGCGTTCCGTAAAGGCTGCCAAGCCGATAGTAGTAGTCGTTCCTATCCGATCACTAAAATTGAAACGCAGGTTGGAGCGATAATCCAGACTGGAACGGTCCTCAATGGGATGGAAAACCGAACCGCCGAAGATGTCCACGGGATCGAAGGCGTCATCATAGCTCCAATCCCGGTGGTAGGTAGACAGGGTCAGTTCGTTTTCCCACCAGGAATAGGGGGAATATTTGGTGGTAAGGCCAAATAAGAGGTCGGTCCGCGTCTGGTTCTGATTCGGGTCGGGTGCAGGATCTACCCGGTCACCATATTCGGTCGGATAGCCAAAGTAGGTGTCGATAAAAAGGGTAGAGAAGGTAAAAGAGAGTTTTTCCGTCGGGTCCAGGTCGAAGCGGCCATTTAGCACGTTGCTGCCGAAGCGGTTGTTGATCGGCAGGATGCCCTGATCGTCGATGCGGCTGAAACCGATGGAATAGCCAAACCGATCTTTGGCGCTCCCCATAAGACTGAAGCGATTTTCACTGATGAACTGTCCTTTTTCGCTATGGGCCCCCCAAGCCCCGGAGTAGGTGAAAGTTGGCGGCCCCACGCCCTTTTTAGTGATGAGATTCGTAACCCCGGTCATAGCGTCCGCCCCATAGAGCGAACTCATGGGACCCCGAACGACTTCGATCCGCTCCACATTGTCAACCGTCAGGTTGGCCCAGTCATAGGTGCCACCGGCATTATTGAGCCGGATGCCGTTGAGCAGGACTTGGCTCATATTGGAATTTCCACCCCGCATAAATAAAGAGGTGTTGCCGCCCTGGCTGCCGGTCTGGTTGACCACCACTCCCGGTACCGAGCGGAGCATTTCCTCCACCCGGGTTACCTGGCGCTTTTCTATCTCCGGCGCGGTGATTACCGTGGAGGAAACACTGGTTTTTTTCAACTGCTCCTCCGTACCGGTGGCCGTAATGATGATCTCATCCACCTTCTGGACATCCTCGGAAGTGGATGTGGATTGCCCTAAGGCTGCGACGTTCGTCGTTTCCTCCGGATTCACCCCCTCGCTGGACGCCGTTTCCTGGGCCAAGCCAATCCCCGGATGTAAAACCAAGCATATCAATAAAAACAGTATTCTCTTCATAGTTTTTCTCCCCCCCCCGAAACCATAATCGGTACAGTTTCAGCCGCAGAGCCGTACCGGTGGCCGCATGGGCTGCAGATGCTGCTGCTCCCATTGCGCTACCAAAAGGCTGACATGGCCGCAGCCTCGACTCGTTAAAAAATGCCAGGCGTCCTCCACCGTGAAATAGCCCTGGTAGTTCCCCACCAACTCAACTCGGTCGGCTTTGACCCCTGCCTGCTCGCACTGGTTCTTAAGATCGTAGGGCTCCGGAATTTCCTGCCCGCCGACGAGATACACAATCACCCCTGTCTTCATAGCTTTCCTCCTGTAGAATATTTCCCCAGAGTAATTTCTTTTGTCCCGCACCTTGATCCGCTCGCCTGCGAGAGGGAGGATAAATCAAGGGAGACACCTCCGGCAAAAGATAAAAGTGGTAATCCGTGCCACGCTGCTGCGTCAGGAAAGAGTAAGGCCTGCCCAAAAAATAATCCCTGAGTCCGTGTGGACCCAAGGATTGCACCCAGCTTAGCTTGTTCCTTAGGATTGACTGAAGAGTTTTACCTCAACTCGCTCAGCCTGGCCTGACCCAATCTGGCGTTGGGTAAAAGCACAAAGATTGCAGGCAGGTCTTCTGACTCCCGGATCATCCTCTTCCCTGCGCCTTCCCATCTTATTAGCCCAAGACAGTGGCACCTCGCAAGGTTTTGTCCCCGGTTACAGCGGCGGGACCGCGCCGGACTTCCACCGGCTTCCCTATTAAGCCCCATAATGGAGCACCTGAACCAACTAGGGCCATTTATAATAGAATAACATCCTTCCTGTCAAGCAAAAAATGGGGTATCGGCTTACGGCGTTAAGCCTGTTAGCATTTTTTTATTTTCCTAATAACCTAATTTAAGATACAGTAGAGAGTAAAGACTTACCGATATCCGAATTAATTCTGCATATTAAATTATTATTGCTATTAGGTGAGAGCAGGTTCAGCGGGTTCTTGTCCGTTGTCAGAGCACTCTGTCTTTAAGTTTTGGGTGGAGCAGGGAGGACCAGTTAGAGTCGCCTCGGGTTGTGAGTGGCAACTCCGCAGGCTGGTCTTGAAATTTCGGCTACCATCACGATATGGTGTGAAAGGATTAATCCATAATCGCAGTAGGTTAAAAGAACATGCTGGCTCTTCTGCAGGCTCAAAGAGACTACCTGTCTTTCCTGACCGGATTAGGTTGCTTATTCGTCTTTCTTCTCGGCTTGACGTTGAGGCGCCATCCCCAATTCCCCCGCTCTTTTATCTGGCTGGGTTTTTTTGCTCTCTGTCAGTGTTGCTTCGAGTGGTTTTCGCTCATTATGCCGGTGCTGGGGGGACCGGTCCTGAGCGAACGATTGAAGTTGCTGCAACTATTGGCGAATGTCGTCTTTCTCACCGAGTTTGGGGTCTCCATTATCCTGCCCCTGAAATGGCGAGTTTGGGGGCGAGCCCTGGCAGGACTTTATCTAGTGGGGCTGATTGCCAGTGCTTGGGTCGGGCTTTCCCAGGTCTGGCTTCCGGCTGCCGTTATCGCCAGGTTGGCCACCTCAATTTGGACTATCGTGGCTCTTTGGCAGGTAGCTATCTCTACCAAGTCCGGTATCCTGCATGGTGCGGCTCTGTCATTAGCGGGGTTGCTTTTGAGCCAAGCTCTACCGTTGTATCCTGGAATCGTTCCCTGGCAGAACTGGGAGCAATATTTTATGGCTGCGCCGGACATAATCCAGATGTCGGTCCTGCGGAGTCTATTTAGTCTGTGTCTGGCGCTAACATTATGGATTTACTACCAGAACCAGCTTTGGCAGCGGACGGCAGAGGTGGCAGCACTTTGGAGATGGCCGCTGTACGGCTCGTTTGCTTTGGTTCTGGTCATCTTTTTGACCCTCGGTATAGGAGGTCTGGCCACGGGCTGGTATGGCCGGTATCTGGACGCAGATATGCGTCAGATATTAATTACCAGAGTCCGAACACTGGCTTCGGCACTCAACCCCGAGGCTATCAAGCAACTTCAGGGCAATGAGGCTGATCTGGGAACCGAGGTCTATGAAAACTTGAAGAAGAAGTTAATATCGATCCGTCAGGCCAACGGCGATTGCCGGTTTGTCTATCTCATGGTCTGGCGGTCGCCCTATCCGGTTTTGCTGGTAGACAGTGAGGATGTTAGCAGCGCTAATTATTCACCCCCCGGCCAGATTTACTATGAAGCTAGTGCCGAACTGAAGACCTTGCTCCAACAAGGGCAGGCTTTCGTAAAAGGTCCTAACTCTGATCGCTGGGGTACCTGGATTTCCGGTTTTGAGTTTATTAGGGTGGCGAGCACCGGTCAGAATCTGGCTGTAGTCGGAATGGATGTAGATGCCAAGGATTGGCAGAAGAAGATTCGCCTGCACCGCCTCCTGCCACTTAGCCTGACCCTGCTCATTACCCTTCTCCTCACCGGTTTATACATTTTTCAACAGCGGTTATTTGATGCCGGACGCCACCTTTCGGAGTCCGAGGAACGCTACCGCACCCTGGTGGAAGGTTCACCTGATATTATCTGTCTCTTAGACCAGAAATGGCGCTTCTTGGCTATTAACCGTGTCGGTCTGGACCGATTAGGCGTCCAGGAAGGGAGTATCCCCGACCAATCTTTCTGTGAACTCTGGCCTCGTGAAATGCAATCCATCCTGACGGCGGCCAAACAGCAGGTGGAGCAGGGGCGTCCGGCGGCTTTTGAAGGAGAAATGTCTCTAAGGGGAGAGCCAACCTCGGTCTGGCAGGTGGTGCTAAACCCCATTAAAGGTAAAAATAAAGGGGGGCTGCGATATGTTGGTATCATGACCGAGATTACTGAGAAGAAGAAGTTGGAAGAAGAGCAGGCTCGGGCTGATAAACTGGAATCTTTAGGTTTCCTGGCCGGCGGCATTGCCCATGACTTCAACAATATTCTGGCGGTCATCCGGGGGAATGCCGGGTTGGCCCTCCTAAGCCTGCCAGCCGGCAGCCGGGAACTGAATAACCTCATCGTTATCGAGGGGGCCTGTCTCAAAGCCCAATCCCTGGCCCAGCAATTGCTCACTTTCGCTCAGGGCGGGGTGCCGGTAAAAAAATTATCGGATCTGAAAGAGCTGATTCAAGAAACCTTCATTTTTGCTACCCGGGGTTCCCCGGTCCGGTGTGAATTCAATCTGGCCACGGACCTCTGGGCTGCCGAGATCGATGCCGGGCAGATCAGTCAGGTCTTTCACAATCTTGCCATCAATGCCGTTCAAGCCATGCCTACCGGAGGTGCAATTCGGGTGCAGGCCGAAAATGCCGTCCTACAAACCAGCTCAGGCTTTTCCCTGCCGCCTGGGGAATACGTGAAGATAACAGTAACCGATCAGGGCGTTGGCATTCTTCCCAAATATCTGGCAAAAGTCTTTGACCCGTATTTCACCACCAAACAGGTAGGCAGCGGGTTGGGATTAACCACCGTTTTTTCTATTGTCAAAAAGCACGGCGGCGATATTTCCGTACAGTCTACCTTGGGGGAGGGAACCGTCTTTGTCATCCATCTGCCAGCCTCCTTGAAAAAAGTATCATCGGTCATCCCCGAACGGAAACAGGTAGCCTTTGGGCATGGGCGCATTCTCGTTATGGACGATCAGACCGATGTCCGGGAGACCTTGGGAAAGATGCTGCAGCGTTTGGGTTATGAAGTCGATTTTGCCGAAGATGGCCAGGAGGCTTTTGAGCGCTATACTGCAGCCCACAAAGAGGGGCGGGGCTTCGATGCGGTTATTCTGGACCTGACAGTTCCCGGAGGTATGGGAGGAAAAGAGGCTCAGGCGAAGATCAAGGCCATCGATCCACAGGCGCGGGTCATCGTTACCAGCGGTTATGCTGACGATCCTATTCTGTCTGATTATCAGAACTATGGCTTTTGTGAGGCTATCGCCAAGCCGGTGGACATAGTGGAACTCAGTCGCGTTATAATAAGGGCCGGGAAGAAGAAATAGGGAAGCGGGGGAGAGACAAGCACTTCATACCGCATCTCGGCTTTTTGGGCATACCCCGCATCTACTGCAGATATCGGGTTGGCAGGGTGGAGTCTCCCGCGCGGCCAGGGCGTTTTGGTATTCTTCCCAGAGATACTCCTTATGGATGCCATGATCGATAAAATCCCAGGGGAAGACCTCATCCTGGCGGCGCTCCCGCAAAACAAAAAAATCCGGGTTTAAAGAACTCTGGCGGCAGGCTGTAGTCCAATCCCCGCCAGCGCGATGGGCCGTCAGGAGTAATGTTCCCACACGGCGGTCGCCTCGGGCCAGGAGTGCCTGAATATAAGCCCACTTGGGCAGGTCGGCATGCACCCGCACCTCCCGCTCCCCGCGCAGCCCGCGCTTCACCATCCTGATGCGGTCTTTGAGTTCGGCCACCCCGGCAAAGGCCGACCACTGGAAAGGGGTGAAGGGTTTGGGCACGAAAGAGTTCAGGCTGAGGGTGATGCCGGCCAACCGGGAGCGCCCTTGGCTGTGCTTGACTACTGCGTGTTGCAGCCGTTTAGTCAGGTGGGGAATGTCCGCTATATCTTGCCTGGTCTCGGTGGGTAGCCCCGCCATAAAATAGAGGCGCAGATGCGACAGGCCAGCGGCATGCAGATTGATCACCGCCTGTTCCAATTGGACCTCTGAGAGCCCCTTGTTGATAACCCGCCGCATTCTTTCATTGCCGGTTTCCGGGGCCAGGGCCACGCTTTTAACGCCGCCTTTTTTCAAGAGGTCGAAGAGCTCGCGGTCGGCGCGATCGGCCCGGATAGAACTCAGCCCTACCTGTTGCCCGGCGGTGGTGATCCAACGGCACAGGTCTAAAATCTCCGGGTGGTCGGCCACCGCTGTACCTACCAACCCGATCTTGGCGCCGGTGGCCAAGCCTAATCGAACCTGATCGTGCAACGTGGCGGCGGAGCGGCTGCGCGGCGGCCGGTAAATGAAACCAGCGGCGCAGAAGCGGCAGCCCCGGCCGCAACCACGGTTGATCTCCACCAGAAACATCCGGCTGAATTCGCCGCCCGGGGCCAACAGTCGGCTGTGGACCGGATAAGCGTCCAGATTCATCAGGTGTGGCGGTCTGATGGTTGCGGGAAAACCCGGAGCGACGGCCATGCGGCGCATAGTCCCATCTTCATCATACTCCGGCCGATAGCTTGTGGGGATATATGTTCCGGGAATATTGGCTGCTAGGTACTGCAAGCGGGTGAGACGGTTTTCCGGGCGGCTCGCGTCAGTAAGCGTCTCAAACCACCTTGCCGCATCGCGCTCCCCCTCCCCTAAAAAACAGGCATCCAGGAAAGGCGCCAGAGGCTCGGGGTTCATGGAGATTGCTATACCCCCGGCGACGATCCAGGGGAATTGCCCCTGCCGTTCTGCGGCTAACAGCGGTATCCGGGCCAGCTCCATGATCCTGAGGACATTGAGGTAATCGGGTTCAAAGGAGATGGAAAAAGCCACGGCAGCAAAGTCGGTCAAAGGCCGCTGGGATTCAAGGGTCAGTAACGGGGTCTGGGTGCGCTGGTATTCTAGTAATTCCTCGGGGCCCGGCAGAAAGGCCCTTTCGCAGGTTAAATCAGGGTGTTCATTCAGCAGGTGATAGATGGTTTGAAAACCCAGGTTGCTCATCCCCACTTCATATTCGTGAGGATAAACCAGGGCCACCGGTCGTCGATGACCCCATTCCCGGATGATGGCGCCTTGCTCGCGCCCCAGTCGGTGCTGCAGATGTGCGATGATCTTTCTCGATAAAGAACCCAGTTTTTTCCTGACTCCTAACTTTTGGACGCTTGACTAATTCTCATCCGGAACCCCCTGAACCCGGTTTTCAATCCGCCTGGCGCAAAAAGGTGGGTATATCGAGCTCATCCTCCTCATAATGGAGATCCGGATGTACTATATTCTTCTTAGAATGCAACAATTCCAGGCGCGAACGTTTTTTGCTGTCCGTACGGGCGCGGTCAGGCGTTTGAATCTGTTCGGCTCCTTTGCGGATGATGGTGGGAACGTCGAGCTCTTCCGGTTCTACCATGACCTTTTTGGCAAGTCGGGCGGTCTCCTCGATATCCGGTTTTTTGCCGATGCCGGTGCCGATCACCGTCACCCGCACTTCATCACCTAGGTTTTCATCCACCACCCATCCCCAGATGATATTGGCTTCATCATGCGCCTCTTCCTGGATGAGGGCGGCAGCGTCTTTCAATTCATCGAGGGAGATTTCCATGCCGCTGGTGATATTAATTAAAATACCCCGAGCGCCCCGGATGGAAAGGTCTTCCAACAACGGGCTGGAGATGGCTTTCTGGGCCGCCTCTACGGCGCGGTTATTGCCCGAGGAGATGCCGGTACCCATCAGGGCCATGCCCATCTCGCCCATGATAGTGCGTACGTCGGCAAAATCGACATTGATATGGCCGGTCACCATGATGAGATCGGAGATACCTTTCACAGCGTAGACCAAGACTTCGTTTGCCAGTCGAAAGACTTCAAGCGCCGGGGTGTTCTTGGCGGCAACGCTCAGCAGACGGTCATTGGGGATAGTGATCAGTGTATCAACTACTTTTTTGGTGGCCTCAATGCCGGCCTCGGCCTGTTTCATCCGCTTCCGGCCTTCAAAGAAGAAAGGTTTGGTGACCACCGCGACGGTCAGGGCGCCCAAATCTCTGCAGATCTCAGCAATCACCGGCACACCGCCAGTCCCGGTGCCGCCGCCCATTCCGGCGGTGATGAAGACCATATCGGCGCCTTTCAGGGCTTCTCGAATGATATCGGCGTCTTCCAGAGCGGCATTGCGGCCGACCTCCGGATCGCCGCCGGCTCCCAGTCCTTTCGTGAGGTTGGTGCCGAGATTTATCTTCACCGGCGCCTGATTCAGTCCCAGGGCCTGGGAGTCGGTATTTGCGGCCAGGAAGTCCACCCCCATCAACTGGGCCTGAATCATGTCATTGATGGCGTTGCCGCCGCCCCCACCGATGCCTACGACTTTGATCTTGGCAGAGGACTCATTTTCCACCATTTGAACCTTCATCTAATCCACCCTCCCTCTCAGGTATAGCGCCCGTTCGTCCACCGGTATATTAAATTACTTCTTTAAACCATCTTTTCATCCGCGATAGAATACGATTAAAAATATTCTGATCCCGGATCCGAAAAGTATCCTTGGATTGCCTGGTGCGTGCCCGGGCCCCGTAGAGGACCAGACCGACTGCCGTAGCATAGGCTGGGTTATTGATGACATCAGTCAATCCGCCCACTCCTATGGGATAGCCGCGCCGAGTGGGCACGCCTAAAATTTCTTCGCAGAGTTCGGGCATTCCCACCAGCATAGATCCACCGCCGGTGACGATCACCCCAGAGATCATCGGCATCTCAAAGCCGGCGCGGATGATCTCTTTCTGGATCATGGTCAGGATTTCCTCTACCCTGAGGTGGATAATCTCTGCCAGAATACCTCGCGACAGGGTCCTGGCCTTGCGGCCGCCCAGACCGGGAATCTCGATCAACTGATCCCGATCTTCCAACACGTTGAGGGTGCAACCGTGAATCTGTTTCAGTTTCTCGGCCTCAGGCAAGGCCGTTTGCAGCCCCACAGCGATATCATTGGTGAGGTTATTGCCGCCCAGGGCCAGCACCCAACTATGCTTTATGGAATTGTCGCTAAAGATGGCCAGGTCAGTCGTTCCCCCCCCCAGGTCGATGAGAGCTACCATAACCTCTTTTTCTTCCTCGGCCATTACCGCTTCACCCGAGGCCAGGCTCTGCAGGACAATATCGGCCACATCCAACCCGGCCTTATTACAGCACTTGATAATATTATTTACCGCGGCGACGGCTCCGGTGACGATGTGAACCGCGGCCTCCAGACGCACACCATGAATGCCGATGGGGTCTTTGATACCGTCTTGCCCGTCTACTTTGAATTCCTGGGGGAGAATATGGATTACCTCCCGGTCTAGCGGGATGGCCACTGCCTTGGCGGCATCTATTACCCGATTAATGTCGGATTGGAGGACTTCCCGACTCTTAATAGCGATAATCCCCTGGCTGTTAAACCCTTTGATATGACCGCCGGCAATACCGGTGTACACGGAGCGGATTTCACAGCCGGCCATCAACTCCGCCTCCTCAACCGCCTGGCGGATTGACTTGACGGTATTTTCAATATTAACGACGACGCCTTTGCGCAAGCCTTGTGAGGGATGAGTGCCGATGCCGATGATTTCCACACAATTATTCCGCCACTCGCCCACCACGGCGCATATCTTAGTCGTCCCAATATCCAAACCAACTATGAGATCCTGCCCCACAATGTTCCCCTTAAGGTGTTTGAGGTTCTGTATTTCTTAAACTTACCAGTACTCGCTGCGGATAATTCAAATCTATTTTTTCGATTTTCTGCCAGTCGCCTCTCTGTTTTAGAAGCGGCATTACTTTCTGCAGACCGGCTAATTTTTGTTGATGACCCTGAAATCCGATACTTACACCAACCCCCAGCCCGGAGGGGTAGATGGTTAAGCCTCTCTCTGGGTCTACGTGGATTTCCGAAATGCTCGCTAGATTTAATGAATCGTTTTCCTTTGGCAAGGATTCCATAAAAGTAAAGACCTTAGCCAGCAAAGGGGCTATTTTACCTTCAACCCGATTAAAATGTTCAAAATGCAGGCCCGTGATGACTGGCAGATCATGAGGGTCTTCAGGCTCCAATTCTTTGAATAAAATACCCTGTGGGTTTATGAGATAAAACTTGCCTATTTTCACCAGGGCATAGGGTTGGTGTTCATACACCACGATCCGGAGTTGATCAGGCCACTGCCTGGTCAGTTCCACCTTTTCAATCCAGCGTTGCTGCAGCAGGGCTTTTTCTACTTTGAAGGGTTGAATTGCCAAAAGGCTGGTGCCCGGCCTGATTTGCATTGCCTGTAAGACCTGTTCCGGATGTGAGCGTGCCTGGCCCTCGATTTTCAGGCTTGCAGGGTCTTTGATGCAGAAATAAGGCAGCGTCAGCAAATAATGATAGCTGAGCACAAACAGGAGGCTGATCCCGGCTACGACAGAGGTGGCGGCGAATACATAAAATGACCGGACCAGAAATTGCCTTATCCCCTGCCAGGGGAGCTGCCAGGAGCGGGAATTCCGTCGATACGCATTTCGCTTGAAGTTGATCTTTTCGATTTTTCTCTTGTGACTGCGATGAAACGCATTTGACCGCGTTGACCTGCGGCTGCTGGCGTAACTGCGGGCGTAGGTCATAGCTAACACACCTCTCCCGATCGGACGGCAAAGCACCGCGAGCCGCCGCTGGCATGCAATGGATGGGAAGCCAGGCGCCGAAGCATTTCTTCACCGGTTTTCCAGATATCTCCAGCCCCCATAGTTACTAAGACATCTCCGCGACGCAGATAATTCCAAAGCTCAGGTGCCAATTCTTCCCGGTTCCCAACGTATTGCACCGCAGTATGTCCGGCTTCTCTGATGCCGCGGTAGAGATCGCGCCCGGAAAGACCGTGGATAACCCGTTCTCCGGCGCTGTAGATATCTGTTAAAAACAGTAATTGGGCCTGCTGAAAGATGTCGAAGAAATCCGGTAACAGGGCCTGGGTTCGGCTAAAACGGTGCGGCTGAAAGGCCACGACCAATCTGCGGCCGGCAAAGGCTTGGGCCATGGCGTCCAAAGTCGCGCGGATCTCGGTAGGATGGTGGCCGTAATCATCAATCACCGTTACGCCCTGATTCTCTCCCTTAATCTCGAAACGGCGCTTGATTCTGCCGGTTTGAGCCAAACCGGCTTGAATATCGCGAAAATCCAGGCCCAGAGCGAATCCGACTGCCGCTGCAGCCAAAGAATTGGCGACATAATGCCATCCGGCCAAAGGAATAGTGATCTGTCCGAGTTTTTTCTCCTGTCGCAGCAGTGTATAAGAGCTGCCGCCGCCGGTTACCTGGATATGTGCGGCCCGGTAGTTGCCACCAGATTTGAGGCCGTAGGTGATTAAACGTCCTTGGACGCCATAGAGCAAGGGTCGCAGATTAGGGTCGTCGTAACAGGCCACCACTGCCCCGCCGGGCTGAACCTGATGAATGAATTTGGCGAATACTTCCTGGATGTGCGCCAGGTCTCGATAGTGGTCCAGATGTTCTCGATCGACATTGGTCACCACCGCGACGTGAGGATTGAACACCAGAAAAGAGCCGTCGCTTTCATCGGCTTCGGCAACGAAATAGTCGCCTGGACCCAACACGGCGTTGCCGCCCAGAGAATCTACGATGCCGCCGATTACCACGGAAGGCGCCAAACCTCCCTGTCGTAGGACTGAGGCCGTCATGGAAGTAGTAGTAGTTTTGCCGTGCGCCCCGGCAATGGCGATCTGGGTTTTTCCCGCCATGAGCATTGCCAACATTTGGGCCCGGGATAAGATTTGCAGTCCCCTCGCCTGGGCGGCTTTGAGTTCCGGATTATCCAGTCCGATAGCGGAGGAGATTACGACCACCTCAGATTCCAAGAGATTTTCCGGGGCGTGGCCTTGGAAAAAGGTCACTCCTAAGCGCTGTAATTTTTCGGTCAGCGCATTGGCTGTGAGGTCGGAGCCGCTTACCGCGTAACCCCGGCGGACGAGTAATTCGGCCAAGCCGCTCATCCCAATGCCGCCGATGCCGATAAAGTGGTAATGTGTTGTCTTTGGATGCATGTAAAGGTCCATTGCTCAGGAGTTCAGCAGTTTCTGACACTCCCCGACGAATAAGCTGGCTGCCTGGGGACGGCCCAAAACCCGACTGCGTTCTTCCATCTCAGTTAGTTGTAGGGGTTGGAGTATTAATTTTTCTATCATCGCAGCAATTTTCTCTCCCGTCAACTCTTCATTTAAGACAAGGAACGCCGCCCTGGCATTACTAAGAAAATCAGCATTTTTCCGCTGATGTTGGTTGACTGCGTAGGGATAGGGTACCAGTATTCCTACTCTTCCCAGTACCGTCAACTCTGCCAGGGTTGAAGCGCCGGCCCGGCAGACGACCACATGCGCCCGACGCATAAACTCCATGACGTGCGGACTGAACGCCGTTACTGTGGCGCTGCTCCAAAACTGTTTGTATCCTGCCCGGACCATAGCCTCGTCGGCCTCGCCGGTGAGATGGATGAAGTGCATCTGTTGTTTGTAGGATGCCAGTAATGGCAAAGCACCCAAGATTGCCAGGTTTAGATGATGCGCCCCTTGTGACCCGCCCATCACGAGTACTGTGAAAGGCGAATCCTCCCGTTTGGCCGGGGATGGCAGACTGAACTCGGTTCGAACCGGATTACCTATCCATACTGACTTTTCCGGGGCTGGATTATTTTCGGTCTGCGGGAAGGAAAGGAATATTTTTGCCGCCGTTCCGGCCAGCATCCTGTTCGTGGTTCCCAGGACGGCATTCTGTTCGTGGATTACCAGGGGTATTTTCAAGCGACGTGCCGCCCAACCGACTGGCCCGGAAATATAGCCCCCCATTCCCACTACCAAATCAGGTTTCTCCCGGCTGAGGATGCCCCGCGCCCGCCATAGACTGAGCGGCAGGTGAGCCAAGGCCAGCAGCCGCCGTCCCTTGCCGCCTCCCCGGAGGGTTCGGACATCAAGTATCTGCTTGGGGAAATCATACTGTTCAATGATATTAAGGGTTACCGGCTTTGGCGTCGTGATAAAGCCTACCCTGGCCTGCAGGGTGCGGCGGAATTCTTCGGCCACGGCCAGACCGGGAAACAGGTGGCCGCCCGTACCTCCCGCAGCAATCAGCACCTTGCAGGGTTTTGTCGTTTTAGCACCCATGACCGTAAGCGATAACGATGATTCCTTGAAACATTCTGTTCTCATCAGAGTCGACTCGCCGGAGTGGAGCTTAGATCCCCCGCTGCAGGCCTTATTTGCCCGCCTGTACGCCTCTCGCAGGTATTATGGCGCCTTTGGGGCTTCGCGTCAGAGCCTCTTTGGTCCCTCGCCCTTGAGAGCTGATGTTGAGCAGAATCCCGATGGCTACCATGTTGACAATCAGCGATGAGCCCCCGTAGCTGAGGAAGGGCAGCGACAAACCTTTGGTCGGGAGGATGCCGCTCACCACAGCCATATTAATAGCAGCCTGCAGGCCGATTAACGCCGTCAAGCCAATGGCGAGATAGGCGCCAAAGTTATCCTGGGCCTTTAGGCTGGCAGCTATTCCCCGCATGAGAATAATGAGAAACAGGCAGATAACGATCAGGACTCCGAGGAAGCCGATTTCTTCGGCGAGGATAGAAAAGATAAAATCTGTATGGGAATCAGGCAGATAAAATAACTTTTCCCGGCTCTTGCCGATGCCTAATCCCCAGAAGCCCCCGGAGCCGAGGGCCTGAAGCGAATGTACCAGTTGGTAGCCAGCCTCCTGGGGGTTTTTCCAGGGGTCGATAAAGGTGGTCATCCGCTCTAGACGCATCTTATTCTTCAAGATAACGTATACCACGAGTGGTGAAGCCGCGATAACTGCCAGGAAAATATGGGTCAGACGAGTCCCCCCGACAAACAGCATCAGGAAGGTTATTCCCGCCAGGGCCATGGCCGTCCCAAAATCCGGTTCTTTTTCGATGAGAACGATAAAGATGCCGGCAATAATAATGTGAGGGAGAAAACCGATGGAGAAATAGCGGATTTTTTCCTGTTTGCGGGCCATGGAATAAGCCAGGAAGATGATGATGGCCAATTTGGCAAACTCCGAAGGCTGAATGACCAGAGGTCCTAACCTCAACCAGCGGGAGGCACTGCGGATCCTCACCCCCACCCCGGGGATCAAGACGATTATCAGCAGAAACAGACTGATAAAAAGAATAAGATAGGCCAGGCGATTGTATAACTGGTAGGGAATCCGCCTTATAAACAACATCAGGCCGGTTCCCAGTACTGCATAAAGCAGTTGTTTCTTCAGAAAAAAGGTGGGGTCCTGGTACCTGTCCACCGCCAGCACCCCGCTGGAGCTGAATACCATGACCAGGCCGATGCCCAAAAGCAACAGGGGGGCGATCATCAAAAGATGGTCGCATTCAGGCGGCGCAGATGCGGGAGTTGTGTCTTTCATGTGCTAAACTCCTTACGGCTTCCTGAAATACCCGACCTCTTTCGGTATAGTCCCGAAACATATCGAAACTTGAACAGGCCGGCGATAACAACACGACCTCCCCCGAAGAAGCCGCCGCATAGGCCAGTTCCACCGCCTGAGCCATATCGGCGGCCGGTTGCATCAGTGCTGCGCCACTCAAGGCGGCAGCTATTTTATCCTGAGCTTCTCCCAGCAGAATTACCTTCTTGACCCGCTGGCGCAGGAGGGCGGACAGCGGACGATAATCCCCCCCCTTATCCCTGCCTCCGGCAATCAGGACGACCGGGCGGTCAAAGTGTTCCAGCGACCGCACTACTGCGCCGACGTTGGTGCCTTTGGAATCGTCATAAAAATCGACCCCGCCGATATTCGCCACCCACTCCAGGCGGTGCGGCAATCCCTTGAAACGGGCTAGAGCCTCGGCGCACCCCTGGGGCGTGGCCCCCATCTCCAGGGCGAGCAGCAAGGCGGCCATGATATTTTCCAGATTGTGCCTCCCCGGCAGTACAATCTTATTTAGGGGGAATTTCGCCTCCGGACCGCGGGCTAAACAGACGCGGAGGCTTTCTCCCGCCTGCCAGGCGCCAAAGGTTAATTTCTTTCGAGTTGAGAAAAGATAAACCTGACTCTGCACCTGGTCGGCCAAGGCGGCTGCCTTAGGGTCATCAGCATTAAGAACCGCCGTCTCCGAAGGGCCCTGCCGCCGGAAGAGCCCAGCCTTGGAGCGCGCGTAGGCTTGAAAATCCGGGTAGCGATCCAGATGATCTTCGGAGATGTTAAGCAGAGCGGCGGCCCGGGGCCGGAAAGAAGGCGCGGTATCGAGTTGGAAACTGCTGACCTCCAGGATTATACAATCGGCCTCGGCCTGTTGTGACAACAGGTCCACCAGGGGGGTACCGATATTGCCGCCCACCAGCGGGCGCTTCCCCGAAGCTAGCAACATTTTTCCTACGAGGGTCGTAGTGGTGGTCTTGCCGTTGGTGCCGCTGATGGCTGCCACCGGCCGTTTGAGATGCCATCCGGCCACTTCCAGTTCTCCCCATAAAGGGATACCGTGAGCCACGGCGTCCTGAAGCCAGGGCTGTTCCGGCGGGGCTCCGGGGCTGGGAATGATCAGGTCAAAGTTGAGCCAATCGGCAGGTTGCGGCCGTCCCAAATCCAGGGTGAGGTCAAGGTCTTGAATGGCCGTTAGCGACTGGGCCAGGTCGGCCGCGGGGGCGCTATCGGTTACCGTCACTTGCGCCTTTTGGGAGGCCAGAAAACGGCACAGACCGACGCCGGTTTTTCCTAACCCTACCACCAAGATTTTTCTGCCGTTTAATTCCACGCCGGGAGCTCCGGGAAACATTACCGCAGTTTGAGAGTGCTCAAGGCCAAGAGCCCGAGAATGATCGCCAAAATCCAGAATCGCACAATGACCTTGGGTTCAGCCCAACCCTTTAATTCAAAATGGTGGTGAATGGGAGCCATGCGAAAAATTCTGCGCCCATTGGTCACCTTAAAAAAACTTACCTGAAGGATCACCGACAAGGCTTCGACGACGAAGATGCCGCCCACGATCGCCAAAAGGATTTCCTGCTTGATGGCTATGGCTATCGTTCCCAAGATGCCGCCTAAGGCTAAGGCCCCCACATCACCCATAAAGACCTCGGCCGGATAGGAGTTATACCAGAGGAAGCCGATGCCGGAGCCTACCAGGGCGCCACAGAAGATGGCGAGTTCACCAACGCCCCGCACATAGGAAATCTGCAGATAGTCGGCGATTTTGATATTGCCGCTCAAATAGGCCAGGATCATAAAGAAGGCGGCGGCAATAGTCACCGGACCGATAGCCAGGCCGTCCAAACCGTCGGTTAGATTGACGGCATTGGCCGCCCCGACGATCACGAAGACCGCCAGAGGCAAGAAACCCCACCCGAGATCGGGATTTAGCTCCTTAAAAAAAGGCAGTGTCAGGGTTGTCTCAAAGCCGGGCAGGGAATAAAGCCAGACCGCCACCACCGCAGCCACAATAATCTGGCTGACCAGCTTCCCCCGGCCGCTGAGCCCCCGGTTGTGCTTTTTTATGACCTTGAGATAGTCATCCAGAAAACCGATGCCGCCAAAACTCAGGGTTACAAAGATAAGCAGCCAGACATACGTGTTACTTAAATCTGCCCATAAGAGGGTTGAGCCGATCGTAGCCGCAATGATCAGGATACCTCCCATGGTTGGCGTGCCAGCCTTGCAGAGATGGGAGGCGGGACCGTCTTCCCGGATATACTGACCGATCTGGTGCCGGCGCAATTGCCGGATTACCCAAGGTCCCAGGATGAACGCAATAATCAGCGCGGTCAAGATGGCGTAGATGGAGCGGAAGGTCAGGTAGCGGAAGACATTAAAACCGCCAAATACGGTCTTGAGTGGATAGAGCAGATGATAGAGCACGGTTTTCTTTCTCTGGTCTAATTATAGGCAGGCCAGGAGCTTTTCCATTGTTGCGCCGCGAGAGCCTTTGACTAACAGCGTATCTCCGGGGCGACAAAACCCTCTGATAATGTCGGCGCCCTCGGCATGGGACGCCACCAGATAAATACGGGAGTGAGGCATGCCCGCCGCCAAAGCCCCCTGTCGGACCGAGTCCTTAAATTTTCCCCAGACAACTAATAGATCGACCTGCAGCTGTGCCGCCAGGGCCCCTAACTGCCGATGTGCCGGGATGGTTTCCCGACCCAGCTCCAACATGTCTCCCAGGGCCGCCACTGCCCTGCCTTGATTTTTCAAACTGGCCAGGGTCTGCAAAGCCATGGCCATAGAGCCCGGGTTGGCATTGTAACAATCATTGAAGATATGTATTCCAGAGGTATGGCATTGCATCTGGCTCCGATGCTTCAAGCCGGCGAAGCGGCCTAAGGCCTGAGAGATCTGCTCCGCTGGGAGACCCAGGGCCAATCCCACTGCCGCCGCCGCCAGGGCGTTATAGAGCTGGTGGCGACCGGGAAGCTGGAGTTCCAGGGGCCAGATCTTGCCCTGGTGGCGAATTTCCGCCCGCTGCCCCCAAACCCCGCACTGGCAGGGAGGTCCAGCCTGGATTTGAGCTCCCGGATCGAAGCCAAAACTCAGCGTTTGTCCCTTAAAATGGTGGAGCGCCGCTCTCAGCCGTTGGTCATCGGCATTATAGATGATCAAGCCGTTGTTTCTCAGTCCTTGGATGACTTCCGCCTTGGCTTGGGCTACCCCTTCCAGGCTGCCCAAGCCTTCCAGATGGGCGGCATGCACATTGGTCACGACGGCGATATCGGGTCGGGCAATTTGAGCCAGACGGCGGATTTCCCCGAAATGGTTCATTCCCATTTCTACTACTGCCGTCTCATGGCCGGTGTTTAAGGCTAATAAGGTTTGGGGCAAGCCGATGAGATTGTTGAGATTCAATTCATTTTTCAGGACCCGGAAGCGGCTGGCGAGTACCAGAGCGATCATTTCCTTGGTGGTGGTCTTGCCGCAGCTACCGGTGATCGCAATGACCGGACCAGAAAACCGCTGGCGCCAACAATGGGCTAGGTCACCTAAAGCCCTGAGCGTCTCGGGAACCAGAACAATTGTCAGGTCTTTGGGGAATTGGTGGTTCTGGCGCTGCCACCAAGCCTCTGCCGCCACCAGGGCTCTGACGCCGCGTTTTATGGCACGATCAATGAAATCGTGGCCGTCAAAACGCTCACCTCTTAAAGGGATAAAAATCTCTCCGGCCTGGGCGGTCCGGGAATCGGTGGAGACGCCGACGAAATTACCGCCAGCGCCGGGTTGGAGCAGCCGGCCGCCGGTGCAGGCGATAATGTCCCGGACGGAAAAAACTGCACTCATGCCCCCTTCCTCCGATTGGCAGCTTGTCGCAGCTTGTCAGGATCTGTTACATTTTTGGCCCTGGCAGATAACGCCGCCGCCGCTTCTTCCCGATCATCAAAATGAATCCGCCTGGTTCCCAGTATCTGGTAGGTTTCGTGTCCTTTACCGGCCAGTAAGATAACCTCACCAGGATTGCCGATGGCGATCGCCTGACGGATAGCCTGCCGGCGGTCGGCAATCACCAGATAGCCCCGGTGACCCTCTCGAGCTTCAGAAACATCGAGTCGGGGGCAGTTCATCTCTCTCAAGCCTGCAAGAATATCTTCGATGATTGCTAAAGGCTCCTCCGTACGCGGGTTGTCGCTGGTAATTATGACCACATCGCTGCCCCGGGCCACCACCTGGCCCATCAGGGGGCGTTTGCGCCGGTCCCGATCGCCGCCGCAGCCGAAGACAGTGATTATCCGGTCGAAATCTAGTGCCTTTAAAGCGGCCAGGACTTTCTCCAGGGCGTCCGGCGTATGGGCATAGTCAACCAAGACCAGGGGCTGTCCGGGCGCCGCTACCGGCTCTAATCTGCCATCCACCCCGGTGATGTTGGCCAACCCGGTGACTACGTGCTCCGGACTGATCCCCAGACCCAGGGCCGCTCCGCTGGCGGCAAGGATATTATAGAGATTGTAGCGACCCATCAGGGGCGAAACAATGTCCAATCTGCCATAGGGAGTATGTAACCGAGCCTGAATACCCTGGTGCGTCAGGGTAATGTCCTCTGGCCGGATATCAGCGCCCGCGGCAAACCCATAGGTCAACACCGGCGGCGAGGTCTGCGGCAGCAGTTTCTGCCCCCAGGGGTCATCCCGATTGATCACCGCCAACTGCGGGCCATCGCCACAGTCTGTCAACAGTTCGCAGAAAAGACGGCTCTTAACGGCAAAATACGATTCCATATCGCCATGATAATCCAGATGGTCCTGCGATAGATTGGTGAACAGTCCCGCAGCAAACCGCACCGCCTGCACCCGCTTCAAATCCAGGGCGTGAGAGGATACCTCCATTATGGCGCAATCAACCGCGGCAGCCCGCATTTCAGCCAGTAAATCTTGCAGGTCCAGCGACTCCGGCGTCGTTACCGGCGAGGAGCGCACCTGGGAACCGAAACGGCAGTTCACGGTGCCGATAACCCCCACTTGGGCGCCGCTGGCCTGCCAGATAGCCTCTAACAGATACGATGTCGTGGTTTTGCCGTTTGTGCCGGTAATGCCGACCACGGTCAGGTTGCAAGAAGGATGATCATAAAAGGCCGCCGCCATATGCGCCAGTGCCAGGCGGGTATCAGGAACTTGAACGCAAACCACTCCAGGAGTAGGTTCGACTGCATCTTCCAGCACCACGACGGCTGCGCCTCTCTCGATAGCCTTGTCGATATAGAGATGACCATCTGTTTGGCAGCCCTTGAGGGCTACGAAAACCTCACCCGAGGCTACTCTGCCGGAATGGTAAGCCAATCCCTGAACCGGGACCTGTTCGTCTCCCCAGATACGCAGATACTTCAACCCACTCAAGAGTTGTGCCAGGTTTTTACCGGCTGGGCCGTCTAATCCGGACAAAAATATTCCTTTAACTCTTGCCAGCTTAGAAATTATTTTGGAGAAGATGAGAATTTAGTGAAGTTCTTTTTAGACTAACTGAACTCCCCTCTCTTTGCAAGTTCATATTCCAACCCAGAAATAATTCATTTGTATGTAATTAGCATTATAAATAATTATTCGCACACGAGGAAGATTCCCTCTGTCGGGGCGCTGTTGGCTGCACGCTTTTAGGGTTATTTCCCAGCCTGGGCAAAAGTAATTTTCTCACTGCGGCGGGAGGCACTTCGCTTTCCCGCCCTACCGGTTGTATTTTCTCGGTAATACGGTTGAAATCAAATTTTTCCATAAGGGCCACTGAATGCTTTAAAATTCAGGACTGGGGTTTAAATTTCACCCAACAGAATTTATCTGATGGCAGCGGCTCTCCGGGTGCCGGCCGCTGTTCCACCGCGAAGCCCCGGCCTTCGATCCGATAACGCATTCCCGCCCGGTTGAGCAGAGAGATAACCTGGCGGATGGTCATACCCTTAAAATTCGGCATCTGCTGGAGAGAATCGGTTTCTAGCGGAATGCTTGTCAGGCTGGCCTGCACCGTCGGCAATGGTTCGGGCGTCGGGGTCGGAGTCTCTTTCAAAGGTGGTTTCGGCGACTTAAGCGGAGGCGAAGTCGGGGTGGTGGGGGGGTGCTGTTGGGGGTAATAACCCAAAAATCTCAGCGATTGGGCGGCAATTTCCCGAAAGATGGGTGCGGCCACCACACCGCCGTAAATCGCCCCTTTTGGTTCATCGATGACCACCACAATGGCCAAGACGGGGTTTTCGGCCGGCGTTAATCCGACAAACAAAGAATTGTACTTGCTTTTGGAAAAGGCCCGGCCTACCACTTTTTGGGCCGTGCCCGTCTTGCCAGCTACGGTGTAGCCTGGCGGTACCGCCTCGGTCCCCGTTCCGCCCGGTTCAGTTGCGGTCTTCATCATGTCCAGCATTGTTTTCGCGGTCTGGGGGGATAGTACCTGGCGAACTGCGGTGGGGTGGAAATTTTTGACGGTTTCCCCCTTATGATCGATAATTTTTTTAACAAGCAAGGGCTGCATAAGGATGCCGTCGTTGCCCAACGCCGCCAGCGCCATGGTCATCTGCAGCGGTGTGATAGTGATGCCCTGGCCGAAGGAGACGGTGACCCGATCAATCAGGGACCGGCAGGAGGTGATATTGCGCACCAGACCGTAATTTTCTCCCGAATAACAGATTCCAGTCCGCTGACCGAAGCCGAAGCCCTTTAAATAATGCGCCGTTCGGTGCGGGCCAAGCTTGAGACCTATCTTGGCGGCTCCGATGTTGCTCGATTTCTTGATTATTTCACTGACAGTAAGGCCGCCGTAAGGATGAACGTCATGGATCACTCCGCATGCCCCCAGACTATAGGCGCCGTTCTCGCAGTGGAATTTATCCATGGGCTTTACCACCTTGGCATCCAAGGCCGCCGCCACAGTAAAGATTTTAAAAGTTGAACCGGGTTCAAGGGCCATCGTTACATTGCGATTCTGATAGTGTTCTTTAGTATATTGAAAATAGTGATTTGGATCAAAGCCTGGGATCTGGGCCATGGCCAGGATTTCCCCGGTCTGAGGCGCGGCTACCACGACATAACCACCGGCGGCATGCCACTTATTGACCCCTTGCTGTAATTCTTTCTCTGCAATATATTGAATCGTTCGATCGATGCTGAGGATTATGTTGTCGCCCATAGTGTCATCGATTAATTCTTTTTCGCTCGAGATAACGATATGACCGCGGGCGTCCAGTATGTTAATGCACTTCTGCGGTTTGCCATAAATATACTCATCGAACTGGCGTTCCAAACCTTCCAAACCGCGTCCGTCAATGTCACAGAATCCGAGGATCGGTCCGGCCAGAGACTGGTGGGGATAATAGCGTCGTGCCTCCGGAATCAGATACATGGCGTCTAGACTGGCATCTTTGCTGTCAATATTCTTTTCCTGACCTAAATTTATTTTCTCATAGTTGGCTTTAAAGTTTTCCACTGCTTCGGTCTGTTGTGGCGTCAGGTGGCGTTTAACCCAGATAAACGGCCGGTCTCTTGCTAAAAGCTCAAGTAATTGAGGCGCTGGTATACCGATAAGAGGAGCAAGCTTTCTACTAAGCAGTTTCTTTTCAGTAAGACGGCGCGGGTGTGCTCCCAGGGATTTTACAAAGGTGCTGATGGCAAGTTCCGCCTGGTTGCGATCCATTATCGAGCCCCGAATAGGTAGGACGGGACAGTGCTTCTCATGTTCTCGCACCGCCATCTCTTCTAGGGCCGGGCCTCGGATGAATTTTAATTCTACAATCCGACAGAACACCGCCAGGAAGAAAATACCCAACCCCAAGCCCACGAGAATTATGCGGACACGTATCCACTTGCCAAGCATGGCGTTTACCTCAGGTTGACCACCTGATGTGACTCCGGTGGTGCCATGCTGAAGTTTTCCGTAGCCAAACTTTCCAACCGAGCCAGAGATTTCAGATTCATCAGTTCTATCCGCAGCTTGCGGTTTAAATTGTGCAATTCCTTCTGGTCATTGTAGGTCTGCGAGATCTGGGAACTGAGTTCGAGATATTGCAGATGCGACCAGGTAAAAAGCAGGCCGGTAAAAACCAGACCGGCCAGCAGGACGATAATGACCATCATTTTTGCCGCCCCAATCTGTGGAACCGGACTGGCTGAAGCGAACCGTCGATTATCACCCAAGAGTACTTTGTCTAATGCAATCGTGCGAACATTGTTGCGAGCCATGGGCGCCTCGATCCTTTCCTTGCAGGTGAGTGGTTGGCAAGAAGAACCGCCTGAATTACAGGGGAAGCATGCACCGTAGACTAAACGATCGGGTTGAGTCACCTCCTTGAACCGGTTTTTAGGTTTTTGTCCGGGGAAGCGGGCAGTTTCTCCACTGTCCGCATCTTGGCGCTGCGGGCGCTGGGATTGCTAGCGACTTCCGCTTCGCCGGGAATCAGCGGTTTTTTATATCGACGGCGGACTGATCCAGCCCGCTCCGCCTCGATAAAGGCCCGCTTTACAATCCTGTCTTCGAGAGAATGATAGTCGATAATCACCAACCGTCCGCCCGGGGCCAGGACCTTGATAGCCTGGGGAATAAACGCGGATATTTTTTCCAGTTCCTGATTAACTGCAATTCTGAGGGCCTGGAAAACCCGCGTGGCGGGATGAATCCGTTTCATACCGGTCTTGGGTGGGAGGGATCGGAGGATAACCTCCACTAATTGATTGGTGGTTATCAGGGGGGCCTGTTGACGCGCCCGCACGATATTGCGGGCAATCCGGCGGGCCCAGCGCTCTTCCCCCAGTTCCCAGAACATCCGGCTTAACTGGGCTTCAGGTTCGGTGTTGAGCAGATCAGCGGCCGTTGTTGTCTGAACATCAGGATTCATCCGCATGTCCAAGGGTTCCTTCCCTTTAAAACTGAAACCACGGCCAGAGCTCTTGAGCTGTTCGGTGGAGATGCCAAGATCAAGCAGTATGCCGTCGACGGATTCTATCCGCCGCTGCTGTAAAATCTCCGCCAACTGCGTATAACAACTGTGAATGAGATATACCCGGGGACCGTAAGGGAGCAATCGCAGGGCCGCAATCTGCAGGGCCGCCGAGTCCTGGTCTAAGCCCACTACCTGACCGGTAGGAGAGCTTCTGAGCAAAATAGCCTCGGCATGTCCACCCAACCCAACCGTGCCGTCGACATAGATGTGGCCGGGTTGGCACTGCAGTTCCGCCAGAACTTCCTGCACCATCACCGGGACATGGAGAATTCCCGTATCAATGGCTAGATCCCTAATTCCTTTCTCACTTCGTCACTGTCCATGGCTTCAATACGCGTCATCTCCTGATCCCAAAGCTGCCGGTCCCAGATTTCAAAACAACGCACCGCCCCTGCTAAAACAACATCCTTGTCCAACTTAGCATATTCCCGTAAACTGGGTGGGAGGAGAATCCGGCCCTGCCGGTCTAATGGACATTCAGACGCTCCGGAAACAAACAGCCGCTGAAAGGCACGAAAATCCTTCCGGAGAAAAGAAAGCTGGCTTAATCGCTGTTCGATGACCTCCCATTCCGATTGGGGGAAAGCGATCAGGTAGCCGTCCAGGTTGGTGACAATGAGATGCCTGTCGGTGCGCTCCTGAAGGATTTCACGGTAGCGCGGCGGGATGGTAATGCGCCCCTTGTCATCCATGACATGGAAAAAGCGCCCCCGAAACAATGTGGCCCCCTATTCCCCAAATTTAACCACTTAGTACCACTTTCTCCCACTTACCTGCAAAATACGGTTATTCATTGTTCTTGTCAAGAAAAAATTATTATTGTGAAAAATATTTCATGCTCTTCCATTTACCTAAGCCGTGGCAATAGGACAGACATTTTCTGATTCTAAAAACAGGACCGGTCTCAACTATGCCGTCATTACCGGCGGGAAGCATACCGCGTTTTTTTATTGGAGGTAATATTGCCAATAATTTGGTACAATAAACAAAGATAAGCTCGGGGTGACCACAAGGGAAAAAAAAGGCCAAAAATATTAGAGATCTTGCGGGAGAAGTTGAGGATGTTGTTTTGTCCTTCCAGCCGGGTTGCCTTGGATAAGTGAGGGTATTATGGCTTATCCAGAGTGGCTGCAGGGGCTCTTGGGTTCAAGGTTAAGCCCGGAGCGGAGTGCAGAGTCTGAAAAGCTGGCGTATCGACTGAGAAACCTGGAGTTAAGAACTATTTGCCAGACAGCTCGGTGCCCCAATCAGGCGCACTGCTGGTCCCAGGGGAGGGCAACCTTTCTTATCATGGGAGAGATTTGTACCCGGGGGTGCCGGTTCTGCAATCTCCGGCCCGGCAAACCCAGGGAGGTGGAGGAGGATGAACCCTGGCGACTGCTCAGGGCTGCGCAGGAGTTGCAGTTGAGGCATCTGGTCGTAACCTCGGTTACCCGCGACGATCTGGCGGACGGCGGCGTAGCGCACTTTGCCAAAGTAGTGCGGGTAGTGCGCCGCGGGGTTCCTGGCATCGTCCTAGAACTTCTGACCCCGGATTTTCAGGGTCAGACCGAGTCATTGAAGGCCGTAGCCGCCGCTGGCCCGGATGTCTGGGGTCACAATATTGAGACCGTTCCCCGGCTCTACCCGAGCATCCGGCTCGGTGCCGATTATCGTCGTTCTTTGCGGTTGTTGGCGCAGATCAGAACGATCCAGCCCGGAACTATCACTAAATCCGGACTGATGTTAGGTCTGGGAGAGACCGGGGAGGAAATCTCCGAGGTGTTGCACGATCTCAGACAGGCAGGAGTTCAGCATCTGACCCTCGGGCAGTACCTGGCTCCCTCACGACGCCACGTTCCGGCAGCGCGCTACGTTGTCCCGGCGGAATTTGACTTTTGGGGTAATTTCGCCCGCAGCCTGGGCTTTGCAAAAGTTAAAAGCGGACCATTGGTTCGAAGTTCCTCCCCGTAAGCGCTAGCTGAAAATTATCTCCTGCGAGAAAGGTTCATTGGCAATAATGCCTCAAAAATCGCCGTTGGAGGCGCTGCTGAGTATGCTGACTTCACTTTTTAATAGACGTTGCATTCCGGCTTCCGAGCGGCTACCATGAGCCAATTAAAATCCAATATTTTTCTATGCCTACCAATAAAAAAGTAAAAAAGAAGGCCGTCGCCGTTTCCCGTCGGCCAGCCCCACCGATTGCACCGCCCCCGGTTCGGCGACTCGGTCAGGAACTGGGTGCCCTCGTCCTCCTGGTGTTGGATGCCTTTCTGATTTTGAGCCTGGCCTCCTACAACCCGGCGGACCCCCAAACCCTGGCGGCCCTCGGCAAGGCTGCGGCGGTAGCGAATTGGGCCGGTAAAGCGGGGGCTTTATTGTCGGCCTGGCTCATGGGCGCCATCGGTCTGGCGGCTTTCTGGCTGCCCATCATGGTGAGCTGGCTAGCCCTGCAATGTTACCAGAGGACCGCCGGGGTGTTGTCGCCCTGGACGGTGGTTGCCTACCTGGCATTGCCACTGACCAGCGCCGGTCTTCTGGCGTTGGGTTGGCCTGTCCTCAACTGGGGGAGCGGTCTGCTATGGGGAGGCGGCGCAATGGGGAGGTGGCTTACCGACCTGTCGCAGCCGGTGTTGAATCTAGCCGGGACGGTGTTAGTACTGACGGCTGCTTCCCTGGCCGCTTTTATGGGTGTTACGCGTCTTTCCTATGTTGCCGTTTTGCGTCGGTTGGCGGGAGTGTTGGGAAACCTGGCCCGGTCCCGGCCATCAGCGCCGCACTCTGAAGGTGAACGGGAACCGGTCATCGAACGGCAGCGATCTTTATCCAAAGTTACCGCCTTGGAGATCAATCATTCGGTCAAACAGGAAGCTGCACCTCCTATTGCCTCGGCTGGTCCTGCCAGTCCTGTTCTAGAAACTCCCCCGGCCTCTACGCCGGAACCGGCACCTGCGCCCGGAGGACCGGAAAAATCCGGCAAACGCACCCAAAAGGCCAAAATGCCGCCTATCAGTAACTTCCAGTTGCCGCCGGTGGATTTTCTGTCTCCGCCGCCGCCTTATGATCAGCAGGTTCAGGAGGAAGCCCTACTGGCCCAGGCCCGGAAGCTGGAAAACACGCTGATGCACTTCGGTGTAGAAGGTAAGGTGGTGGCCATCCGCCCCGGCCCGGTGATCACCATGATCGAATTCGAACCGGCCCTGGGTGTCAAGATCAGCAAGGTCACCGGTCTGGCTGATGATCTGGCCCTGGCCCTCAAGGCCCTGTCCATCCGCATTGTCGCCCCGGTGCCGGGCAAGGCGGTCATCGGCATCGAGGTTCCCAATCCCAAACGCCAGTTGGTCACCCTGCGGGAAGTGCTCAGCCATGAGATCTACCACAAATCCCCTTCCCGCCTGACCATTGCCCTGGGTAAGGACATTACCGGCCAGTCGGTGGTAGCGGATCTGGCTAAAATGCCGCACCTGCTCATCGCCGGGGCCACCGGCACGGGCAAGAGCGTCGGGCTTAACGCCATGATCATCAGCATTCTCTATAAGGCTACCCCGGAAGAGGTGCGCTTCCTCATGGTGGACCCCAAGCGCATTGAATTATCCACCTATGAAGGTATTCCTCACCTCCTGCATCCGGTGGTTACCAATCCCAAGGTGGCCACCACATCCCTTCGCTGGGCGGTGGAGGAGATGGAGCGGCGTTATGGTCTGCTCTCCGATATGGAAGTGCGCAATATCGAAAACTATAATCAGAAGCTGATCAAAGAGCAGCAGGTCTATACCGATGACGAGGATGAGCCAAAGCTGCGCCTGCTGCCTTATATTGTCATAATCATTGATGAATTGGCCGATCTGATGCTGGTCTCCTCCCGGGAGACGGAGGAATATCTCATCCGCCTGGCCCAAAAATCGCGCGCCGCCGGCATCCACCTGATCCTGGCTACGCAACGGCCCTCGGTGGACGTCATCACCGGCCTCATCAAAGCCAACTTCCCCACCCGGATTTCTTTTCAGGTCTCCTCCAAGGTGGACTCCCGCACTATTCTGGACACCATCGGCGCCGAGCGCCTCCTGGGTATGGGCGACATGCTCTTCATTCCGCCCGGCACCTCCCGGCTGAAACGTATCCACGGCGCCTTCGTCTCTGAAGACGAGGTCAAACGGGTGGTCGAGTATCTTAAAACCCAGCAGGCGCCGGTTTTTGAGGTGGGCATCTTAGAGATGCAGGAAGAAGAGGCCAAAGAGGAGGAGATGGGGGACAAAGATGAGAAATACGCCGATGCCATTGAAATCGTCGCCGAGACCCGGCAGGCGTCTATCTCCATGCTGCAGCGGCGGCTGCGCATCGGCTATAACCGGGCCGCCCGCATCATCGAAATGATGGAAAAAGAGGGCCTGGTGGGACCGTCCGACGGCATCAAGGCACGGGAGGTGTATGTCCCGCGGCGGTGAATCTTTTCCCTGGCTTTTTGAATATAAGAACTTTCATATTTAGATAAAACCTATTAATTGGCCATCAATATTATCAAAAAGCTTGTCAATTAAAGAAGCCCAAAAATAGTAATGTATCATTTTCAAATTCTCATGGATGGCAGTTTATTGGAAAATTCTGGATAGTGGAATGAAAGGGACAGTATAAACTACTGTTCTGGAGAATCTAGCGGATTTGGTTCAGTTATAAAATTGAAAAAAGAGTTAATTAACCAAGGTGGGGTAATTATAAATTTTTAGTTTGACATTGGATGATTATTCTAGATACAATCCTCCCACGGGTGGATTATGACTAATTTATTTCTCTTTGGAAGCTTTGGTTTTTTTGAAGGCTTGGCCAGAGTTGTTGACATCGGTGGCACAATGGTTGTCTATAATGATTCTCCTACACCCGAAGAAGCTGATAGAAAAGCCTTATTCTCCGATTGGCGCACTGTTGGTGATGATATAAGTACTGCCGTGAACTTATATGCCAAAAAACCGGCAGAATAAAAAAAACAAAGGGGACCTTTCCTCTTGTTCCCCACTCCCATCCAGTTCTCCAAGTCCTAATAATTTACAATTTCTAAGTGCAGCCCGATCGGCGCCACTACCTCTTCCTTCAGAATTAGAAGCCTATGAATCTATTTTGCCTGGAGCGGCCCAGCGAATATTTTTAATGGCTGAGGCTCAATCAAATCATAGGCAAAGGTTGGAAGTTAAAGCGCTATCTATAGAAGGAAGAAATAGTTTACTCGGAATTTTAGCGGGATGGTTTCTGGGAACGCTCGGCCTTTTAACTAGCGGTTTATGTATTTATTCTGGTCATGATGCTGCAGGAGCGACAATCGGCGGTATAAGTTTAGCCTCTTTAGTGGGAACTTTTATTTATGGAACTCGCGAACGGCGTCTTGAACGAGAACATAAATATCTTGCCTTCCAAAATCAACGTAAAAGCCAAAAAAAATGACGGAATATTCAATTTCGGCGAATACCATAGCTGATTGTGGAAGAATGGTGGATAAACGGTGAACTTGGAATTACCACCAAAATAAGCCGCACCAAGGCCATAAATTTACTTGGGCGCATTTTTTATGACGCATAACCAGCTTGATTTATTCTCTGTCGGACCCTGTAATCTGCATTGTTCTGAGGCGGAGTTTGTCGCTGAAATTGAAAAGTTTGATGAGTTCGGCAAGGCAACCCAAGTTTTTGTCTTCCCCGACCAGGCAGTCAACATTCCGGTCTATATTAATGAATTCTGGACTGCCAAACAGCGGGCGGCCCATTCTCTGCACGAAATATCGTATCGGGCCTGTTTTAAACCGCAGTTGCCGCGATTTTTTATCGAGCGCCTGACGCGCTTGGGCGAAGTGGTCTACGACCCTTTCATGGGGCGGGGCACCACCCTGATTGAGGCGGCTCTGTGGGGGAGGGTGCCAATCGGCTGCGATATCAACCCCCTGAGTGAGATACTGATACGTCCCCGATTAAACCCACCGGATATTTCAGAAGTGAAATCCAGGCTTACTGCTATTGATTTTAATCAGCCGGTTGACATCTTGGATGACCTGCTGGTTTTCTATCACCCTGAGACCCTGCGCGCCATCACCAATCTGCGCACTTATCTGTTAGAGCGGGCCGGGGGAGGTGAGCTTGATCGGATCGATGCCTGGATTCGCCTGGTGGCCACTAACCGGCTGACCGGGCATTCCAAGGGATTTTTTTCTGTCTATACCATGCCGCCCAATCAGGCGGTGTCGGTGGCGTCACAGCAGCGGATTAATGAAAAACGCCAGCAAATCCCGCCCTGGCGAAATGTTCCGGATATTATCCTAAAGAAAAGCCGTTCCCTGCTGGGCAAATTGACGCTTTCAGACCGGCAGGCCTTGAAAGAAAACGCCCCCCATGCCCTCCTGCTCACCGGCTCGGCTGAGAATACTCCCGCCATCCCGGATCAGACCGTGTCTTTGGTCGTCACCTCTCCACCCTTCCTTGACATTGTCAACTATCAGACGGATAATTGGCTCAGGTGTTGGTTCAATGGCCTGGACGCCTCCCAGGTCCGGATCTGGCAGGTGAAAAGACCACTGGAGTGGCAGGAACGGATGCAGCAGGTCTTTGCCGAACTGAATAGAGTCTTAAAGCCTGGGGGCCATGTGGCCTTTGAAGTGGGCGAGGTTCGAGGGGGGAAACTGCTGTTGGAAACTTTGGTGGTGCCTGCGGCTCAGGCAGCCGGACTGAAGCCTCTCATGGTTATCATCAACAATCAGGCCTTTACTAAGACTGCCAATTGCTGGGGAGTGGACAATCTCAAGAAAGGGACGAATACCAATAGGATCGTGCTTTTGAAAAAAAACTGCTTATGAGAACCAAACCCGATAAAAATAAGCGACCCCAGGAACTTTCTCAGGCTCAGATTTTAAACTTATTGAGAGAACTACTACCTAAGTTACGAGAAAAGTATGGTATCCAAAGGTTGGCTCTTTATGGTTCCTTTGCCAAAGCAAGGTCTCATGGGCAGAGTGACGTCGATATCCTGGTGCACCTGATAAAACCCCTGGGGTTTGATTTTATCGCTTTAGCTTTTGATTTGGAAAAGGCTTTGGGTCGCAAAGTTGACCTGACGACTTTCGAAACCCTGACCCGAAGTGAGGCAAATCCTCGCCATCAGCCTATCGTGCGGGATATTAAAAAGTCACTCATTTATGTCTAAACGCCGTGACCACGATTACGTGCTGGATATTATTGAGGCCTTAAATCGTCTCGAGGCTTATACGGCCGATTTATCCTATGAGGAATTCTGGCATGATACCAAAACCCAGGATGCGGTTATACGAAATATCGAGGTCATCGGTGAGGCGGTTAAAAACCTGTCTCCTCGGTTGCGAAGAACTTCTCCCCAGATACCCTGGAGGGATATGGCCAGGGCTCGGGATAAGTTGATTCATCACTATTTTGGTATCAATTATGAGATCGTTTGGACTATCGCCACTGAAGAACTCAAAACGTTGCAAGCCAAAATTGAGGCAGTTCTTACCGACCTGAGGCAGGAAAAATGACCCAGACCCTGGCGGGATTCAACCGACACGGCATTATCATGGCTTCCGACAGCCGAGCTACCCGTTTTAATGCTCGAGGGGAGAAAGAATATTTTTCGGTAGAGAAACTATTTCCTTTAGGCCGCTACGCCGGCATCGTTAGCGGCGGCTCCGGCGTCAGCATACCGCTCACCCATGGTCTGCGCCAGGAGGTAGTCCAACGCAGGCTGCTGGCCGTGGAGGACATCCTGGAATATGCCGAGCCTTTTCTGTCGGCGCGCTACGCTGACTATCTGGCGGTGCATGGTCCGGAAAAAGAGGAGGAGCTGCGGCGGCTCAATTTCATCATCGCCGGCTATTCCCTGGAAGACCCAGACCACCAGTATCAGATTTATCTGGTGGAAAGCGAAAACAACGCCCTGCCGTTCAAAATCACCCCGGTAAAGCCGTTGCTGGTAATGCCCCGCAATCTGAGCATGGAAATGCGGTTCCATAAGGCCCTGATCGCAGGCGCCGGTCTGGACGAATTGGCTTGTTTGTGTCGGGATTTTTTGGAAAAAGTCTCGGGTTTGCAGGAAGGAATCGGTCCGCCCTTTTACTTCGCCACTATTACCCGAGCCGGATACCGCAGCCTCGGTCCTGTGTCTGTCTCAAGAACATAATTCTGTTGCAAGAATACCGAGTTGGTGTCAGAAGGGTAAGAACGGCGGGCTAGTATCCTGTCTGTATTATCTCGCGCCTGGTAGGGAAAAGTCCTGAGAGGAGTACAAAGCCTTATGGCGCTCGCCCTCTGTTTCCATAAAGCTGGCGGAGAGAGAGGGATTCGAACCCTCGGAACACCTTTTGGGCGTTCACGCGATTTCCAGTCGCGCCCCTTCAGCCGCTCGGGCATCTCTCCGGGAAAAGGACGGTTCGGAAAAGAAATATTTCTTTAGTGTGACCTTTTGCTTATTAGTTGTCAACTACTAAAAAACATTTTTGGCGGAGGGGGTGGGTTTCGAACCCGCGTGGTTGAGAATCGCCTGGCAGGAACTGGGCGTCAAAGGGGCTCCTGAAACTAGTGATAATTTGCGGATAGTAGAATACTTGGAAGCCACGCCCCTGGGTCGGCCGGGAAATGAGAATAACGAAACACCATGGTGTTGTGGTTTCGTGAATTGGGTACTCAAACAGGCCGGCATCGAATCCCGGACCAACTCCGCCTGGGCTCGGTCCTGGCTCAATTGGGGCGTCGCTGCCGACGAGCCGATACCGGGGACCATCGCGGTCTTTTCCCGAAAAGCTAACGCCGGGCATGTGGGCTTCTACCTGGCCGAAGACGCCACCCGCATCCAGGTCCTAGGCGGCAACCAGGGCAACGCCGCAACCATCGCCTGGTTCCCCAAGGCTAACCTCTTGGGGTATCGGGAGCGACAAGGCTGGACGGTGCCAACGAGAAAGTCCTGTTTATGGTTATCGGGGCCTTATCTTCTATCGCCACTTCAGTGGTGGGGTATTATTTTGGTAGCTCGGAGAGGAGTGCCAAGAAAAATGAATTAGTACAAAACAAAAAATTTTAATCTATCTAGACACCTGCTAAATAGATTTCCTAAAACCTTCTTTGCTCTTTCCATTTAATGAGCCTGCTTTCAAAAAGCTGGTGTTGTCTATCTTCCTTTTAAAGTTGGGCGAAATTTTATTGACTTCATTTAATTGTGGTATTATAATTACCACAAAGAGAAAATTGATAATTTTGCAAAGCCATGGAGGCAACGGTGAGGAGGAAGAAATGTTTGGCGAATTTATTAAAAGGAGGAGGGTCAGTCAGGGCATAACGTTAAGGGAATTTTGCCGAAGGCTGAATGTGGATGCCAGCAATTGGAGCAAGGTCGAGAGAGGTTTGCTCTCACCTCCTCAGGATGAGGAAAAGCTCCAGGAAATAGCCCAGGTCCTGGAAATCCCCTTAAACTCTGACTCTTGGAAAGAACTGCGGGACAGCGCCAATATTGATGCAGGACTGATCCCCAAAGACATTTTATCAGATCAACAGATAGTCAACGCCCTACCAATGTTTTTTCGCACCATCAGGAGCGATAAACCCACACAAGAAGAACTGGAGGTCCTCATAGAAATCTTAAGAAAGGATAAAGATATTGAACTATAAGGATTTTAGGTGTGCCTGGATTGACAAAAAAATCATATGGGATATTGCCGATCGGGCAAGAGATGAGCTTTGGGCCAAAGAAAAACTACCCATAGATATGGAGGAAATAATTGAATTAAAACTGCAGCTTAATGTTGAACCGACCCATGGTCTGTTAAATCTAATTGATATGGATGCTTACTTGAAAATGGATTTAAGCGGCATCGTAGTTGACTATGATTCCTACATGGAAGCAAGATATGCCAACCGTTTGAGGTTTTCTTTAGCGCATGAACTTGGGCATTATATTCTTCATAAGGATGTTTACCTGAAATTAAACCTTACTTCCGCCGAAGAATGGAAAAATTTTATCATAAATGTACCAGAGGACGAGTATGGCGATTTCGAGTGGCAAGCGAATGAATTTGCCGGTCGTTTCTTGGTACCCCACAATTTTCTCAAAGCTCGGCTGGATGGAGTAATAAAGCTGATTAAACAGAATAAAGAATTGACAACGTATCTGAAAAAAGACCCTGATGCAGTTCTTTCTCGGGTGTCTCCTGTACTCCGAAAGCCTTTTGGAGTTTCGGAAGAAGTTATTGAACGCCGGCTCAAAAGGGAAAATCTCTGGCCTCCTGATTTCTGAAAGATATAAAATTTAAGAGTAAAGGGTACCAATGACAGGAATAGAAATTTTTTTTACTGCATTAGGTTCTGTAGTTGCGGCTTTATTAGCGGCGTATTTAGGCGGAAGATATACTTTTAGAGCAGTTGAAAAAACATTTGCAAAAAATTTAGAACTGCAGAAGGTCAATCAGGAAAATATTATAAAGGCTTTGCTACAGGCAATTCACGACGAGATTGAAACTTTATGGGAACATTACTCAAGTGAATTAGGTGCGAAAATTGATTCCTTACCAGATAATCATCCTTTAAATTATTTATTTCCAATACTTCAAGACTATTTTACAATATATACTGGCAATGCAATATTAATCGGCCATATATTTGATGTTGAATTGCGCAAGTCAATTGTTACAACGTATACAAAAGCTCGCGCTATGATAGATACAATAAGGTTAAATAATGAGTTAGTTCAAAAAAATGAATTCTGGTTTAGGCTCTATCAGCAGTCTAAAGACCCCACCTTAGCAAAAAATGTTGATGATTCATGGACCTTATTAATAGAATATGCAAAGGTAATAAAAAAATATCATGCAGATATGAAAATAACTGTTAATGATTTGCTGAGGAAGTTAAGGAAGACAGGGGTTTTATATCAAGAAAGACAATAAAATCCCTTATAACTATCCCTTGAAGTCTCGGTCTAAGATGGCAGTGAGAAGAGAGATCAGATCGAAGGCGGGCTGGAGCTAAGATCAATATATCTCAGATTTAGAATATAAAGATAAGGAGAATTTGGTCATGGGTGAAACCGAGAGTCACAAGAAAGCAAAAACCAAAGCCGCCGGAAAAAAAGGGGAAACCGAAGTTCAGCTTTCAGGGAATCGTCGCCTTGATGCCCTGACGGCAAGTGGTAAACGTGCAACTGAGATTGAACGTAGCGGAGATGCCGCAAAGTTGGAAAAGGCGGCACGCCGGCTCAAGGCTTCTGAAGCGCCCCAGAAGGTACTTAAAGTTCCGCAGACGGATATGGATGTCGCTGTGGCAGCCATGCGCGCTATCGGTGTTTCGGGCAACGTAGAGAATCTTAGTGGGACTAAAAGCAAAAAAATTCGGATTTCAAAAAAATAAGCTGACTAATGAGAAATTACCGGAGATTATCAGTATAACGCAAAATTCCAGGTTGCCCCTGAACAAATTCAATCGGTTAGATACGAAAAATCACCATCCTGTAGTGTCGGCATATAATACTAAATATATATAATATCTTTATATATTGACAATCTAAGCTACCATGCTATAGTGGCGTCATGTACTTGCGGACGACCACTCGAAAACGGGGCGATAAGATTTATCAGTCCCTCCACATCGTCGAATCTTACCGGACTAAAGAGGGCAAAGTTCGGCAGCGGATTCTGGTTAACTTCGGCTCGGCTTCGCAATACTCCTCTGAACAAATCCAAGAAATTATCGCAGGATTGAAAATATTCTTTAAACTCGAAGAAGCAAAGCCGCAAGAGAGCATCCCTCCTACGGGTAGCCTGGATTTCGGCTCCATTTATACCATCTTCCGCCTCTGGGAGGAGATGGACTGGACCCAGGTTTTCAAAAAATTCCTCCAGGGTAGGCAGTTCGAGTTCGATGTCATTGCCAACCTCAAAGTTATGGTAGCCAAGCGTCTCTTAGATCCCATGGCCAAACTCCACCTCTTGGATTGGCTCGAGGGGGTGCACCTTCCCGGTATCGACCGGCAGCAGGTTGATTATAATCACTTGTTACGCTCTTTGGACTTTCTCATTGAACACAAAGCAGAATTGGAGCCCAAACTGGCCTGGCCGATCCTGACCCTCTTCGACGCACCCCTGGACTTGGTTTTTTACGACCTGACCTCGTGCTATTGTGAGATTGAGCGAGCGGATAAGGTCCGAAATCCCTCCTCCCAATCGGATAAACCGACGTTGCAAAATTACGGCTATGATCGGGACCATTCCGGTTGCCCTCAGGTAGTGCTGGGACTGGTCATGACCAAAGATGGTATTCCTCTCTGTCATCAGGTGTTTCCTGGAGAAACCACTGATAAAGCGATCTTCCGGAAAGTTATTCTCGATGTCAAAGCCCGCTTCCCGGTGCAACGCTGCGTCGTGGTCAGTGATCGGGGACTGCTCAGCCAAGACAACCTGGCGGTCCTGGGCGAAGCTCAGCTGGATTATATCGTCGCCCGGCCTTTGAGGCATAATCTCATCTCCCGGCAGGCCATCCAGGCCACGGCTCAGGATGTTCAGGCACAAATCAAACGGTGGAAGAGTGATGGCACCCCCCTGGAGGAGCAAGAATGTTTCCGGGAAGTCACCCTTGACGGCCGCCGCTTTGTCGTGGCCTATAAGGCCGAAATTGCCCGGCAGACCAAAAAAACCCGACAGCGGAAACTGGCCGTAGCCACGGAGTATATCCGGGGTCGCTTGGCTCGCTTGCAGAACCAGGAAACCGGCTTGCACATGCCGGGGAAGACTCTCACTCATCCGGAAACCCTGGTTCATCTCCACGACTATCTGAAAAAACGGCAACTGAGCCGCTATTATCAACTCAGGCTTGACCAACAGGGCCGGGTGGCCTGTGATCCGGATGAGGAAAATCGCCGCTGGGAACTGCTCATCGACGGTAAACTCCTCTTGGAAACCACCAACAAAACGCTGTCACCAGCAGAGGTCGTCCACCAATACTGAAGGCGACGGTGGATCTGGAGATAGCACATGATTGAGCGATCTTTCGATTACTTAATCCACAGCTCCATTTTAACCGGAGAATCTCTTTTATCTTACGCATAGATAATCTCTCTGCTGGCATATGCTTCCTCCTATAATAATACAGAGGATACATATCACCGTTGGGTAAATTGACCATCGCCTATATGTTGACCAAGCCGGTTATTTTCAGGACATTCGCCTGGGTGAAGCAGGCAGCCATTCCAGCCGCCGGCCGGCCAAAGCGGATTCGGCCTGCCGGCACCAAGCGTTTGCGGGGCAGGCCGAATCCGCCCCTCATGGCACCAATAAACTTATCCCGGCCAAGGCTGGCGGGCTAAGTCCCCAAAGCGCAAACCGCCGCCGGTCAGACTTTATCTGCGATCGTCATACTCAATGCTTGGGTGATTATATCAGCGTGCTTCGCTTGGGCCGTGCTACAAGAGTTGGCCGGATTCGCCCGGAATCAGTGGCCGCCTTCCAGCGGAATCAGTGGCCGGATTGAATCGGAATGGGTGGCCGGATTACTCCGGAATCAGTGGCCGGAATCAGTCGGAATATGCAAATTCTAAACACTCCATTATTTCATCGATGATATCTGACTGGATATCAAATCCAGGTAATAGGAGTTGTTGCTGTGGGACGCCTATTCTGAATGTCACGGCAAAACTTGCCGCTCGCGGTATTGACAAATATAATTCAAAACTTTCTTTTATATCTTTTTTAGTTCTCCCTTTTTCCTGGTATGGTCTCCCTGCCTTGCGCTGCGCAGTTCTAGATAATAGTGTTTCCGTATACTTAACTCTCTCAACAAATTCATCGCTTTGGGCCATTCCATGGGATACAACCTTACCATCGATAGCAAGCTGAAACTCATTGGCTTCTAAAGAAATGCCACGCAGCTCCAAGTGCCGGAGAAAATTTATTTGATTAAACAGGTCCCGGAGTTCATCAGCGATTTGGTCCGGGGGATTTCCAGCAAGTCCCGTTGCCACCAGGCGTTCTGCCTCCCTTAAACAACCACAATCCATTGCTAGGGTGGCGGCACTTCTATGGAGAATCGCACGACTCGGTTCGGCACTCAAATCTTTAGCTATCAATTGTGCTGGTTTAAATTCATGTTCAAAAGCCTGTTGAAGCAGGGCCTTTGATTTCTCTAAGTCTCCCTGTAATTTAGCAGCAAAGGCCAATTCTGCCAGATTCATAGCTTCTCGATGGAGTTGTGTAATACTTTTCATCTTTTCACTATCTGGGAAATAGGTCGGCTGAATTCCACAACCACAATATAAGCCGAGTTAAAGCCATCAGATATTTGGGTCTGCTTGATCTTTTTTTTCACCCTCGCCTTTATGGAGCTATCATCTCCTCTACGTATGCCGGAGACTTCCAAACGAGCCTTATTTTGAAATAACTCCCCGCTGTCATCTCCAATCCAATAATCAAAACCAGTCCCTTTAATTGATCTTTCAATGACTGTTAATCCAGTGAGGTCCAGAATTAAGAGAAAAGCTATTCCATAAGCGCCGTGTTCGGTTGCTACTTCTTCATCCTGCCAGGTCCTCCGCATTTGGTCAGTAACAGCAGGCCAATATAATGCAAAGATTCTGTTAAATTCGCCATTAATTGTTAGATTAACACCGACGAAATGACCCTGATCTTCCAAACAAATCGCTCCAGCCTGCATCAAACAAGAGCCAAATTCTGGGGTAAGATAATGAATTTCCTGACACAATCTGGTCAATTCCAACTTTTCCACATCTTCTAATGTCATTCAGGGGAAATATCCTTTTTCTTGGAACATTTAAAAAAAGTTACAACTCCCCCAAAAGGCCTTAGCCACTAAGTGGGGCGAGGGTAATGGAGACAAATTTCCTTTTTGCCTCAGCTTCAATTAATGTGCACCCTCGCCTCGTTCGTAATACTGTCAATTTCCTCGATAGCATTTTTGGCGCTTTCCAGCGTGATATGTGGCTTCAGTTCTGTGAGTTCTTCAGCTCTTTCAGCGTTTAAGGTCTCAAAGGTTCTGTTTTTAGTAACATATAATGCCGTAGCCAAACGTTCGAGTTCTGTCACTCCTTTGTCGCCGAGTATCTCGGCAATGAAAGTAATTTTCTTGTCATACCGTGCAATTGTGTTTGAATATAATTTTTGAATATATTCGTTGAGGTCCGTTGAGGCTAATCTAGGGCCACACGGCCATCGTGGTTCAAGCTCGATTAGACCATCTGCGCGCAACGCAGTAAGTTCATCTCTCAGGTCGAACGAGAAAGGTCCGTGCTTGTATAAAATGAAATCAAACTCCATGGGAACTTGCATGAGCTCTTGAAGAAAAAATGTGGCCTTTTGAATATGGGTTTCGCCACACCAGCTCCCTTTTTCCCGTAATTTATCAATCAGCCTCAGGATTATTGCGGCGTTTTTAATTCTGTCCATTAATATCCTCCTCTCTTTTAGGTAGTATGATTTTATCCCGGATTGCCTTCAGCCACTCGTCTGCCCTCCCGTATATCTTGCGATCACAAAAGACGTAGTCGACTGAGACGATGGGAACGCTTTTTAATGTATCCGATTTGGCAAGTGACGAAACAATCTGCCCGCCTCTGAGCCGGACCGGAAAATCGGGAGCACCTCCTTTTTGTGGATAACGGTCACGCCGAAAATGTTCTTCTCCGAACTCTTGTTTGAGAGCATTGAAGACTGACTGCCCTGCTTCAGGATTGATCCTCACATCATTGGGGTTGCGCTCATAAATCACTTTAAAATGTTCTCGCCGTAGAATCCTACGAGCGTGTTGATGAATCGGCCTGCTTTCATCAAACGCTTCTTCCATAAATGCTACTGTAATTTCATTGTCTGTCATTTTAATATGTTGCTGTATATCAGTAGAAAATTTGCCATTCTGTAGCCATTCCTTAAGGAAATCCTTTAAATGAATATCATAAATACGACGAACTGGATGACAATAAACTTGTGAATACATAAAATAACGTGCTAGCATCAGGGCCTCAGAGGTGTGAATGCCACCTTCTTCAACACCAAGTGCCGGCTCTACTGAAGCCCCTTTTTCGCATGATGGTAAAAATGATAGAATCCTTAACGTATCTATTAAACGATAGTGATCAAATTTACCGTAAACCACACCAATATGATGTGAATCTCTTAGTAAATAATCCATTCTATCAGCACCGAAGGCATCTCCAACAATAATTTCCGATAGAATAGTTTCCCAATCTGTAAATGTTAGGTCCGAAGCCTCCTTTGGGCCCACGGCAAGTTTTGTAATGTCATTAGCTCTAAGTGGAGGAGTTATACTATTCCATATTTCCTGCATTTCACTACTTTGAATAATCTCACGAGTTAATTTTTCATGGTTCCAACCTTCAGGTAGTAACTCTTTTTCGGCAGCATGGGAGAATGGAAGATGCCCAATGTCATGACAAAGTGCCGCCATGCGAAGAACAAGCCTCCAATACTGGAGTTTATTCTGATCTTTTAATTCCGGAAGCAAATTCCTTACATCGTCTGTGACATTATCTGGATTTGTAACCACGTCAAAGATTCGACTAGCGAGTTCCATTACCCCCAGGGAATGATCAAAGCGCTTATGGGTGGCGCCGGGATATATGAGGTATGTGAGCGCCAGTTGATGAATATGACGGAGGCGTTGAAAGGGACGGGAGTCTAAGACTTTCCGCTCCTGATCGTCCAAACGGATGAATACATGAATAGAGTCACGAATCTCATGAATATTTTTAGCCATGATTAAATTTCTCTTACAACTCCACACCGGAAGGCCTTAGCGAAGAGCGTCGGGACAAGTGTCGCTAAATCTGCTTCGGTTTCTGCCTGCAGGCGTTTTAACTCGTCGGCTTTGACCTGGAGGCTGTTCAGATAATCCACAATATAGCGCTGTTCTTGGGGTGGGATTTTTGGCACCTTAAAAGCCCTTAGTTGGCATTGATATGCGGTGAATCTGGTGAATTTTTAGATTAGCCCGACGATCCAAATCTGCTTGGTTGGGAATTCCAAGAACCGGGCGGGCATCGCCGTCGGCGTAATCCCAGAAATAATGCTCCTGACCGTTGCTAAGGATAACAAAAGGGGCGGAGAGGGCTTGAGCGTATGCTTTTGCTTGGGTTTTGGCGCTGTAAGGATCGGTGGTAAACCGTTTGGCTTCGATTACGGCCAGAGGCTGCGTGCGGGAGTTTTTCAGAAGGTAGTCGGCCCTGCCGTCCGCCGCTGCCTCCTCGGTGGATATCTGGGTTTTATTGTGAATATTCCAACCGGCTTCTTTCAGAAGCTGATCGATTTTCATCCTGGCGTCAGCTTCCGTAGAGAACATCCCCGTTTTACCTCATAATAGCGATAGGGCAGCCTTTGATAATATTTTCACAATACCTTAATCTACCATGTTATCTGGTAGCTAAGAAAATGTCAAAAGAATAACGGGCAGGTCATAAGGCATTTGTTTTACAAAAAAAGCCGCCCTCCCTGCGGGGGCAATGTTTTTGCATCTCATCAGGGCATGATTTGTGGGGGTCGGAGCCTCTTGGAGGCCTGTGATACTGCCTGATTTTTAGAAATGATTATTTGATATCATATATAAAACTTGGCGGAGGGGGTGGGATTCGAACCCACGTGGGAGTGATGAGCCCCCAAGTCGATTTCGAGTCGACCCCGTTACGGCCTCTTCGGTACCCCTCCGCAGTATTTCCTGCAAGGTGACCGTCAATATCTCCTTCGATATGATGGTACTAACTCACAGTCGGCGCCGGCGGAAAAACTCCTGCAGCAGGGTGCGGCACTCAGCCTCGCACACCCCCCGAACGACCTCCAGCCGATGATTTAGGCGGGTATCCTCGGGCAGGCGGTAGAGAGAAACGCAGGCGCCGCCTTTCGGATCGTCGGCGCCATAGACCAGCCGCCGCAGTCGGGCCTGCAACACGGCTCCGATGCACATTATACAAGGTTCTAAGGTAACATACATTGTGCAGTCGGGCAATCGGTAATTTCGGCTGCAGGCTGACGCCTGACGTAGAGCAACGATTTCGGCGTGGGCGGAGGGATCGTGGCTGGCGATGGGTTGGTTGTGGCCTTGACCGATAATCTTTCCTGCTTTATCGATCACTACGGCTCCCACCGGCACCTCTTGAAGACTCGAGGCCTTCTTCGCCTCTCCGATGGCCAGGCACATATACGCTTGGTCAATCGCCTCCTGGTCAATTAGGGTGGGGTCGTTTAGCTGCGGTTGACTTGTTTTCAATGCGGCGTCACCGAGATTGAGTTTGGGATTAAAGCAAAAAGACCCTGGGCATCGCGGACATAACCCTCGAGAAGCCCGATGGCCTTTTGTTCTTCGGTGAGGATTTCCTGGTATCGGCGGTCCAAGCCGTCGCCGCAGTTAATCCGCAGCATCTCCTGCAGGGTCTGGACGTGCAGTTTATGCTGCTCCTGAAGCATGCGACAGCGCAGAATGAGGAGCTGGGACACCAAACGGGCCTTGCGTCTCTGGTCTGCTCCGGCCAGGCGCAGGTAACGGAGGCATTCGGGAAAATCATTTCCCTCGAGGGCGTCCAACGCCTGGGAATAGTAATATCTGTTGGGAAGGAGGCCGGAATCCTCCAATGGCGCAGCCACCAGCTTCCGGCCCATCCGAAAGAGCAGATTTATCCCTAATGCCATGTAACCTTATTCCCAAATTCGAACGTTGACTAGTAGCATCCCATGCTGCCAGCAGCTATTATCCTTTAAAAAAACCGATTTTGGGTCAAACTCTTTTTAGGCCTTTTGGGCCGAGATGCCGGCTTCCACCAGGCGCAGAATGGTCTCCCGCAACTCTGGCAGGTCCATGGTCATTTCATCGATGCGTTCTGCTACCTGACGGTAGTCTTCATCCTCTTGAACCTTGGCTCTTCTCAGGGTGTCCTGAATGGCCTCATAGATGCGCCGGTCTAATCGGAACATGCCCACTCCAGCCCCGATCAGTTCCCACAGACCGGTGAGGATGTGGTGTCCGGTCAGTTCGGCGATGGCCAGATCAGCGGCCAAGCCGGTGAGTCCGCCAGCCAGGGCGCCGCGTACAGAGATATTGGTATTGGCCATATTGAGAATTCTCCCTTCTCCGGCTGTCTAGAAACCTTGAGGTTATTGGAGCTGGGACGGCGGCGGTATTCGAAGTTGGGACAGGCCCTGGACCAACTTTTCGGTCTCGGTGAGCATACGGGAGACATGGCGGTCTTTTTCATCCAGGCGACGCTTGAGATGCCGGACTTCGTCCCGCAGTTTTTTTACTTCCGAGTTTTTGAATAAATTCCTAAACTTGGCCACAGCTAACGTACCGCCCACACCTAAAACCAGGCCGGTCCCCAGCCCCAGGAAATATTCCATGCTGAGCATCTCCACACAATTCCTTTACTCATCAACTTAGCAATATTTCAGCGGTTTGTCAATTAGCTGGAAAAGTCAGGCGGGGAATCTGGCCGCAGTCGAATTAATCCGCTCGGCCAACGCCAAGGCTTTGCGTTTGATAGTCGGCCAGTCGAGGGTCAGCAGCCTCCGGTCTAGCATGAGCCAGCGGCCATGCACCATGACGTGTTGGACATCACTTGCGGCGGCGGCATACACCAGGTGGGAATAGGGATCGTACAGCGGAGTTAGATGGGGTTGGTGGAGATTTACGACGATTAGATCGGCACATTTGCCCGGGGTCAGGGTTCCCGTTATCTCTCCCAGATCCAGTACCTGGGCACCTTTGGAGGTGGCCAGTTCTACGACCTCACGTGCCGACATTACGGTAGGATCCAGGCGGATCGCCTTATGCAGCTTGGCCGCAAGGTTCATTTCACCAAATATATTGAGATTGTTATTGGATGCGGCGCCGTCGGTTCCTAAGCCGATAACCAGCCCCCGGGCCAGGAGGTCTGGAATGGGGGCAACGCCTGATGCCAGCTTCAGGTTGCATTCCGGACAGTGGCAGATTTTTACTCCGCGGCGGGCCAGAATCTCTTGATCCGCCGGGTCCACCCAGACCGCATGGGCTGCGACCGTCATTTCATCGAGAATGCCGAGGCTGTCTAGATAGGCTACGGGACTCAGACCGGTCTGCCGCCGGATCTGTGCCTCCTCCCATCGGGTTTCGGCCAGATGGATGAAAAAGGACAGACCTCGCTGGCGGGTGAGGTCCTTGGCCTGTTTCAGGGTAGGGGCGCTGCAGGTATAAGGTGAATGACAGAACAGGGTGGAGGTGATCAGAGGGGGAGACGAAGCACTCCCGGAATCGATAAACTCCTGCGCAACCCGGATATTATCGGTCGGATTGGGGACGCCGGGGGCCGGGAAGTCGATGACGCCTTGGGCTGCCACTCCCCGCAAACCGGACTCGGCAAAGGCCTGGCGGGCTGCGGTTTCCCAAAAATAGGCATCAGCGACGGCGGTTACCCCTCCTCGGATAAGCTCTGCTGCAGCCAACAACGTCCCGGTGTAGACAAATTCATAATCCACCCACCGGGCTTCGGCCGGAAAAATATGCTGCTGCAACCACTCGTCCAAAGGAAGATCATCCGCTAATCCGCGGAATAAAGTCATGGCGGCGTGACAGTGATTATTGATCAATCCCGGCATGACGAGATCGCCGTTCATATCCCAATACTGCCGTGCCGGCGGGAGATTTTCCCGGTCTTCGGCCTGGCCCACTGCGACAATTTCGGTACCTTGAATGGCCACGAAGCCGTGTGCCAGCGGTCGACTCCGGGGCTCCATGGTGAGCAGGAGCGCCTGATGAATGAGATGATCGAAAGGCATTGCTAGGTCGTTCTATCGCCGGGTTATCTTATAATCCGCTTACCTGTCGGAACTGTTCGAGCTCGATCTTGTAATGTTTTAGCCATCGATAGATGGTCTTGGTGCACACCCCCAGTTTGCGAGATATGGCCGAAATGTTGCCCTGTTCCAAACGTAACAGCTCTACTAACTCGGTTCTGGGCGGTCGTGTCGGCAGGGTGGCTACCCCGGCTCCCGAGGTCGGTTCTCGCCAGCCGGCCGCCTCATATTCCGAGTCCAACTCCACCTCTGTTACCGCAATGTCCTCTCGCAACAACACCGCCCGGGTGACGACGTTTTTCAACTCCCGCACGTTTCCCGGCCAGGGATGGGCCAGCAATTTCTTTTCCACCGTATTTGCCAGGTATACTGGTCCCAGGCCATAATCCTGAGCGGTCTGGGTAGCGAAATAGTTAGCCAGGAACAGGATATCGGCGGGCCGCTCTCGCAGCGGCGGCAGGTGCAGCAATAAGGTGCTCAGTCGATCGTAAAGATCCCGACGGAAGAGCCCCTGGGACATTAATGATCTTAAATCCTGGTTGGTGGCGGCAATCAAACGCACCTCTACGGCAATCGGCACCTCGCTGCCTATCGGTTCAATCTCGCCCAACTCCACCGCCCGAAGCAGCCGCGGTTGCACCGACAATGGCAGGTCGCCGATTTCGTCCAGAAATAACGTTCCTTGGTGGGCCAACTCAAACTTCCCTTTTTTGCTGCGATGGGCATCCGTGAAGGCCCCCCGGACATGTCCGAACAGTTCGCTGTTAGCCACGGTCTCCACCAGGGCAGCACAGTTCAACTTGATAAACTGGCTTTCGCCCTGAGGACTATGGGTCCAGAGGGCCTCGGCGACCAGCTCCTTGCCGGTTCCAGGTTCGCCGGTGATCAATATTGGTAGATCTGTGCGGGCATATAAGGGGATGAGGCTGAGAATCTTTTGAAAACGGGAGTCTTTGGTCAGGATAGGCCTTTTTAAAGCAAGCCAGGGGGCATAGCGGGAAGTGGCGCCGCCGACAACATTTGCCAACGACGATCGTCGGCCCCCTTCATTTCCTCCCGAAGCTTCCAACGGCTGACCTCGGCGATCTGTCCTGATCTTTTTCATGGTTGCCTCCTTGCAACACCGGGTTAACCTATTGTTAAATCAACTTCTATAAATGGTGAATTTAATATATACTACAATGCAATTTATTTGTAAATAGTTTTTTTATAATTTCAAAAAGATATACGATTATACAATTATTTCAAATAGATACTGAAAACCATTTTTAATGCTGTTTTTTCAAGTTCTTAAAGGATTCGCAGCTTGATTTGAAAGGCGATTTACCTTCTTGTTTAATTTCCTGCACATTCGGTTTGTATCCCACTTTGGACTTTTCAGGCGGTTGCCTGTCCGGTCAGGGACGGGCGTAGCCATACGTGGCGGTTGAGCGCAGTCTGTGCAAGGGAAAAAAAAGAGGACTGAGACCTCTTGCCCAATCCTCTTTCTTCCAGGTTTACGGTTTGCTTTCCGTCCGAGGGCGGCGGAAAAGAATTATTGACCGACCTTTGCTTTAGGTGACTTCAGGTTGGCCATCATGTCTTTGACCATTTCTTTGTTGAATTTCACCATAGGTTCGAGGTCTTGATTGCCGCCGCCTATCTGCACCGGTTCTACGGCTACGCAGATATTGTTGACGTCGCAGACCCGGTTAAGCCGTACGAGGCAGGGTTTTTGTTTCAGGCTGTCCAGAGCCTGGCCCAGCAGCGTGTCAGCCTTGTCCAGTTTGCCTTCCGTGACATTAATCGCGGCCAAATTATTCAGTGCAATAGGATTGCCGGGATCTTCTTTCAACACGGATTCCAATAACTTGGTGGCATCAGTGAGGTATTTTTTCTTTTTATCAATTTTGTAGGAGTTGTACAGGCAAAAAGCAGTGGATAGTTTCTTTTCTACAGGGCTGCCGATCTTGGCCGGGGGGCATACAGCATAATATTCTTGCGCCACCGCCACACCCAAACACAGGACCAGACCTACCATGAAGACGATAATCGCTACCGGCGCCTTCTTCATATTGCTTTCCTCTCCTTCTGATATTAAGTGATAAATTGGATGTTATCGCCGCCCTTGAACCTTAATAATAAGGCCATTATACCTCAAATGTCAATAAATTTACGCCCCATTTTTCAGGAAATAAATTTATCCGACTTCCAAGGGGAAAAAACGGGTCTCCCGAACCATAAAATGCCTGCCCGAATAGGGATTGATTCTGTTTTGTTTACAAATTGTAACAAAAGTCCAAAAATCTGAACTAGTATCCATTCTGGAGGTTAGCTAAGTAGATAGATATACTCACATATATTTTTGGCATAAAATATGAATCATCTAAAAGGGAGACATGGTGAGCCATTGATTTGGGCTCAAGGTAAAGAAAACCTGACGAGATCTGGTTCGCCGGACCTAACTTTGGGGTATGACATATTTTTATGAAGCCAGAGGCGACTGCTCCCCCTTCATCCAATGAAGAGCAGGCTGCAAAGAAGCGGGCGGCCAAGGTCGCGGCCATAAAAGAGGCCGTTGAAAAGGGAGCCTATCATCCCGATGTCGATGTCTTGACAGATCGTCTGCTCTGCCGGCTTCTTGAGGAGCAGTGGGAAGATCTACGCCTCAAGAAGCCTTAGGTTTTTAAACCGCGGTCCCGAGCTCTCCCAGGGTTTGAAAATAGATTCGACGTATGAGGCGTGGCCGGGACTTGAATAATAGGCCTAACTGCATGCAGACGTTATAAAAGAGGGTAGGATTGAAGCTTAAGGCCAACGCCTGCCGGTGTGTTGCCAAGAGTTGGCTTAATTCCTGCTGTGCCTCGCGGGCCTTTTGGCGGACGTTTTCGATCCCTTCCCAGATGGGTAATAAAACGATATCGGTCTTTTCTTGGAGGCGCGCGACTTCGGCCATCAACCGTGCGGTCTGATCCTGGTCAGCCAGACCGGTCGTTGCGGTTTCTGTCTCAGGTCCCTCCCGCACAATCTCCACCCCTAATTTACTCAGGAAATTTAGCAGGAATTCCCGCGGTCCGGACTCCCAGGCCGTCAGACCCCAGATATCCTCTGGTATCCCCACCCTTCTGATTCGACGGTGAGGAGTCAACCGCCGCCACTGTCTGGCCTTACCAAAAAGTTGTTCCTTTAGCTGCTGGAAATAGCCTGCCTTAACTTCTTTAAAGGATCGTCGCAGGTGCAGGCGGCCATGGGACTTTAGTTTGGCGAAAAACCAGTCCCGCCGCCAGAGCCGTTTAAGCACCGACGGCCAGGTATAAAAGTGCTTCATGGCCCTCAGCGTTTCCATCTGCAATTCATACGGGGTCATATAGCGGGGGACGAAGACGGCATGGTGACCGTCATAGTACTGCCAATCATGATGTAGGAGCCGGTCTTGGCTCTGCAGTTCATCATAAATAGGCGTTCCCGGAATGGGCGTCAAAATCAGGTACTGCAGAGAATCTACATCTATTTCCTGTGAGAAACCGACGGTATCGCGCAAGACCTGGATGGTGTCTTCCTCGGACCCGAAGATGAACATACCGTGAACTTTGATCCCATGATCATGGAAGGTATCAACACAGTAGCGGATGTCTTCAACTGTCTGGGCCTTTTTGTATGACTTGAGGGTAGCCGGATTGATTGATTCCAGACCGATGTACACCAGGAAACAGCCGCTGCGGGCCATGAGTGACAGGAGTTCCGGGTCTTTTGCCGCTTCTACCCTTACCTGGGCGCTCCACTCTATCTTCAAGTTCTCGGCGATGATCCGCTCCAACAATTCTTTGCAGCGGTTCCGATCCGCAGTAAAATTATCGTCGCAGAAAAAGATGTGATTGGCTTGGGTGCCGTTCTGTTTAATTTCTGCCATGATCCGGTCAACCGAATTATAGCGAAACTGCCGGCCGAACAGGAGAATAACCGAACAGAAGCGACAGCCGAAGGGGCAGCCCCGTGACGTTGCAATAGAAATGACGGCTTGTTTCCCTGACCGCCAGCCATGGATGAGGCTGTAATCGGGTATCGGAAGGCTGTCTAAATCCTGAAAGAAAGGCCGCCAGGGATTTTTTCTTATGGTTCCGTTATCATGGTAGCAAAGGTTGCCGATGGTCTCAAAACCGTGTTCGCCGTTCAGGGCCGCAATCAACTCCGGCAGGGCTTCATCTCCCTCACCGCAGACCACGAAATCGGCATGTTCCAGACTCTCCTCGGGGGTAAAGCTCGGATGCGGCCCTCCCAGGACCACCGGTATACCCTGCTGCCGATAATAGTCCCCTAAAAGATGGGCTCGGGGGGTAGTGGGCGTGATAGAGGAGATACAGACCAGATCTGGATTAAAATCGAGCGTTTCCAAATCAGGTCGGTGTACCTCTTCCACGACAACCTTTACTTCAAAGCCCTGATCTCTCAGGATTGTTCCTAAAAGGATGCTGCCCAGGCGCGGAATCGCCACCCGCGAAAATATATGCGGACGGGGATTCCTCGGTTCAATAAACAGCACGCGACGGATCGGTCGGCCCATGATAATCCCTCCTCACTAGGGCGTTCTTCCGGAAAAGCCGCTGGATAATTCTTCTAGAGTAAAACTTATATTCAACTAAAAGTCAAAATATTTTGAATAAATAGTTCCTTAGGGGAATGTTAGGAGACAAGATCCGAGTGAGCTTAGGAAGGTTTTGAAGCAGATTCAACCATCTATTGGTAAGAATCTGCTTCAAAAGATGTCTGCGTACAATCGACAGGGTGAGAGGGAGTTGTTCCCCTAAACCGAGTTCTGCCCTGCCCCGAAGAACGTCTTAGACGCAACCGGTCGGTTTGGCCAAGCCTGCCATTTTACAGGCGCCCTTTCCCGGTCCGGAGGGGAAGAGCTCATAGATATATTTCAGTTTGAACCCGGTGACTTTGGAAAGAATCCGCACCATGGGGGCGATGCCATTCTTCTTGTAGTAATCCTGCAGCATATTGATTACTTTCCAATGATCATCATTTAATTCCTTAATGCCCTCAGAGTCCTTGACGTAATCAACCCACTCCATACACCATTGATCCAGATTCTCGAGGAAACCATCTTCGTCGACATCAAAAGTTTTACCTTGGTATTCTACCGTGGCCATACATATCCTCCTTAGTTATTTTTAATCTGTACGATTTTTGATCGGGGCCATGTGATTTTTTTTACTATAGGTTGCAATCCTTGTCAACAAGGAAAATCGCCAAGATATATTAAATCGGCCAGGAAGGCTGATTATCCTTATCGGGAGGGTTGAGCAGTTGGCTTAATGGAGGAAATCATTGAGAAAGGAAATTATAAATAATCTACCCAGATTACAGGCTTACAGGCAACATATTGTTTTAACTGCAAGCTGATTGTTTCAAACCGGCCCCCTCTTCCTGATTATTCGAGGGCCTCGGCCAAAATTTCCAAAAAATGGCGTACCGGCAATGCTGGCGTGGTCAGACTCATCAATTGTACTAAACAGCCGCTGCAAGACGTCGCCAGCAGGTCGGCTCCTGTCTGTTGGTAGCTTGCCAGGGCGTCGAGGCCGATAGCTTTTCCCATGTCAGGGTGGCAGATGCCGAAGAGGCCGCCTTGTCCGCAGCAGGCTACCGGTGAGTGCGGTTCTCGCAGCTCCAGCCGGGGCCGGGCGGCAAGCACCTGGCGGGGTTGCCGCACAATCTGCTGCCCCCGACGCCCATGGCAGGGATCATGGAACACCACGGATGTGGAGGGGACGCGAGCAGGGAAATGCAGGTGATCCAGTCTTTCTAAATCAGCCAAATATTCGCTGGCCTCCTTAACTTTGAGTGCCAGGCTTCCCGCCTGTTCCCTTTCCAGACTATCAGGGAAGAGCCGGTCTAAGCGTTTCAATTGATAACTGCAGGAAGCGCAGGCGGTGACAAGGTAATCCACCTTGAGACCGGCAAATTGTCTGATGACATTCCGGCCAAGGAGCCGGGCCGTTTTCAGGTCCCCGACGCTCGTGGCCAATAGGCCGCAGCAATTCTGTTGTTTCGGTATGATGACTTCGATGCCCAGCCGCTGGCAGATTTTTAAAAAGGCCAGCCCGGCCTGGGGGAAGAGGGCCTGCAAGCCGCAGCCGATAAAGAAAGCGATTTTCTGCTTTCCGGCGCTCGGCAAAAAATCTGGCACCAGGTTTGTCAGGGGCTGCGAAGCGGGCTGCGGCAGACGCTCCACCAGGCCCGCCAGGGAGGGCCATAATCGATAAAGCAGACCGCTTTTCCGCCCCAGCAAGGAGATTAGCCGCGGCAGGAGGGAGGAGCTGGCGTTCAGGGCCGGAAGCAGGCGATCGGCATGGAGACTCAAATGGGCCAGGGCGAGATTCGGACTCCAGTTATGTCCTAAACGATCATAGATTTCCGCCCGTCCGGCCTTCACCAGATCAGGAATAGGGATTTTGGCGGTGCATCGTTCAACACAGGCGCCGCAGAGAAGACAATATTCCAGGATCTCCAGCAGGCGGCCGCTCGGAGAGAGGGTCCCACCCAGAAACGCCTGCAGGAGGCTGAGCTTGCCCCGGGCCACTGCGGCTTCTCGGCCTGTCTTCTGGTAAAGCGGACAGACTTCCATACAGGCCCCGCACCGGATGCAGGCTGTGGCCGCTTTGAGTGTCTGACTGAAATCAGATGTCATGGACGCCGGTAGAAATGGATGGCGGGACAAAGATTTTCCCGGGGTTCATGATGTTATGAGGATCAAAAGCCTTTTTCACGCGCTTACTGAGGTCGATAGCGGCTGCCGACAATTCCAGGCCAAGATAGGGGGATTTGGTGATGCCGATGCCGTGTTCGCCCGAGAGGGTGCCATCCAGCTCGCGCACCACGACAAAGATATTTTTCACGGCGGTGGCAGCGGCCTGGGCTTGGGAGACCTGTTGCCGGTCATACATGACATTGATATGGATATTACCATCGCCGGCGTGGCCGAAGCACAGAATCGGCAGTTTGGCGTCGCGGCTGATGGCTTCCACTCGAGCAACGAGATCGGGAATGCGGCTGATAGGGACCACCACATCTTCGCTCAATTTATGTGGATTGAGCTTAAAAGAGGCTGGGGAGACCAGTTTACGGGCCTGCCAGAGTTTTGCCGTTTCGTCGGCTCCGTCCGCAGTCATTACCAGGGCAGCGTTCTGAGCCCGGCAGAAGGATTCCATGGCCTCCGCCCTTTCCCGGACATCATGCGGATGACCGTCAACCTCCAGGAGCAATAGAGCCTGGGTCGCCTCTGGAATCGGAAAGGGCAATAACTCCCGTACGCACTCCAGGGAGGTCCGATCTAAAAACTCTAAGGCGCTGGGCGTTAGACGGGCCTGAAGTATACGGCCCACAGTTTGAGTAGCGAAGTGCAGGTCGGTAAATCCGGCCAACAGCGTCTGTCTGGCAGCAGGCTGCGGTATGAGTCGCAGGATGATGCGGGTGATAACGCCCAGAGTACCCTCGGAACCGACAATGAGCCGGGTAAGATCGTAGCCCACCACTCCTTTGGCCGTTCTGACCCCGGTATCAATAATCTCCCCGGTGGGCAGGACCACGGTAAGCCCCAGGACATAATCACGGGTAACGCCATACTTCACGGCGGCGCTGCCTCCGGCGTTTTCCGCAACATTTCCCCCGATGGTACAAAAATTGGCACTGGAGGGATCGGGTGGATAAAAGAGGCCGAATTTCGCCGCTGCGGATTTCAAGCTCCCGGTGATGACTCCGGGCTGAACCACGGCGATAAAGTTGTCCGGATCGATTTCCAAGATTCGATTCAGGCGGGTGGTGACTAATATTAAACCGCCCTGAACCGGCAGAGCGCCGCCGGTAGTGCCGGTACCGGCCCCCCGCGGCGTTACCGGGAAGTGATATTCATTGGCCAATTGCAGAATCTGGGAAATCTCGGTTGCATCGGCCGGAAAGGCCACCGCCTCAGGGGTATAGATCAGGTTGGCGGCGTCATAGGCATAGCACTGACGATCGGCATTGTCGGTAAGCAGATTGGGCGATCCGATGATGGCTCGAAGACGTTTAAGGACATTGGCAGGGATCATGTTAATAAATATTCTATAGTTTCGAGTTTCGAGTTTCAAGTTTTGAGATTATCATACTGGAGGTGGTTAGTTTCATATAAATCCTCATGTTCTGAGGAACACAACGAAGCATGAGAACAGAACCGTTTTTTTATAACCATGCTTATTGGATAATCAACTACTTAGAATATCTCTAGTCTCATAAAAATTGCTTAGAACACTGTTTCATAGTATTTACTTTCAGTAAGCCGAACGTCTGCTTGAATTCGAGTGCGAGAGTATTCATCATGACCGCTCAATCAACTACCGTATCCGCCGCCTCACCCCAACGCCAGATCGTCATTGGAGTGGGCGGGATGCATTGCGCCGCCTGCGTCGCCCGGGTCGAGAGAACCTTGCAGGCTGTTCCCGGAGTACAGAAGGCAATGGTAAATCTCGCGACCCGGCAGGCGCATGTAACCTTTGACACTTCCCAGGCCGACCCGACCCAATTTGCCCAGGCACTTCAAGAAGCCGGCTTCAGCTATGAAGGGCAGGAAGAACTAGATACTACCGGTATCCAGGAGATCCGCCCGGACCCTGATATCCAGGATTTTAAATACCGGTTTCTGACCGCCCTGATCTTGAACATCCCGATTTTTTTGGGATCAATGGTCCATCCACTCCCCCATTGGCTCGGTCTGGCACCCCAAACGTTGCATTATCTCCTCTTTGGGTTGACGACGCCGGTGATGTTCTATGCCGGCGCCCCGTTCTTTAGAGGCGGCTGGAAAGCAACCCGGCGTAAAAGCGCCGATATGAACACGCTCATCGCCCTGGGTGCCGGGGCAGCCTATATTTACTCCCTGATAGCCACTTTTTGGCCTCACGCCTTTGCCGCCGCCGGTGTCATCCCGGAGGTGTATTTCGACACCAGTGCCATGATCATCACCTTTATCCTCCTGGGCCGTTGGCTGGAGGCCAGGGCTCGGGGGCGGGCTTCCGAAGCCATCCAGCGTTTGATGGCCCTGGCGCCACCGAGGGCCTCCGTCCGCCGGAATGGCATGGAACAAGAAATTCCGTTGTCGCAGGTTCGGGTGGGAGACCTGATCGTGGTTCGACCGGGGGAGAAGATCGCCGTAGACGGGGTGGTGGTGGAGGGAGCCAGTGCCGTCGATGAATCAATGCTTACCGGGGAAAGTCTGCCGGTGAGCAAAGGCCCGGGTGAGGAAGTCTGGGGGGCGACTTTAAACACCATCGGTTCCCTGGTCTTCCAGGCCACTCGGGTGGGCCGGGACATGGTCCTTTCTCAGATTATCCATCTAGTCCAGGAGGCCCAAAGTTCCAAGGCCCCTATCCAGCGTTTGGCTGATCAGGTTGCCGCCATCTTCGTTCCGGTGGTCCTCGGCCTTGCCGTTTTTACTTTTCTGGGCTGGTACTGGTTCGGTCCTTCCCCGGCCCTCTCCCGAGCGCTGATGAACATGGTGGCCGTGCTGATCATCGCCTGTCCCTGCGCCCTGGGACTGGCTACCCCCACCGCAGTGATGGTGGGCGTCGGCCGCGGAACGGAATTGGGCATCCTCATCCGGGGCGGAGAACCCCTGGAGCGGGCCTATGCCCTGACGGACATCATCTTCGACAAGACCGGCACCCTGACGCAGGGCAGACCAGAAGTGACCGACGTCATTCCTTTTTCTCCCTGGCAAGAGGAAGACATCGTCAACATGGCGGCGGCAGTGGAACAACGCTCGGAACACCCGTTAGCTGCTGCCATCCTCCGCCGCTTTCAGGCCGGGGCCAGCGCTCTGCCCGAAGTTACCCGGTTTGAGGCCGTTCCGGGACTGGGAGTTAAGGCCGAGGTTGATGGCAAACAACTGCTGGTGGGCAGTCCCCACTACTTCTCCCGGTTGCGGATGTCGATCTTATACGCCGAACCTACGGTACAGAGATTGACCCAGGCTGGCCGCTCGGTCATCCTGGTTGCCGTTGACGGCCAATTAGCGGGAGTAATCGGGGTGGCTGATACACTAAAACCCCAAGCCCCACAGACCGTCAAAACCCTCATCGACATGGGTTTGCAGGTATGGATGCTCAGCGGCGACAATACGCAGACGGCCACGGCAGTGGCCCATGAAGTAGGAGTCACCAAGGTCCTGGCGGAGGTGCTGCCGGCAGACAAGGCCTCCCGGATCGCTGAGCTGCAGCGCCGCGGACGGGTAACCGCCATGGTGGGCGACGGGATTAATGACGGTCCGGCCCTGGCCCAAGCCGATGTCGGCCTGGCCTTGAGCAGCGGCGCCGATGTGGCTCTAGCCGCAGCGGATATTACCCTAATGAGCGACGACCTTACCTTGATCCCGAAAGCCGTGGCCCTCTCCCGCCAGATGATGCGGATCATCCGGCAGAACCTGTTCTGGGCCTTTTTCTATAATGTCGTGGCCATTCCAGTGGCCGCCGGGGTCCTATATCCCCTTACCGGTTGGCTCCTCAACCCGGCCTTGGCCGCTATGACTATGGCCCTGAGCTCGGTTACCGTGGTAAGTAACTCTTTGCGACTGCGGCGGTTTAACGCCTAAGACGGTTTCCGGTTCTCATATTTCCATGTTGGTCAGGGAGAGTTCCCCCCCGTTCACGGTTTGTTGCTGCTCACAACATCTTAAACAGAGTTCTGCGGTGGGCAATACCTATCCTATTTTTCTCCTGGGGCCTGTTTCAGTTATTCTTGAGCACCGAAAACAAGGGGTTGGAGCACAGTTAATTGAGCAGGCCTTTCACCTTGCCAGGATAATGGGCTATTCGACGGTTCTGTCTTCATATTTCGTTGTGTTCCTCAGAATATGAGGATTTATATGAAAACAGCTCTTAAAAGCGGCGGGCGCGGCCCGCTCTATGAGTAAATTGCCACTAGATTATCGATTTATTTAACCGGAAACCTTGCTTACCTCCCCCTGATCATGGCTGGCTCTTGTTCTCCTGCTTTTTCTGTCGTTGAGGTGGAGGCGGGGCTTGCCGCGGCGGTGGAGCGGGGGCCGCCATCTGCCGTTGCTGCCTTATCTGCTGCTGGCGTTGTTGAATCTGCATCTGCTGTTGGCGTTGCTGTTGTATCTGCCCCTGCATCTGTTGTTGGCGTTGCTGTTCCTGTCTGAGCCGGGTCTCCTGTTGTTGCCGCGCCATCTCAAGTTGCTGCTGGCGGCGGAATTGCTGATCCTGTTGGACTTGCTGTTCCACCGAACGCCGCTGCTGCTGGAGCCGCTGTTCCCGGCGGCGCCGCTCCTCCTGCTGTTGCCAACGCGGTGATTGCTGCGCGGGTAGAGGGTTCGGTCTTACCACCTGGTTTGCTGGTGTATTGACCGTTTGGGGACGGGAGGTATTGGAAGCCGTTCTCCGGACCTCGGGAGGCCATGACCGGCGTCGGGGTTGAACGCGGTCCAGGGATTGCGGCGGTGTTTGGCTTTCGAGAGAGGCTCCGGTACGTCTGGCCTCACCCATCCGGGGCGGAGTGGGCTCATTACTCTCTGTTGGCGAAGTTGCCGAAACTGTCTGGTATGGAGCGGACTGGCGTTGCCAAATCCTCGGCCTACCATCAGTGCCGGAGGGGGAGCCCCCCTGGTTGCCAGACGTTTGAGAAATCATACGGCGCCTCTGATCCGATTGGGAATTTGACGTCGCATCGGCTGTTTCCCAGGATGAAGGCGATATCTGGGCCCGCTGTCCCAAAAACGGTTGGCGCCCTTCCCGCCGGCTATCTAGTCCCGCACGGGAGCGGCTGAGCGAGGCCGGGGCGGCGATGGCATCCGGGCGGTTTACCTCTCCCGGCCGTATCCTGGCGGGTTCCACCTGACGGGTGGTGAATCTATGGCTGGCAAGCGAGGCCGGCATGATTTCCCGCCAAGCGGGGTGTCTGGCCTTCAGGTTGGCGGGCGGCAGCGCCTGGCGCAGATGAGCCAGACGGAGATTTTTATAGCGGCAGTCGCGTTCGATATTAATGTTTGTTACTTTGTTGATGTAGGTGGCGGGCGGTCCCCAGTTGTAGCAGGCCCTCGGGGCATAGCTGGGAGAGACATAATTGTTGACATACACGGTCCGCTCATAAATGGTTGGAATATACTGGGAGGAGGCCAGGGCATTGGCGTAGGCGTAGGAATAGGACGACGAATACGGTTCTCCCCAACCGAGGAGAAAATTCGAGGCTGGGGTAAAAATCCAGGACAGGGGCGAGCTTTGATACATGCAGGCGCTGCCAGCCCCTAAATCCATTGGCTGAGGATAGTCTTCCGCAGCATACATTCCCGAAGAGTATTCTCCTAAGGAAGCAGTATCCGGAGGCGCTACCGGGCTCCAGCCGATATATTCATCATTGGTCCGCCAGTTTACTGTGTGAGGATACCAGGTACGGCCGGGGACCCAGACCCAGCCATAGTCACTGGTGTTGGCCCAGTTGCCGTAATGGTAGGTGGCCCATCCCCAGGGTTCATCCGTTTCAAAAACATAGCCTTCCTGGGTGGGAACCCAACGGCCGTTGGTATAGGGCCGCCACCCCTGATTGACCTGCTGAGGCTGCCAGACCGGGCCATATTGACCGTGATGCAGCCATTGGCCGAATCTGGACAGGGCTTCCTGAAAGAGCGCGGCGTCCTGCTGTCCGGCTTGCCCTGGCGCCGGGGCCAGCACCCCGGCCCCCATACCCAGAGCACAGATCAACAACAGCACCGGAAAGGTGCGCCAGAATATCTTTATCATCGCCTTTCTCCTTCTTTAACGAAAACAGTGAGCAATGGGCGGTGAGCGGTGAGCAGAAAAGGCATTATTGCGAGCAGCCGCCATGGTTCTGTTCTCATGTTTTGTTGTGATCACCAAAACATGCCAATTTAAATGAAAACATCGTAATACTTCGGTTATCTGAGAATAGATCAAGGAATGGTAGGTAGTGCCCACCATACATTGAAAAACCTCGATTTCCCGATAATTGCCATTATCTGTAGGTCACCCGCAAACCATAAAAATTGGTGTCGGACCATGCCGGAAGGCGGGATGCGCTGCGCTTTCCCGCTCTACAGCACTCCAATACCGATAGGCTTATCCGTAGAGCCGAATCTTGTATTCGCCCCAGATAACTGAAGTGTTCCAAATAATTCAATAGCAAATAATGTGCCATCCGAGACACCTGCAACAGATTGATATAATGAGATATATCAACCGATGAAGTGGCAGTTGCGAAATGCAGTCAAGTTATCTTGTCGGGGTGGGAAAATGAGACAGAATAATTTGACTTATGACTCTCAATCTGATAATGGCGCCGCGAGAATTGCTCGGGGATGTATCCGGTGATAGGTTTAGGGCAGGGATATCAGTGGGAAAGGCAGCCTCATGGAGGTTTAAAAAATTAATCCGGGGAAGACTTTCCAACAGTAATTGCCATTCTTTAAAAAGCCTCCGCAATACTTCAGCTATCTGAGAGAATAGATCAAGGCATGGTGGGCGGTGACCACCCTACAGCGCTACAGCACCGGCAGGCCCACCCGTAGGGGCGAATCTTGTATTCGCCCCAAACAACTCATCCGCTATTCGTTTTTTACAATTAATTTCATGCTCAACTGCTTATTGACCGAGGTCTTGCTTACTTCGACCGGCAGGATCAACAGGGTCTCTTTAAAAAAGCACAAGCCTATTTTATCATCGCAAAAATTAAGGCGGAATTCGGCCTGCAGGGCGGTGCGTCCGGGCGCCGCCGGGGCGCTCAGGGTTATAGGCAGATTGGCGGCGGGCAGTTTCTGGCCGAGACTTTGGGTCAGACCGACAATTTTTTTATCTTCGGAGTGGATTGCCACAGTGGAGGGGGCCTCCTGATTTAATTTGCAGTTAGGTGGTAATTGTAGTTCAATTTTCAAGGTGGCCTCGCCGGGACCAATAATCTGTTGGGGCAAGGTGATAGTCTGGGTGGCATTAGTGGTCAAGGAACCGCCGAAGACTGCCAGGCACAGGGTTATGAGTGCTAGCAGACGATTGGATCTGGTGGATGTTTGATCTCCGAAAAAGGAAAGGTGCATAGAGTCCTCCGGTGCAATTTTTTATTGGGGGAATTGATATCTGTAAGAAACCGGTATAATTTAGAATCAATCGGGATAAAAAAACGTTAACTTGAGTTTTGAGTTTGAGGAAAGATCACCCTATCCATATCGATACGATAGAATTATAATATGTTTTCGTTCATTCTAAACCTTAAACTTGAAACTCCCAACTTCGCCTGCCTGATATTGAGGTTTTAATTGAAATCCCCAGAAAATCCTCTCGATCTCGAATCCCTGCGTCTAGAACGGGGCGAGACCGAGCTGCGTTATATCCGTTCCCGGCGACGCCGCAACCTGATGTTTTTTTCCCTCATCATCCTTGTGGTGGTTTCCGGCGTCTGGTGGGTATGGTCCGGTGCTCTGTGGGGTCAGAAGGTAGCGGTGACCACGGTTCTCAAAATCTATCCCTCTCAGGCTGTCACGCTGCTCAACGCCAGCGGCTACGTGGTAGCACAGCGCAAGGCCTCCGTCTCTTCCAAGAGCACCGGCCGTTTGTCGTATTTAGGTATCGAAGAAGGCAGTCGGGTACAACAGGGTGAGATCATTGCCCGTTTGGAGAATGACGACCTGAATGCCGCCCGGGATCGGGCCGCCTTTAACGTTAAGGCCTCCACGGCCACCTTGGAGCAGGCCCAGGCGGAGTTGACCGACGCCCGTTTGAATTATGTCCGCCAGGAAAAACTGCTGGCCCAGAACCTGATTTCACGCCAGGACTTCGACGCCGCCGAGGCTCGCTATCGCAAAGCAGTAGCGGCCGTGGCCAATGCTCAAGCCACGATCAAGGCCGCGGTGGCGGCCCTGGCCGAAGCCCAGACCGCAGTGGAATACTCCTTCATTCGAGCCCCTTTCAATGGCGTGGTCCTGACCAAGAACGCCGAAGTAGGGGAGGTTGTAGCACCCTTCGGCGCCGCCGCCAACGCGCGGGCGGCAGTGGCCACCATGGCGGACATGGACTCGCTCATGGTTGAGGTCGATGTTTCAGAGGCCAACATTAATCAGGTAAAAGTAGACCAGCCCTGCGAAATTCTCCTGGACGCCCTTCCGGGGGAGCGTTTCTCTGGCAAAGTTCATATGATCGTCCCGACTGCAGATCGCAGCAAGGCCACTATTATGGTGAAAGTCGCCTTTGACGAGATGGACCCCCGCATCCTGCCTGAAATGAGCGCCAAGGCCGCCTTTCTGTCCCGTTCCCTCAGGCCGGAAGAGCAGCAACTCCGCTTAGTGGTTCATTCCGAGGCTCTAGTCCAACAGGACGGCCGATCTACGGCGTTTGTCCTCAAGGAAAACCGGGTGGAGGCCGTATCGGTGGAGGTTGGCCCCAAGATGGGCGATCTGGTAGAAATCCGCGCCGGACTGCGGGAAGGTAATAAAGTAGTGCTGCGGCCCCCGAAAAATCTGGCCAGCGGTGATCGCGTGCAGGTCCAGGAAGGCTGAGATGGCATCCGAGGTCGGCCTACCGGTCATCGTTGAGATCAAAGATCTCAGTAAATCATACCGCCGGGGCGCCCAGATTATCCCAGTATTGCAGCATGTCTGCCTCGACATTCAGGAAGGTGAATTTCTGGCCCTTATGGGGCCTTCGGGTTCCGGCAAAACTACCCTGTTGAACCTCATTGCCGGTATTGACCAGCCGGATGCCGGAATCTTACGCGTGGCCGGGGTGGATATCTCCCGGCTATCGGAATCGGAACTGGCCGTCTGGCGCCACCGCAACGTTGGCTTTATCTTCCAGTTCTATAATCTGGTCCCGGTCCTCACGGCACTGGAAAATGTGGAGCTGCCGCTCATGCTGTCGGATCTCCCGAAAGCAAAGCGTAGACAGCACGCTGAATTGGCCCTAAAGTTGGTAGGCATTTATGATCGGCGGGATCACTATCCCCGGCAACTTTCCGGCGGTCAACAGCAGCGGGTGGCTATCGCCCGTGCCATTGTTACCGATCCGACCATTATCGCTGCCGACGAACCTACCGGCGATCTCGATAAGGTCTCAGCCGAAGAGGTCCTCAATCTGATGACCCGCCTCAACCAGGAGCTGCGCAAGACTATCATCATGGTAACCCACGACCCGCGAGCCGCGGAAAAATCCACCCGGCTGCAGCATTTGGATAAAGGGGTTCTCAAACCCTGCACCGGCTAGCATATTTGTCAAATGTTTAAATTGATCTTCCGCAATGCGACGCGCCATCGACTGCGTACGGCACTGACTGTTTTAGGGATGGCTATCGCTATCCTCTCCTTCGGCCTGCTGCGCACCGTGGTAGATGCCTGGTATGCCGGGGTGGAAGGCGCGGCGGCGGACCGCCTGGTCACCCGCAACGCCATCTCCTTGCTCTTCCGCCTTCCCTTGGCCTACCTCTATAAAATCAAACCCATGGAAGGGATCAAACGGGTGTCATACGGTTATTGGTTCGGGGGCGTCTATATCGATGAAAAAAAATTTTTCCCTCAATTCGCCGTGGACCTGCGTCCCTATCTCGAGATGTACACCGAGTTCCTGATTCCCCCGGAACAGCGGCAGGTCTTACTCAAAGAGCGGAATGCCTGTATCGCCGGCCGTAAACTGGCCCAACGTTTCGGCTGGAAGCTTGGAGACATCATTACCCTGAAAGGAACCATCTTTCCCGGTAATTGGGAGCTGGTTCTGCGGGCTATCTATCAAGGAGCGGAGGATACCACCGACGAAAGCCGATTTTTCTTTCACTGGGATTACGTTAACGAAACCAATAAGAAAAATCTTCCAGAACTGGCCAATCAGGTAGGCTGGTTTATCGTTCAGGTGGCGGATCTCGATCAAGCGCCAGCCATTGCCGCTCAGATCGATAACGCCTTTAAAAACTCTCTGGCGGAAACCCTCACCGAAAGCGAAAAGGCTTTTCAGATGGGCTTCGTCTCCATGACCAAAGCCATCGTTATGGCCATCCAGATCGTGTCATACGTGGTCATCGTTGTCATTCTGATCGTGTTGGCCAACACCATGGCTATGACCGCCCGAGAACGCCAGAGTGAGCATGCCGTTTTGAAGACCTTAGGGTTTCAGGGCCGACACTTAATAATCCTTATCGCCGGCGAATCGATTGCCATTGCTCTGATGGGGGGGGTGGCCGGTCTGATCGCCATCTTCCCGGCGGCGCATTTTTTCCGGACTGCCCTGGGCAACTATTTCCGGGTCTTCAGCGTCTCTGATGCAACCCTGGCCATCTGTCTAACTATCGCTCTGATCATCGGTGCCCTATCGGCTGTTTTTCCGGCCTGGCGGGCCGCCCGGGTGCCAATCGCCGAGGGTCTGCGAAGGATTGGGTAAAAAGGGGTTGTTCACACCGTGAAGATTCCTTTCTCCTACAGCTACCGCAATCTGGTCACCCGGCGTATGACCACGGCCCTTACGGCGGGGGGGATGAGCCTGGTGGTCTTTGTCTTTGCTGCGGTGCTGATGTTGGCGGAGGGTCTGCGCCAGACCCTGGTGGCAACCGGCTCCTTTGACAATGCCATAGTGCTCCGGGCTTCCGCTGAATCAGAGGTGCAGAGCATCATCGAGCGGGACAAAGCGGCCATAGTCACGGCCCAACCGGAGATCGCCATTGATCAAGAGGGCCGTCCATTGGCAGCCCGGGAGTTGATCGTGCTCCTGAACCTGCGCAAGCGCGGGTCAAACAGTCCTTCGAACGTTACGATTCGCGGGGTGTCGCCAATCTCTGTGCAACTACGCCCGGAGATCAAACTTGTTGCCGGCCGCATGTTCCGCCCCGGTTCTTCGGAGATTGTCACCGGCCGGGATATCGCCCAGCGGTTTGGCGGTGCCGGGTTGGGAGAAACCCTGAGATTTGCAATGCGGGATTGGATCGTGGTAGGGATCATCGATGCCGGCAAGACTGCCTTCAGTTCTGAAATCTGGGGGGATATCGATCAGATGCAGCAGGCCTTCCGCCGGCCTCTCTTTTCCAGCGTCATTTTGCGCCTGCGCCAGCCTGGGGATTTCCTTAGTCTAAAAAGCCGCTTGGAGGGCGACCCCCGCCTGCCGGTGGAGGTGAAGCGGGAGACGGTCTTTTATGAGCAGCAGTCTAAGCGGATGGCCGATTTTATCCGGCTGCTGGGTCTGGTACTCACCAGCATTTTCAGCATCGGCGCCGTGCTGGGGGCCATGATCACGATGTACGCGGCAGTGGCCAGCCGCACGGTGGAGATCGGCGCCTTGAGAGCCCTGGGCTTCAGCCGGGGCAACATCCTCACTGCCATCCTGCTGGAGTCCCTGCTTATTGGCCTGATGGGAGGCCTCGTCGGTTTGGGGGCGGCCTCCTTGATGCAGTTTCTTACTATCTCCACTACCAATTGGCAGACCTTTTCCGAAGTAGCCTTCAATTTCTCTCTCACGGCTGATATTTTCCTCAAGAGTCTGCTCTTTGCCCTGGGCATGGGGTTGGTGGGCGGCTTCCTGCCGGCCCTCAGGGGGGCGCGGATGAATATTGTGGAAGCCCTCAGGGCGTTATAGAAGGGCATCCTGGACGACCGGGGCGTACGGTTCCCTGAGGGCGTCTTCCAAGGCGGCAAGCGCCTTTGCCAGGGTTATCAGGGGAAGATGGAGTTTTGCGGCTTGCTTTTCCATTCCTTTAGCTGTTCTCCTTCGAAGCTGAAAGAGCAGAGTTCGTTCCCAGTTTGGCAAAATAATCCCAGAAATCAGGGAAGGATTTGGCTACACAGTCCGGGTTGGCGATCATCACGCCAGGGGTTTTAAGCCCGGCCAGGGCAAAGCTCATGGCGATGCGGTGGTCGTTGTAGGTCTCGATAACCACCCCGCGCGGTTTGCCTCCCTGAATAATGAGGCCGTCTTTGGTCTGGTTAACCGTGATGCCCATCTTTGCCAGTTCCGTGGCCACGGCCTGGAGGCGGTCGGATTCTTTATGCCTGAGGTGCGGGACGCCCGTGATGACGGTTTCGCCCTGAGCGTAGGCGGCCAACACCGCCAAGGTCGGGACAAGGTCAGGCATATGGGCCATGTTAATCCGAATGGCCTGAAGTTGTCTGCCCCTGAGCACCACGCCGCTTCCGGTCGGCTCCACCTGGCAGCCCATCTGCTGCAGAACCTCAAGGAAGCCGATATCTCCCTGGCAGGATTGCGGGTTCAAGTTGGTCAGAGTAATCCGCCCGCCGGTAAGGGCGGCGGCGCCCAAAAAATACGAGGCGCTGGAGGCGTCCCCCTCCACCTCGTAGTCTCGAGCCTGATACCGCTGGCCGGCCGGGACGCAAAAATTCTGGTAGCCCCGACGGTAGTAAGCGATGCCGAAGGCCTCCATGACGCTAAGGGTAATATCGACGTACGGCCGCGACACCAGTTCCCCCACTACTTCAATCTCTACGTCCCTGGCAGCAAAAGGCGAGATCAGCAGGAGGGCGGAGAGGAACTGGCTGCTGATACCCCCGGACACTCGGGATTCACCGCCAGCCAACCCTCGGGCCTGAATTATGACCGGAGGGCAGCCGTTGTGGTTCTCACAGTGGGCTACAACTCCGAGAAGGGTCAGGGCGTCAAGCAGGTCCTGAATAGGGCGCTGGCAGAGACGGGGCGAGCCGGTGAGGACATACCGGCCATTCCCTAATGCCGCCACGGCCGTCAGGAATCGCATTGAGGTGCCGGAATCGCCTAAATATATCGGCTCAGTCGGAACCTTTAGCCTGCCGCCGGCGCCCTCTAGCAGACACTCCTTTTCCTGCCACGTTATTCGGACCCCCAATTGTTCCAATGCCCGAGCGGTCATGAGGGTGTCATCGGCGCGCAAGAGATTCCTCAGGGAGCTGCTTCCTCTGGCTAGTCCGGCGGCGATGAGAGCCCGGTGACTGAAACTTTTGGAGCCGGGAAGGGTGATAACCGCTTCCATTGCCTTTACAGGTTGAATTTCCTTGTAAATCAAGCACGACACCTTTAATCGTTATAGGTTTCCAATATTTTTTTCTCGAAACTCAGGACTCAGCTCGCTCTTTTCCCAGCGCCTCTAAAGCCGCCCGGCGCATGGTCTCCACCGGCGACGGTTGGCCAGTGAAGAGCTCAAATTGCCGAGCACCCTGATGTATCAACATCTGCAGGCCGTCAATGGTGCGAGCCCCTCGTGCCGCCGCTTCTCGCAGCAGACGCGTCTGCAGGGGCTGGTAGACAATATCCATGACCACCTGGAACCGGTCTAAACACCTGGCCGGAAGCGGCGTCGCCTCTATATGGGGCGCCATGCCCACCGGACTGGCGTTGATTAGCACCGTGGCGGTGCTTTGGTCGATTTCCTCCAAAGGCAGACAGGCGACCCCAAACTCCTGGGCCAGGTTTCGGGCCCGATCTGGGTTCAGGTCGGCGACGGTTACCAGTCCTGCAGCCCGGCGAACAGCATAGACAATGGCCCGGCCAGCGCCGCCGGCGCCCAGAACCATGATCTGTTGCCCGGATAATGCAATCTGTTCCTGCAAGGGCGTCAGCGCTCCCTGCCAGTCGGTGTTGCAACCCCACAACCATCCCTGGCGGTTCACGACGGTATTCACGGCGCCGATAGTTTGAGCTTCCTCGTCCACCTCGTCCAGAAGGGGGATGATCTCTTCTTTAAATGGGATAGTGACGCTGACGCCGCCGATGTTTAATCCGCGTAATCCCTGCACCGCTGCTACCAAATCCTGAACGGCAAAGGGAACATAGACGGCGTTGAGGCCAAGGGCGGCAAAAGCGGCGTTGTGCATCGCCGGACTGAGGGAATGGGCTACGGGGCGGCCCAGGATGCCGAAAATAATGGTTGCACCGGTAATCATGTCAACATCTCCCAGATGGAGGTCATTTCCTGGACGGTGAGTTGACCCGGCGCCGATTCTTTCCCCGCCTCCAGGACGGCGAAGGTCAGATAACTGCCCAACAGCGGCGCGATGACGCGGGAGTATTTCCCGGCCGACCCCATGCAGAAGGCGATAATGTCCTGGCCCTGCTGCTGCGCTGCCGGGATGAGACCCAATAGGGCGAGGCAGTCTGAGGGGTGATGGGCATAGGTGACCAGCTTGATAATATCGGCGCCGCAGTCGATCATGGCCGTCATAATCTCGTGCAGCCGGGGGGGAGTCGAGGGACCTTTAAAGTCATGCCAGGAGAGGATTAGCTTGACCGCGCCGCGGTGGGCCAACAGGTCATTTCGCCAGAAGGGATCGGCGTTGAACTCCACATCTACATAATCCGCCCCCAAATCTATGGCCTGTTCCAGCAAACGCCGACGCGCTGACTCCGGACCGGAAAACCGCCCTCCCTCGTTGGGCAGGCGGTTGGTAGCGATGACGGGGCCACGCGGAGCGTGGAGTAGATGCTGCAAATCAGGTTGAATGAGATAATCCAGCCGCAGTTCTGCCAGGAAGCCCTGGGCATGTATCCGGGCCAGGCACTGGCAGGCGGCGTCGCAGTCGGTCTCTACCACCGGGATGCAGATTCTGATGGAGCTCAACTGACTTTCTCGATGGCCTCAGCCTTGGGAAACGATCCCAAGATCTTGAAAAAAGCGCTCATCTCTTCCATTTCGTGCAGGCATTCCTGAAGAGCGGACTCCTGTAGATGACCGTCCAGGTCGACAAAAAAGAGATACCGCCAGGCAACGGTCTTCATCGGCCGCGAGACGATGCGAGTCATATTGATGCCCCGCTCCGCCAGCGGCCGCAGCATGTTATACAATGCCCCAGGGGTATCGGCTACCGCAAAAATGATTGATGTCTTATCCGCCCCGGTAGCCCCGGGGGCATAGGGACCGATGATAAAAAAATGGGTGGCGTTTTCCCGGTGATCTTCAATACGTGATTCCACTACCCGCAACTCGTATAGGGAGGCCGCAAAACCACTGGCGATGGCCGCCGAATTGGGGTTGTGGGCCGCCTTCTGGGCCGCCAGACCGGTGGAACTGACTTCCAACACCGGTATCTGGGGCAGGTGTCCTTGCAGCCATTTCCGACACTGGCCATGAGCGTGGGGGTGAGTATAGATAATTTCAATATCGTTTATCTGGCCGGAACGGGATATCAGGTCGTGGGAGATCTCCAGATAGATTTCGCCGCAGATCTGGAGCTTGGTTTCAACGAACTGGTCCAGGGTCTCGTTTACTACCCCCTCAGTGGAATTCTCAATGGGAATGACGCCAAGATGATGGTTGCTCTTCTCCACCGCCATGAAGACTTCCGAGATGGTGGGCAGGGGTTTAAAAAAAGTGGAGCGGCCGAATTTTTTGATGGCCGCCAGATGGGTGAAGGTGGCCTCCGGACCCAGGAAGGCTACCGACAATGGCCGCTGTACCTGGCGCGCCGCCGAGATGATCTCTCGGAAGATATTGCGCAACCCCTCCTCGGTAAGCGGTCCGGTGTTGAACCGCTTGAGACGGTCAAGGACCTCCTGCTCCCGCTTGGGATCAAGTGTGGCCAGATCTTCCCGATTCTTGATTTCCCCGATGGTTTGGGCCAGTTGTAACCGCTGGTTGATGAGGGTCAAGAGCTGTTCATCGGTGATGTCAATCTGACGCCGAACGCTTTTTTTATCTGTCATGAGGAGCCGATACCTCTAAAGTCAGGATGAGAACTGAATTGTAACACATCAGTTGTTTGGGGCGAACACCGGATTCGCCCCTATCGGATGGACCTGTCGGTGCTGTGGGGTGGATACGGTCCGCCATTCCTTGATTTATTCTCTCAGATAGCCGAAGTATTACGTTTCTTGCACCCTCAGACGGCAAGCAGAAAACTGGAAACCGAAATCCAGACCTTAACTTACTTTTCCAGAATAGTCTCCGTAACCTTGTAGCCGAAATGGCGTCCGGCTTCTTCCAGGGCCACCAATACTTGATCGCCGGGGGATAGCTGCACCACCGAGACGGCCTCCCCATCGGGCCGGGTGAGTCGGATGGTTTCGGCATTCTGGACAATGGTGCTGCATTCCCGGCCCTCGTGGGTGGCCGTAATCAACATCAAGGGCCGCTTTTCGATCTTTACCCGACCGACGGTGGCGGGCAGGGTGCGGCCGCTGTAATCCACTACCAGGACTTCATCTCCCGCCTTAAGTTCGCTCAGATATCGGGTCTTTCCACCTGGAACCCGGATATAGGCGTGCACCGGCCCGGCGTTGACCCGGAAGGGCCGGGCGGCGACATACGGATTCTCGAGGGATTCGGCGTGCACGAGAAAGAGGGCGGCGGAAGAATTGCCTATCAGCATACCCTGGCCCCGACCCATCTGGGTGCAGGTATCCACGCAGACCCGGTCACCCATGCCCAGGAGGTGCACCGAGGCTACGGTGGCAGGTGTCAGTTCCACCGGCGGTGAGATTTCTTTGACCAGTCGGAGTAACTGCTTGACCTCGCCTAAATCTGCGGCAGTGATGACCAGACCGTCGACCCCGCGCTCCAGAATCCCCAGAAAGGTGCGGGCTTCCTCCACCGTGGCGGCCTCAACAAAAAGATTGGCAGGGCATTGGGCCACTAAATTTTCGAGTGGGATGATGGTCCAATCCGCGCAATGCACCACCACCGGATGGGTCTTGGCCTTGGCCGCGATATCGGCCTCATCATCGGCCCTGCTGAGCGTCACCTCGAAAAGGTCCTGTCCCGGCGCCAGGTCTCCATCCGGGGCGATGACGGGAATCTTTCCCAGGGTTTTTACTTCCGCGGCATAGCCGGGGGGCGTCCAGACTGCGTCGGCACCCCCTTCCAGGGCCGTAGTCACCCGCTTCTTGTCCCAGGGGTCTACCTTAACCCATACCTGTTTCATCTCAGCGCTCCAGATCTGGGGTTTGCAGGAAGGCCAGGGCCTCGTCCACTGTGCTGTTTTCGTGTACCAGCAGACTGATAGCGCCCACCATCCGCGTCGGATTACGATGCTGGAAGACATTACGGCCAATGGAGACCCCGGAGCCGCCGGCCTCGATGGAACCCTTCACCATTTCGAGAATTTCACGGTCGGAATTCATCTTGGGACCGCCGGCGATAACCACGGGCACCGGACTGCCGGCCACCACTTCCCGGAAGCTTTCCACTGCGCCGGTATAGGATACTTTGACAATGTCGGCGCCCAATTCCGCCCCTAAGCGCGCCGCATGCTTGATAACTCGGGGTTCGTATTCGTCTTTGATTTTTTCCCCGCGCGGGTAAACCATGGCCAGCAGCGGCATGCCCCAATCCCTGGCCTCTCGGGAAACCTGTCCGAAGTCGGCCAGCATCTCCCGTTCAGTACCGTCGCCGATGTTCACATGTATGGAAACCGCATCGGCCCCTAATTTGATAGCCTCCTCAACGCTGCAAACGAGGGTCTTGGCGTTCGGAAAGGGAGAGAGACTGGTGGAGCCTGAGAGATGGATGATTAGGCCGACGTCGCGACCGCGGCGACGGTGGCCGGTGGACACCAAGCCTTTGTGCATAACGATGGCATTGGCCCCCCCCATGGCCACGCTATTCACCGTGGTCTTCATATCGATCAAACCTTCGATGGGGCCGACCGTGACGCCGTGGTCCATAGGGACGATTACGGTGCGTCCGGTCTCACGATTCAGGATGCGTTCCAGGCGGATCATTTTGCCGATCATAATACGGGCCTCCTTGTTTTCTGTGGCGCCATCGCCCTGATACTGAAACAACCCTCGGCCTCCGACATAAAAAAAGCCGTGGCCGCTTCACCTGCGCCACAGCTTTTACTATTTATTTTAGGTAGTTACTTGTTGCAGAAGGAGGGCGCAGGTTCAGGGCCAGAGATAATAAAAGTAAAAATAAAAAGTGCTGCTCTGCTGGCTTTCCGACCGAACCTGCATGGATTCCCATTCCCCTCAATTTATTGAAATATAATAAAACAGATTTATCCGGGGCTGTCAAGGATATTTCTCGCAGGAAGAAAATTGCCAGATGTAATTGTCATTCTTTCAAAAACACCCGCAAGCGGGGAGAGGTAGATATCTATGGAAAAAAATATAGTGATCGCGGCGGCCTTAACTTTGCTTTTTATTGATCTCCTCTCCGCTCATGAACTCTGGGTGGCTAAAGAGAAAGGTAACCTGGTGGTTATGTTTAAGCATGATGGCAAAAGTGATCCTTATAAACCGGAATTTGTCAAGACAGCCAAGGGCTTTGATTCATCCGGGAGAGAGGTGGCAGTACGGGTAATCCCGCAGGGCACTCGAACCCTTTTAGCTCCTGCCCAGCCCCCGGCTTTGGTGTCCATCGTTTATAGCCCCGGAGTTTATTGTAAAACTCCGGAAGGATATAAGAATATCTCCAAGCGCGATGCCAAAGACGCTATTGATTCTATTAGAGCGGAAATATTGAATAAGAATTTCTGGCAGTGGAACGATCGCTTTGCTAAACCTTTGGGTGGTAAAATGGAACTTCTGCCACTGAAAAATCCTCTTGTCCTTAAGGTTGAGGATAAGCTGCCTTTCCAGGTACTATATGATAGCCACCCCCTGCCAGGGGCTGCGGTGATAGCTGAAGGAATAGAGAAAGATTCACTGAAAACCGATGGCAATGGCCGGGCGGAGGTGATCATCAAAAGGGACGGCCTCAATGTGGTAAAGGCTAGACGCAAGACCCCCACGGTCAACGATCCTGATGCCGACGTTTTAATCGAAATTGCCAATATCAGCTTTTCGGTTAAATAAAATAGAGCGTTGCAGTTAAAAAGTCAATCTTTTAGAGCAGTTTGACTAGGGCGGCGACGATGCCGATGCCGGCCACCAACATGCCGCCAAGGCGTAGGGTGAGGTCGTGTCGGAGGCGAAGTTCGAGTTCTTTCATATCGCGCTTGAGTTCGATCCTGAGTTCCTCGATGTCGCGTTTGGTGCTGGCTTTCAATTCTTCGATGTCGCGTTTGGTAGCAGCATGGAGCTCTTCGATGTCATGTTTGGTGGCGGCTCGTAACTCTTCGATGTCCAGTTTGATGCTGGCTTTCAATTCTTCGATGTCGCGTTTGGTAGCAGCATGGAGTTCTTCGATGTCGCGTTTAGTGGCTACCTGGTCGTTGATCAGCGAAGCGATGGCCGTGGTCATGGTCTCCGCCTGTTCCACGGTGAAATGGGCGGCTTTGAGCCTATTGGCAAACTCTAAAGTATCGAAGGCGATGGCTTTCATAATATATATTATGATCATCTCTTGAAAAGATGTCAAATTTTTCTTGGTTATTGCCATTATCTAGCGGCCACCTGCAAACCATGAAAATCATCTGCCGGTGGCATGAACTTCCATCCGGTACGGAAGTCATTTTCTTATTAACTCGGAACTCAAAACTCGAAACTTATTTCCTTGGTAATTTTCATGGTGTGTAAGTCGTCCACCTACCATGAAGATAACGTGGTATCGGATGGAAGCACTCTTGAGGGAACCATAGTGGAAACGGCGCCACCCTCCTGGCTATCCTATTGAATGAGTTTAACCGAGAACATGTTCAATGAATTGTTGATTTTTGTCTCGGGTTCTATTGCATTCCGGCGGGATCCATATCGACCAGGAGGGTCACATCCGGTCCCCAACCCTTGCCGCCGCTAGCCCGGAGCTGGTCTAATAGTGCGCTCAGGGGTTGGCGGCCGTAGCTTTTGAGCAATATCTGCCAGCGGTACTGCTCTTTGAGGCGAGAGCGCGGCGCTGGTGCCGGTCCTAATATTCGCAGGTGTTTCTCCAAGTTATGCGTGCGAAGGATGGTTTGGGCCGCCCGTGCAACTTTATGGGCCGCGGCCTCTACGGTGGCGGCGTTCTTGCCCTGGAGACGGAGAAGCGCCAAGCGGGTGAAGGGGGGATAACCCAGGTCGCGGCGGGCTGCCAGTTCGGCTTCATAGAAAGCCTGATAGTCGTGCCGCTGGGCGGCAGTCAGGGCAAAGTGCTCCGGATGATACGTCTGGATGAAGACCTGCCCGGGACGGTCTCCCCGCCCGGCCCGACCCGCTACCTGGGTCAAAAGTTGGAAGGTCCGCTCCCCGGCATGATACTCCGGAAAATAGAGGCTGAGATCGGCGGCCACTGCCCCCACCAGAGTAACCTGGGGAAAGTCATGCCCTTTGGTGATCATCTGAGTGCCGATGAGGATGTCCAGCCGGTGTGTCTTCATCTCTTCTAAGATCTGGATCGCCTTGCCGCGGTGAGAGGCGGTGTCGCGGTCTAATCGAGCTATCCTGGCCTCTGGGAAGAGCCGGCGGACCTCTCTTTCGAGAAATTCTCCGCCTAAGCCATAGTGCTTTAAAGCAGTGGACTGGCACTGGGGGCAGACGACCGGGAGTGGTTCCTGATAGCCGCAATAATGGCAGCGCAGTTTTCCCTCCTGGCGATGCAGGGTGAGGCTGACACTGCAGTGTTGGCATTGAAAGATGTGGCTGCAGAAGAGGCAGAAATAAACGTTGGCGTAACCACGCCGGTTGAGGAAGAGGAGGACCTGTTCTTTGCGACTGAGAGTTTCTGCAATAGCCAGGCGCAACGGGGCAGAGATGATCGGTAGGCGACGCCCTTCCCGGTGTTCCCTGAGGTTTACCAGATGGACCTGCGGCAGGGATTGCGGAGTGACCCGCTCGGGCAGGCTGATATATTGGTATTTTCCCCGTTGTGCCCGGTAGTAGGTGGTTACCGATGGCGTGGCCGAACCCAGAAGCGTTACGGCTCCGGCCAATTGCCCGCGGTAAAGGGCTGCGTCTCGAGCCTGGTAAGGCAGTCCGCCTTCATTCTTATAAGACTGGTCGTGTTCTTCGTCCACCACAATCAAGCCCAGGTCGGCTAGGGGGGCAAAAACGGCTGACCTGGCGCCCACCGCGATGTCCATTTCTTTCAACGCCAGACGGCGCCACTGATCGACGCGGGCGTTATCAGACAGACCACTGTGCAGCAGGGCGACCCGAGGGCCGAAGCGTTGCCGGAAGGCTTGGCCTATGGGATGTGTCAGGGCGATTTCGGGTAGCAGCACCAAAACGCTTTTTTTCAAGGCCAAGGCTTCTTGGGCGGCTTGAAGATATACCTCGGTCTTTCCGCTGGCCGTCACCCCGTACACCAAAAAGGGAGAGAAACCCTGCCGCCTCAAGGCGAGACGGATGGCCTGACAGGCCTCCTCCTGGTCAGGGCTCAAGACGGGCGGCGGCGCGGCTGCAGGTGTTTCGGCAAGGGGATCGAAATGCCGGGCACGCGGCGCGAGAATGACAAGATTGGCTCGCGCTAACCGTCCGAGAGTCTCGCGGGGCCGGGGAATAAACCGGGATAGATGCGCGAGCGGGCAGCTACCGATATCTTTTAAAAATGCCAGGATAGCCTTGGCTTTGGGACCGAGACGGCCCGGTTTTTGGACATCGGCGCCGGTCAGGTTAAGGGTGACCCAATATTCTTGGCCGTCATTTTTCCCTGACCGGGGAGTGGGGAGGGCGGTCCTGAAGACCTCGCCGATGGGGTGCTGGTAATAATCAGCCAGCCAGCGGAAGAAGGGAACCAGTGCGGCGTCGAATCTGGGCCAGGAGTCGAGAATGGCGTTGACATCTTTTATGGTGACCGTTGGAGTTGCTCGGGCCGGGCCAAGGATATATCCTGTTACTTGACGCCGTCCCACCGGTACCAGAACGGGGACGCCGATCCCGATGCCAGTGGCCAATTTCTCGGGCAATCGATAGGTCAGAGTGTGGAAGAGGGGGAGGGTGACCGCCACTTCGACCAAGCCGTTTGGGGTTAGACTATTTACCGGGGTTGGCGATGGGTTCACTCTTTGCCCTTAAACTTTGGGACAGACCTGGAGGATGATCCTATCGGGGTCGGGTTCGCTGAGATTGCCACATGATTGCGGTTGATGCAGGGTAGCAATTCAGTTGTTTGGGGCGAATACAAGATTCTCCCCTACGGGTGGGCCTGCCGGTGCTGTAGTGCTGTAGGGTGGTCGCCACCCACCATGCCTTGATCTATTCTCTCAAATAGCTGAAGTATTGCGATGCAGGATATACCGACTCAATCATTCTTGGCCGACAGGTTATCAAGGTGCTGTTTGACCAGGGTTTCAGGGGAGAGGCCGGATGAGGCAAGGATTACCGTAAGGCCCTGGCGGTTGAAAAAATCCTGCACCGAAGTCTTTAGTCCGGCGGCGATGATATGAGTAACCCCCTCTCGTTTTAGCCAGGCCGGGAGGATGCCGGGCTTAAAATCGGGTGGAATGGCCTCTCGTTGCTCAACGATCTGGTTTCGGCGCACGGTTATTAGAGCAAAATGCTGGTTCTGGGAAAATTGTTCCGCCAGCCGGCCATCTTGGACCGGAACGGCAAATCTGGTCACCCCTGGCTCGCCCGCAGCCAGAGATTTTTGGGGCTCAGTTTGACCGACAGCGGTGAAGATGTTGTTAAGGACGGTGTCGAGCTCCTGGAAGAAGGGGCTGTCTGCAGGGTCAAGGTCTTTTAGACGCCCATCGTCGGCGGCCGCGACGATCTGGGGATCAAAGGGCAAAGAGCCCAGCAGATTAAGGTTAAGAGAGCGCATGGCCTGGTCGCCGACGCCGGACCGAAACAGAGGAATGGAAGTGCCGCAGTCAGCGCAGACGACATGGCCCATGTTCTCTACGACACCAATTATCTGCAGGCCTATTTTTTGGCAGAAATTGATAGACTTGCGGACATCGGCGAGGGAAATTTCCTGGGGAGTGGAGACGATAACGGCCCGGGCTTCCGGGATGGATTCGGCAATGGCAAGGTGCTCATCACCAGTGCCCGGGGGAGCATCAATGATGAGGAAATCCAGGGCTTCCCATTCTATTTGGGAGAGAAATTGGCGGATGATTTTGTGTTTTACGGCGCCTCGCCAGATGATGGCGGCGTCCCGGTTTTGCATCATCGCTTCCACCGAGATAATTTTTAAATGTTTGAGGTCTTCGGGAAGAGAGTGTTCCCCATGGATTAAACTCAAGGGTTTCCCAAGACCCAACATACGATAGACGTCGGGGCCGTGAAGATCAACGTCAAGAAGACCGACGTCAAAACCCCGGCGGGCGAGGGCCAGGGCGAGGGTGACAGCAACGCTGCTTTTGCCGACGCCGCCTTTACCACTCAGAATGAACAACTTGTATCGGATCTGATCCAGATTCCAACGCAGATGGTGTTCGTCAGGATGGGCCTCTTGACCTGAGGTTTGTGGGAGTTCAGAGGTTTCGTTAGGGATGATGTCTGTAAGAAAGGAAAAAGTGGTCATGATGTCCAAGACCTCCTTAAAATGCCGAAATCTTCAAAGGGTCAATAATGCAAAGGCCAATCCTTTGACCTGGGAGATGATTCCGGTAAGATTTTCGGGCACGGCGTCAAACTACCCCGATCTACCCCCTAAGCCCGTTAATCCAGACGGTAATTGGGGGATTCTTTCATAATGACCACGTCGTGCACATGAGATTCCTTTAAGCCAGCCGGGGTAATGCGGACGAAGCGAGCTTTGTTCATAAGTTCGCTAATAGTGCGGCAGCCGACATATCCCATGCCGGAGCGCAGTCCGCCCATCAATTGGTAGACAATGTCTGCCAATTTACCGCGATGAGGAACACGACCAACTATGCCCTCCGGGACAAGTTTGGACTCTAGTTCGATGGCCTCCTGACCATAGCGGTCTTTGCTGCCTTCTTTCATCGCCTCCAGGGAGCCCATGCCGCGGTAAACCTTGTAGCTGCGCCCCTGGAAGATAACGGTTTCGCCGGGGCTCTCGTCGGTGCCGGCGAACAGGCTGCCGATCATAACGCTGTCGGCGCCAGCGGCAATGGCCTTGGTAATATCGCCAGAGAATTTAACCCCGCCATCGGCGATGACCGGAACATCGTATTTATGGGCGGCGCGGGCACAGTTTGCAATGGCAGTAATCTGGGGAACGCCAACGCCAGCAATAACTCGGGTAGTACAGATGGAACCGGGGCCGACGCCGACTTTAACGGCGTCAGCCCCGGCTTTGATGAGGTCTACTGCGGCTTCATAAGTACCGATATTGCCGACAATGAGCTCAATCTGAGGAAATTCCTGTTTACTGGCCATGGCGGCATCCAGGACCATTTGAGAGTGTCCATGGGCCGTGTCAATAACGATGACATCGGCTCCGACCTTAACCAGGGCTTCGATGCGGGTGGACCGATCAGCGCCGACCCCGACGGCGGCGCCGACCCGGAGGCGACCATAGGCATCCTTGCAGGCGTAAGGGTATTTTCTAATTTTTTCAATATCTTTTATAGTTATTAACCCCCTGAGCTGAAAATCGTCATCAACTACCAGGAGTTTTTCAATGCGATATTGATGCAGTAAGGCCTTCGAGTCTTCTAGAGTGATGCCTACCGGGGCAGTGACCAGACGGTCTTTGGTCATGACGTCTTTGACGGGAAGCTCCAGATTGGTTTCAAAGCGTAAGTCCCGGTTGGTGACGATGCCGACTAATCTACGGTTTTGCACAACGGGAATGCCGGAGATCCGATACAGCCGCATGAGTTCCAGGACCTGACTGATTTTGGCATCGGGTTCAATGGTGACCGGGTCCAAGATCATCCCGGATTCCGATTTTTTGACTTTTTCTACTTCTAGTATCTGACGTTCGATATCCATGTTTTTATGGATGATGCCGATACCGCCCTGCCGGGCCATACAGATGGCGGTTTCGGCTTCAGTCACGGTATCCATGGCGGCGCTCAATAGGGGGATATTGAGTTTCAGGTTCTTCGTCAGACGGGTTTCTAAATCAACATCGGTGGGAAGAATCGCAGAAGCGGCTGGCAACAGCAATAGGTCGTCGAACGTAAAAGCACTAGTAATCTGATCTCCGGCCATGGCAAACTCTCCTCAATAATTATAAACGTTCGGCTAAAAAATAATAGTTGAACAGCTAAAATAGAAGCTATTTAAAGTTACTCATTCCGTTACCGCGACGTAGAAACCGGAACGCTCACCTTCGGATGGTATCCAAACGGCACAGACCGGAAGGTTGGTGATACCTCGAAGTCCGAGCCTGCCATTTATCAGGTAAGATAGACCTGCCATGCGGTTAACCGCGATAATTTTATATTAAATTTTATATTATAATTTTATTCTTTTTCGTAGTCAATGCCAGGATCAAAAGGAACCAGGGTAATTTCAAAGCCGTTAACGAGAGAACTTTGTGGAGCAAAAAAGAATGGAGGTGGGTTTTGGCAAGAATTTATCCCTGTTTGTAGGAAAATAAACCAGAGGTTAGCAGGGAAAAAAAGAAACTTTGGGGTGGTAAGGACAGTTTTCTCCCTATCCTTCTGAGAAATAAGTAATTCGAGGCTATAATGAAAGGCCAAGGAAACGCAGGGCTAAATGTGGTTTAGCAGCCAGGCGACGCAATGCCTGGAAAATGTTAGTCACATTAAGACAGGTGAGGGCCGTTTTTTCCATTTTCCTTTTGATGGTGAAAGGTAAACCTCCTATTCTGAACCACGTTCCTATTTCCGGGCGATATCCAGATCCATTGTTCCCATGGGCGTGTCCAGGGAGTGGGAACGAACCGAGCGAAAACCCGCCTTGAGCATGGCTTGCGCGATCTCTCCCTGGTCGAAGCCGAAATCGGCGCCGCTTTGCAATGCCCCGGGCAGAAACCCGAGCGCCACATCCGGTTTGGTATGCTCATGGGTCAGCCCGTCCTGAAAGGCCGCGAAGTACCCGTCCGGCTTGAGCGCGGCGTATATCTTGGTCAGCAGGGAATCCAGTTCCTGCCTGGCGAAATTCAGGGTGCTACTAGCCCATATGAGGTCGTAGCCGGAACCGAGGTCGTCGGTTAGGTAATCCCCCTGAGCGATGCCGACCCGTTCCGCCATGCCGTATTCTTCAATGAATTCCCTGGTCGCCCGGGTAATGGCCGGTCTGTCGAAGACCACCCCGGTCATCGAAGGGTGGGCCTGAACGAAATAGAGGGTGAAAATGCCGTGTCCGCCCCCCAGGTCGAGCATCCTTGCAAAGCCCGGAAAGCCGTCCAGCTCCGAAACGATCCCGGCCATCATCCTGCCCATTTCCCCGAACGCCCAGGCGGCGTTGCTCCTGGACGCCTCGGCCCACAGGTTTTCGTCTTCGATGCCCGGCCCCGGGGCGGGGCCTTCCCGGAGCAGCTTCGGCAGGTCCTTTAGGGGATCGACGCAGAGCCCCCATGAGAAGCGGAGCAGATCTCCCAGGTACAGGGGCGTGCCCCGCTTGAGAAAGTGGGTGGTATCCGGGAGGTTCCGGTAGAGGCCGTGCCGTTTTTCCAGCAGGTCCGCGGTAACCAGGCTGTCGAGAAAGAGGCGGGTGTTTGCGGGATGTGTGTCGAGCCGTTGGGCCACTTCGGCGGGGGAACGAAAGTCGTCCAGGAGATCGAAGACCCCCAGGTCCAGGGCGCTCATCAGTATCCTGGCCGGCATGGCGCCCATGAGCATCCGCCAGAAACGTCCGTAACTTCCTTTTGATTCGGGTAGCTGTTTCATCGGTAAAACCTCCTTCACGGCAGAATAGGGTCAAGCCGGACTAAGGGCGGGAACGTCGCCGAATTTCCATTCCTTTAGCCGTTGCTGTTCCCGCCAGAGCGCCGCGTACAGCCCGTTGCCCGCCAGCAGCTCGTCGTGTCTTCCTTCTTCCACGACCTTCCCCTGGTCGACCACCACGATCTTGTCGGCCCCGGTGATGGTGTTGAGACGGTGGGCGATCACCACGACCGTCTTGTTTCTGACCAGGTCGTTGATGGCCTCCTGGATAAAGACCTCATTCTCCGGATCCAGGAACGCGGTGGCCTCGTCCAGCAGGACGATGGGCGCGTCCTTGAGCAGGGCGCGGGCAATGGAGACCCGCTGTTTTTCACCCCCTGAAAGGGTGCTGCCGCCTTCGCCCACCATGGTATCGTATCTGTCGGGCAGGCGCTCGATGAAATCGTGACAGCGGGCGGCCCGGGCCGCGGCGATGATTTCCTCGCGACCGGCGTCCGGGCGGCCGAGGCGGATGTTGTTGTAGATGGTGTCGTTGAAGAGGTAGACGTCCTGAAACACGACGGAGATATTCGCCAGCAGATCGTCGGTCCGGTAGCTGCGGAGGTTTTTCCCGCCGATGCGGATTTCACCCTGGTCCACATCCCAGAACCGGGCGATGAGCCGGGTAAGGGTAGTTTTGCCTCCCCCCGAAGGCCCCACGAGGGCCGTGAGTGACCCGGCCGGAATCTTCAGGTTTAATCTTTTCAGGATCGGAGCGTCGTGGTAGCTGAAGGTCACGTTTTTGAACTCGATCTCCCTGCCTTCGAGGCTTCCGCCGGCGTTTCCATCCGGCAGGGGAGGTGTCAGGCGCAGGTCTTCCAGCCGTTCCACGCCGAGCTTGAAATAGTTCATTTCGCCGAAAAATATGTGGGCGAAGAGGAGCGGCTCGTAGAGGCGCGCCCCCAGGACAAGGAACATGACATAAACCGGGATGGCTAGCTCGCCGGCCAGAATGAGGCTGAATCCGTATAGGATAATGAGCGTCAGCCCGGCGTGCAGGACGAAGGAACCGAGGATCATGGTGGGCCCTGCTCCTGCTTCCAGGCGGATACTGATGGATTTGAGGCGGCGGAAGGTCTTTTCCAGACGTTCGAATTTCACGCCTCTCAGATTGAACGCCTTGATGAGACGGATTCCCTGGATATACTCGATCATTCTCGAGGCCGAGTCAACTCGCAGCTTCTGGTGCTTCTTGCCCAGGTAGGTGATGATTTTCACGGAGATCCAGGTCAGGGGGAGGGACAACGGGATCACCAGGGCCGCGGCCAGGGCCAGTTTCCAGTTGATGAACGCCAGACCGGCCAGGAGGGCCGTGGGAGCCGCCAGGGCGCCGCAAAACTGGGGCAGGTAATGGGAAAATATCTGTTCCACGCTGGCGTAATCGGAGACGATGTAGGCGCCGATATCTCCGGGATCGCGGCTGTTGTAAAATCCCATGGGGAGCCGGCGGAGATGTTCCACGATGGCCAGACGGCCGTCGGCGCAGATCTCGTAACTGCTTTTGTATGCAGCGAAATAGGCCTTTCTGCTCACCAGGTAGAGGATGATCAGGGATGCCAGGAGAGCGACGCAGAACCAGGTGACCCGGGTGACGTTCAGGGGAGTTCCCGGATGCTCCAGGGGGTTGAAAATTTCCCAGACGACGAGGAGAAGGATACCGTAGGGAGCCCCCCGCAGGAAATATTCGAGCACGGTCCAGATGATGAGCGGCCGCACCCGGCGCGGTTGGCCCATGGTGGCGGCATTGATGAGCGCTATGAGGTTCATGGTGTATGTCCCTTTACTGAAGAGATGGTGTCGGCATCCGGTTTTCGCGGAAATAATGCACGATCCGTGGCGGCGCCTCCGCCGGCTGGCGATCCGCCGGGGCAGGCGCCACGCTTTCAGCGGTCGGTCATCGACCCCAGCACCCACTGGCGCGATTGGGTGTAAGTTCGCCACATCTTGGCGTACAGCCCCTCCAGAGAGAGCAATTCTTCGTGTCTGCCCTGTTCTGCGATTATTCCTGCGTCAATTACCAGTATCCGGTCGGCGCCGGTTATGGTGCTCAACCGATGGGCGATCACCAGCACGGTTTTTCCCCTGATCAGCCGGGAAAAAGAGGCGAGGATCTTGCCTTCGTTTTCCGGATCGGCGAAGGCGGTGGCTTCGTCCAGCACCACGATGGGCGCGTCTTTCAGAATGGCCCGGGCCAGGGCTAGGCGCTGCTGCTCACCGCCGGAGAGATAGGTGCCCCCTTCCCCCACCAGGGTGTCGTACCCCTTTTCCAGTTGTTCGATGAACTCGTGGCACTGGGCCGCCCTGGCCGCCTCCATCACCTCTTCCCGGGAAGCGGTGTCGTTGCCCATGCGGATGTTTTCCTCGATGGTGTCGAAGAAGAGCATATTGTCCTGGAAGACGAAGGCCACCAGGCGCATGAGCTCTTCCGTCCTGATCTGGCGAATGGGAACGCCCCCGATGAGTATTTCTCCGGAATTCACGTCCCAGAAGCGCGCCGCAAGCAGGCCCACCGTTGTCTTCCCCGCACCCGAAGGTCCCACCAGGGCGGTGATGGAGCCCGGTTCGGCAAGGAAGGAGATCCCCTTGAGCACCGTTTCCTCATCATAGGCGAAGGTGACGTGGCGGAATTCCACGGAAGCTCCCGCGGGTTGCCGGGGGTCTTCGGGTTCGGTCATCTCCTGCTTGTGGAGGATATCGTCTATCAGACCCACGCCGATGCTGTTCTGTTTGAGCAGACCGCCGATATGCATCAGTTTCAGCAGGGGAAAGAACATCCCTCCTCCAAAAATCAGGAAGAGAATGGCCGTGGGCATAAAGGCGGAATAGGACGGCGCCTTCAGGAGGAGAAAGATGATCACCGGCGTCAGGAACAGGATGGTAGAGGAAAGCATCGTCAGGAATCCGGTATACGTCAATGCGAATTTCCTTGTGATATTCAATGCGTAATCCCGATATGAAAGAATAGCCCTCTGGAGCCGTTCGAAGGGTTCCACCGAGCGGCTGAAGATCTTGACTACCTGAATTCCCCGCACGTACTCGACGATGCTGGCGTTCATCCGGCCCAGTGACTTGAGGTAATTCTCATATACTGCTTTTGATCTGGGACCGTAGTAAATGGACGACTGAATGAGAACCGCGCCCAGGAACACCAGGAGTATTACCAGCGACGGCCGCCAGTCGACGGCGAAAAGGAAACCGAGGATGATCAGGGGAAAGACGACGGCCGTGGTTGCATCCGGGATATGGTGGGCCACGAAGAGTTCCACCCGCTCCACGTCCTCGGACATGACCTTTTTGATGTCGCCCGAAGCCCGTTTGTCGAAGTACCCCAGCGGCAGACGCGCCAGTTTGCCCGCCAGCGCCACCCTCAGTTCATAGAGAATGTTGAAGGCGGCGATATGGGAAAGCATGTTGGAAATATAGAAGAGCACGCCGAAGGCGCAGACGCCTCCCAGGCTGATGAAGCCCCAGCGCCAGATAAAGTCCCGGTTGATCGCTGCGGGGGCGTCCGCATGGAGAGCCAGTTCCGTCAGAATCCGGTACACCGCCACATAAGGGGTGAACAGGGCGAAGGCGGACAGCACCGCCAAGGCCATGGAACCGATCAGCCACCATTTCTTCGCGCCTGCGATCTCGATGAGACGGGGCAGCCCGGATTTCCTTTTGGTCTGTTTCATAGTTGCCTATTCTCTTTAAAATCCTGCCTGTTGTCTTACGCTTCCAGTTTGTCGATGGCGGGAGAGAACGCTCCCGAAACCCCGACTCGCCGCGTTCCGGGGGCATAGAGCTTTACGGAGGCGGCCAGCGAGAGAAACGCCAGGCCGGAAGCGGCGCAAATGGTCGCGGCGTAGCCGAACTTGCCGGCAAAGGTTACGCTGACCGCGCTGGCGACGAATCCCACGACTTGATACAGGCTGTGCTGCATGGCCAGGTCCGTGGCCGGGGAGGTGTTGTCGGTCTGATCCATCATTACCGTGGACATTACGGTTGCCGCAAGGGTGTGCAGGAACATGAGCGCTCCCACCGCCAGACAGACGCTGAAGATGTCGTGTCTTCCCCAGGCGGGGAGCAGTAGGAGCAGAATTCCCAGTCCCTGGGCGAGGGCCGTGCCCACCAGCATGGAACGGCGGCCCACTTTCCGGATCAGCCACCCCGCTCCCATGGCGGCGCTGGCCCCGATCAGGGCGCCGGCGATATTGACGATGAAACCGATGCGTGCGAGGTTCCAACCGGCATCCACCAGCATCGGAATGATTATGCCGTAGGCGATGCTGATCGCCAGCGGGTAAAGCACCAGAAGTACCAGCCATCTGCTTCTTCCTGGGGCGGTCCAGTAGCTGTAAAAGCGTTTCAGGTACCCCGTTTCCTCCCAACGGGACGGAACGTGGGCCGGTTCCCTGAGAAAGATCAGTTGCACCAGCGATAGCAAGGTGACGGCGGCAAGGATCAGCAGAGTGAGAGTCCAGCCGAGGCGCGCATAGAGCATCAGCGCCACGCCTCCGCCCAACATATACCCGAGGAGCCCGCCGCCGGTTTTGACTGCGTTGCCGTATCCCCGCTCGTCTTCCGTCAGCAGACGGTAGGCCAGCGCGTCCGCGGCGATATCACCCGTGGAGGAGAAGAAACAGATGAACATGCAGAGAAAGAAAACGGCCGGACCCCCTGATTGGGGATCGAATCCCGCCGTCAGCAGCAGCGAGATGGCGAGGAGCGACTGGAGAATCAGGAGCCATCCCCTGAAGTGACCGCTCTTTACAAGGGAATAGCGGTCCAGGACCGGCGCCCAGAGAAACTTAATCCCCCAGAACAGTCCCAGGAGGTAAACGAAGCCCAGGCGTTCCAGCGGCATCCCTCCCCGGCGCAATACGGCCACCAGCGTCTCCAAGATGAAACTGATCCCGAGGTATTGCGTAATGTACAGCGAGAAGAGCAGCAGGAGATACCACCGTAAGGAGCGGCGAGGCTCTTTCAATTCGAGACTCCTTTGGTTTTCCCCGGCCGCGATCAGAACCGGAACCTGAGGCCCGTTCCGAATGTCCTCGGCTGGCCAAAACCGGCCACGGCCACTGTCGACATGGACTGGAATGCGGTGACGTACGCTTCATCGGTCAGGTTCTTCACGTAGGCGTAGATGTCCCAGTAGCCGAACCGGTAGCCGATCTTCATGTCCAAGACGGTATAGTTTCCTTTCTTGGCGAAGATTTTGTTGGCGTCATCATAATAGCAGGTGGCGCCCTGGTTCCGGACATCCGTCCGGGTGTAAAAACCTTTCGGGTGATTATAGGCAATGCCGATTTTCACGGTATGGGCTGGGGTGTTTTCGATCCTTTGGCCCCCAAAATTTACCGTACCCGTGTCGTAGTCGTCGTATTTGGCGTCGATTAAGCCCACCGCGGCGCTCAGTTCGACACTGTTAATCGGCAGATACGTCGCCTCTAATTCCGCCCCCTGGGAATGGGCCTTACTGGCGTTGCTGGTGACCCAGATCCCCGTTCCCACCGCCTTGTAGACATGGATATCCCTGATGTCCATCCTGAAGAGACAGGCGGCCAGCCGCAGGCGATCATACGAGGCTTTCACGCCCAGTTCGTAGTTCGTGGATCTCTCGGGTTTGAAGCTGTTGTCTTCGACTGTGCCGCTGGTGGCGAAATAATTGAAGCCGCCCGGCATATAACCCTGCGACCAGGAAAAATAGGGGGTCCAATGTTCGTTGATCAAGTAGGACAGGGCCGCCCTAGGCAGAAAGACGTTCCAGGTTTTCTTGCCGTTCATCGTGTACATGGGGGGACCGCTGCCGCCCACCGGCAGATAGTACGTATTTAGATCGATCTCCTTCTCTATTCTCTGGTATCGCCCGCCCGCCGTAAGTTCGAATCCCGCGATCAGGGGCACCATCACCTGTCCGAACACGGCCTGGGTGCTGCTGTCGGCGCATGATACCGCGTTCATTTCATAATTGCCGAAGAAGGTGGGAAACTGCATACCGTAGGGCCCCTGTTTGCGCTGCTCGAAATCGAAATAGACGCCGCCGACCCAGCGGAACCCTTCCTTTTTGTTGCTCGACGCCCTGAACTCCTGGGTCCAGGTATCGAGTTTGTGCTCGTCGAATATAAGCAGTCCGTTATAGTAGCTGTTGTTGCCGTAATCGCCGTCGTATTTGTGGTCGATGTCCAGTTTCCTATGGGTGGTGACGGAAGTCAGGTTCACGGCGTCGAAGTTATAGGCCAGGTTGAGGCTCTGGGAGAAGCTTTCCGTTTTATCAAAAGAGGGCACATCGAAATTTACATATTCGGCGTCTCCCCGGTTGAAGGAGGCGAGCGGAGTCCCCCCAGGGAGGCCGTAGCCGTCGATCCAGTTTTGCCTTACGTAGTCGTAGGACAGGTTAAGCCTGGCGCTCAGTCTGTCCGTGGGTCTGTAAAGCAGGGAGCCGCCGAACCACCTGTCGTTTTTGCTGTTCGCATCCCTATCCATGCCTGGGTAGGTGTTCTTGATCCAGCCGTCGTCCTGCTCGTACTGGCCGTAGGCGCTGACAAAGAACTTATCCTTGACTACCGGCCCCTGCACATTGAAGATGGTCTCGATGTAGTTGAAACTGCCGTACTCGGCGCCGATTCTGCCCTGCCAGACGTTGGTCGGCGTTTTCGTAATGACGTTTATTACCCCGCCGATGGCGTCCTTGCCGTAGAGGGCCCCCTGGGGACCCCGCAATACCTCGATTCTTTCCACATTAGCCATGGTGGCGTCGAAACCCCACCTGTCGGTGTACGGCACCCCGTCGATATACATGACCACCGGATTATTGTTCGTGAACATGGAGGCGTTCAGACCCCGGATATTTACGGCGTTGCCGTGAGAGGGGCTGGTGTTCATATTGGGAATCTCTTTGATGACATCGGGGATATTTTTTATCTCCTTGTCTTCGATCTCAGATTCGTCGATGACCGAAACGCTCTGGGGAACCCTGCCGATGTCTTCCTCCATCCGGTTCGCTTCTACGGCAATGGCTTCCAGGGTTACGGATTTCGCCTCGGCCGTATCCTTTGTCTCCTCCGCTGTCTCCACCGCGGTTTCCTCCGCCCAGGCATTATCGTATGCTGGGGCGGCGAACAGCAAAGCCGCCGCCATGATTCCCAGTAACGGGGAGGCGGCGCGCGCCACATTCCTCAGACGCCGCATAAAGCCATTGATGGGGCCCCTTTCTTCTCCGGAATTCTTCTGACCCACTTGCTTGACACCTCCTTTTCGATCGAGATTTAACTTGAACGGGGCAATTTGTTGTCATGGACGATTATTCTTAGCCTTCCGCGCCGATTCAGCGGCACCTCACAGAAAGGGATAGACTCATGGCGAGGTGAAATGCAAGTGTACGATTCTGCACGACAATCGTGATCTTAGTAGAGGAAGTCGCATGAGGAAGCCGACCCAGCCCCACCGATCCTTGCAGTAGTCAAGGTAGTGCCATTCCTCCACCAATCGCAGGCCTGCATGCCAGGTTTCCAACTCCCGGCTGTTCTTCATTCCCCACTTAAACTCCACGGTGCTGTCGATCTTCTTGATCGAGTCGTTGTATTTGCTCCGGCCCGCAAGCAGCGGCCCGAGCACGTCGACCAGCATCTCCGCTCCGGGAAACCGGGGAATAAGGTGCGCCAAAAAAGACTTCACCTCATCTATGGCGAAGTACATCAATACACCTTCGGCGATGAAGAGAACCGGATCGTCCCTGGCGCCCAGGTTGTCTATCCAGGAATAATCGAAGATGGATTTGGCGATACAATGATCCAACCGGTCTTTAGAGAAAAACCGTTGCCGCAGGGCGATGGCCTCGGGCACATCCAGGTCATACCAGCGAACCTGCGGGAGGCCTAGACGCTCGAAACGCGTGTCCAGACCCGCGCCCAGATTAATGATGATGCCCTGGGGGTGGCGTTTCAGGAAATCCCGGGTGGCCGCGTCCAGCAGCATCGACCGGATGGAAACGCCAACTTGCGTCATCCAGGCCCTCTCAAAGCGGGAAAAATCATAGTGGAGGCAGGCCACAATTTCGCCGGCCTTGTCATCGACGATGATGGGATGCGACCGCCGGGATTCCGCGGCGCGGGCCCACAGATTGATGAGCATTGTTTCCGGAATGCCGTGCAACTCCGGGTTTTCCATGATTATTTTCCTTTGCTGGCTTTAACTTTTTTTATCTAACTCACACCGCTTACCGTTAAAATTACGCCACCGCGCTCTGCCAGGCCCTTTTGCCGCCCAACTTTATCCGACCAACCCAGATAAATGTATGATGATTAATACAATGTATGATATATCAAACATTTAGGACAAAAAAAAAATTAACCCAGATTCATTTTTTGATTAGGTCCTACCCCATGGGCCTACGGCAGTTGCCTCCAGGATGAGGCCGCCGGTGGTTGCGGCCTGATGGATAGCTCCATATCTAAGGCTGTAAAAATCCCCTGCCCCTGGAGTCCGCCATCAGCTCCCACCGTAGGGAGTTTTGACAGTTCATGCATCAATTCCTTCAAAATGTTTGACGTGTAAAACATTACATTCCGAGATGAATATCTGTCAAGCTTTTTTTGTTTTTGGGACAGGGTAATTTCAAAGCCGTTAATATGTTGAGGAACTAGCCTGTTGGCATTTAATTTGAGTCTGTCATCATATCGCGTAGTTTCCAGTAATTAAGCATCGCCATGCATCGGTTTCGCCTTTGATCCAGATTAAACTTTGCAAATGGTTTAAGCTCTGCTAATATTCAAAATTTATATTAGAATTGTATCGCTGCTTCTTCAAACTCATGAACAACACCCAATTGCCTAAATTGACGGATCGCAAAGAAGGGGATGACTCCCCACCCCCTCTTTTTTCCAGACATACAATCAATTTCCCCGTATTTCATCAACCTCTTTGGATCTCAGCTCACAACTCAGCGATCATTTACGCAAAGAAAGGCCTAGCAGTATGGGGCTGACAGCATCTGACATATGCGATCTGCAGCAATGGCAGGTCAAATTGACCCGATCACTCCCCTTGCGGTTTCTTAAGAATCAACGGCCGGAGAGCGACCTGCTGATGCCGTTCTTGGAGTTATTCAAACAACATGTCCCATCAACGCCGGTCATCACCGAAGCCATTCCCGAAGATGAGCTTCCAGGGTTGGCGGTCGGGAAAGTCTGGCGATATCACGCCGTGCCGGAGGGCATCAAGCTGATCCTGTTGGGAGAAATTCTAGCGGCTTTGAACGGCGCTGTTTCGGTCGGGGAAGAGACCTGGCGGAATCGGTGGCAACAGTTGCCCCTGGCCCCGGAGTTGACCATTTTCATCTCCCCTCAGTGCCCTTTTTGTCCTCAGATGGTCCGACGCCTGATTCCTCTCACGATAGTGCCACCTCAGGCCCTGATCACCTTAATCGATGCCAGTCTGTTTCTGGAAACGGCCCGGCAGTTTGAGATTAAAGCGGTTCCGACCCTGTTGGTAAACGGCGTCTACCGGCTCACCGGGGCTTTTCAGGTGGACGAGCTCCTGGACCTATTGGAAAAGGCCGACCCCGCCCAACTGCCGGCGGCTTTTTTAGAAAGAATGCTCACCGACGGGCAGGCGGCGCGGGTAGCTGAGATGATGTTGGCCCATGGCGCTATCTTTACCAATTTTCTGCCGTTGTTGACGCATCCGGAGATCAACGTCCGCTTGGGGGCCATGGTGGCGGTGGAGGCGATAGGTGAAGTCGACCCCGTCCTGGCCGCCAGCGTTTTGCCCTGGCTGTGGCAGGAGTATCCTCAGCATGAGATGGCGGTGCAGGGTGATATCCTCTATCTTATCGGCGAGTGGGGTGACTCATCCTGGCTGCCGGTTCTGGAAGCTGCCCTGGTCGATACCGAGGCGGCGGAGCTACGGGAAAGTCTTGAGGAGGCGCTAACGAAAATTGCTCAGAAATCAGCTAACTGAGTTTGTGAAATAAATTCCCGGAAGATTTTGACTATACAACTGAGGCTTCGGAGCTTGAATTTTTTCAAGAAATATTTATTATTATTTATTATGGTCCGGAATGGCCAGCTTCCCGCCACTGCCCCGAAGCCGATCCAATGATTGATTTTATATTTCTCTTGAGTTAAATAGATTACTTGAATCAATTGGGAGTCGATCATTAAAGAACTGAATATTCCATTGATTGCCAGGAATTGAGACTGTTGCGATTATCTTATAATGTGGCCAACGGGTTTAAGTTTTTAGACATCTTCGGTTTGATATTGAAGGGTGCGGCGCATTGCCCCCCTGGTAGTCTGATCCCCCGCTCGACCGCAGGATACAATAGCCTCTCACTTACATGGCACTGATTTTCTTGCCAATTTGCTAGCTGTCCTGATCGTTTGGAAGAATCTTAAATTCCTGACATACAAATTGGCATGTCCTGGTGATCACAACGGAGCATGAAAACAGAACCGTGGCGGCTGCTCAAAATAATGTTGTTGCTGCTCACGGCTCACGGCTCACTGTTTTTATATAAGTGCACATGTTCTGCCGAACACAACGAAGCATAAAAACAGAATCGTGGCGGCTGCTCAAAATAATGTTGTTGCTGCTCACGGCTCACGGCTCACTGTTTTTATATAAGTGCACATGTTCTGCCGAACACAACGAAGTATAAAAACAGAATCGTGGCGGCTGCTCACAATAATGTTTTTGCTGCTCACGGCTCACGGCTCACGGCTCACTGTTTTTATACAAGATTCTTTGTCTCGTTCAAAACAGCAGACAGGCGAGAAGAAAATCTTTGTCATCGCCGCGAGTGAAATGCCATACTTCGAGGAGCGCCGATGGAAACGGCTTTACCCCAAAATTTGACGCCGGATTTTAGTTTTAGCGATGAAATCCTGCAAGACCGCCACATCGCCGTGACGGATTGTTATCAATGTACGAAATGTTCTTCGGGTTGCCCGCTCACCTTTGCCATGGACTTGCTGCCCCATCAGATCATCCGGTTGTCGGCGCTAGGTCAAAAAGACCTGGTTCTGAGCAGCAATACCATCTGGGTCTGCTCCGCCTGTGAAACCTGCACAACGCGTTGCCCCAACGATATTGATATTGCCGGCGTCATGGACTACCTTAAAGAACAGGCTGTTAAATCCGGTCGACCGTCGCCGCAGCGAGACGTGCTGGCCTTTCATAGGTCCTTTCTGGCTGACATTCGACTTTCGGGAGGGCGGCTGAACGAACCGCTTCTGATGGGCCTGTTTGCCTTGCGGCGGAAGGGCCTTTTGACCAAACTGATGACCGGTGCCATGACGGACGACCTTAAGCTGGGTTTCAAAATGTTTCAGAAAGGACGTCTCAGTATCAAACCGCCCCAGAAGGTGCAGGCCAAGGCGGAGTTGAAGAACCTTTTTAAGAAAGCAAAGTCGTAGGATGAAAATATGAAAGTTTCCTACTACCCTGGTTGTTCCCTGGAGCACAGCGCCAGAGATTATGAGGAGTCTATTGAGGCGGTGGCGGGTTTGCTGGACGTCCAGCTTGAGGAAATTCCGGACTGGAACTGCTGCGGCGCTACTGCGGCGCACAGCCTCAACAAATACCTATCCCTGGCCCTTCCGGCCCGTAATCTGGTCCATGCCGAAGGAATCGGCCAGGATGTCGTCGTCCCCTGCGCTCTGTGCTTTAATCGCCTTAAGGCGGCGGAACACGCCCTGCTGGGACCCGAGCAGGCATCGCTCGGGATGGATTACCAAGGTACCATAAGGGTCTGGGATCTGCTGGATTTTTTGACTCAAGAGGCAATCCTGGATCAGATCAGAGACAGAATTGCCAAGCCCCTAAAGGGTCTGCAGACCGTCTGCTATTACGGCTGCATGGTGGCCCGGCCGCCTAAGATCACTAGCAGCAGGAATTGTGAAAACCCTACCAATATGGACAGACTCGTAAAAACTTTGGGCGCCGATCCATACCCCTGGTCCTACAAGACCGATTGTTGCGGGGCGGGCTTTACGATTTCCCGGCCTGATATTATCGACACCCTGGTCAAGCGCCTCTATGATCGGGCCCTCGAGGCCGGAGCGGAATGTTTCGTGGTCTCCTGCCAGATGTGCCAGGCCAATCTGGATATCTCGCAGGAGCGAATCGCCCGGAACACCGGCCAAAATTATTACCTGCCAGTGCTCTATTTTACTGAACTGATCGGTCTGGCACTGGGCCACCCGGACGTTCAGACCTGGCTTAGCCGCCACTTTGTCGATCCCTTGCCCCTGCTGCAGGACAAGGGCTTGATATAACTATATTTTAATCCGCAACCGGATTTTCGGTTGCAGAAAATATGACTTCAGACTTACAACAGGAACTTCTATGGTGACGGACGCAAAAAAAACCATCGGGGCAGTGATGGTGGTTGGTGGCGGCATCGCCGGTCAGCAAGCCGCGCTGGACACTGCCAACGCCGGTTTCAAAGTTTATCTGGTGGAAAAGGATATCTCCCTGGGCGGCATTATGGCGAAATTGGACAAAACCTTTCCCACCAACGATTGTTCGACCTGTATGCTCTCCCCGAAACTGATCGAAGTAGGTATGCATCCTGATATTGAGATTATCACCCAGGCCGAGGTCAAGAAGGTGGAAGGAGAGCCCGGCAATTTTTCCGTCACCCTTTTACAACAGCCACGGTACATTGATTTAGAAAAATGCAATGCCTGCGGCGACTGTGCCAAGGTCTGTCCGGTGGAAATGCCTTCGGCCTTCGATGAGGGAATGGGCCTCCGCCGGGCTGCTTATCAGCATTTTCCACAGGCCATTCCGGCCCAGTATGCTATTAAAAAGTTTGACCGGCCTCCCTGTGTCAACGCCTGTCCGGCGAATATCAAAGTTCAGGGATATGTGCAACTGATTAAGGTGGGGAAATACGAGGAAGCGGTCAGGTTAATCATGGACGACCTGCCCCTGCCGGGGGTTCTGGGCCGCATCTGCCCGCATCCCTGTGAGAGCGCCTGCCGCCGGCAAGAAATAGACGAAGCCATAGCCATCTGCAACCTGAAGCGCTTTGCCGCCGATCAGGTGGATCCAGCCAGCCTGACCATTCCCATGATAGCCAAAAAGAAGGAAAAAATCGCTATTATCGGTTCCGGCCCGGCGGGTCTTTCCTGCGCCTATCAACTGGCCCGGCGAGGCTATCAGTGCACGATCTTCGAGGCCCTGCCGGTTGCAGGAGGCATGCTGCGCGTCGGCATCCCCGACTATCGTCTGCCCAAGACCGTGTTGGACCAGGAAATTGCCTACATCCAGCGATGGGGCGTCGAGATCAAGACCAACACCGCCCTGGGAGCAGATTTTTCCCTGGATGATCTTTTTAAAAATGGTTACAAGGCGGTCTTTCTGGGTCTCGGGTGTCACATGGGCGGGGAACTGGGCATCCCCGGAGAGGAGGCTGCCGGGGTTATTCAGGGAGTTGATCTCTTGCGCCAGCTGGCTTTGGGTCAAGAACCGGCGATCGGCAAAAAGGTCGTGGTTATCGGCGGCGGCAATGTGGCTTTTGACGTCGCCCGCTCCGCCAGGCGGCTGGGTTCGGAGGTGACCATCCTCTATCGCCGCACCCGCACGGAAATGCCGGCCAATATCGAGGAAATTGAAGAAGCCGAATGTGAAGACATCGATATCCAATACCTAATCGCCCCCCAGGAAGTCATCGTCCAAGACGGCGTAACCGTGGGGCTGCAATGCATCCGCATGGAGTTGGGAGAATCCGACGTTTCCGGGCGGCGGCGGCCTATCCCCAAACCTGGGACCGAATTTGTGGTGGACTGCGACATGATCGTCCCCGCTATCGGCCAGCGGGCAAACCTCAACGGCATCACCGGTGCAGGCATCCGGACCACGCGGTGGGGCACCATCGAAGCCGACCCGATCACCTATATGACCTCCCGGGAAGGCGTCTTCGCTGCCGGTGATGTCCACGTCGGCCCCTGGATCGCCATCGGCGCCGTGGCCGGAGGCAAAGAAGCGGCTGAATCTATTGACCGGTTTCTATGGGGCCGGGACCTGGGTGCGGGCCGGGGGTTGAGTGAAGAAGCCAAGGCCATGCAGCACTGGATGGACATTCCCCTGGATGAAGAGAAGCATCCTCGTCAGGGCATGCCCCAACTGCCGCACGAACTCTGTTGCACCTGTTTTGATGAAGTGAAGCTGGGTTATACCGAAGAGCAGGCCAGAGCCGAGGCGGCGCGGTGCTTAAACTGCGGCGGCTGCTCCGAGTGTATGCAGTGCGTGGCGGCCTGCCAGGCTGGGGCCATCATTCATGATCAACGACCGCAGCTCCAGGAACTCCAGGTAGGAGCGATTATTCTGGCCCCCGGCTACCGCCCCTTTGACGCCCGGCAGAAAGCTGAGTATGGCTACGGGCGCTACGCCAACGTCGTCACGGCTCTGGAGTTCGAACGCATTCTGTCTGCTACCGGACCGTTTCATGGCCACGTTCAACGTCCTTCTGACGGTCAGTCTCCTAAAAAGATCGCCTGGATTCAGTGCGTCGGTTCCCGGGACAAGTCTATCAACCGGAATTACTGCTCCTCGGTCTGTTGTATGTACGCCACTAAGCAGTCAATCATCGCCAAAGAACACGATGCTCAGGTGGAACCTAGTATCTTCTTTATTGACATGCGGGCCCATGGCAAAGGTTTCGACCGCTATTATGAACGGGCGCAGGAAATCGGCGTCCGCTATGTCCGCTCAATGATCTCTCGCATCGCCGAGAAACCCCAGACCAAGAACCTGGAACTTTCCTTCGTAGACGCCAACGGCACTATTGCCACAGAGGAATTTGATCTGGTGGTTTTGTCAGTCGGACTGGACGTGCACCCGGATGCCCTGCCGTTGGGAGAGTGTTTGGGTATCGAGACTAACCCATGGAATTATGCGATTAGCCGTCCTTTTGATGAGGTGGCTACCTCCCGTGACGGCGTCTTTACCTGCGGCGTTTATCAGGCCCCGAAGGATATTCCCGAGACCGTGACCCAAGCTTTGTCTGCCGCCGCCTCTGCCGCCGCCTTACTGACCGAGGCCCAGGGCAGCATGTTGTCACAGAAGACCTATCCCCCTGAGAGAGACGTTTCGCAAGAAGAACCCCGAGTGGGCGTCTTTGTCTGCCACTGCGGCATCAATATCGCCGGGGTCGTGGACGTGGCCCAGGTCACTGAATACGTCAAGACCCTTCCCTACGTCACCTACGCCGATCATTACACCTTTACCTGTGCCAACGATTCTCTGGAGAAAATGAAGGAGATTATCGAAGCGCATAAGCTGAATCGGGTAGTGGTGGCCTCCTGCAGCCCCCGAACCCACGAACCTCTCTTTCAGGACAATCTACGCCAGGCCGGTCTCAATAAGTATCTCTTTGAAATGGCCAACATCAGGGATCAGGATTCCTGGGTTCACCAGGGAGAACCGGCGCGAGCGACCGAGTTGGCCAAGGACCTCATCCGGATGGCAGTCGGGCGAGCCCTGAAGCTGGAGTCATTTCGGGAGACTCAGTTTAAAGTAGTCCAGCGCGGCCTGGTTATCGGCGGCGGTCTGGTTGGCATGACTGCGGCCCTGACCTTGGCTGAGGCCGGCTACGAAGCCACCTTGGTGGAAAAAACACCCGAACTGGGGGGGATGGCCCGGCGGCCGCACTTCACCCGGGACGGCCACTTGGTCACCCCTTTCATGGAAGAGTTGATCCGGCGGGTGCGAAACCATCCACGGATCGAAGTCCTTACCGAAGCCAAGGTTGTTGATTTCAACGGCCATCTGGGGAGATTTACCAGCATTGTGCAGACCGGCGACGGCAGTCGCAGGGAAGTTTTCCACGGTGCCGCCATACTGGCGCCAGGCGCAGTAGAATATCGGCCGGAAGAATATCTTTATGGTCAATCTGACCGGATTATGACCTTAATGGAACTGGAGGAGAAGTCTGCTGGCGGGTGGCAGCCAACCCCAGGCGGCAGTGTCGTCATGATCCTGTGCGTCGGCTCCAGGGAGCCCGAACATCCTTACTGCTCGCGGGTCTGCTGCACCAAAGCCATCAATAACGCCATCTGGATTAAGGAAAAAGACCCATCGGCCCAGGTTGCTATACTCTACCGGGATATTCGTACGTTCGGGTTCAATGAACTCTACTATCAGAAGGCGCGAGAACTGGGGGTGCGTTTTATCCGCTTTGATCGGGAAAACAAACCAGAGGTGGTAACAGAAGCGGATGGCCTCAGAGTCTCGGTCTTTGATCAAAACCTGCGGACCAACATCCTCCTGCCGGCTGATTGCCTGGTGTTGGCTGCGGCGCTGCGTCCCAGCCCCGGCATGGCCGAAGCCGCCCGGGTCTACAAGCTGTCTTTGGACATGGACGGTTTCTTCCTGGAGGCCCACATTAAGCTGCGGCCCCTGGATTTTACCAGTGACGGGTTTTTCCTGGCGGGAACGGCCCATTCACCTAAGTTTACCGAGGAGGCTATTGCCCAGGGAAAAGGGGCCGCGGCACGGGCTATGGGCATCCTTTCCCGGGCCACTATGGAAATCAGCGGTGCCGTGGCGTATGTCAACCCGGATGCCTGTGTCGGCTGCCTTAATTGCCTGCGGGCCTGTCCCTATGGCGTGCCCGAGTTCAACCGGGAATTGGACAGCATCGTCATCGACCCGGCCTCCTGCCATGGCTGCGGCAACTGCTGCGCCACCTGCCCGGCGATGGCTATCGACATCAAACACAGTAAGGGTGCGCAGTTCGAATCGCTGTTAAAGGCAATTTAATTCATCGGATGGGACACCCTCGAACGAAAAAAAAGCCGATGCGAAACAACCCATTTTAATGGGAAGAGATAATGCCATGTGGAGGCGAACCTTGTGTTTGCCCTCAGCAACCGAAGTATTATGAAAATTCTTTAAACACCTTATAGTTCCATGTCGCAGGACAGTGACGGCACTTATCATGGGAAATCATTCATCATCGCCGGATATGGGAAGCCCTAACGCTACGGTCCTCCAGCAATTTATTCTCCGTCCGATCATGCTGATTGTCATTGTTCTTTCCCTCGTTTATCCCGCAACAGCAATAGCCGCGGTCAAGAACGTCATCGTCCTGATCATGGATGGTTGCGGGGACGAACAGCTCACTCTGGCCCGCTGGTACAAGGGAAGTCCCTTAGCCCTAGACGCCATTCGGGTAGGAGCAGTCAAGACATATAATGCCGATTCGGTCATCCCCGACTCTGCCTCGGCTGGCACTGCGTATGCTGCCGGGGTTCGCACCAATAGCGGGGTGGTCAGTTTAAGTCCTAAAACTACAACTATTCCTCCAGCGCCCGCTCACACCCTAAAAACGCCGCGACAACCTTGCGCTACCGTCCTGGAAGGGGCACGCTTATTGGGAAAGTCCACCGGTGTAGTGGTCACCTGCCGCATCAGCCACGCCACGCCGGCTACCTATATGGCGCATACACCCTCCCGGAAAATGGATGAGGACATCACAGAGCAGGCTGTGTACCAAAATATCGATGTGGTTATGGGCGGAGGGAAAAAATATTTCCGGCCCCAATCCGCCGGGGGTAACCGGCAAGATCAGGAAGACCTTATCAGTGTGCTGCAGACCCATGGCTATCGGGTTATCCAGAACCGGACGGAACTGCACAAGCTTGACAAAGGTAAAGTCTTCGGGCTGTTTGCGTCCAACCACCTCGAAGCTGAAATTGACCGCCTGGAATGTGCTCCCGAACAACCCTCACTGGCGGAAATGACCCGCAAGGCCATTCAACTCTTGTCCGCTAATCCGGCCGGCTTTTTTCTTCTGGTGGAAGGTTCCCAGATTGATTGGGCCTGCCACGCCCACGATCCGGCCCATCTGATTGGCGATCTGCTTATGTTTGACCGGGCAGTTCAGGCAGCTTTAGATTTTGCCCAGAAAGATGGCCAGACCTTACTCCTGGCCTTACCGGACCACAATACCGGCGGCATGAGCATCGGCAATCAGTGCTCTGATCATTATTATACCCGGTTGCAGCCGGAAGCCCTCATTGCCCCCCTGAAGAAAATGCAGCTTTCCGCACCCACCCTTTGGCGTCGGGTGGGCAAAGATAAGACCCCTGAAAAAATCAAGGACACGGTTATCAGATATTGGGGAATACAACTGACCGAGAAAGATGCCCAGGAGATCCTCAAGAAAGCGGAACAGTACGGCAAGAATGCCCACAACGCCTTTGGAGAGGTAATCTGCCCGAAATACACTGATATCGGCTGGACCACCCACGGGCACACCGGCGGTGATATCCCTTTGTTCGCCTGCGGCCCCCATCGTCCCGTCGGTCTGCTCGATGCCCCTGACATCGGTCGCCTCACCGCTGAGGCCATGGATCTGGATCTAAACCTGCTTAGTGCACGTCTCTTTGTCGAGGCCCGGCAAGCCTTCCCGGCCCAGGCGGTGCGGCTTGATCACACCGACCCTTATAATCCGGTAGTCAGGATCAGTTATCATGACCGGCAGGCATCGTTGCCGGTGAACAAAAACCTCCTCTATTGGGGGGAAGAGGTTCTTCCCCTCGAAGGGGTCGTGGTCTACCTTCCGGAAACCGAGACAACGTATCTTCCGGTTCAGGCAATACAGGCCATTAAAGGGGAATCCAAACCGTTGCCTCCGATTACGAAATAAAGTATAGTACAGATTAATCAACACTTTTAGGCTATTCCACGTCACTGGCTTATCTGAAAATTTGTTACCAAGAAAAAAGTTTCGAGCTAATAAAAAAAATTCTACCTAGGCTGGAAGCCTGGGCCACCGGCAGATGATTTTTCTAGTTCGCGGGTGGCCGCTAGGCAATAACAATTAATCAGAGAATAAGTTTCGATTTCCGAGTTTCAGGTTAATAAAAAAATAACTTTTTTTCGGGTTTTTGGTTTTTCCTGATTCCCTTCTTCTAAGAAAGGGTTAGGATGAAGGAAATATAGGGTTATTTTTAACGGATAGCCGGTATCTTATATAAAAACAGTGAGCCGTGAGCCGTGAGCAGCAAAAACATTATTGTGAGCAGCCGCCACGATTCTGTTTTTATGCTTCGTTGTGTTCGGCAGAACATGTGAACTTATATAAAAACAGTGAGCCGTGAGCCGTGAGCAGCAAAAACATTATTGTGAGCAGCCGCCACGATTCTGTTTTTATGCTTCGTTGTGTTCGGCAGAACATGTGGACTTATATAAAAACAGGTTATAGGTAAGGGGTAAGAGGTAAGAGGTAATGACACCTGGCAATCCGTTGGAAGTCGACTGTTTTTATGCTTCGTTGTGTTCTTGAGAACATGGGAACTTATAAATAATGACAATTACAAAGGAGGTCGTCGATGGCAAAGGTTGCAATTAATGGCATGGGGAGAATCGGCCGGGCGGCGTTAAAGATTATCCTCAACACCCCGGAACTCGATCTGGCCGCCGTAAATGATCTGATGGGGATGGACAACCTGCTTTATCTCCTAAAATACGATACGGTTTACGGCCGCTATGACCGACCGGTATCGGCCGTTGGCGGCATCTTACGGGTGGGAGACAAAGAGATACAATTTTTTAGTGAAAAAGATCCCACCAAGCTGCCCTGGAAGGAACTTGACATCGATGTCGTCTTAGAATGCACCGGCGTCTTTACCAGCAGAGAGGGTCTGGAAAAACACATCCAGGCCGGCGCCAAAAACGTCATCCTCTCGGCTCCGGTAAAAGGCGATGGCGAAATCCCGATGGTGGTGCACTGCGTCAACACCCCTGAAGGCCGATGCCAGATTATCTCCAGCGCGAGCTGCACTACCAACTGCATTGCCCCGGTGATGGAGATCATCGATCGCCATATCGGTATCAAGAAGGCGCTCATGACCACTATTCACGCCTATACCTCGTCCCAGGCCATCGTCGATGGTCCGGCGAAAAAAGTCAGGCGCGGCCGGGCCGGCGCGGCCAACTTCGTGCCCACTTCCACCGGCGCCGCCAAGGCCACTACCGTCGCCTTGCCCCAGCTCAAAGGCAAATTTGACGGCGTGGCCGTGCGCGGGCCAGTCCCAGTGGGCTCTCTGGTGGATATTGTTCTCCTGAGCGCCCGCCCCACTACAGTGGCTGAAATCAATCAGATATTTAAAGAAGAAGCAGCCGGACCCCGTTACCAGGGCGTTCTGGGCTATGCCGAAGATGAGATTGTCTCCTCCGATGTCATCCGCGACAGCCGAGCCTCTATCTTCGATCCTAGCATGACTACGGTCGTGGACGGCGATCTGGTAAAGGTGATGAGCTGGTATGACAATGAGTGGGGTTACACCAATCAGATGATTCGGGAAGCCGTCCGCATCGTCAAAGGCTAAAATAGACAACAACCCGGGTGGGGTTTTCCCCCACCCCATTAAAGTCAGTCGGAGAATCAACACCTTCTCTTTCGGGATTTCTATGTCGCCTGTCATAACGCCTGTTATTTCCCGGCAGCGGATTCAGGAGCAGGTCTATGACCTGGCCACCCGGATCAACCATGATTACGACAATCAGGAGCTGGTGATTATCGGGGTGCTCAAGGGAGTCTTCATCTTTTTAGCCGACTTGGTAAGGCTGCTGAAGATGCCGGTCCGGATAGATTTTGTCCATCTGAGCAGCTACGGCCAAGGCTCAACTTCTTCCGGGGAGGTCTTGGTCCGCAAGGACGTGGAGATATCACTCAAAGACCAACACGTGCTCATCGTCGAGGACATCGTCGATAGCGGCCTTACCATGGCATTTCTCCTGCAGCATCTCCAAACCCGCCGACCCGAGAGTTTGAAAATCTGTTGCCTGATCGATAAGACAGAGCGTCGCACTGTCTCTGTGCCTCTGGACTATGTCGGGTTTTCAATAGACCAAGGCTTTTTAGTGGGCTACGGCCTGGACTACGCCGAACAACATCGTCACTACCCGGATATCTGTAAAATCCAACTATAACTGTCAAATATGCAGATTTTAGGAATAGATCTCTTTTATGTCCTACTGATCATCGGGGCCATTGTCATCTTTCTGATGCTGCGCGAGTTTAACTGCTGGTATTGGAAGATCAATCAGCGCCTGGCCCTGCTGGAAGAAATCCTGGCCCGCTTGGAGAGATTGGAAGGCCAACCGCCGCCTCCCCGCCACCAACGCAGGTTCCCCGAGATCAGCATCGAATAAACCGGACCATGTCCAGATGATCCATCCCCGTCATCCGGCCCGTTCTTTCCGTTTGCAGGAAGAAGAGCAAAAACGATGTAATGTCTATTCATCAACGTTGACAGTCGAGAATAGCTTGGGTATGATGAAAGAAAAATACAGGAGCTTGAAGATGCACAGAGTTAATTCCTTCCGTTTGTTTGTGCTTAGCTGCCTGGTCTTGGTTTTGATAGTGGTCTTTCCCGGTTGGGCGGCGGAGCAGGCCTTCATCTTAGACGGCACCCTGTGGCAGGATCTGTCGTATGACGCCCGGATAACGTATGTCAAAGGCGTGTGCAATATGGCTGACTTCGAGTGTCAGATCGGCGGGGCGGGCCGGGGATTTTGCGTTGCCAAGATGCTGGTGGAGGAGCTAAAGGCCAAAGCCGTAGGCGATGTTGTCAAAGATATCGATCAATATTATCAGGAAAATCCGGAGAAAATAAAAACCAGCGTGTTAGAGGTCATGGTACGACGGGCTACGAAACTGTGCCCGCCTGAACCAACAAAATAAAGAGGATAAACCATGCGGAAAATCATTGTCTTAGTCTTGCTGGTGAGTTTTCTGGCAGTGGGCTGTTCGGGTATGTCGTATACTACTCAACGCACCCTGAGTGGCGGAGCCGTCGGAGCGGCTGGCGGTGCTGCCATCGGCGCCATCGCCGGTTCGGCCGGAACCGGAGCGGCTATCGGGGCCGGCGCCGGAGTTGTCGGCGGGTACCTTTATGACCGCTATAAAAAATCTCGGGGCGAGCCCTGATCGCCGATTGGTAAAATTGTCTTATAAAGAGCACAGGCGGGACGCCTGTGCCACCAATAGTTTTTTCAATTACTCTATATTTGACATCAGATTACTATTATGTCCACATCTTCATTTTTTCCGCGGCAGACGGCAGGCGTGGGGCAGTGTGGGGGTAAAACGCTCCGGTCCGGCTGTGATCGGGCGACCGATTCTGTCTGCCAAGCCCCTAAGCATGCCTTTAAAAACGTATTGGTGCAGGGGATAGACGCTATACCAATAGATGATGCCGGCTAAACCTCGCGGCAGGAATCGGGACAGTTCCCGCAGCTCTACCAATTCCGGACCGAGTGGTATGATGGCAAATTCAAGTATCGCTTCTCCGGGTACCTTCATCTCCGCGAGCAGCAGCAGGCGGCTCTCAGGCTCCACCTGCAATACTCGCCAGAAATCGAGGGCGTCCCCGACGTAGAGCTCGGAAGGATGCCTCCGGCCACTCCGGAAACCGATGCCGCCGATGAGCCGATCGATCCAACCCCGAACTTTCCACAGGATGTTGCCGAAGTACCAACCGTTTTCCCCTCCGATGCTGACCAGAGACTGCCAGACGGCGGCTGGCGTTGCCCTCAGGGTTACCCGATAGCCGCATTCCAGGATGGTCCCGCCAGCATAATTGACATCACCGCAATAGACCCACTCCGGTGGGACCGAGGCACTGGCATCAGTCCAACAGGTGTCTACCTGCTGCATCTTGATTTTATTTAGGGCCAGTCGGATGGTCTCGCGGCAGGTCAAGAGTTTTTGGGGGATGATTTCCCGGATGCGATTTTCCTGGCAAATCACCGGATTTTGCAGGCCTTCGGCTAATGGCCGAGCGATGGCTGCAGGCACCGGTGTCACCAGATGAATCCACCAGGAGCTCAATCCGGGAGTCAGTACCGGTACCGGAATGATCAACCGTCTGGCCAGACCAGCCTCTTTGGCATAAATGTTGAACAATTCCTGGTATGAGAGGATGTCCGGGCCACCGATGTCAAAGGTCTGCCCCAGCACCTCATCATGCTCCAGGCAACCCTGCAGATAGTTTAAGACATTGCTGACGGCTATCGGCTGTACCGGATTGCGCAGCCACCGTGGCGTAATCATTACTGGCAACCGGTCCACCAGATAGCGCAGGATTTCAAAAGAGGCGCTGCCCGAACCCAGGATCATCGCTGCCCGCAAAAAGGTGACGGGAACCGGACCGGATTGCAGGATGCGGGCGACCTCGGTGCGGGAGCGCAGATGCTCGCTCAAATGGGGGTCTTCCGGTTTCCCGAGGCCTCCCAAATAAATAATGCGGTTTAAATTCGCCGCCGTTGCGGCCTGCACCATATTATGGGCCCCGGTCCGGTCGGCCGTGGTATACGAATCCGGCGCCGCCATCATGGAATGCACCAGGTAATAAGCCGCCCAGCAGCCCTCGGTCGCCTGCTTCAGGGACGCCGGATCCAAGACATCTCCCTGAGCCAGCTCCACGGCAGGATGGCTGGCCCAGGGGCGGCATTGCAACTTACTGAGAGAGCGCCCCAAGGCCCGCACTCGGTAGCCAGCCGCCAACAGATGCGGGATGAGGCGTCCGCCGATATATCCCGTAGCTCCTGTAACTAATACCGGTTCAGACCGCATAGTTCCTCTCTCCCTTTTGATCCTGCAATCTTTTCCGACATTCCCCTGTCACCACAAATAGAAAAAGGCGGGAATGCCCGCCCGTTCCAGATGCCCTGTGGTTGCGCCGGTTAATTCTGCACGCAGCCGCAGGTAGAGACGATGACCCAATTCTCTTGCTCTTGCGGCGGCAGTTGCTGATATTCTTCCTCGCTGAGGAGGTACTCCGGCGGCAGGTAATTCATATCTTCTTCACACATACATCCTCGCCCATAGCAATGCTCGCAATTTTTAGGCACATATACCTTCATGGCTGTTATGCTCCCTGTCTGATGGTCAGATAAGAAAAAAAATACTCATTTATATTGTACTATCATATGAGGTTCTGGCAAAACTAAATTTTCCCTTGCTTGTCATTCCGAGCGTAATGAATAATTTAATTTTCATGACCTGTAAAGCACCCGCAAACCATGAAAACCCTCTGCCGCTGGCGAGGCTCCCAGCCTGGGCAGAATTTTTTTAATAGCTTGAAACTTGAAACTTTTTTTCTTGGTAAGGTATCTGACAGGCTAAGATCATTCATTCTGTTCGGGTAGATAAAAACAACTATGGCGCCAGAGTTTCGTACTATTGCTATGGTTTCAATGGCTTAGGTCTCGTAACGTGCTGCAATGGGCATCCTCCGGCCGCTGCCAAAAGCCTTTGAGGTTACCTTTAAACCCGGGGCCGCCTGTCGACGCTTATATTCATTGCGGTCCACTGCTTGGATTACCCAGCGCACTGTCTCGGGATCAAAGCCCCGATCCACAATCTCCTGATAACCCCACCCTTCGTTAATGTAATATTCTAATATCTGATCCAGAATTTCATACGGAGGCAACGTGTCCTGATCCCTCTGGTTCGGCCTCAGTTCGGCGGAAGGCGGTTTGGTCAAAATCTCCTGCGGAATAAGTTCTCTCTGGCGGTTAATATAGCGGGCCAGATCGTAGATCATGGTCTTGGGGACGTCCGAGATCACTGCCAGACCGCCGCTCATATCGCCGTAGAGGGTGCAATAACCCACCGCTAATTCGCTCTTATTTCCGGTAGAAAGGACCATATAGCCCAACCGGTTTGAAAACGCCATCAGAATATTGCCCCGGATACGGGCCTGGATGTTCTCCAACGCCACGTCCAGATCGCCTACCGGGAAACAGGCCGGCAAGGAACTCAGGTAGGCCTGGTATATCGGGGTGATAGGCACAGTACAGGTTTTTACTCCCAGATTATCGGCTAGACGTTCCGAATCAGCGATACTGCCGGGGGAAGAATATAGCGAAGGCATGATCACCCCCAGGACATTCTCGAGCCCTAACGCCTGCCGGGCTAGATAGCAGGTCACGGCCGAGTCAATCCCGCCCGACAATCCCACCACCGCTTTGCTGAACCCACATTTGCGCAAGTAGTCCTTCAGTCCTAATATCAAGGCGTCATGTACCGAAGCAATTTCCGCCGCCGGCTGATATATCTCCGCCCGTCCAGACACAGAGGTATCCACTGTTACCACGGCTTCTTCGAAGGCCGGCAACACCGCTACGGGCGTACCTTGGGCGTCAAGGACCATGCTTCTGCCATCAAAAATCAACTCATCATTGCCCCCTACCTGGTTAACCAGGATAAAGGGCACCTGATAGGCCTGGCAATGTCCTTGGATAAGTCGGCGGCGGATCTCTTCTTTGCCGCAATGAAAAGGGGAGGCGGAGATATTGATAAAAATTGTTGCTCCTTGTTGGGCCAGCTCCTGGATGGGGTTGAACAGATATAATCGTCTGGCGTTGGCGTCATATTCATACCAGGCATCTTCACAGATGGATACACCAAGGATCTCGTCTTTAAAGGGAAACACCCGAACCAGGGCGGGAGGATCAAAGTAACGGGATTCATCAAAGACATCGTAAGTGGGCAACAGCGATTTCGCCTGCCAGTTTATCTGCCCCTGGTAGATTAACAGAGCGGCGTTATATAGCCCTTTACCGGTAGCCAGACCGGTAGGTACGGGGGCCCCGATGAGCAGCCCCGTCTCCGGATGCCGAGCGGATACTTCTCTCAACTCTTCCACCGCCTGTTGGACCCGGTTGATCAACGAGTGTTTTTCCAGGAGATCCCGAGGTGGATAAGCTGTCAAATAGAGCTCAGGGAAAACAACTAAATCGGAATTTCCGGCAGCTTCGCTAAATACCTTGACCGCTCGGGCGGCATTGCCGTCAATGTCTCCCACTACGGCATCGAGTTGGGCGATAGTTATGTTCATTGTCCTGAGAGCTGAGGAAAAATATAAAAAAGGAAAATCATCTCCTGCCGGTCATTGGAGGTTGCCAAGCAGAGCAGAAATACGCATATTTTTTTGTGCCGGAAAAAATCATTTGCTGTCTCCGGGATCTCCAAGGCAGCTATTTTAGCGGAATTATATTTTTAGATTTATGTAATTGCTTATATATGCCGATCTACCTATAACATTTTGCAAAATACATCTTTTGTGGTAAAAATAAAGATAGTGGAGGTTTTTGCAAAACTCGTATTATAGGGTTATTATCATTCTGATCGTAGCGAAGAATCTAATATTTCTAAAGGCTTAAGATCCTCCACTTCGCTCAGGATGACACAAAAAGCTATTTTGCCAAAGGCTCAATGCTAAACAGTTTCTGACTGTGTGGCTATGCTTGGAGAAACAGCGCCCTTCTTATACCCCGAATGCTTGGTTTAACTCAATCGATTGGAGCATGAGCACCTCTTCACGTAATTACTGAAACTTTTCATAGAAGCGAGATATTTATCTAGCAAATCGGCAATTTTGCCAAGTCGATGAGGTCATATGTCAGTTATGGAAGACATTATTCAAAATCTGCCCCTGGCTGTGCTCGTTTTTGATCACCAAGGTAAATTTATCTATGGCAACGACGCCGCCTGCCGTCTCTTTAACCTTAATCCTCATCAGGCTTACGGTGAAACATGCTCGCAACTTCTTCCTGACCTGCCGAACATTCTGTATCCCAACAACCAGGTAGGCTCCAGTGAGTGTTGTCTCAAAGACTTGGCATCGGGTAAGATCTGCTATAACCGCAGAGGCCAAAAACTGTTTTGCCGCAGCCTGCCGCTTCCCGGTGATCCGTCCGGGCAGTACCGTCAGCTCCTCTTGGTAGAGGATATGCATGATCATTGTAACCTGGCCGGAAGGGTGTTAGAGGAAGAACGCCTCATCGGCGTCACCGAAATCAGTAATACCCTGGCCCATAAGCTCAATCAATACCTGCAGGTTATCATGGGATATGTCAGCCTGCTGACCCTCGAACTGACCCCCGAACACCCGTGTTACAGTTATCTTAACAAGATACTGGAACAGTTGGAAAACATCCGTTTAACAACTCATAAACTCTCAAATATCCACCATTATGCCGTCATCGAGCGACCGGATGGCCGCCGCATGTTCGACTTGGATGAGGCTACCGCTGAGGGCACCAGCCTGCATCTCCGATAGACCGGCCATTCTCCTGGAGGTCCGGGCAGGAAAGTGCCCTTAAGACTAGCTGATCATCACCTTAGTACCCACGCAACTGACCATAAACTGCTCCGGGAAAGCGGCATAGAGGGACGCCAGGGCCCGAAAACCGGTACAATGACCAGCAAGTATCAGGCCGATGTCAAGTTCCTGCAAGCCCTTGATGGTATTTTGAATTAATTGCTCCCCTCCCGCGGTCAGATGAAATCCGCCGATAACCGCTGCTACCTTTGTCTCTCCGGTGAGTTTCTGAGCGTATCGGATCATGTTGGTGATGCCGGGATGGGAGCAGGCGGCGACGACGATCAGGCCGCGATTTTTGACCTTCATAATTAACACCTGCTCATCCCGAAAATCATCCCGTTCTTCTTTCCCATTGACTATCCGCTTCGCCCCCGGCAACGGGGTTTCATAGCTGACGCTGGCCTCAACGGGACCACTGATCAGGGCGCCTCCGGCGATCAGAGTCGGCTGGGTGTTTTCCCGCAGTCTGGCTCCGGCCCGCTCGAGCGCCTCCCGCTCCAGGGTCCAGGGTCCCACCCGTCCTCTGGGGGTGATCAACAGTTTGGGCAGATAGCAGTCCGGATGCAGATAAACCTCCAAGGGGGACTGGCGCCTGGCCAGCACTTCCTGCAAACCGCCGTAATGATCGGGATGACCATGGCTTAAAAAAAGCGCCTCGATATCCTCTACCGACCTCTCTAAGGCCTCCAAATTGTTAAAGAGGACCAAGGGCGAATTCGACGTATCCATGAGAATCCGTTTTGTCTGGCCGTTGAGCTCCATAGTGATGAGCATGGACAGACCGTGGGCTGCGATGAGAGGTTTTTTGAGACGCCCGGGCGTCATCCGCTCCACTACCCCGGGCAGAGAGGGTTCAAAGACATCAATAAAATTGTCCACCACCATCTCGACCGTCGCAGACCCAAGTTCTGGAAGTTCCATAACATACCCCCGCTTCATGCCTCAAAGATAATAAACGATCAACACGTGGCAAACGGCATTGAGATAGTTGATCTTATGCCGCTGCTGACAGCCAACCGCGCCCCATCCAGCCACTGTTGCATTCTAACCTCAGGGCCAGCGGTTTTGTCAAGTCAGAAAGTCACCTCAGACGGCAAAAATCAAACATTCTTTTCTAACGTTGGTTCATTAATGGGATGAGAGGCCGTTGCAGAAGAAAATGACGCTGATCGTAGCGATTAATTAGTCCGAAGTTCGGATAACGATGGAGCCGGCTAACCTGATATTACAAAATATACAGAGGGTTAACGGCTCATAGAAGCCAGAAATTCTGCATTGTCCTTTGTGCCGCGCATTTTTTCCAGGAGGAATTCCATACTGTCGATAGGATTCAAGGGCGACAGCAGTTTGCGCAAGATCCAGATGCGGTTGAGGTCATCTTGAGGAAGAAGCAATTCCTCTTTGCGGGTCCCGGAACGGTTAATATCTATGGAGGGGAAGATACGCTTCTCCACCAGCTTGCGGTCAAGGTGAATCTCCATGTTGCCTGTGCCTTTGAATTCCTCGAAGATCACTTCGTCCATCCGGCTGCCGGTATCGATCAGCGCGGTAGCAATGATGGTTAAGCTGCCACCCTCCTCGATATTGCGCGCTGCCCCGAAGAATCGTTTGGGGCGATGCAGGGCGTTGGAATCCACCCCGCCGGACAGTATCTTGCCACTGGGCGGCACCACGGTGTTATAAGCACGCGCCAGGCGGGTAATGGAATCTAACAAGATTACGACATCGCGTTTATGCTCCACCAGTCGTTTGGCCTTTTCCAGAACCATCTCGGCCACCTGCACATGACGCTGAGCCTGTTCATCGAAGGTCGAACTCACTACCTCGGCCTTCACGGACCGTTGCATATCGGTAACTTCTTCCGGACGTTCGTCGATGAGCAGCACGATCAGAATTACTTCCGGATGATTGGTCACAACGCTGTTAGCAATGCTTTGCAGCAGCATGGTCTTGCCGGTCCGAGGAGCAGCCACAATCAGCCCCCGCTGCCCCTTGCCGATGGGCGTCATCAGATCCATAATCCGGGGGGAAAAATTATCCGGGCCGGTTTCCAAATGCAGTCTTTGATTGGGATAGAGCGGCGTCAGGTTGTCAAATAAGATCTTGTCCCGGGTGCTCTCCGGATCTTCAAAATTGATGTGCTCTACCTTGAGCAGGGCGAAATACCGTTCGCCTTCCTTGGGAGGCCTGATCTGACCCGAAACAGTGTCGCCGGTGCGCAGATTAAAACGGCGAATCTGGGAGGGGGAGACATAAATATCATCCGGTCCGGGAAGATAATTGTAATCCGGGCAGCGTAAGAAGCCAAAACCGTCTGGCAGAATCTCCAAAACGCCCTCACCATAAATAAAGCCGTTCTTTTCTGTCTGGGCCTGCAGGATGGCAAAAATCAATTCCTGCTTCCGCAGTCCGGCCGCCCCTTCAATATTAAACTCCCTGGCCAAACTGGTTAACTCACCGATCTTCTTTTCTTTTAACTCTGTTAAATTCATAAACTCCCCATTCCGCACTACACTGCTCCTCCAAAAATAAGACAAATACTTTTTTTCACAAAGTTTCCTCTTCCATTACTGCAATCGTCTACTGCCTTTTTCCGCTGAGTGAAGGGAAAATGCCAGGCTGTGGTTTTTACTGATTAGAGCCTTTCTCGGCTCCCAAATACTTTTGATCTATGGCCAATTATGCAAACCGGGATATTGTGGTTGGGGATGCGAATTGAATAACCGCCTATTCCACCGGTAACGTTTAGATTATTTTCATGGGGGTATGGATGTAATCTGATTTATCTTATCGGCTCAAAACCGAACTTCCTGAAGGCAGGCTTTATGTCACGGTAAACTTTTTAGATTTATTTGTCAAGCTGTTTTCTTAAGGTAAGGGTTATCTTTTTTACCTGTTGGCGGGTTTCCTCAATTGAGAAAGAGTTGTCGACAACAAAATCCGCCTTCTCGATCTTTTGGTCAAGGGGAATCTGGGCCTCTAGGATGCCCTCGATCTCTGGCCCTGACCGGACATCACGCCGGGCCAGTCGGCGCTTCTGCCTCTCCCGGTTGGCGTAGACCACAATAATGAAATCATACAGGCCTTCCAGACCCAACTCAAACAGGAGAGGGATTTCTACTACCACCAGGGGCACCCCTTGTGATTGGAGCTGCGCCAGATTTTCTTGCAGCTCTTGGGCGATCCAGGGATGAAGAAGCTGGTTCAGCTTTCTCCGGGCCGTAGGGTGGGTAAAGACCAGGTGAGCCAATTTCCCCCGGTCCAAGGTGCCATTTTTCTGGAAGAATTCCCCCCCGAAGTTTTGCCGCACCGCCTCCCAAGCCGGTCGACCGGGAGTAACAACCCTGCGGGCCAATTGGTCACTGTCGATGACCGGAATACCAGCCTCTCGAATCATCGCGGCGACGGTACTCTTGCCGGAGGCTACTCCACCAGTCAAAGCTACCTTAATCATAGGCGCTGCTGCTCCAAAAAATCCAAGATCTTCTGCAAATCCTCCGGCAGCGGCGCCTCCAGGTCTAGTTCAAGATCTCGGCAGGGGTGTTTGAGGTGCAACTTCCAGGCATGCAGTGCCTGTCGGCGCACCAGGGGACGCAACTCGGTTAGCTCCGGGGGCAGGACCAGCAATCGCCGGTCACCGGCGCCGTAGATTTTATCGCCCACTACCGGATGTCCCAGAGAAGACAGGTGCACCCTGATCTGATGCGTTCTGCCGGTGTGTAACTTGAGTTCCAGCCAACTAAAAGGTCCGGGGTATTCCTGCAGCCGCCGCCAGGACGTTGCCGCCGGCCGCCCGCGGCGGGAAGTTACGGCCATTTTGTGTCTTTGAGTGGGATGCCTCCCGATTTCTTCTTCGATCTCACCCTGGTTTTCGGAAAACCGTCCCCAGACCAAAGCGAGATACCTCTTATCCACCCGACGGTTTTTGAACTGCTTGATCAACGCCTGATGCGCCCTGTCGGTTTTGGCTACCACCATCACGCCGCTGGTGTCTTTATCCAGCCGATGCACCAACCCCGGCCGCTGCACATCGCCAATTCCTCCCAGATCGGGACAGTGGTGCAACAAGGCGTTCACCAGGGTGCCGGAACTCTGACCGGCACCCGGATGCACGGTCAGACCGGGCGGTTTATTGAGCGCCAGCAGATCTTCATCCTCATACAATATCTTTAAAGGGATGGGTTCCGGAGCCAGATGCCAGCGCTGTACCTCTGGAGGGCTGACGGCCACTCGGTCGCCTTTGCGCATATGGTAATGAGGTTGCCGCTCTTCTTGATTAACCTGCACCAAACCGGCTTTTATCCATCTCTGCAGGCGGGCTCGGGAAAAGGATGGCATTTTCCGTACCAGAAAGTGATCCAGCCGCAGACCTTCCTCTTCAGCCTCGACATCAAGGGTTGTCCCGGTTGGTGGGGGGTAATCAGGATCGGACGTGGGAACCGCCATCGTCCTTGATTTCAGTAAAGATCATGCGGCCAGCAGTAGTCTGGAGGACGCTGGTGACCGCCACGTTGACTTCTTTACCGATGTATTGCCGGGCATTTTCGATTACTACCATGGTGCCGTCATCCATATAGGCAATCCCCTGACCCTGGGATTTGCCTTCCCGGAGAATCTGCACCTGCATCGTCTCCCCCGGCAACACGGCGGATTTTAAAGAATTGGCCAATTGATTGATGTTCAATACTTCGATGCCGCGCAACTGCGCTACTTTGCTAAGATTAAAATCGTTGGTCAAGATTTTGGCATGCAGCTTGAGGGCTACCTCCACCAGCTTCGAATCAACATCCATCCGTTCAATATCGGTATCCAAAAATTCCACCCGCACCCGATTCTGCTTCTGGATGCGGTGCAAGATATCCAAACCGCGGCGGCCGCGCATCCGCTTTAAATCATCGGAAGAATCAGCAATATATTGCAATTCTTTCAAGACAAATTTGGGAACGATCATCGTTCCCTCCAAAAAACCGGTATCGCAGAGATCGGCAATTCGCCCGTCAATGATGACGCTGGTATCCAGTACCTTGGGCAGGTGGCGAAAGGTTTTGCCCCCTTCTAAAAAAGGCGGCGAGACGATCTCTTCCACCTTTTTGCCGCCCAACATCAGCCCGACGTAACCGAATATTGCCGAAAAAAAGATATACAAGGGAATCTGTAGAGTGGGCAGTTCTAAGAATTGTTCGAAAGGATAACTCGCTAATTTGGCGATACCTAATCCGGTAAACAAGCCCAAGGTGCCACCCATAATCGTTTTAAGCGGTACCCGCTTAACGACCCGTTCCAACTGCAGGGTGAGAAAGGCAACGATGAGTCCAAAGCCTCCTCCCGCCCAGCCGGCCCACCAGAGATGTTGCAGATGTGGAATCTGGCTCCCGATTAAGTAGCCGCTAACCGCACAAACACCCCCTAAAATACACCCGACGACAATCTTTTGAAACAACCGCAATCACCTCTGTTTCTTCATCCTTCCATGGTCATGGGTTGAATAGCGGTGGATAAGGGCAGTCAGGCCAACGCAACCTGCTCCATTGCGGTTAACTCCAACAAGCTGTTGATTTTTTGTTCGATTTTGTCTTCCTCCTTCTTCTCGGCGATGGAAAGTTCTTTCACTAATAGGTTCTTGGCGGTATCCAACATCTTGCGTTCGCCAAAAGAAAGATCCTTGTCCAGCTTCAGCAAGGTCAGGTCTCGCAAGACTTCGGCGACATGAAATAACGAACCGGTTTTGATTTTCTCCATATAATCGCGGTAGCGCCGGTTCCAGGTCTGGTGTTCCACCACCCGGTCTTTTTTTGCCAGAATCTCATAAATAGTGGTCACCGCCTGACCGTCGATAATTCCACGCAGTCCGACGTTGGACGCATTGTGCGTCGGGATCATAATGATCATGTTATTATCTAATATTCGCATTATATAAAACGTCTGGTGATTCCCCGATATTTCTTTATCCTCGATTGACTCGATAACCCCAACGCCGTGTGCCGGATATACGGCCAAGTCGCCCAATTGGAACATACTTATGCCTCCATCTTCTAATTATTTCTAATAATATCAAATTTTAATCGATTCGCCAAGTAAATTTCCAAGCCCGCCGATTGCTAAAAAGGCATTGCTAGTTTCTTTCATATGTGTTTTACTGAAACAATTGTTTATGAGGTCAATTATTACCCCGATATCGCCGGAATACCCGCGAATTTACTCCGTGGCAGATCTGACCAGAATGATCAAGGATCGTCTGGAGCAGGAGTTTCCCTTGGTTTGGGTGCAGGGAGAGGTGTCAAATCTGCGGTCGCCGCACTCCGGACACTGTTATTTTACCCTGAAAGACGAGGCAAGCCAGCTCCGGGTAGTAATTTTTCGGAGTTATTACCAGGCGATGCGTTTCAAACCGGTCGACTCTTTAAAGATTGTCTGTCGCGGTCAGCTCACGGTTTACGAGCCTCGGGGTGAGTATCAGCTGTTAGCCGACTATACCGAACCTCTGGGGATGGGGGCGCTGGCCCAGGCCTTTGAACAGCTCAAGGCCCGCCTGGATGCCGAAGGTCTTTTCGACCCGCGATACAAAAAACCTCTACCCTATCTGCCGCATCGACTGGCCGTGGTAACGTCTCCCAGTGGCGCCGCCATCCGGGATTTTTTGCAGATTCTGCATCGCCGCTTTCCCAATATACAGGTGCTGGTCTATCCGGTGCGGGTGCAAGGCGCCGGCGCGGCTGAAGAGATTGTCGGTGCCCTGCGCACCCTCAACACCATGCCCGACCTGGACGTCATTATCCTGACCCGGGGTGGCGGCTCGCTCGAAGACCTTTGGGCCTTCAATGAAGAAAAGGTGGCCCGGGCCATTTTTCAATCAACCATCCCGGTGATTTCCGCTGTAGGACACGAGATTGATTTTACCATCGCCGATTTTGTAGCTGACCGACGCGCTCCTACTCCCTCGGCCGCCGCTGAACTTGTCGTACGCCCCCTGGAGGAGTTGCAGCTTGAGCTGCAGCGCCTAAGCCTTTCATTGCAGCGCCGATTTTTGAACTTATTACAGCAGGGCCGGGAGCGTCTGCGGCTCTCAGGCCATCGCCTCAAAGACCCACGCCGACGGGTAGCCGACCTCAGACTCAGGTTGGACGAACGTGCCGAGCAGCTCCAACGTCTCTGGCAGACCAAACGTCGGGACGCCGCCGCTAAACTCAGGCTGGCCGCCGCCCGCCTCTCTCTCTTGAGCGTCCGCCGTCGGAGCGAAGGCCAGCGTTTATTGCTACAGCAGGATAACCGCCGACTGCAACAGGTTCTTAGGCGCCGGCTGAGTGATCACCGAAGGTTGTTGGAGCATCTGACCGACCGTCTCCGCCCTCTCAATCCGGCTGCCATCCTGGCCCGCGGTTATGCCGTGGCCTTAACGCTGCCCGACCGGGCGGTTTTGCGGACATCCCAACAGACTGCCGTGGGTGCGCCGGTGTTAGTACACCTGCACCACGGTGCTCTCAGATGTCAGGTGACGTCCATAACCGACGAAACTTTACCGTTGCCTACAAAATAACTGCGGCACCGGCTTCCAGACTGGGCAGAATTAATTTCTGAATACCGACCGGAAACCAGGAAACCGGAAACTCACATGGCCAAAAATAGTTTTGAAGAAAATTTACGAGCGCTGGAAGATATTCTACAACAGTTGGAACATGGTGATCTTCCCCTGGAGGCCGCGCTGGCCAGATTCGAAGCCGGTATGCGCCTAATCCGCCTCTGCACTGAACAGCTTGATGCCGTGGACCGGAAAGTGGAAATCCTCTTGCAGGACGAGGCCGGCAATCTGATCACCAGACCTTTTCTCACCCCCAACGAGGCCAAGGGGTCTGATGTCTGAGTCACACTAGAATCATACAGTGAATTCACTAGCTAGGTTGGGTTTCGCATGGACTTGAAAACCTATCTCTCGGAACGCAAGACCCTGATTGATCAGGCGTTGGAGTGTTATCTGCCCCCTGGCAACGGCCCCGGCCAACGGGTGGTGGAGGCTATGCGCTACTCGCTGCTGGCTGGCGGCAAACGGCTCCGTCCGATCCTTTGTTTGGCGGCGGCTGAGGCGGTGGCGGGCAATGTGGAACAGGTCATGCCGGTAGCCGGCGCTTTGGAAATGATTCACACCTATTCCCTTATCCATGATGATCTGCCGGCGATGGATGACGATGACTTCAGACGAGGACGCCCTACCTGCCACAAAAAATTTGACGAAGCCACTGCCATCCTGGCGGGGGACGGCCTTCTCACCGCCGCCTTCGAGGTCCTGGCCGCTGCTGCGACCAATCACCCGGCCCAGGCAAGCGTCTACCATGAAGTAGTCCAAACCATCGCCAGGGCGGCTGGCTATCAAGGAATGGTAGGGGGTCAGATGGCCGATTTATTAGCTGAGGGTCAACCGAGTACCCTGGAGCAGGTTGAGGCTATTCACCGCTTGAAAACCGGAGCTTTGCTCACGGCTTCGGTGCGCTCCGGGGCGCTGCTGGGCGGTGGTTCAGCCCGAGATATTCTGGCCCTGACGCACTATGGAGAAAAATTCGGTTTAATCTTTCAAATTACCGATGACTTACTAGACGTGGAAGGCGAGTCTGCTGAAATGGGCAAGCCCACCGGTATGGACGCCATCCGTCAGAAAGCCACCTATCCGGCCGTGATGGGTGTTGCTGCGGCCAAGAACCAGGCCCGCGATCTCGTCGCAGCCGCCCTGGTGGACCTCCAGCCTTTCGGCGAACGGGCCGAACCGCTGCGGCAATTAGCCCGGTATCTACTTGTTAGACGTCAATAGTCACAGGAGTAGCCATGTCCGATCCCAAACCTCAATTTTCGGTGTGCTCTGAGGCATTAAGCCTGCAGAAAAAAAGCCTACTGGATGCCATTAACAGTCCGGTTGATCTGAAAAGGCTGGCGGTGGAGCAACTTCCCCAACTAGCCCAAGAAATCCGCCAACAGATCATTAGCACAGTCTCTACTACTGGCGGGCATCTGGCTCCTAATCTCGGTGTCGTCGAGCTCACCATCGCCTTGCACTATGTTTTTGATACGCCGAGGGATAAGATCATCTGGGACGTCGGCCACCAGGCCTATACCCATAAGCTTCTCACCGGCCGCAAAGATGTTTTTCATACGCTTCGCCAATCCGGCGGTCTCAGCGGCTTCCCCAAGCGGGGGGAGAGCCCTTATGATGCCTTTGACACCGGTCACAGTTCTACATCCATATCTGCGGCTTTGGGCATGGCAGTGGGAAAGTGCCTCAAAAAGGAGCGTAGGCGGGTTATCGCCGTCATCGGCGACGGTTCCATGACCGCCGGCCTCGCCTTTGAGGGATTGAACAATGCCGGCGACTTGAGCAAGGACTTGATTGTTGTTCTCAACGACAACGAGATGTCGATCTCGCCCAATGTCGGCGCCCTCTCCTCTTTTCTCAGCCGTAAGCTCACCAAGCGGGCGGTGGTCTACGCCCGCCGCCAGTTTGAAAACTTTCTTAAAATGGTTCCCGGCATCGGTGATGAGCTGATGCTGTGGGCCAAAAAAAGTGAGGAGTCCTTCAAATCCTTTCTTACTCCCGGCATGTTGTTTGAAGCCCTCAAGTTTAATTATCTAGGGCCGGTTCAGGGCCATCGTTTTGACCATCTCATTGAGACCTTCGGAAATGTCAAGAATCTCAATGGTCCTGTTTTGGTCCACGTTCTTACTACCAAGGGGAAGGGCTACGAACCCGCCGAATGCAATCCTACCTGTTTTCACGGTTTGGGATGCTTCGACCTGGAGACCGGCGAACCCAAAAAAACCGTCAGCGATATCCCTACTTACACCGAGGTATTCGGCAACACCCTGATCAAACTGGCCCGTGAGGATCACCGCATTGTCGCGGTTTCTGCGGCCATGCCGGATGGGACCGGCCTGGTGGATTTCCGGCTGCACTATCCGGATCGTTTTTTTGACGTGGGTATCTGCGAACAACACGCCGTCACTTTTGCAGCCGGCATCGCCACCGAGGGCTTCCGGCCGGTGGTGGCCATCTACTCCACCTTCCTACAGCGGGCCTATGATCAGGTGCTGCATGACGTCTGCATTCAAAATCTCCCGGTTATCTTCGCCCTGGATCGGGGCGGCATTGTCGGCGAGGATGGCGAAACCCATCAGGGCCTCTTTGATCTGTCCTACCTGCGGCATCTGCCCAACATGATCCTCATGGCCCCTAAAGATGAGGACGAGCTTCGGCATATGCTCTATACCGCAGTCTCGCATGTAGGTCCGATTGCCTTGCGGTATCCACGAGGCGGCGGCGTCGGCACCCCCCTCTCTCCCGTTCTCAAGAAAATCCCCCTGGGCCAAGCCGAGGTTCTCACCGAGGGCGACGATCTGCTTATCCTGGCCGTCGGCGCCAGCGTTTACCCGGCCTTGGAGGCGGCTAGAGGCTTGGAGGAACAGGGTTTCAAAGCTACTGTCGTGAATGCCCGCTTTATTAAGCCCCTGGATCAGGCTCAAATACTCTCTCTGGCGGCTCGGTGCGGCCGGGTGCTTACGGTCGAGGAAAATGTTGCGGCCGGAGGCTTCGGCAGCGCCGTACTGGAACTCCTATCGGACCACGGTCTCCATGGGATCCCTGTAAAGCGTCTGGGGGTGGGAGATCTTTTTGTCGAACACGGCAGCCAGAAGATTTTGCGCCGCAAATACGGCCTTGACCCGCAGGGTATTCTAGAGGGTGCTTTGAACCTTCTGGGACATCCCAACGGCAAAAAAAATGTCATCTGGGGGAATTTTCAGAATTCCGAAGGGTAATATTGCCAGCACCAGGGGCGAATACAAAGTTAGCCCCTGGTGCGATCCTTTCAGAACGATAACCCTGCCCGAATCACCTCACTCTCAATCCGATCTGCGGAACAACGATCTTTCGTAAACCATATTACCGATGGTTCCCTCTTAGCAAAGAATACAGTGGTCAGTAGCCAGTGACCAAAGGGCAATGGCCATTGATGTGGGGCGGCAAAGCGAAGCGCGTCCGGCCTTTTCCCCTGGTTTCCAAGCACCAGCTTGAGAAAAGGTATTTCCTCATATTTTTCCTTTCCGCCGGTTAAATCCGTTAAAAATATTTACAATAATCAAAAATAATTTTATATGTACTATCATATAATTTTTACTATTGAGGAGCAGTTTACCTAAAATCGCTGTCAACTCATTGCAATAGACCCAAAATGGGGCAGAGGAAGCCATGGAAGAGCCGGAGAGCATAACTGCGGTATTGGATTTTGGCCCGGCCATGCTGGAAAAAGTGCTGGGCGTGCTGCAAAAGGTTGGCATCGACCTGCCCATCCTCCTGGTCCAGATTTTTCTCTTCATCATTGTTGGATTATTATTCGGCTGGCTGTTCATCAAGCTCCGGAAAGCGAAGAAAAAACCTTTTTTCCAGGTGATGGGGCTGGTGGGTTTGGGTCTCATCATGGCGGGTATTGTGTTCAGTTGGGTGGAACAGGCTTGCTATCCCCTGCCAGGGGAGTTAACCGGGGTTGTTGAGGTTGCGGACAGCGCCACCAAAGAGCGGCTGGCGGACCTGCGGGTGATGCTGCTGGACTACCAGGGCCGTAAGGTTTCGTTAGAAGAGGGAGTAGTGGATACGGTTGACGGCAGGTTTGTCCTCTCCTACCCTCGAAGGGGAGATGTGCCACCCCGGATGCTGCGGCTCCGTCTGCCGGGTTGTAAAACTCAGGATTTTTCCTTGGGACGGCGGGAATTGCGGCAAGGGCGGGTTGCGGTGCACTTTGCTTGTGGAGGTGAGCCATGAAAAGGCTGGCAGTCTTGGTTGTCCTGACGTTCTTGACCGGTACGGCGGCAGCTCAGACGCCCTTTTCCGGCAAGATCAGGGGCAGGGTGATTTCCGAGGTCGGGGAACATCCTTTGGAGGGGGTAACCATCGATCTCAGGGACAAGAAGGCCAACGTGGCCCAGACTGATGTCTATGGGCGCTTTGAAATTGACCTGAATCAGGTTGCGCCAGAATGGGCCGCGGAGGGCAAGAGCCTTACCCTCACCTTCAGCGCCCCGTCGTTTCTCAAGGCCCACCGGGTTCTGACCTGCAAGGCAGGGGCGGCTTCCGAGTGCGAAGAGGTCACTGTCCCCATGGTTTTTGATGAGGCTGAGATTGCCCCGGAAATCAAGGAACCCTTAAAAAAGTTAGTCAGTCGGGAAGGCTACACGCTCTACCTGTTGCCCTACGAGATTGCCTCCCCGGTGGAAGGTGGGCCGGTCGCCCCGCCGCAAACCGGTTATCTGGCTAGAGGCCTCTTTATGGCTATTGCCACCCACCTCCAGGCGCTGGCCTCTTCTTCGGCGGCCATTGCCTCGTCTCCGGACATTAGCTTGGAACCTCTCGAGATCAAGATGTCCTGGACCAACACCGAGAAAATCCGGCGTTTGGGCTTTTTTCTCAACGCCCTGGCCATGATCGGCGGCATGGGGGAGGTACGCCGCGACGAAGCGGGCCACAACCAGGTCAACATCTCCTCACGCTATATCATGATTCCCACGCTCAAAGAATTGCCGGTTGCGGACACCGTGGAAGATGTGCTGCCGGCCGACCTGCTCAACTCTCCCAGGCTGTCGCAGAAGTTTAATAAACTCTGGCTCTCCCGCACGGTGCTGGCCTTCAGCCTGCGCGACTTCAAGCGGGCCAAGGCCAAGGGCGACCGTCAAGGGATCGAGCGGGTGCGTTCCTGCCTCATCGCCGAGAAAGCCGGGTTGACCGAGGAAGACAAGATCGTTTCCCAGATCGATCTGATGCTGGGACTGGTAAACAAGGAGTTGGGATTATGAAGACGCTTCTTTTTCTCATCTCCGTGGTCCTCAGCCTGGCCTTTAATAGTGATGTTTGGGCTGGATATGTGATTACCCGTCAATTTACAAAACCTGGCGTCGAAAAGGGGCGGGAAGCTCTGCCCCATCTGCAGAACAAGGGGTTGATCGCCGAATTCCTTGACCCCGGTGATACCGGTTTGGGCAAGTGTCTGGGCTATCTGATCTGGCGCGAGGTGCTTACCGCCATCAGCGACCAGAGTGGGGCCGGAGTGATTCTGGCCCACCCCCCGGGACAGGAACGGATTGTCGATCTGCTCGAAAAAAATTATCACCTGGCCGCTCTGGAGATCGCCCGCGACCAGCGGTGTTCCATGGCCCTGTGGGGCGCGGTCTGGGAACAGGGGGAACAGGTCTTCCTCAACAGCTTCCTGTCTGTCTTACCGGAGGTGCGGGGCGGTGATCTGCTGATCCGACTGAAGCCGGTGCCTGGCCTGGAAGCGGAGATTGCCCGCACCAGATATAATTTTGCTCTGGTACAAACCAATCGCAACAACCTTTTTGAGCGGACGGTGGTTACCCGGCGCTCGGCGGTGCTGCGCGCCGAACCCCAGGCAAACGGTCGGCCGCTCCAGACCGTGCCAACCAATACGCCCCTGGCGGCTACCGCCATGCAAGGTGGTTGGTTTGTGGTCAAAACTGCGGACGGCGGCAAAGCCTTTGTCGATAACAGTCTGGTTGAAGTGCCGCCGCGGCAGGTGGAAGGCAAGTATAACACCGCTACCCTCTTCCAGGGCCCCGGGCAAGATTCCCGCAAAATCAGAACAGTGTATTTAGACGGAGAATATCGGGTGTTGGACATGCGCTACCGGCGTGGTCTCTGGTATAAGATTGATCTGGGCGACACCCAGGGGTGGGTGGCCGGGCATTTGGTAGACCCGAAGTTTTCTCTGCCGGCGGTGCATTTTATGGCCGGACTGTACCGCTACCGGGCCGGGAATTATCGGGCCGCCATAAAAGAATTTACCAGCTTTCGGGAGGAATCATATACGTTAGGCGACCGTGCCAATCTAGCCACATCTATGCAGTTCAAGGGTGCTGCCCAATTGTTCCTGAAGGATGCTTCCGGTGCTTTGGATAGTTTTAGTTATGCGGTGGAGTTGACTCCTTTTGACCCTGCCGCCTATAATCTTGAGGCCTTGGCTATATTGTGTACCAAAGGGCAATTAGTCGGTACAGCCTTGTATAATCTGGAACGGGCCCTGAAATTGGATAGTCGCAATCCCCGCACCCTTGCACTGATTAGCGTACTCCAAGAAGCACTGGTGAAAGGTAAGCACCGTTCCCATATAGAATCTCGTTTTGAGTCACCGGAGAAATTAGCCAAGAAGTTGCAGCAGTTGCGGGAGCAGGCCGGCTTGACTCAACCCTAAGAGCACCGCGTTTCCGTTTTTTGTTTTCCGGTTTCCGGTTGAAAGATTTTAGCATAAAGGTTAAGGTAAGGGCAATTGATTACCTTCCCAAGCGATTCTGTAAGAAGACTGGCGCACGGCTTCTGCGGGCAATGGTTTTTCCCGCTGGCGGCACCGGGCAACTCAAAAGAAATACCCTCGAATTTGTCGAAACAAACCTGACCAAGAGACCTAATCTCCAACCCTGCGGCGGCAACATCTCGCTCCGTTGCCGAAGAGGTAGCCATGGCAGATACTTTGGAGACCAGAATCACCCTCCTCGTTCAGACAGTATGGTCCTTGCTCAAGGAGACCTATCAAGAGTGGAGCACTGACAACGCCCCGCAATTAGGAGCGGCATTGGCGTTTTATACCATTTTTTCACTGGCCCCGATCTTAATCATCATCATGGCGGTAGTCGGCTTTTTTTTGGGAAAGGAATCGGTTCAGATCTATCTGATGCAGGAGTTGACCGGATTTGTTGGTCTTGAAAATGCCAAGAATATCATGCATATTGTCCAAAGAAGTTATAAACCGGGTTCCGGCCTGACAGCCACCATAACCGCCATTTCCCTGATGCTCCTGGGATCGACGACTATTTTTGTCACCCTAAAAAATGCCTTGAACACCATGTGGGGCGTCAAGTATCAACCCGCTGGCTTGGTGAATTCGATCATCGACAGACTAAAGTCTTTTTTCACGGTTATCCTTGTCGGCCTGGTCCTTTTCTTGTCCATGCTTATTAGTTCAGTGGTGGCGATGGCGGATTCATTCATCGGGATGTACTTTCCTCTGCCGGTAATACTCGTCCAAACTCTTAACACCGGCTTATCCCTGCTGCTGTTTACCCTCATGTTTGCGCTCTTGTTCAAGGTGTTGCCGGATGTCAGGCTGTCATGGCGGGCGGTCGGGGTCGGGGCGGGAATCACCGCTCTCCTCTTCGGGTTGGGGAAGAATCTTTTAGGGGCGTATCTGGCCCGCACCAGCGTTAGTTCGGCCTACGGCGCCGCCGGCTCCATGGTGGTTCTGCTCCTTTGGGTCTACTATTCCGCCCAGATAATCTTTATTGGTGCTGAATTTACCCAGGTATATGCCAGAAAATTCGGGATGGCGATAGAGCCCAGACAGGGTGTAGGGCTCGAAGCAGCCGATAAATCGGTGTCAAGATTTTTATAACAAGCCGTTTTCATTTTTAATCAACCCTTGTCGCGAGGTTTATGACGGACTTTTATCGTTTGTGGATAAGGGGGATGTTGTTGGCTTTCTGGCTGTTGGGGCAGATTGTCTGGCCTCCTTGGAGTTTAGCCGAATCGGTGTCAGAGGGGGCGGCGCTAAAACTTAAGTCCCTCAAAATCATTGGGAATCAGATAATCTCTAGCAAAGCGATCAAGAGCCAGTTAACCATCTCCCTCCCTACTATCTGGCCCTGGAAAAAACTGCCGACCTTTACCGAGGGAGAGTTGGAGGCAGACCTGGAGAGGGTCAAGGCCCTCTATCGGCAGCAGGGTTTTTAACCACACCGAGGTTAGCTCCACGGTGCAACAGGACGCCAAAGGCCAAGCGGAGGTAACCATTCATCTGAACGAAGGACCGTGGATACAGGTTGCCAACATTGAAATACGCCTCTTGGATCAGGATGCCGCCCTCGATCTAGCCCCACTGGAGAGCGATCGCCCTCTAAAAACAGGCGACCGGTTCATCGAAGGCAGCTATGACAATCTGAAGCGTCTCTACTTAAATTATCTCCTGGAACATGGATATCCCCGGGGAAATGTAGAGGGCAAGGTTTATCTGGACGAGGAGAAGAACAGCGCAGATATTGTGCTTTCCATCTCTTCCGGTCCTCTCTCTTCCTTCGGAGAGTCCAGGGTTGCTGGCAGGCCGGAAACCCCCGATTATATTATCCTCCGAAAGATGACCTTTAAACCGGGGGAGCGCTTTGATTTCCGGAAGATTTACCAGAGTCAAAAGGACTTATATAAGTTAGATCTCTTTAGCAGTGTGGCCGTCACTCCGGAGGAAACAGCCGCTGACGAAGCCGATATTCCGATCAGTATCAGGGTAAAAGAAAAACCAAAACGGTCCTTCACCGGAGGTCTCGGTTGGGGGACCGAAGACCAGGTGCGAGCCCGTTTAGGCCTGCGTTGGCGCAATATCGGAGGTGGAGGCCGCTACCTCGATTTTGAAGGTAAATTTTCCAGCATCGACTCGAAGTTTGCCAGCACCTTTACCAATCCCCAGTTATGGGGCAGCTATGCCGATCTGATCATGAGCAGCGGCCTGATGTACCGCGACTATCCTTCCTTCGACGACAAGACCCTTTTTTTCAATAATCGTTTGGAGCGCGACCTGCCCTGGAATTGGAAGGTTTATGGAGGTTATCTGCTCCAGTTCGACGAGCCCTCCAATATACCGGCAACTACCATGGTCATGTTTAAGGAACCGCAAGACCAGACCTTTCGCACTTCCTTGGTATTCCTGGGATTTCAACGGGACACCACTGATAATGCTTTGTATCCGACGCAGGGAGGCCTGTTTTACCTAAACGGGGAGGTATCGCCGAAATTTTTCGGAGCCAACCTACAATTTGCTTCGGCCCGGACGGAAGGCCGCCGATATATCAATCTCTGGCAGAAAGAACTTGTTCTGGCTTTACGAGCCGGAGTCGGCTTACTGCAGCCCATCCAGGATACCGGTGAAATACCAATCTTCCGCCGGTTCTACACCGGCGGTTACAATACTGTCCGGGGATATCGCCTTTTCCGGTTAGGGCCCAGGGACGCTGCCGGAAATTACGTCGGCGGCAACGCCCTGCTGGAGGGCGGTGCCGAACTACGATTTCCGATCTATCAGGATTTGCGAGGTGTGGGGTTCCTGGATTGCGGCAACGTCTATCCTAAGATTGCCGATTTGGACGCCGGACGGCTGAAATACGGTGCCGGTTTCGGCCTGAGGTATAATACCCCCATCGGTCCGGTGGGCGTCGATGTCGGCTTTCCTTTAAATCCAAGTAGCGGGGTAAACCACAAATATCAGGTTTATTTCACCATCGGTCAGAGTTTTTAATTCCCTTAACTCGTTAATGTTGGTAATAACCAGCCTGAAATGGTCAGGGTAGCAGGAATGAAATTCACCCTTATCCGAAAGATTTTCTTTTACTTTCTCCTGTTCTGTCTGGCAGTCTGCTGCTCCGGGTGGTTTGTCCTGCATTCGGAGACCTTTTGGCGTTGGGCTGGGCGGAAGCTGATCATTACAGTTAATAATCAGTTGCACGGCGAAATCATGGTCCGGGAGATCGCCGGTACCCCTTTTAAAGGCTATTTTTTTAACGACCTCAGACTGCAAACACCTCGCGGGGCAGTTCTGCGGGTCAGGAGCTTCATGCTGCGGATATCGTTGGGTTCGATCTTTCAACTGCAACCGGTAGTCGACAAGCTGGCTCTCTACGATCCCATCCTTAGACTGGAACAGGATCAGAGCGGCCAGTGGAATGTGAGCAATCTGGTGGTACCATCCCAAGGCGAGGCCAAGCCGGTATCCCTCCCCTTTAGTTCGGTGAGTTTTTCCCGGATTCTCATCGACAACGGCGCAGTCGTGATGCAGCAGCCCCAGGGAGAGACAATTATTGACGGCGTGGCTGCCGATCTGGGTCTGCGCCTGTTGCAGCCCCTGTCACCGCAGCAGCGGGTGGAACTGGGGGAATCCAATCTAGCTGTGTCAACGCCCTGGGGTAAATTCAGTCTGGCAACCGCTCTGACATTCAGCCGCGATTGCCTTCGTCTGCCCTTATTTGCTTTAGCTGCGGATGGCAAAAATTTCTTGAATCTTTCCGGAGAAGTCTATCTCAACGAAACCGGCAGCACGGAATTAACCGGAGAGATCGGCCCGCTGCCGTCCGCTTTGCTGGGACGCCTCTATCAAAAGTGGCCTTCCGAATGGGGGGGCAACGGAAAATTACACGTTCACGGTATGCTGATTGATCTTAAACTTCAGCTCAACGGCTCTCTTCATAAGGCCTCCTATTTTTTGAACGGATCCCTAAATCGCCGGGATGATACCTGGGGATATGATTTCCAGGTCAATCTGACCGATGTTACTCCAGAGATGCTGGCCCGGTTAGACGTTCCCCGGGCGGTACTCTATCGCGAGGCTTCTCCCCTAAGTATCAATCTTCAACTCAAAGGGGTGGGACTAGAGTGGCCGCCGCGGCAATTTTCCTGGCAGCTCAAGGCCAAGCCGCTCACATTTCGAGGGATCAGAATCGATCAATTTCAGGTCTCAGCTTCCGGATCGGCGCTGCGGCAGACCGTTGACGGCCTGATCTCGGGCAATTTTGGTCGTCTGAGCCTTAAAACCGAGGGCTCTTTGTTTACCTCCCCTCAGGGCGAAATAAGCCTCCGGGCCGAAGATCTCCAACCTGGCCTCGCCGGGCTGGATCTACCGCCCAAGACAACCTGCAGCGGTGTTTTTCAAGCCAGATTTCAGTTGCCCGAGCTCACTCAGACTGAACAGCTTATGGTTGCCGGAGAGATCAACGCCTCCGGGTCCTGGGGAGATCATCCCCTCAAGACCTTTTCGGGTCGCTTCACTTGGGGAAAATCAATTTTGGCCATTCCCGCCTTCCGCCTCGTGCTCGGGAATATCGCTACCGAACTGCAGGGCTCCCTGGGAAAGGAGAAACTTGATTTCTCTCTCCAAGGCCGAACTCTGCCCGAGGGTGACTGGCCGATTCCCACCGCTCTCAAGGGAAGTCTGACCTTCGATGGCCGACTCCAGGGGACCTTGTCGGAGCCACAATACCTGCTTCAGGTTCAAGGCGCACATCTATCGTTGGGGGATATTAAGCTGCAAGGTTTTTCTCTCAAGGCTGAGGGCCGGGATTTGCCTCCTCGCAGCGGTACGCTTAACTTGCAGGGCCGAGAGGTAGGAACCCCGGCAGGATTATTCTCTCGGGTAATCCTCGCCGCTAATGGTGTTGACCATCGCTGGCGGTTCGACCTTAAGGCGTCCTCTCCCCCTCCAGGGCCGCTGATCGAACTTGCCGGTCGCCTGGACCTGGGGGGTAGTCCCCTGGCACTGGACCTGGAACAGTTGCGGCTGCATTTGGCCGGGGTCTCGGTTCTGAACCGCACGCCGGTAAGGGCAAGATTTTCTCCCGGATTAGACCTGACCGAAACAGTTTTTGAAGTAAATGGGGGGACGGTGCAGGTCATGGCTCAGATGCAAGGAGAGCAAATTTCTAGTCGCCTGGAAGTCCGCAACCTTTCTCTGGAAATCGCCCGGGTAAAGGGATTACAGGGGAAAATCCAGACCAGGGCAGCGGTGACCGGCTCAACCCACCACCCTCAGATGGATGCCCAGATCAGTATAACCGGCCTGAAATGGCAAAGCCTTTCCTTACAGTCCATTGAATCAGCTCTGAGTTTAAGGAACGACGCTTTAAGCATACGCGGTGCGGCGCAGGAGAGCTCCGAAGGCTCCCGCCTTTCATGGGACGGATCTGTACCGATGCGGCTGTCCCTTACCCCGTTTCAGTTCGATCTCCCTGGGAGCGGTTTGGATTTTAGGTTCAAATCCGAGCGGGCCAATCTGGGGCTGGTGGCCAGATTAACCCCGGAAGTATCGGAGGCTGATATTCCTGTTGACCTTCAAGGACGCGTTCAAGGTAACTGGCGACAACCCGACGTCGATGCCCAAATACGCTGGCATGAGGGACATGTTATCCTGCGCCAGGCTGGGGCGCGTTATCAGGTCTCTCCCGGTGTGGTAAACTGGACGGAGAATACGATCTCCCTGCCACAATTGACTTTGACGAGCACCGGAACCCTGGTCATCGGCGGCGACCTGAATCTGGCGGGGTATCGGCCACAGAGGGTAAAGACGCAAGTTCAGGCGGACAACTTCAAGTTTCTGCAGCGTCTTGGTTCGGAGGCTTTGCTCAGCGGTCAGATCAATCTGGCCGGTCCCTGGTCGGCCATGGTGTTGCAGGGACAGTTGACAATTCCCCATGCCTCCCTGAGTACAGCTCTCTTTCGGCCAACGGCTGGCAAGCACTCGGATATTATCTTAGTGAAACGTCAGGTTCCTGGCGAAAAAGTAGGCAGGCATCCTCCCGAGGCACTGAGAGGACCGTTTGATCTGATGAAAATTGCCCTGAGCCTGGAGGCCCCGGAAAACATCTGGGTGAGGGACAAGATGGCTCAGGTTGAGCTCAGCCTGAACCTGCGAGCTAAAAAACAACCCCTCGAGCCGTTGCAACTTCTGGGAATGGTAAGATCATTACATGGCGATATCAACGTTTTCGGCAAAAAGTTTAAGGTCGAAAAGGGCATGGTGAATTTTGCCGGGGTTATCAACCAACAACCGTACGTGGAGGCCCAGGTAACTCACGACATGACCGATGCCACCCTACAGGTCGATGTCACCGGTCCGGTCGATAAACCTCAGATTGAATTGTCCAGTTCACCGCCCATGCCGCCGAATGATCTTTTATCATATCTGCTTTTCGGCCGCCCTACCTCCGCTTTGAGCCAGGAGGAGTTCAATGTCAGTCAGCAGGCGGTGGGCGTTTTGGGAGGCATCACGGCACAGAAAATCCAAGACCTGTTAGGGGAGGATTTTCCCCTTTTGGGAAACGTCTCGGTCAAGAGCACTCCTGGAACCGTGGGGGTGGTCAAGCCTCTGACTAAAAAAATCGATCTTTCGGTCGAACAGCAGACCAGCCCCGGTGCCAAAGATGATCCTACCAAGCTGCGCCTGGAGTATCGGGTCAATCGCTATTTAGGACTGCAAGCCGAGCAGGGCCAACGCTCCACTGGTGCCGATGTCTTGTTTAAATTTGATTTTTAGTACGAAGCCTGAAATAGTATTCAAATAAGAGTACTCAGGATTTATTACAATTTTTTTACTTTCAAGGCGGTAGGCGGTGCACTTTCCCGCCGCTCAGTAATGGTCTTGTTCCATAAGTTTTCATGTTTTCAGGAAGACAACGAGACATGAGAACAAGTTGGCCTGAGGAGCAATTGTTTTTTTCTACCCACGGCTCACAGCTCACGGCTCACAGCTCACGGCTCACGGCTCACGGCCCACAGCTCACGGCTCACGGCTCACGGCCCACGGCTCACGGCTCACGGCTCACGGCCCACGGCCCACGGCTCACGGCTCACGGCTTACAGCTCACGGCTCGCGGCTCACGGCTCACGGCTCACGGCCCACGGCCCACGGTTCACGGCCCACGGTTCACGGCCCACGGCCCACGGTTCACGGCCCACGGCCCACGGTTCACGGCTCGCGGCTTACGGCTCGCGGCTCACGGCTCGCGGCTTACGGCTCACGGCTCACGGCTCACGGCTCACGGTTCACGGCTCACGGCCCACGGCCCACGGTTCACGGCTCACGGCTCACGGCTCACGGCCCACGGCTCACGGCTCGCGGCTCACGGCTCACGGCCCACGGCTCACGGCTCACGGTTTTCATATATGTAAGATCGAGCGGGTTTTTTTCCTTTGCACCTTGCATCTGGTTTAGGGATTAGATAAATTAGAAAAAAAAGGGTAAGCTGATAAGGGGTTTCAGGTGCGAATCTGCGTTATCGACGGTCAGGGAGGCGGCATCGGCGCTGCCATCATCAAAAGAATCAAAGATGTCTATCAGGAAGAGCATGAGGTTGTCGCGCTCGGTACCAATGCCATCGCCACCGCCCAGATGCTCAAGGCTAGAGCCAATAAAGGCGCCACGGGGGAGAACGCTATCGTTCGGACCGTAGCAACCGCTCAGGTCATCATCGGCCCCATCGCCATCGTTTTGGCCAACTCCATGATGGGAGAACTTACCTCTCGCATGGCCGAGGCCATCGCCTCGTCTCCGGCCCTGAAATTGCTTCTGCCTCTCACCCAGGAACGCATCGAAGTCGTCGGCCTCAAACCCGAACCCCTACCGCATCTGGTTGAACATATCGTAACTATCCGATTGAAGGAGATTATTCAACATGTGTGAAGCAGCCGCATATATTATCCGCAACGGAAAAGAAGAGCTATTTCTGGAGGACGTCGATATCATCGAACCTGAGGGGGATGAGCTGCGTCTGGTGAGTATTTTTGGCGAGCAGAAAGTTATCAAAGCTGCTATTCAAAGCCTGAATCTGGTGAATCACAAAGTTATTCTCAAGGAAAGATAGCCGGAGGCCGGGAGGGCCAAGAAGCTGTTGCCGCCAATAATTCACCCCGCTAACAACCTGGCAGGCAAGCATGAAGAGATAGTCAGTGAGATGCTTTAGGGCGTTACATGCAGGTGACTGAGTCTTGGCATTCCCTAGCGGACGGTCTGGTACGCTCCACTCGGGAGCTCATGCAAGGTGCCAGAACTGAAGAAAACCTGCGAATCGGTTTTGAAAAGTGTTTGGACCCCATCATCAGAGGCCTCGGCGTTACCTCAACCCCGAGGTATGAGAGCCTGGGAGCGGCATCCCGGACTATTTTTCGCGGCCGCCCTGATGCAGTGCATGGACAGGTCATCATCGAATATGAATCGCCGGGTTCGCTGTCGTCGGAAAGAGCAGTTGTCCATGCCGAAGATCAATTAATCGGCTATCTGCTGGCTGAGGCCCAGGGACAGGCGGCAGATCCCTGGGGATTATTAAAACGCCTGTTGGGCATCGGTTTTGATGGCAGCTCCATTTTCCTGTTGCGCTATCGAGGGGAAAAAGAAGATAACCTTGCCGCGGTCAGGAAGAGCGATTTCGCCCGTCACGGCCCTTATCCATTTAATGTGGAGAGCGCCCGCACTTTTCTCACCGATCTCCGGGCTTTGGCCCGTCTGCCCCTAACCGCTGAAAATCTGGCTCTCAGATTCGGACCCCAAAGTCGGATCGCGCCGATGGCGGTCTCAGCTCTGGTGGATGCCCTGGAAAACTGGTCAGACAACCGGGTAGCGGTGTTTTACCAGGAATGGCAGCGCCTGTTCGGCTTAGTTTACGGCGAGCAATTCCGGGTGCAGCCCGAAAAACAGGCCAGAACCATAGCCCAGGTGTACGGAATCGGTAAGCAGCCTGATTTCCAGAAGATGCTTTTTGCCATCCATACGTATTTCGCCCTCTTGATGAAGTTCTTTGTCGCGGAGCTCGTCACCTTAAAGGACACCTCCCTGACTTCTTCTTTTTCTCACCAGTTCGTGCATTCCTCCCCAGAGGAGTGTCGGGCTCAACTGACCGATATAGAAAATGGCGGGCTTTATGCCAAACGGGGTATTACGAACTTCTTGGAGGGAGATTTTTTCCGCTGGTATCTGGACGCCCTCTCGCCCCGTCTGGAAGAGGCTATCCGGGAAATAGCCCGTGCCCTGGCGGAATTTGAACCGGCCACAACCGCAATCATACCGGAATCTGCCCGAGACCTGCTGAAAAAACTCTATCAATACCTGGTACCCCAGGAGGTGCGCCATAAGTTGGGCGAGTACTACACGCCCGATTGGCTGGCGGAACTGGTCCTCAACGAAGTCGGCTATGAGGGGGATACCCTGAAACGATTGCTGGACCCCGCCTGTGGTTCAGGAACCTTCCTGGTTCTGGCCATTCAACGCGCCAGACAATACGCCCATAAACACCGGCTGCCGCCTTTGGAAACGGCGAAGAGAATTGCTGCCCATATCTGGGGCTTTGACCTGAATCCCTTAGCCGTCATCGCAACGCGTACCAACTATCTCTTTGCTCTGGGTGATCTGATAACCGAGCTGCCGTCCCTCGAGATTCCCGTCTATCTCGCCGATTCGGTGCTGTGGCCCGGGAAAACCTCTCAGAACGAACTAAATTTTGCCGGCGGCGACCATGTCGCAATCCAGACTTCGGTAAAAAAATTTCATGTGCCGCTGGTCTGGATCAAGACTGAGGGTTTCCTCCTGCAACAGGCGGCGCCATTGCTCGAGCAGATGACCAGACAGGGCTATACGGCGGCGGAGGCTCTCGAGAGGCTGCAAAAAGCAGGTTTGGTCTTTCCTCCCCATGAACCGGCTGTAGAACAATTTTACACGGAAATTGCGGAGCTCGAAAAGGAAGGCAAGAACGGCATCTGGGCCAGGTTTTTAAAGAACACCTTCGCGCCCAGCGTTGCCGGGAAGTTTGATTTCGTCGTCGGCAATCCCCCTTGGATTCGGTGGGGTTATCTCTCCCAGGAATATCGCCAGGCCACGTTGCCCTTATGGAAAGAGTATGGCTTATTTTCTCTGAAGGGCCAGGCCGCCCGATTGGGCGGCGGGGAAAAAGATTTCTCCATGTTATTTACTTACGTCGCAACGGATTTCTATCTCAAAAGAGGCGGTACATTAGGATTTCTGATAACTCAGGAGGTCTTTAAATCGAAAGGCGCCGGAGAGGGATTCCGCCGTTTTCGTTTGGGCGACCGGGAGCCGCTCAAGGTGGTAAAAGCCCATGACTTCGCCGCGGTGCAGCCATTTGAAGGGGCAGTGAATAAGACCGCTGGGATTATCATTAAGAAATCTGAGATCACAGAGTATCCCATCCCCTATACTCTCTGGCTGAGGAAACAGGGCATCGGCAAAATTAAGACTAATCTTTCCCTGAAAGAGGCATTGCCGCTCCTCCGGAAAAAAAATCTAATTGCTCAACCAATAAAGGGACTTACCGGACCTTGGCAGACAATTGATAAGAAAAGGCAAAGCTTGGCAGGCATCCGGGGAGCAAGCAGGTATAAGGCGAGAAGAGGTGCAAGCACAGAACCCTACGGGGTTTTTTGGCTGGAAGTCAGGCAGGTATTGTCAGACGGCGACCTGATCATCCGCAATCTGCCGGAAAAAGGCAAGAGGAACATTCTCAAGGTAGAGGAAAGGATCGAGCCGGACCTGGTCTTTCCCGCCGTCCGGGGATCAGATATACAGCGCTGGCAGGCAATCCCGGGGATTTTTCTTTTAATGCCGCAGGATCCTGCCACCAGAGAGCCCTATCCCGTGGGGCAGATGAAGAGCCGGTGGCCTCGGACCTATGGCTATCTGGTGAAGTTTAGAGATATTCTCCTGTCGCGCGGTTCCAAGACGGTCCGCAGCCTGGCCGAGAGGACGGCGTTCTATGCCATGTTTGGCATCGGACCCTACACCGCCGCCCGCTATAAAGTTGTCTGGAAGAGAATGGCCGGCGATATGGTAGCCGCGGTTATCTCGCAGCACAAAACGATATTGGGTTATAAGATGGTTGTCCCGACGGATACCACTGCTTTATTTGCCGCCGACAATGAACCCGAGGCTCACTATCTTTGTGCGATCATCAACTCCACTCCGGTGCGGGAATTCATCGCCTCCTATTCTGCGGCCGGCCGGGGGTTCGGGGCGCCTTCGGTTATGAGCCATGTTGGCATTCCCGGATTTAATCCTGATAATGAGCTGCACCGAACACTAGCCAGACTATCTCTCGCTCTCCATGAGATCACCGCAAACCAGGGGCGGAAAGAAGCACTGCCGGGTGAAAAAGAGGTAGACCGCCTGGTACAGATGTTGTTCAGTGAACCTGCTGCCTAACGACAGCTATGATACTACCATGATTGCTGCGCCAACGATATGTTCTCTGCCCGAAGGATTGGTCATTGAGCTTTCGACCCCGCTGACGCCCATCGGCGGTCTGGACCGGGAGAGTCTTGCCCGGCTGGTCAAGCGGACTGTTCCTGCGTCTCCGGCCTTGGCAGCCGGTCTTCCGGGCGTGGGCGAGGGCTTGGATCTTCCTGATTCGCTCCGGCTGGAACTCTTTACCACTCTGCTGCAGATCCTGCCGGACTGGCTACCATTGTTTTTTGGCATCACCGGGGCGCATCCGGATCAGACCCTGAGTCTGGCGAGGCGTCTAGAGGCTGAGTTGCAGCGTTTCCCGATCCCGCCACCGGTCTATTGGGTGGACCTGCCGCTCTGGGGCCATAGCAACCGCGGGCTGCCCCAAAGCTGCCACAATCTGTTGCAATACCTCAGCCGTCCCCTGGTCCTGATGAATCATCCGCAGGTAATCCGGAGTAAAGCCAAGTTTTTAAAACACATCAACCTCCGCACGGCGGTATTTAAGAAATTAGCCTTGCTGCCCCAGGTTTCAGGTCTGATCTACCAAGGCGACATGCGGCGTTTCCTGCATTACTGCGCCGCCTTGGCGACGCGCCCCGATTTTATCCTGTATGAAGCCGATGAATACCGCTTTCTCACCCGCCCAGGAGCAAGGGGGCTGTTTTCATCCGGCGCCCAGCTTTTCCCGTCGATCTGGCAGCAGGTAGCCCAGGTCTGTTGGTTCCCCGAAGATATGAAGGATAAAGGCGGCCGATCGGGATCGGTGTGGGAATGGAGCGAGTTGTTGTTGCGACTTCATGACTTGTATCGGGTTTATCCAGCGGCGCTCCTCAAGGCCGGCCTGCACCATCTGGGAGTTTTAGATTTTCCCGCCGTCTGGCCGTCCACCGAGACTCCTCCAGCACCGGTGCAAGAACGGTTTTTGGCAATGTTGGCCCAGGTGCAGGGAAGACTCGATTTCAATCCCCCTAGATAAAGACTTTTGAATCGCACACGGCGTATTGCCCGGAAGTTGGCAAAGATGAAACGGACCGGTTTTGTTATGGTAACATTTCTGCCATGAAGATCAGGCGGTTATGGTTAACGTTGGCCAACGCGGTTTTCTGTCTGTCCCTGGCTGGCTGCCAGGAGACGCCACCGGTTCCTCGTGAACCACAGACCACGATTCAGAAAGGTTTGGAACTCTCCCAACGCCTCTCCTGTTGGGGCTGCCATCAACATCAGGGCCAGGGGGCTGACCTCGGCCCTAACTTGGACGGGGTAGGTAACCGTCTAGCGAGAGCGGAACTGGAGGGTCAACTCCAGACACCTCGCGGCCGACACCCAGACTCTCGGATGCCGAGTTTTGCTTTTATCCGGCCGTTTGAACAAAAAGCCTTGGTCGACTATCTGCTGACCTTACAATAAATCGGTTCCAGACAGGCGATTGGTCGATCAGACTGAATTCTCCGTCTTTAAGGTCCCTTCCTGAAACACTCAGGATGTGATTATCAACCTTGGCAGTCGCCCCAAAAATAGATATAACCATAAAAAACGTCCAGAACGGGAGAGAATCGCATGATCCGCCGGGAAGTCTTATATTTTAAGCAAGTCGGGCCGGAAAACACCGAGGCTTGTCTAGGGTTGTTGGAGAAGGCCAAACAGGAAGGCTATAAACATTTTGTGGTGGCCTCCACGACGGGAACCACCGGGGCTATGGCGGCCCGCCGTCTCTGTGGTCCAGGGATTAACTTGGTGGTAGTAGGCCATTCGGTCGGTTTCCGCGGACCGAACGTCGATGAATTTCAAGAAGGGCACTACCAGGAGATAACCGATTTAGGGGGTAAGGTATATAAAGGCACCATCCTGACCCACTCCCTGGAGACGAGCGTCGCGGAACTTTTTAAAGGCAGTGCCCCTACTTTGCTCATTGCCAATACCCTGCGGCGTCTCGGCCATGGCCTCAAGGTCTGTTGCGAAATCGTTATGGAGGCGGTGGATGCCGGGTTGATCCCTGAAGGCGAGGAGATAGTAGCCGCCGCCGGATCGGCCCGGGGCTGGGACGCCGTTGTCCTGCTGCGGTCGGCGGCCTCGAAACGGTTCCTGAGCCTGGTGGTATTGGAAATCTGGGCCAAACCCAGGGGTTGAAAATCCTCCTGTGTATTATTCCACCCGCATACGACTAGAGCACAAAGGAGAATTGATGACTGATATTCCGGGTTATGACACCATCCGCTGGGACAACGATCAGGTTGTCCTTATCGATCAACGGCGGTTGCCGGAAGAAGAAATCTATTTAAGCTGCACTGACTACCGTGAGGTGGTGGACGCTATCCGGACCCTGGCCATCCGGGGCGCTCCGGCCATCGGCGTAGCGGCGGCCATGGCCGCGGCCCTGGGCGCCTTGAGATTTCCACATACTGACATCGACGGATTCCGCCGACACTTCCGAGACGTCTGCCAAGTTATCGGAACCGCCCGCCCTACTGCGGTTAATCTTACCTGGGCCTTGGAGCGGATGATGAGCCTAGTGGCGGCGAATGTTCATCCGGACTCGTCCGCCTTGAAAACCCGGCTGGTAGCCGAAGCCAAGGCGATATTGCAGGAAGACATCGCCATCAACCGGCAGATAGGAGTCCTTGGACAGGAATTGATTCACGACGGCGATACGGTGCTGACCCATTGCAACGCCGGCGGCCTGGCCACCGGCGGTTACGGCACGGCCGTGGGCGTCATCCGAGCCGCCTGGGAAGCGGGGAAAAAGATACATGTGCTGGTGGACGAAACCCGGCCCATCTTGCAGGGCGCCAGGTTGACGGCTTGGGAGATGATGAAACTGGGCATCCCCCACACCCTGATCACCGATAATGCTGCCGCCGCCTTGATGGCCAATGGGAAGGTCAATGTCATCGTGGTCGGAGCTGATCGGATCGCCGCCAACGGCGACGCAGCCAACAAAATCGGCACTTATGGCGTAGCTGTGGTGGCTCAGTATCATCGGATCCCTTTTTATGTGGCGGCGCCGCGGTCTACGTTCGACTTCACTCTAAGCGACGGCAGCCAGATCCCCATTGAAGAACGGGATCCCGAGGAAGTAACCCACATTCGAGGTCGCCGCATTGCCCCGGAGGGCTGCCGGGCTCTCAACCTGGCCTTCGATGTTACCCCACACGGCCTGATTAGCGGCATCATTACGGAAAAAAGCGTCTGCCGGCCGCCCCTCCCACAATCTGTATCGGCCTTACGGCAGGCTTAGAGGAGTCTGTTCTGTGTCTCGGTTCTGTCTTCAGATTGTTTTACTTTTTATATTAGGCTTGACGTTGCCGGCGTCGGCCTCCGGACCTTTTGACATCCGTCTGCCTGTTCCAGGGCAGACCTTTGACCTGAATGCCCGCACTGTGGTTGGACAGGGGCAATCCTATACCATCCAGAAAGGTGACAACCTGTTGGATATCGCCCGCAATTACGGTCTGGGTTATATGGAGTTGGGCAATATCTATCGCCATTGGGATCCTTTCCTGCCGCCGGTAGGTGCCGAGATCGTCGTTCCCACCACCTGGATCGTTCCCGATCATCCCGAACACCCGATTATTGTCAATACCGGCGAAATGCGGCTGTATTTTTTCACCGACAATTTCACCAAGGTTATCACCTATCCCATCGGTATGGGTGTCCTTGATTTTAAAACTCCTACCGGCGTCTTCAAAGTGACGGAGAAGAAAACCAATCCTCCCTGGTTTGTTCCCAAGACGCTGCAGGCCAAATACGGCATGTCGGTGATGGAATCGGGTCCGGATAATCCCTTGGGCAAGTACAAGCTGACCTTATCCTGGGGTGATTACGGTATTCACGGCACCAGCCAGCCCTTTGGGGTGGGGAGGTTGGTAAGTCATGGCTGCACCCGGATGTATCCGGAACATATCGAAAAACTATTCCCCTTGGTCAAAGTGGGAACCTCGGTGGAATATATTTACGAACCCGTCATGATCGGCGTCAGAAATGGCCGGATTTATCTCTCGGTGAATCAGGACTTCTACCACCGCCTGCCAGACATGCTCACCTATACCCTGGGCCGCCTAAAAGCCGCCCAGGTTGCCGGGCTGGTCAATATGATGAAAGTGTTAAAAGTGGTAGAGGAGAGATTCGGCGTGCCAGAGGAGGTCAGTAAGACTGGGAGCGATATGGTCTCCCGGACTCCGGCGGGACGGAATTGAGAAACAAAGAGGTTCGTGTGGCGGGAGGCGCTTCGCTTTCCCGCCCTGCAGCAGTTTAAGCTATCTTCTTTTTGGCTCGCCGGGGGCCGTTTCCATTGTCCGGCGGTCATAGGCCTGGCGCACCTTCTCCAGCAGTTCATCCAACGGCGCCGGTTTCATGACATAATCGAAGGCCCCTAGTTGCATTCCCTGGATGCCCGACTCTACCGAAGCATGGCCGGTTAGCATAATGACTTCGACATCGGGTTTTTGCGCCTTGATTATTTTCAGGGTTTCGATGCCGTCCAGTCCGGGCATTTTAACGTCTAAGATGACTACGTCAAAATCCTGGGTTTGGAGTATTTCCAGGGCCCTGTTGCCGTTTTCCGCCTCCTCCACCTGGATGTTGCGGTTGCGCAGCCGTTTTTGGAGAGTTTCCCGAAAATCTTCTTCATCATCTACCAGCAAAACTCGTAGTTCACTCATCTAACGTTCCCCCCTAACCCTAGATAAAGGCTCCGGTTTATTGATCGGCGGCGCCTGAAGTTGTCTCAATCGGTTCGGACGCTGGCAGGATAATGGTAAAAAGCGCGCCTTGGCCCGGTTTGTTCGCCACCGTAATCTCTCCCCCTAATTTTTTGATGATGCTGTAGGTAATTGATAAACCTAAGCCGGTTCCTTTGCCCACTTCCTTCGTAGTAAAAAATGGGTCGAAAATCTTTTTCAGGATTTCCTCCGGTATTCCTGGGCCACTGTCGGCGATGGTGATGGAGACTTTTCCGTCCTTCTCTAGATATCGGCTTGTAAGGGTGATCTCTCCACCCTTGCCGACGGCATCAATAGCATTATCGAAGATATTCAGGAAAACCTGCTGCAATTGCCCCGTATCACTTACTACCAAAGGTAGGTGGGGATCAAGCTCCCGGTGGATCTGGATATTGCGGAAATGCGCTTCGTTCTCTAGAAACCCGATGCTTTCTTCTAACACCCGGTTAACATCGACATTCTCCCGGAGAGGTTCATGGCGGCGAGCAAAGTCTAGCAGACGGTGGGTGATTTTCTTGGCTCGAGCAACATGGTATTCGATCTTGTCGACCGTATCCTGAAATTCTTCCAGGTCGGAGGTTCGATCAAAATCCTGTTCTCTGAGCAGGTCCTTCAACCACCCGGCCTTTTCGGCGATGACGGCGAGCGGGTTATTAATCTCATGCGCGATACCGGCGGCCATTTTCCCCAGGGCGGCCATTTTGCTGGACTGTAGCAATAGAGCATCACTGGCCGCCTGGTGGCGCTCGCTCACCATCAGGCGCTGCACCAATTTCCGGATGGCGTAGACCGCCACGCCGATAATCAATAATAATCCTCCCAAGCAGAGAAAAGCTACGATATATTTCGCCCGCAGCAACGGCGCCAGCGGCTCTTTGGGATCTTCATTGATAACCAGAACCCAGTCTTTATGAATTAGGGGGACCGCGGCATAGAGATGCTCCCTGCCGTTTAGGACCTTCATAGCCACGGTCATGGCTGGGGTTTGCGAAAAATCCGGTCCCGAAGGATGCTGCATCACCTCTCCCCCGTGGCGCGGTCTGGTTTGCAGGACATTGTCCCGGTTGATGATGAAGGCGTCGCAGGTTTTGCCGATCTGGGCCCCGCGCACAATCTCTTCCAGGATATCCGAGTTTATGGTGGCCCGTACGATATAAGGAGCAGCTTGGCCCCGCACCAGAACTGCGATGATAAAGTGGGGTATGTTTCGAAACCCTAAAAAGATGTCGCTGATATATTCTCCGTTCTGTTTTACCGCTTGGAACCAATCCTCATTCTGATAGTTTATCCCGCTCAAAAGGCTGCGATAGGGGCCGACATAGGCTAAGTGATTGCCTGCCAGATCCACAATACTTAAGTCCAGGAAAGATTTGGAGCGCTGCTGCATGACCTCGAAGGCCTGGCCGAGAAAGGCTTCATCGGTCATCTGTTTCAAGCCGGACGTATTTCCCAACATAAAAAGCTGAGAGGTGCGTTCACCCAGGAACAGATCGAGCGCCCCTCGGCGATTTTCAGCCAGAATCCTTAAATTTTCGCGTATTTTTGCTTCATACTGCTGGCTGAAATGACCGTACAGGACAAAGCCTAACAACAAAAGCGGCGCAGCGCAGAAGATGATGATCGTTATCTCTATTCTTAAGCTGAGTTGCTGGTATTTTTGATCCGAAAAGTTCAACGTTTTAGTTCTATGGTCAGAGAATTACTAGTGTCCGTCTGGAAACCCGTTTATTAAAGAAAAAAACCGCCTCACGATTCCAGGGCAATAGCGAGGGCGGTGGTCAGCTTCACCACTTCATCACTGCTCTTGCGGAGTCGATGGGAGAGATTTTTTGTTAGACGCAGGAGGATCTTGACCCCCATCTCGGGAAACTGCTCTAACAGGCGATAAAATGCATCCTTATGCAGCTCCAGCATCTGGCATGGAGTCAGGGCAGTGACCGTGGCGGACCGCACATCGCTTTCGATCAGGGCCATCTCTCCCAGGATGACACCTTCTTCGGCTCGAAACCGGATAATGACCTTGTCCCGCGGTGTCTCCTCATCGAGCTCCAGCACCAGGCGTTTGGTGATCTGCACGATGCCCTCGCACATGATATACATGGCGTCGCCTGAATCACCCTCCTGCATGATGACTTCGTTTTCGCCAAAATTTCGCATCACCGCTGCCCTTAAAATCTGCTGTAATTCTTCATCGGTTAATTCCTGGAGAAGATGATTCTTGCGAATATATGTCAGATACCCTTCGGCGGGTGTGCTGATCATGGCTTTCCCCTAATTCAATAACGCCGAGGGTTGTTTGGTGGCGATCACTACTGCTACCTCGTGAGGAGAAATGAGATGGTCATCCGGCGGATTAATCTGGAACTCAATTTTTTGGCGTCCAAAAAGATGGGTTTTACCAGCTTCAGCAAACTTGCGATAGATAAATTCATCAATGGCGGTCGGCTCCGGAGACAACAATTCCTCCAGGCGGATTTTATATCCTTCGGAATATAAGCCGATGAGCAGGGCTTGATGTTCCTCACGCAGGAATTTTGCCAAGTCCTTAAATTGTTGGCCATGAAAACGCGGTGGGATTTTTACTGCCCAGAAATTGGAGCCCTCGGGCGACAGGAGACGCTGCAGGATGCGATACAGACCTTCTGCTTCGGTAGTGCAGGCTATCAAGGCACTGTCATATTCCCCTCGAATAATAATATCCTCCACATGGGCCCGTTCCAGATGGGGACGATTTTCGGGAAAAATGAGTTCAGCGGTAATCCTGATTTTGGGGTTCAAGGCCTTTACCGTCAACGCAACGAGGAGAGTTTTTTGGTCAATCTGTTCCCGAAGCAACCCCTCATCGGTTCTATCCGCCAAGATTATGACCCTGCGGGCTTTACTAAGGTTGGTTTTTACGAGTATCTCCTCACGGGAGCAATCCCCCCTGACAAAATGGAGATTATAATCATGAAAGGAGCCCTTTATTTCTTCGAACTGGTCTGGCAACAGACTGTTGACTAAAACGATAGGAGTCCGCTGTCCCAAGCGAAAAAACAGGTTGCGTAAAACCTGTTCCCCCCCCCGATTCCAACCCAGGACTATGATATGGTCATGATCACCTACTGCTTCCAAACCCCGTTCCCTCCGGATTTTACGTTCAATAAAGATGGAGGCAATCGTCGCAGTCACCAGGGAGAGGGAGATCAGTCCGGCAATCATCAGCCCAACGCCAACCAGGCGTCCGCCGATGGTTTGTGGCACGACATCACCATATCCCACGGTGGTGATAGTAACCACCGCCCACCAGATGCCACGTCCAAACCGCTCCCTGAAAGATCCCTCTCCCAATTCTTGGAAGGCAAAGCCCAGACCTCCCAGTATAATAAGCCCCAAAACGGCGCTCAGGAGGAGAAAGATCCTCTCCTGTCGCAGGGTGAGAAAGAACTGTCGCAGATAGCACAAACCTTGCCTGCTCGACCGGCATAATCCGATCACCAGGTCAGTTGGACGGAACTGCAACCTTCGGGTTATAAAGAAATAACTGCGGAAGTCCATTCACCTTGCTTATTGCTCACCAGTTTGAGCCAACAGGTCCTGCCCGGTAAAAATTGAGTTTAAGTCAAAACCGGCCTGGCCCAGGCGTTCTCGCGCCCCTTCCTGCCGATCTACGAGGCAGAGCACCCTGGCGATCTGCCAATCCGTCTCCTCCTGGACCCGTTGGATTGCCTGTAAGAGTGAACCGCCGGTGGTGGCCACATCATCCACTATTGCCACTCTGGCGCCCGAGGGGAGACTAGGCCCCTCGATGGACCGGCGCTGTCCGTGCTCCTTAGATGCCTTCCGGACTATAAAGGCCTGAATAGGCGTGTGCCTCGCAAAACTCAGGGCTGCCACGGCCGAGACGATGGGGTCAGCCCCTAAGGTAAGGCCGCCGATGCCGTGTACCTTGCATGGTAAAAGGACTTCCAACATCATCTGGGCAGTCAGAAAGGCTCCTTCGGCCGACAGGGTGATGCATCGGCAATCAATATAGTAGTTGCTGCGCCTTCCGGAGGAAAGCACGACCTCCCGCCGGGCTACGGCCTGCCGCTGCAACAAGGCAAGCAATCGGTTGCGAGCTGATGTATCCAATGCACTATTTTCCTTTCACCTGTGCAGAACTTAATTTCTGGCCGATAACCGGAAACCGGAAACTTATATAAAAACAGTGAGCCGTGAGCCGTGAGCCGTGAGCAGCGAAAACATTATTGTGAGCAGCCGCCACGATTCTGTTTTTATGCTTCGTTGTGTTCGGCAGAACATGTGGACTTATATGGAAACAGTGCTCTTAAAGACGGCGGGCGCGGCCCGCCCTATGAGTAAATTGCCAATAAATTATCGATAATGGGATAGGGCGTCCCATGGCCGCCGCTTTTGTTTAACTTGGTCGATGAGAAAAAATTTATATGAAAACAGCGAGCAGTGAGCTGAAAAAGCATTATTGTGAGCAGCCGCCACGGTTCTGTTTTCATATTTCGTTGTGATCACCAGAACATGCCAATTTGTATGAAAGAAGGTGGTGCAGGCTTTGCAGCCGGCACGCTGATGCACAGGCCAGGAGGCCTATGCCACCAATCATTCTTTCATGCTTCGTTGTGTTCGGCAGAACATGATGACTTTTTTAAGGGACGCGATGGCAGTCCTGGCACCGTATCGGCCCGGCAGCGCGACTGTGCTGCCTCAGTTTCAGATGGCATCCCTTACACTGGTGGTGAAAGGCATTCTTGAGGTCTAAACGCCTACCGACGGTCTCCAGGGTATGACAGGCCTCGCAACTTTGTACCGGCATTCCCGGCCGCCACTGATTTCGCCCCCCGGTATATTCATGATGGCATTTTAGGCACTCGACCCCGGCAGCCTCGTGGGTGGAATGGCTGAAAGATACCGGCGCCTTGGTCAAGGGTTTAAGTTTCCGGCTTTGCAGCAGTGTCTCTGGGTTAGGTTCGGTACGGCCAAAAACCTGAACTGCCAGAAGTATCAGGATTACGAAAAATACCAGGCCATACATACACCCGGCGCTCTGCGGTTTCATCGGCATCTAGCCGGCGAGGAAATACGAGGCGCTCGTATTGTCTGATTCCCACACGGAAATCCTCGAGACGGTCACCCGATCATTATTGATTGCCGCTCCTAAACGCTCAAAGAGATAACGGGCTATATTCTCCGAAGAAGGATTCTGCGTCTTAAAGGCCGGCAGCTCATTCAGAAATGTGTGGTCAATTTCGGACAGGATTTCATGGGCACGGCTTTTGATCTTGCCGAAGTCCATGACCAACCCGGCTTCATCCAGGCCGTCCGCTCGAAGAAAGATTTCCACTTTCCAATTATGACCGTGCAGGGCTTCGCATTTACCGTAAAAATTATCCAGCCGATGGGCGGCGGCAAATTGGGTTATAACTTTTAACTCATACATGATGGTTATCCACTTCTGGAGCTTTTAAGATTTTTCAGGCGATTTTGCATCCGGGTGATCAGGTTCTTGAGGTCATTTTGCATGGCCGCCAACTCCTTATGGCGCTTGGCGTCGATCTTTTTAATCTCTTCCAGCCAGAATTCGACCACATCCTGTTCCCGCTGCCGGATTTCGCTCTCGAGCCGGTTTTTTATCTGCTTGATCAGGGCTTCATCCATCAGACTGCTCCGATTCGAGGACTGCCTTATACGCCATACCACAGACGCTGCATTCCCCTTTCTCATTGAGAATGCCGATACAGGCGCCGTCCGGGCACAATATCCGGTTAGCTAAATCAGGCGGCAATTCCACCTCTAGCTCAGCTCCGCAATGGCAGCAGAATTTCCCTTCCGGCAAGGTTTCTCCGCCACATTGCGGGCATATCTGCATTTTCCAATCACCGCCGCAGTGGGGACACTTCATAGGCATTCCTCACTTGATTGATTGTTTAGCCAATCTACCGTCCTTCTGCCCGCCTGTGGTTCCTAAGACCCCAAGCATGGGCCCAGAAAGCCTTCCTCACGGTAGATACGCCTCTTGATACCGCAAAAATGGTGTCCTGTCAATCGGCCAGTCATACCCAATTGCTATGCAGACACGCCCTCAATAAGAGAGCCAGGCACTTAAAAACGACAAATGGGCCACCGGCGCTGGCGCGCCAAGACCAGTAACCTGAAGGAGGGATTGACCACCACTGGTCGGCCAATATGAAGCAGCAGCGGCAGATCTGAGGAATGATCGGCATAGGCGGTGGATACAGAAAGATCAATCCCATTGCGCCGGGCCAAGTCTTGCAGCAACTCCAGTTTATGTTTTCCCCTTGGGTGAGCACCTGATATCCTGCCCGTATAACATTCGCCAGCAGTCTCTAATTTTGTGGCAATAAGCCAGTCCGCATCCAAATCCCTTTGCAGCGGCGCCATAAGACATTCCAGGGACCCGGTCAGCACGACAATCCTGTGTCTCTGGCGCCGATGGTCCTTAAGGCAGGTCAGACCCTTGGGGCTCAGTCTCGGTCGGATAAGGCTTCGATAGCAATCGTCCGCCAGGCTATCCACCTCTCGTACTGCTAACCCCTGCAGATATGATTTATTGGTATAACGATCTTCCCAATTACCGATCAATTGCTGAAAATATCTGGTGGCCTGCCGCCAGGCGATTTTTTTCCGCCAGATGAGGAAGCCAAAAAAAAGGCGCTCTGTGGGTACCCCTATTAGGGTGCGATCAACATCAAAGATTGCAGCTTTATCAGATACCGGAACCATCATTATCGGATAATCTTAGCGGTCTCAGGTGGTCTGTTTGGAGAGATAAATCCTGCTGTCAGTCAGAACCGGTATACCTCGCACCAGACACAGGGCCGAGACAAAGTAAATGAGAGCCTGATTCATGGCCTCCAGGGCCGGTAGATACGGACAATCTCGCAAGGCCAAGGCGTAAGCCAGAGTTAATTGGCAGAACACCCAGGCCTTGGCGAACCCGTACAGGGCCCGCATAAATCTTGAGGACACCAAAAATTTGCCCCAAGAGGAATGCATCATACCAAAGACCGATTTCCCCTGCTGCAGGGCCACCCCCCGCAAGCCGTCTACTATGAATGATCGACAGAGAAATATTATCGAAACCCACAAGGGCGCCTGTCCGATATAAATGAAACTGACCCAGAGAATATTTTCCACCGCCCGGTCCACCGCTACATCCAACACCGCACCGAGATCGGTCACTTCACGCCTCAGACGGGCGACATAACCGTCAAACCAGTCCATGAGGAATAAGATGATCAGGAGAAAAAGGCTGATAAATCTCAACTCAAAACGTGGGGCGAGCAACAGCACCAACAGAATAAACAGCACCGGTAAACGACACAGCGTGATAATATTGGCCAGCGTCATAGTAGAATAACCTGATAAGGATAGATTTTTGAGGTTACAATGAAAATCCCTCTATCCCTTCTTTTTCAGGGGCGATTTTAGGAAGGCTGCCCTATCCTTTCCCTTTTCCAAGAGGAAGTCCGAGAGGATTTTTGTTCATTATGGCGGTGAACTTACAATCATGATTATTTTAGTTACCATAACAAATTATCTGGTGCGAGACAATGAGATTTGGGAGTGAAGCCGTTTGCGCCTTTTTAGGTATGAGACCAATGCCGCCTCGGCACGCCCCGCGCGGTCCTGGAAGTCGAGCTTGCGAAAGCTTTTTATCAATGATATTATTAAAATTTAATTTCCATGATGTTGCTGCCAAGATATGGGTCCTCTTTTTTATCGCTTAAGTCAACTGCGCGTCCGCACGGTCATAGCATCGATCCTGATTGCCACGGTGCTCATTGCCCTCGGTTTGTTCTCGGTCTGGGTTTGGGCCGGCAAAAAAATGGAACGGATTATCACTGACCAATTCAACGAACAGCAGCTCATGTTAGCCCGCAAAATCGCCGATAATGTTGAAGTTTATGTTGATTTCTTAGAATACCAGTTAGTAAGCTACGCCCAGGCATATCAGGTGGAAGGCATCAGCCTTTCTCTTTTCCGGGATTTCCTGACCCTCCAGATAGACTATCTGAAAGACTTCGGCATGTTGGGGATAAGGGTATACGATACTGAGGGGCAGTTAGCGAATACTCTTTCTCCTAGAGATTTTTTTGATCCAGCGCGTTCAGAATCCCTACCGGCGAAATACCTTGCTTGGACAAAAAACCCAAAGAATAAAAACCACCTGTTCCTTACGGAAATCTTTACCTGGCCCGGCCCCCCCTGGCGGGGACAACGGGTAATGGCGATCTTGACGCCGCTTTACAGGTTGATGCCTAACTCAAAAAATACCACCCACCCACAATTTAACGGCGTCTTAGAGATTATTTTTGACCCCCTTTTCATCTGTGGTATGGTCACCAGAGATATCCGCTCCGGCAAGACCGGCTATCCCATGATAATCGATCAAGATGGCTTTTTTTTGGCACACTATGAAAAGCCTTTTATAGGTCGTCAACAAAATATAGTCCGGCAAGAACGCAACCCGACGCTGTCTTATGAAAGGATTGATAATATCGTAAACAATTATATGCTTCGGGGGCGCGAGGGCACAGACTGGTATATTTCCGGCTGGCATCGCGAGCGGGTGGGAGAAATTAAAAAGTTGATTGCCTACACCCCTATCCGCTTTGACAAAGGCATGATTCGCGGCATCACACAGGTGGAAGGCGATGGTAGGAACCTATGGGGTGTAGGGGTGGTGGCACCCATAGAAGAAGTATATGGTCTGGTCAGGACCTTTCAAATTAATCAAGGACTGTTTGTCGGTTTTTTCCTGTTTCTGCTGATGGGCGTCAGCTATCTGCTGATCGGCGCGGTCTATGGTTGGAACCGGGTACTCGCCCAGGAAGTGGAAAGCAAGACTGAGGCCTTGCGGCAGAGCCATGAGCGTCTGTTGCGTTCCGAACGATTTGCCGCAGTAGGAGAAGCCGCGGCCTATGTTAGCCATGAAATTAAAAACCCGCTCATGGTCATCGGGGGTTTTGCCCGCCAACTCGAAAGAAATCCAGAAGTATCCCAAACCGCCAGCTCCAAACTGCGAATTATTATTGATGAGGTAAGACGCTTAGAAAATTTTTTGGGAGAATTGCGAGATTTCACCCGTCCGGCGCCTCCGTTTAAGCAGGAGGCCGATTTGAACGAATTGGTTCAGGACGTCGCCGCCATGATGGGAGAAGCGACCCAAGAGATGGGTGTCAAGATAGAAACCAAATTGGCCAATACACTGCCACTGGTAAATTTTGACGCCAATCAGATGAAGCAGGTGCTCATCAATCTGGTAAAAAACGCTCTGGAGGCAACTGATTCCGGCGGGGTTATTACCATTTCCACCTCGGCTTGGGAAGATCAGGTGCGACTGTCGGTGACTGATACCGGCAAGGGCATTCAACCGGAGATCATGCCACAGATTTTCAACCCTTTTTTTACCACTAAGAAGACGGGCACCGGCCTCGGATTGGCCGTCATTAACAAAATTATCGAAGATCACAACGGCGCCATCACCGTTGAAAGCTCCAAAGATCGGGGTACCACCTTCACCATCAGTCTGCCGTGCCAGTCGTAGCGAGCCCGCCATGCTGGCCCCCACACCGTCCAGACTCCCCATGAACCAAGAACAGCAGGGAGAATTCAAACGCCGTCGCCGGGAGAAGATCATCATCGGGATCATCATCCTGCTGGTTATTGCCATAACCTTGGTGGAAGTTTATCTGGTGCGGCATCGGGGGGAGTCCATCACCAGCAGTCTGCTGGCCTTCGGTCTAGTAAACCTCAACACTATTCTGTTGTTGTTCCTGACCTTCTTGATCTTCCGCAATCTGGTCAAACTAGTGCTGGAACGGCGCCAGCGGATATTCGGTTCCAAACTCCGCATCCGCCTGGTGTTAACCTTTGTCTTTCTGTCGCTCTTGCCAACCCTGTTGATGTCATTTGTGGCCTTCGAGTTTATCTCCGGCGGGACCGAATATCAGCTCAGCGCCCAGGTAGAAAGATCTCTGGCTAAATCCTTAGCTCTCAGCCAGTCTTATCTGCGCGGCATGGAAAGAAAAGTCCTGGTCTGCGGCCAACTGCTGACTCGCATCATTCAGGAGCAGGAACTATTGGGACAGGACGGCCGGGAATTAGATGATTTTCTCAGGCAGAGCCGACAACAATATCAACTGGATAATCTTGAGGTATTTACTGCCGACGGTAATCGTCTCACCTCGGAGGACACCACCCCAGACGGGATTCCCGGCACTGATGTCGACCTCTTGGCGGCGCTTCTAAAACTCGATCATAATCAGGTGCATCGACAGATGGAGACAAGCGGTGAGGTAGTGCGCGGCATCTTTCCCATACCGCTTGTCCCTGATTCCCTATCGCCCTCGGCCTTCCTGGTCGTCAGCCAGTTGATTCCGGGGCCGATTTTGAAACAAGTAGCCGACATCCATCAAGGTGTAACGGAGTTGAGGCGTCTGCAGTATCTGTTGCGGCCAGTACGGGTAAGCCGTTACGTGGCACTGGGGGCCGTAAGCCTGCTGGTCCTCATGTCCGCCGTCTGGCTGGGCATGTATATGGCCCGGGAGATAACCACGCCCATCCGTCAGTTGGCCGAGGGCGCCCTGAAAGTGGCAGACGGTGACTACAACATCCATATCAATCTGGAGGGGAAAGATGAGATCGGCTTTTTAGTCCAGTCGTTTAACAAGATGACCCAGGACCTGCAGCAGAGCCGCGCCCAACTCGACGCCGCCAACCAACAGCTTTCTCAGAAAAATGAGGAGTTGGAAGCCAGACGCCAGTACATGGAGATTATCCTCAAAAACGTCGGCGCCGGCGTCATTTCAGTCGATGCCGAGGATCGTGTAACCACGATGAACCACTCCGCCGAACCTATCTTCGGAGTGGCCGCCAAGGATGCGTTGGGACAGAGCATCCACCGGCTGCTGCCGGAGGGTGAATCAGCCAAGTTGGCCGATATTATGTCATGGGCGCGCCAGACTGCTCGAACCTCGATAGAGAGACCCCTGCAACTCAACCTTGCCAGCCACGTTCTTACCCTGATGGTGAAGTCGACGGTGCTCAAAGACGAAGAGGGAAGTTATGTGGGTATGGTTCTGGTGTTTGAAGATATGACGGAGCTGTATCGGGCCCAGCGGGTGGCCGCCTGGCGGGAGGTAGCCCGGCGCATTGCCCACGAGGTGAAAAATCCCCTCACTCCCATTCAACTGGCGGCCCAACGCCTCTGGCGGCGCTATGCCGATAGACTGGGCGATGATGCTCAAGTTTTTCAGGAATGCACCCAGATGATTATTCACCAGGTAGAGGAGCTTAAAAATCTGGTTAATGAGTTTTCCCGTTTCGCCCGCCTGCCGCACCTGACGCTTTCGCACGAGGATGTCAACGAGCTTATCAGGGAGACTCTGGTGCTCTACCAGGCGAGCGAACCACAGGTAGTCTTTGAATTCCAACCTGACCCCCAGTTGCCTTTCATACCGCTGGATCGGGAACAACTGAAGCGGGTCCTGGTTAATCTCTTGGAAAACGCCATCGCCTCGGTCAACCGGCAAGGTTACATCTTGCTTCAGTGCCGCCACTTGCCGGCCACCGACCGGGTTCGCCTGGAAGTGGGCGACAACGGCAAAGGTATCCCGGATCGAGATAAGGAACGCATTTTTGAACCTTATTTTTCTACCAAAATCACCGGCGCCGGTCTGGGGCTGGCCATCGCCAAGGCCGTCATCTCGGAACACCGCGGCCGCATCTGGGTGGAGGATAACCTCCCCCATGGCAGCCGTTTCATCATTGAACTGCCGGTCAGCCATAAGGAGCCGGAACCTGGCGGTTTAGCCAAGGAACCGGATCCGGCGCCGATCATAGCCGGTGATATTGGGACATCGGAGTAATCAGCACCATGGCCAGAACCATTCTGGTAGTTGACGACGAACCGCCTATCCTACAAACCCTCTCCGGCATCTTGCAAGATGAAGGCTTCGAGGTGCTTACCGCTCAAGATGGCGAAACCGCCCTCAAAGTAGTGGAAGAGGAGACGCCGGATTTGGTGTTTCTGGACATTGCCCTGCCCGGTATGGATGGTCTGGAGGTGCTGCGGCATCTTAAAGAACAGCAGCCATTAACGCCGGTGGTGATGATTTCGGCCTTCGGCAGTGTGGAAAATGCGGTCAAAGCCACTCGCTGGGGGGCCTATGACTTCATCGAAAAACCGCCTCACGCCGATAAGATTATTGTCACGGTTCGCAACGCCCTGGAGATGTCCCGGCTTACCGAAGAGAACCTGCAACTCCGCCAGCGGGCGGTTCACCCCCAGGAAATCATCGGCCAATCACCAGCAATGCAACAACTACGCGAGCAGGTGCGTATCGTTGCCCCTACTAATGCCTGGGTGCTGATCACCGGAGAAAACGGCACTGGCAAGGAATTGGTAGCCTGGGCCATCCACCGCTTTAGCAAACGCGCGGCCAAGCCCTTTGTCGAAGTCAATTGCGCCGCCATCCCCGAGGATCTAATCGAAAGTGAATTGTTCGGCCATGAAAAAGGCGCTTTCACCGGCGCCACCGCCAAACGACGGGGAAAATTCGACCAGGCCCACGAAGGAACTCTGTTTCTGGACGAAATTGCCGATATGAGCCTCAAGACGCAGGCAAAGGTCCTACGAATTCTCCAGGAACAACGCTTTGAACGGGTAGGCGGCAATCGCCCGATCCAGGTCGATGTCAGGGTCGTGGCCGCAACTAATAAAAACTTGGAGGAACTCATCGGCCAGGGACAGTTTCGGGAAGATCTCTATTACCGGATCAACGTCATACCCATTGCCGTGCCTCCTTTAAAGGAGAGAACCGAGGATATTCCTCTTCTTATTGAGTATTTCCTCAAAGAATTTGCTCGCGCTGACGCCAGCCGGCCGAAAATCATGACCCCGGAGGCGGTGGACATTCTCCGCCGCCAACCCTGGCCTGGAAATGTCCGGGAGTTAAAGAACTTTGTACATCGTTTGGCCATACTTACTCCCGGACGGGTGATCGATGCCCCGCACCTGCCGGACAATCTTCGACAGGAAAAACCCCGAACTGAATCGGAATCGCACTTTCTTCAGATCAACTCCTTCAAGGAAGCCCGCTCCCGGTTTGAAAAGGAGTTTATCCGACGGAAGTTGGTCGAATTTCAAGGTAATGTCGGTCTGACAGCCGAAGCCATCGGTTTGGAGCGCTCCCATCTGTATAAAAAAATCCGCAGTTATGGTTTAGAACACGGACGGGAGGGAGAAGAGGCGAATGACGGAGGATGAGCCGGACTGACGGCAGACCGGAGGTCTCTGCCGTCGTTCATGCCATAATGCCGATGCTGGGTAGCGTCAACGGATGGCCACAGAGAGCCCGGTGCAAGTTTGGATCATGGATTTTGGGATAATGTATGAATGCCCAGGAAAAGACACAGGTGCAGCCGGAAATATTCCTGGTCGGAGTGGTGCACGGCGACCCGGAGGGCCACGACAAGGCTCTAGAGTTATTGGCGAAGGTGCGGCCTCGGGTCATCAGCGTTGAAATCAGTGATTTTTCTCTATTGTATCGGTGGAGATATCAAAGCCGGTGGCATCTCCGATTTCAAGACCTTCTGAAGACTCTGACGCCTGCGGAGCAGAGACATCCGGCCCTCAAAAAAGTCGCGGCGCAGATCGATTACCCGTTTGAAGTTCAGGCGGCCCAAGACTATGCCGGACAACACGGTATCCCGTGGCAGGCCGTAGATCTCAACTGCATCGCCCGGGAACATCTCCCTCGTTATCGAAGAGAATTGTTGACCTTAGACAACCTGCGTAACTTGACCTTGACCGCCGATGGAGATTGGCGACAATATATACTGCGGGAATATAAGCGAGCCAGGCGGGCGATTTATGGCAGACCGATGATAACGCCGACGGCGCTCTTTTCCAAGCCCTCGCCCCAAGCAGCCATGCGGGAAAAGATAATGGCCCGCAGGATCAAGAGGCTGGCCTGCACCTACAACCGGCTGGTGCATCTGGGCGGGTGGGAACATCTGGCGCCCCGGCCTGAAAGAGATAGCCTGGCCGACTGGCTGGCATCGGGGAGACCCCGGATAGTATTGTTGGATGACAGAAAAGACCTATGATCAGACACAATTCGAACCTTGCAGCTCGTACATTATCCATAGAATAGGTTTCGAATTCCAAATTAATAAGAAAATAACATTTACACAGGCCGGAAGCTGGGCCACCGGCAGGTGATTTTCATGGTTTGCAGGTGATTTACCGGTCATGAAATTATTGAGCCAAAGAGAGATCGGTTCCGAAGCCGGTTCTCTTCACGTAAGGACAACGATATGAGTGAAATTCTGGTAGTGGATGACGACGCCAATACCAGGGAAGCATTGGCTGGTAGTTTGAAGAAGATCGGGCATCAGGTCTTTTTGGCCGGGGCTGGTGCCGAGGCGCTGGAATTAGTCCGGCAGCAGCCGGTGGAGCTGGCCATCATCGATCTCAAGCTGCCGGACATGGAGGGGACCGATCTCTTCGAAGCCATGCGCATCATCCGCCCCTATACTATCGCCATTATGATCTCCGCCCGGGCTACGGTGGATGAGGCGGTGTCCGCCCTCAAGCTGGGAATTTACGACTTCATCACCAAAGATTTCCGCATGCAGGAAATCCGTAAAGTGGTGAATAAAGCCCTGGAGACCCAACAACTGCTGCAGGAAAACCAGAAGCTGCGGCAGGCCTTGCAGGAGCGGTTGGCAAGCGGTCGCATCATTGGCCGCAGCCAGGCCTTCTTAAAGATCATCCATCAGGTGAATAAGATCGCCCCCTTGCGCAGCACCGTGTTATTGACCGGGGAAAGCGGCGTCGGCAAAGAACTTATTGCCGAGGCGATCCATTATGGCAGTCCCCGGCGGGATAAACCCCTGGTGAAGGTTAACTGCGGCGCCCTGCCGGAAGGGCTGATTGAATCGGAGCTGTTCGGCCACGAAAAAGGCGCCTTCACCGGTGCCCATCAGCAGCGTAAAGGACGTTTTGAGTTGGCCGATGGCGGCACCATCTTTCTGGATGAGGTGGCGGAGATGCCGCTCAGCACCCAGGTGAAGCTGCTGCGGGTTTTGCAGGAAGGAGAATTTGAGCGCGTCGGCGGGGCCCGCACCTTGAAAGTAGACGTACGCCTGGTGGCAGCTACAAACCAGAATCTCGAAGATATGGTAGCGGCTGGCGTCTTTCGCAAGGACCTTTTTTATCGTCTGAATGTCATCCATCTCGAAGTGCCGCCGCTCAGGGCCCGGGACGAGGATATCCCTTTGTTGGCCCAGCATTTCCTAGATAAATTCTGTCTTGAAAATGAACGTCCGCCTATGGGTTTCAGTCCGGAAGCCCTCAAGGCTTTAAAAAATTATCTTTGGCCAGGAAATGTCCGGGAATTGGAAAATGTCGTAGAGCGAGCGGTGGCTCTGTGCACCGGTTCTACCGTGGGACTGGATGACCTGCCCGATGAAGTGCGGCAACAATCTCAGACGGAGGACCATATCGTCGTTCAGGTGGGAGCTTCCATGGAAGAGATAGAACGCCTGGCTATCAGGCAAACCCTGAAAAAAACCGGCGGAGACAAAGAGGTCGCGGCCCGCATCCTGGGTATCGGCCTGGCAACGCTGTACCGACGACTAAAAGAGATGGAACACAAAGAGGTAACCGTTGAGGAGTCTTGATGCCCTTAGATAAACAAGCAAAACCTTTCTTTTCCCATGGGAGCCGTTGGCTTAGGGCTGATTTTCACCTTCATACCAGGGCGGATCGGGAATTCTGCTACACCGGCGAAGATAGTTACTACTTCTCAAGCTATATTCAGGGATTGAAGAAGACTGAGATAAGAATCGGAGTCATCACCAATCACAACAAATTTGACTTGGCAGAGTTTAATTCCCTGCGCCAGACAGCGAAGCGGGAGAATATTTTTCTTCTTCCCGGGGTCGAACATTCCGTGGGGGACGGAGCCAATGGAATCCACACCCTAATTGTCTTCAGTGATGAATGGTTGGAAAACGGGCAAGATTATATAAACCAGTTCTTGAATGTTGCTTTTCAAGGCAGGACACCGCAAGAATATGAGAACGCAAATGGTCGCAGTTCTCTAAGTTTGATTGATACTATAAAAAAACTAGAGGGTTATCAAAGAGATTTCTTCCTAGTTTTTGCTCACGTTGAAGAAAGGAGCGGCTTGTGGCATGAGTTGGATGGGGGCCGCATGCAAGAGCTTGGGGAAAATGAGTTTTTCCGTAGAAGGTCTCTCGCTTTTCAAAAAGTCCGGACGCATGACATTTCCGATAGGAAATGCCGGATAAAGGTACGGGCTTGGCTTGGAGAGGCTTATCCTGCCGAAGTCGAAGGTTCCGACTGCAAGTCCATAGATCAGATCGGCCAGGGGGGATGCTGCTATCTTAAGATCGGTTCTTTTACCTTTGCAGCAGTAAAATATGCCCTCCTGGACCATGCAAACCGCTTATCCGGCGAACTTAACAGACACGACAGCTCGCATATCCTCAGTGCGACCTTTGACGGCGGGGTGCTTGACGGCAAAACTATCTATTTTTCCCCGGAGCTGAACACCCTTATCGGCATCCGCGGCAGTGGCAAGTCATCAATCTTAGAGGCTATGCGTTACGGTCTTGATATTCCCTTCGGGGAAAAGGCTCTTGACCAGGACTACAAGCGGTTCCTCGTTGACCATGTGCTCGGTAGCGGCGGCAAGGTGACGATTCAGGCCGTTGATCGAAGGGGGCAGCGTTATGAAGTGCGGCGCATCTGCCGGGAAAGGCCTGATGTGTATGTGGAGGGCATTCTTCAGCCAGGGATCTCGATCCGAGAAACCATATTGCACAAGCCTATATATTTCGGACAGAAAGACCTATCCAGCACAGGAGAGGGGTTTGAAAAAGACCTGGTTGAAAAGCTTGTCGGGGAAAAATTAACCGGCATACGGTCAAAAATTGAGGCTCAGCGCCAAAAAGTATCCGATACTATTAACCAATTAGAGAGGCTTGCAAATGTCGCTGAAAAGAAGGAGGAATACGAATCAAAGAAACGGGACGCAGAATTCAGGCTTAAGTTCTATAAAGATCATGGCGTTGAAGAAAAACTGCAAAAACAGGTGGACTTCGATGCGGATTCAAGAAAATGTCACCATGTCATTTCTTTGGTGAAAGATTACCTGGCTGGTTTGGAAGAATTTATCAATCGATACGAAGATGACTTGAAGAACGAATGTATTTACACCTCAAGACAGAACACGGTATTCTTTGATGCTTTCTTTGTTAATTATAAAAAGTTGATCGCAGGTTTTTTGCAGATCAAGGAAGTACTTGCGGATGGAAAGAAGACCCTTTCCGAATTGCAGGAAAAATTCAAAGAATTCGAAATACTAAAAGATGGTCTCAAAGAAGAATTCGCAGAGATCGAACGGAAACTATTTGAAGAATTTAAGGGCAGCGGCGCCAAAGCCATCCGCCCGGATGAATTCCGCCAGCTCCGCAAGACCGTTGACCAAGCCAAGCAGATGTTGGAAGCATTAAACAAACAAGAGGATCAGAGGATTATCTTCAACCTGGAGCTGTTGCAGGAACTCGCCACACTCAATAACCTCTGGCTGGAGGAATACCAAGCGGTCCAAGCCGAGCTGGGCAAGGTCAACCGGAGCCATTCATCACTAAAAATAAAGGCCGAATTCAAAGGTGATAAAAAAGCCTTTGCAGGATTCATGAAAGACGTATTCGGGGGCAGCCGTATTCGGCAAACAACTTTTGAAAACCTTGCCAAGGAGTTTACGGATTTCGGAGCAATTTTTAGGGAGTTAGATAAGGCTAAGACAATAATTGGCAACGCTTTAGTACAAGTCTTTGAGAAATATTTTACCGAAAATCTTGCGTCCTTGCTTACCTGGCAGGTACCTAACCGCTTCGTCATTAAGTATCGTGACAAGGAATTGAAGCATCACTCCCTGGGTCAGCGGGCCTCAGCGCTTATCCTCTTTATATTGAGCCAACAGGATAACGACCTCATTATCATCGATCAGCCGGAAGACGACCTGGATAACCAGACCATTTATGAGGACGTCATCAAACTTATCCGCACGCTCAAGCCTCGTACCCAGTTTATTTTCGCTACCCATAACGCCAATTTTCCCGTACTGGGCGATGCGGAGCAGATCATATCCTGCGCCTATGCCGATGACTCCATCTCCATAACCAGCGGCAGTATCGACTGCCCTGACATGCAACGCAAGATCGTTGACATCATGGAAGGTGGCGAAGAAGCCTTTAAGCAACGCAAGAGGATATACGAGATATGGAAACCACGGAGCTCTTAGAGATTATTGCCCGGGGTGAAGATGGCAAGCACCAGTTTAAGGCAAATTTCACCAACGTGAATTCTCTGGCGGGGGAATTGGCAGCCTTTAGCAATTCCGGGGGTGGAACGATATTCATCGGAGTAAGCGATGACGGCTCCTTTGCGGGGCTCACCCGCGAAGACATGGGCCGTTTGAACCAACTTGTTTCCAACGCCGCCTCGCAATCCGTTCGCCCTCCCATCAATCCCCAGACCGAGAACGTCTCGACGTCCCGAGGCCTTGTCATGGTTGTTACTGTGCCGGACGGCGTGAGCAAGCCCTATATGGACAACAGCGGGGCGATTTGGGTAAAAAGTGGTGCGGACAAACGCAAGGTCACATCGAGAGAGGAAATCCAGAGGATTTATCAAACCGCTGGCCTAATCCATGGCGATGGCATACCGACAAGCGGATTGACCCTGGCCGATTTAAACATTGATTATTTTAAAGATTTCTTTGAAAAAAATTTCGGCGAGTCAGTTGAGGCACAGAATCTACCGTTGCCACTTCTCCTGGAAAATATGAATCTAATGAAACAAGGCGTCCTGAATATCAGCGGGGCATTACTGTTCGCGAAAAATCCCAGTTCCAGGCTTCCTCTCTTCATTGTAAAAGCGGTGTCTTATCCTGGCATTGATATTCATGTAGAGCATTATTTAGACAGCCAGGATATTACGGGAAAACTTGGTGATATCTTTTATAAAAGTATGAGCTTTGTTTTACGCAATATCAGACATATTCAAAGGGACCAGAACGTCAATGCCCCAGGGGAACCGGAAATCCCCCGCCTCGTTCTGGAGGAATTGATAGTCAATGCCTTAATTCACCGGGATTATTTCGTATCAGCGCCGGTTAGAATTTTTATCTTCAGGGATCGGGTAGAGATCATCAGTCCGGGGCATTTGCCAAATAACCTGACCATCGATAATATTAAAAGGGGCAATTCAAATATACGAAATCCAATTCTGGCCTCTTATGCCACCAAAATTCTTCCTTACCGTGGACTGGGAAGTGGCATTATCCGAGCGCTTAAGGTATATCCGGACATTGAGTTCGAGGATGATCACGAGGGTAATCAGTTTAAAGCTGTTATCAAACGGAAAGATTTGAAGCGGTAAGCCCGTTAAATCCAGCGGAGATTTAAAATATGCCTTCAGGGACGTTCTTAGATTTAGAGCCGATAAGCGTACGTGAGGCTGAGATAGTTGTCGTGCCGATCCCTTATGAAGCCACTACCAGCTATGGCGGTGGAACCCGCTATGGTCCGGAGGCTATCTTATCGGCCAGCCGGCAGGTAGAATTGTGGGACGAAGAAGGGGATTGGGACCCGAGCCAGGTTATCCGTCTGGCTACGGCTGCCGAGATCACCCCGGATGCCGGCGGCCCCGGCCCTATGCTCGAGAAAATCAAGAAGCGGGTGAAGCCTTGGATCGCCGAGGGTAAGTTATTAATCAGCCTGGGCGGCGAACACACCATTGCTCAGGCCTTAGTGGAGTCTTATCTGACCCGGCACCCCGACCTGACCGTGGTGGCCTTGGATGCCCATGCGGATCTGCGGGATACCTATGAACACAGTCCCTTTTCCCATGCTTGCGTTATGCGGCGGGTATGGGAACTGGGTCGACCCCTGACCCTGATCGGGGTGCGCAGTTATTCGGCTAAAGAATACGACTTTATCCGGGTAGCCCCCCGCCTTACCCTGCTCAAGGCCAGGAGCCTGGTCGACCCTGACTATCTGCAGCTAACGCTGGAGCATTTGAGACGCCTTAAGGGGCCGGTCTATATCTCCCTGGACGTGGACGCCCTGGATCCTGCGGTCATGCCGGCGACCGGCACGCCAGAGCCGGGTGGGTTGAATTATTACCAGACCCTGACTATCTTAAAGGCTATTGTCGAACGAGGTCCGGTGGTGGGACTGGATCTCACCGAATTGGCTCCCATCCCGGGACACCGGGTGAGTGAATTCACCGCTGCCCGGTTGATCTATAAATTTCTGGGATACCTCTATCAGGGGCGTCGGGCGGCAAAATAAAGCGGAAGTTGGCACCTGCAACAGGTTGCCTAAAAAAGAAGGAGTTGTACGTGCGGCGTAAACCAGAAGAATTTCATGACGGGGCCCAGGACGGCCTGACCCCTTTGAGGCCTTTAGATATCAAGGAAATTCAGGATTTCGACGAGCTGCTGGCTGGCTACAGTCTAACCGCTTTCGGCGGCCGTTCCTTGGGCGAGGCGGCAGAGGTGCTTCAGGCCATGGTCACCGATCCGGAGGTCACCATCGTCGGGACCTTCTCCGGCGCGATGACGGTGGCCAAAATGGGACTGCTGATCTGCGATATGATCGATCGGGGCTGGCTCCAGGTCATCATCAGCACCGGTGCCCTGATGGCCCACGGCCTCATCGAGGCGGTCGGTCAGGTCCATTATAAGCATAATCCCGGCCGCTCGGACGAGGAACTCTATCGCCTGGGCTACAACCGCGTGTATGATACCTTGGAAATGGAGAGCAATTTAGATTACGCCGAGGCCGTGTTTAAAACCGTCCTGAACCGTATGGACAAGGAGCAGACCCTGTGTTCAACGGTTATCTGCCGGGAATTGGGGAAATACCTGGCCGAAGTAACCGACCAACCGGGTATCCTGCGCAACGCCTACCTAAAAGGCGTACCGGTCTTTATTCCCGCCTTCACGGATTCGGAATTGGGTCTGGACGTTGCCAACTGGATGATCCAAAAAGCCTGTCAGGAGGGTAAGACCATCCCCGAAGCCTTCACCACCCTGTCTTTAAATTTTAATCCTTTTCTTGACTTAGGGTTGTATGGGCAGGAGATTTTCAAGGCTGAAAAGCTGGGGATTTTTACCATCGGGGGCGGCGTCCCGCGGAATTGGGCCCAACAGGTGGGGCCATTCTTCGATATCTTGCAGAATCGCCTGGGGCTTGAGCTGCCCTTTGTCCGTTTTCACTATGGCGTCCGCATCTGTCCCGAGCCGGTCCATTGGGGCGGGCTGAGCGGCTGCACCTACCGAGAGGGAGTTTCCTGGGGCAAATTCGTCCCGGCCAGCGAAGGCGGCCGGTTTGCCGAGGTCCTCTGCGACGCCACCATCGCCTGGCCGATCCTGATCAAGGCCGTCGCTCAACGTTTGGTTAAACGACAGCAGGTACGATAATCCAGGTTGTATCTTATGCCAGACTCAACCGTAATCGTACTGATTATCGTTTATTAAAAAGCACCTGCAAACCATGAAAATCAATTGTCAGCAGCACAAGCTTTCTAGCCTGTGCCGTTGTTAATTTCTCAATAACTCAATAACTCGGAACTTGGAACTTGGAACTCGAAACTTATTTCCAGATGAATTTTTCTCTGGATTAAATCATTTTCTAGGGTAATCTAAACACAACCCTGATCGTCTTATCAATGATCGTCTTGCGAGCTCCGAAAGGGCTCAAATCCACAAGAAGGAGAAAACATGAAAGTTTGGAAAATGCCTCAGCAGCCACTATTAGCTGTGATAGCAAGCTTAGTAATGATTTTCTGTCTAACCGGCGGCAGTCCGGCGGCCGAAATCGGCAAAGGCGCTCAGGCGCCGGAATTTGCTCTTGTCGACACCACGGGGAAAACCATATCCCTCAGCCAGATGCAGGGGAAAGTGGTAGTGGTGAATTTCTTCACCATCTGGTGCCAACCCTGCCGCGCCGAAATGCCGGAATTAAATGCCATTTATAATGAGAATAAAGATAAAGGACTGCAGATGGTAGGCGTCTGCCTTAACGTCGATCCGAACCAACTGCGGTTCTTCGCCAAGCAGATGAACCTGGACTACCCCATTTTAGTGGGAACGGACAAAGTAAACAAAGACTATGGCGAGATCGTGGGCGTACCGACTACCTTCGTTATTAATAAACAGGGCAAAATCGTCGATAAGATTGTCGGCGCCCGTACCAAAGCGGAATTTCTCCAGGTAATCAAGCCCTTGCTGTAATACCAAGGTACAATTAAAAATACATTCTTCCGTAGGGGCGAATCTTGTATTTGCCCCCTCAGAGAGGCGGGGAGCTGGCTAACGGTCTTTTCCGCCTCAAGTCTTTTTCTCCGCCAATATTTTGATTTTTTCCCGGATATACGGGATAAAATCTGCCGGCGGCTTCTCTTCCAGCATCTGCTTGAAGACTTTTAGGGCCTTGGCCGGCTCTCCGCCCAGCTCGTATAACAGGGCCTGCCGGCGTTGTAGTTCTTGACGGTAGGGGAGATTTTTATCCTGCACCAGCGGCTCCAGAACTGCCGAGGCTTTCTGGTATTCCTTCTGCGCCTCATAGCAATAACTCAGATTCTCCGCCACTAACACCCGAAGTTCGGGTGCCGCCTCGCCCAAGGCGGTGAAAGCGGCGGCAGCCTCCTGATAACGCCTCTCCCCAAAGAGCACATTGGCCAGATACAAGCGGGCCTGCAGGGCGCCGCCAGTGTCAGGATAGTCCTGGATAATAATCTCAAGCTCTTTCAGTAAATCCGGGACATGCGATGAAGCCCGCCCCACGCTGGCTTGATAGAATTCCGCGGCTCTTTCCTGCCGATCCATCTGGCGCTTTTGGATATATCCCCAGGCGGCGCCGGCCACGATGATAACGGCAAAACCGATGACTATGGTCCTAAGGTTTTTTCTGGCGAGGTCCAGCATTCTAGCCCCAAAGGTGATGAATTCATCAGGTTCTTGCAGCTTTTTCCGGGAAGATAGCGGTTTTTTGATTTTGGTCATAGATGATCCTTGTGTCTCGATTGCTCGAGATGTTTTCGACTGTCAGGCCTCACAGACTTCGGCCAACTCCTTACCCCGGCGGCCGGCCCCGCGGATTTCTAAGGAGCGTTCCTGGTCCTCGGTCCAGGTCAGGGTGATATCGAGATAGTCCTCCGGCAACTCCTCTCCCAAACGCTCTGCCCATTCGATGACGACAACCACCGGACGCTGCCAATATTCCTCCAACTCGAGGATAAACTCCGCCTCCATGACCGGCAGCCGATAGAGGTCCACGTGGATCAGGGGAATTCGAGTCGGGTACTCGTGCACCAGGGCAAAGGTAGGGCTGCTCACCGCATCCGGCGGTGCTCCCAGACCCACGGCCAGACCGCGCACCAGTTCGGTCTTGCCAGCCCCGAGATCGCCGTGAAGCAGCAAGATATCGCCAGGCTGCAGCCTGGCGGCGATTTTTTCGCCCAAAATCTGGGTTTGCCGGGGGCTATGGGTGATTAAGAAAACCGGCGGCAGTCTCATCCCTCCTGAGAGAGGGCCCGGATGATATCGATCTTGCCGATAACCCCGACCAGATTGCCATCTTGGAGCACCGGCAGTGTATGGGCGTTGCGGTGGGCCATGATGGTGGCAACCTCATCCACCGACAGTTCCGGGGTGATGGTAATGGCCGGCGCTGTCATCACATCCGCCACCTGATTGCCCAACATTTTTTCCAGATTTTTTCTAAAGGTGCTGGGACGCTCCAGATAAAAATGGGCGTCCAGAATGGTGACAACGTGGGGCAATTGAAACTTTTTGGCCCGGTCGATGAGATCGGTCTGGGTTATAACACCTACCAGGCGTCCGTCATCGTCCACTACCGGGGTGCCGTTGATCTTGTGCTGCGCCAGTAATCGGGCCAGGTCCAATACCGAGGTCTGGGGAGTAACGGTAATCACCGTTTTAGTCATGATATCACGAGCCTGTAACATATATGCTCCTCTATGTGCGGCAAGGCCCCGGAAGCGAATTCTTTGATTACGTGGGGAATCTGGTCTAACAACTCGCTGGCCAACAGGCCGCAGTCACCCTGCCAGGCGGCCTGGACATCCGCAGTCAAGCCGTGCAGATAGATCGCGAGACAGGCGGCATTGAAGGGATCTACTTTTTGGGCCAGCAGACCGCCGATCATACCGGTGAGCACATCTCCGGCTCCCCCCTGGGCCAGGGCCGGATTGCCGGTGGTGTTGATCATCACTTTCCCCATAGGACTGGCCACAATGGTTTGTGCGCCCTTTAACACTACAATAGCCTGGGAACGCTCCGCCAGCTCCCGGGCCGCGCCAAGCCGATCAGCTTGAATATCTTTAGTAGTGGCTCCCAGCAGCCTTGACATTTCACCGGGATGGGGTGTCAGGATAACCGGCGCCGCGGCCTCACGAATGCTGTCGACATCATGGGCCAGGGCGTTGAGACCATCTGCATCCACCACGACGGGAAGGGTGCTGCGGCGCACTAATTGGCGGACTAATTCCACGGTTTCCGGATGCCGCCCCAAGCCGGGTCCTACTGCCAAGGCGGTTTTTCCCGGCCAATCAGCCGCAATCTCCTCCAAAGCCCTTTTACCCAAGGCCTGCACCCCTTGCACCTCCGTCAAGGGCAGGGTCATGGCTTCGGTAAGCTTCACTTCCAAAATCGGGTTGAGGCTGGCCGGAACCCCTACGGTGACCAAGCCGGCTCCCATCCGGAGCGCTGCCTCCCCGCACAAAGCGGCGGCGCCGGTCTTGCCTACGGAGCCAGCCAGCACGAACAGGTGGCCAAACGTTCCTTTGTGGCTGTCGACCGGACGGCGGGGGAGAAATTGCCTGAGACCGCTAGCCTGGGACAACTCCATAACGCTGATCTCCGCCAAGTCGGGAGGAATGCTGATGTCGACCTGCCACAGGCGTCCGACCAGGTGTCGCCCCGGAGGCAGAATCTGTCCGATCTTGGGGAAGCCGTAGGTGACGGTAACATCGGCCGCCACTGCCATTCCCAGAGGCTGACCGGTATCCGCCGACAGACCCGAAGGGATGTCGATGGCCAGCACCGGCGTTGCGACCTCGTTGATCAGGACAACAGCATCCCGATAAAGCCCTTTAACGTCACTGTTCAGACCGGTACCCAAGATGGCGTCCACCAGCAAAGCCGCTGATTTCAGGAGGGGAACCTGTTCCTGCAACGCCGCTGCTGAGGTAACTTCCCGCACCGGTACTGAAAGATGCTCCAAGACCTCCAGGTTGATCCGGGCATCGCCGCCGATCTGGCTCTTTTCCGCCAACAACAGCACTACCACTTCAAAACCGGCATTGGCCAGGTAGCGAGATACCACAAATCCATCGCCGCCATTGTTGCCCCGGCCGGCCAACACCACCACCGGTTCGCCCAATTCGGGGAATTCCCGCCGCAGGATTTGATATGTTGTCCTACCCGCATTTTCCATCAACACCACGGAAGGAATGCCGATCTCGGCAATGGTCTGCTGATCTAACTGGCGCATCTGCGCCGCAGTCAATAATTTCATCTATCTCACCTTTGGACCAGGAATCCAAATGTTCTCACGACTTCTCCGATATAATGGTCATTATGACGCGGACCTGGAGGTCGGCGCTACCGGCCTTCTGGTACAGCGGACCCTGCATGGCAAAACGCTATGATTTTATTGCCGGTGCAGTTGTTATTTTCTTGTTAACAACCTGAGACCAGAAACTTTTCTCCATATAAAGCAGAATCAGATATCTGTGTTTAAAGATAGCATGATTTCGGTAAGATGCAAGGAATTCTCACCTGAAGCCGGAGTTGATAATCGGGCCGGTTTGCAGCCGGTACCGTCAGGACTCATATGGCATACCCCGGCATGGCTAATGTTGAAAAATTTCTTTAAATATTTTTAAAACTATGCTAAGTGTGGAATCGGCCATGGATGAAACGACGCCTCAACAGTCCTTGGCGGGTTGATGACCATTGGTCATCTCAGGAAAGGAAAGGCTTTCCACGGTAACCTAATCAAAAGGAGGACTTATGAAAGACGTTGTGAAAAAACAGGTGGATGAAATTGTTGCCGCCATCGACGGCGGCAAAAAACCGGAAGAATTCGCTGCCTGGGCGACAAAAGATCCGTATGTTTTTATTATGGAAGCGGGTGGGAAATTGCTGGTACATCCGACGCTGGTAGGAGAGAGTCTGAAGGACAAAGCCGGCCCCGTCTACGATGAAGTCGCCAAGGGGACCCCCGAAGGCGCCTACGTCAGGTATGAATGGGGCGGCGCCAAGAAATGCACCTATTCCCGAAAAACCAAGGGCGGGCTCATTGTCGGTTCCGGCTACAACGAGTAGCTTCTCTCCGAAGCGTTTTCTTCCCCTGGATAACACAGTGATACCAGCACCAAAGGCAATCTAACCGGCGCAGACCTTACCGGCGGACAAGGACGCCCGCCGTCAAACCTTCCTTCTTTTTCCGCAAATCACCGGCCTATGACAGTTAGTATAGAAATACGCAGAAAAAATAGGCAGTTATAATTTTTCTGCGAAATTTAATGCTGGTGCTTATTCAATAAATTGAACAGATTTTAGTTGAGTACCGAAATAAATCTATAATATTTATAAGATAGAGAATTCGCCACAATATCCCATTACGTCAATAATCTAAAACAATATGATTATGTGATCTTTCCTCCTTCCAGGGGGGCGCATTCCTTTTTTCTTTTAGCCAAACTTTTTTAAGCTGGCAACGGCTGCATCCAATAGTAAGGATATGGCATAAACCGCACCGCAGTTTTAAATTAACCCTGGCCGGTATTCGGTTAAACTTGACCAGATGTTTTTATGGGTGATTCTGGCGCGATCCGATTCCCATACTCTGTAACCTGAACCCTAATCAACGCCCTAACGTTTAAGGAGACCCGTAAATGGTAAAATTTATCGTACGATTACTGGTGGTCATGATATTCTGGTATGCAGGCGGCTATGTTTCTCAGCTTTTTGCCACCCAGAATCGTGAACTGCCGACCGTCTCTCAAGATAAACGAGTTTCAGGAACGGGCCTGCAAACCCCCACGAGTCTGGGACCGGGGGGCTGTAGTTGCAATGGCCAGTCGACTCCGGGACCATATGTGGAAGCCAAACCGGAGGAGCAGGTGACCAAAGAGGAAACCGAGACCACCGAGCAGGAGGAAAAAGCCGAAACTACAGGGACGGCAGCAAAGCCTCCAAAAACCGGCAAACCTGCCAGTTCTCAAACTACTGCAGAAAAACCGGAGAAGGTGCCGACCACCAAGCCTCCGGTAGCGTCCCCCGCACCCGCTCTACCTTCTCCGCCAGCTCCAAATACTGTTCAGGTTACTGCAGTGCGAGGCTATGACGCGGCTTCCTGGGGGCCTTTCGTCGGCTCCAAAGGCAAGGAGAATCTGGCTGAGGTTTTTGATAATCAACAGAACACTAACACCAGCGACGTCGAAAACGAAAACGATTTTCTGAATGCCATGAACGGGGCTGATATTTTTTATGCCAATGTGCATGGCAACAACCCCCAGGAGCGGGACGAACATCATCTGCAGGTTGGCAAGGGGGTCTTTCTCTCCGCCCAGGAGCTGGCCGCACACCGCCAGCAGGTAGGTGAGGCCAATATGCCCAGGCTGACTATTTTAAACGGTTGCAACACCGCCACTCCGGCCGATCCGCAAAAGCCGGTTATGACTATTAATCAAGGCCTGGGAATCGATAGTTCCACCAAAGGTCGGGCGATGTTGGGCTTTACCGGCAAGGTGGTGGGATTCGCCAATGAATCCAATATCAGGAAAGTCTTGGAGGTCTGGTCGCATCCGGCTCCCAAAGGCAACTATCCGACCCTGCGGCAGGCGATCATCAAGGCGCTGGGACCGAATCACAATATCATTATTATCGGAGACCATAACCTGCGCTATACCGATATGAAAAAATAAACTCACGCGTAGCTTTTCAGTTGTCTGAGGGAATAGAGTAATGAATGGTGGGCGGTGTCCGGTGTCGGAGCATCCCAGAAGGCGGGAGGCGCGCCGCTTTCCCGCCCTATAACTCTGCTACGACTCTGATAGATAATATAAAAAAAAGCCGGCCCCCCCGGGGAACCGGCTTTTTTGTCACAATATCAGGTTTAAGCTAATTCGCGACCCTGCATTTTGGTGAAGACAAGGGCAGTGGTCCGATAGACCATGTGAGCCATCTTGGTGTAGGGGGCGTAAAAGAACAGGAAGAAGACCGACACCAGATGGAGAAAATACATGGGATAAGCCAATGATGCCAGGTTGGCCAGCCGCAGCAGCCAGCTCAAAGCGCCGGTAAAACCGACCGCGATGATCACCCAGATCAGGAGCCAATCAAAGTAGCCGCCGAAGCTGGCGGAATTGGCTTTGTTCTGCCGCTCCCGATAGATTAAGTAAATTCCGCTTAATAGTAACACTGTACCGACCAGAGCCAACCATTTGATAGGTTCGGTTAGGCTGAAAGGCGATTCTTTATGAGGAATCAGGCCGAACCGGGAAGCCCATTCATAATAGGCGGACCAGGCGGTAACAGTGGCCAAGGAAATAAACCCTAAGACCAGCATCAGGTGCGAAGTAGCCCGGGCGTAATGGGTAACGCACTTTTTAAAGTGTTTGTGAACGATGAACTCCTTGAGGACCTCGATCAGGGTACTCACGACGCTCTTGTTGCTCAGCTTGGCCTTCCAGGGGCTGACACCGGAATTGAGATCCTTCCAATAGGTGCGTATGCCGTTTAAAAATACGAAAACGGCAAAACCGGCTGCTGACAGGAAAATAGCGTCAATGACCAGCAGCGGCAGCATGTTGGAATACACGACTTTTCCTGCCGGGATATTGCCCAAGGTGCCTACCAGCTTCATGATGGCCAAAATGAGCAATACCGGGAAGGCAATGAGCAGAGGCAAGAACTTGGGTTGGCTGACGAGCCGGGCCAAGAAGCTGGGGGTGGAATAATGTTCAATGGTCGCCTGCCGCATGGCGCCTATTACCTCGCCGGGGTTGGCGCCCCGGGGGCAGTAGGCGGTGCAGTCGCCGCAATAATGGCAGAGCCAGATATCGGGGTCTTTGTAGATCTGGTCTTTCAAACCCCACTGGGCCATGATCATCTCTTTGCGGGGATACGGGCTGTCATCCGGGGAAATATTGCAGACCACGGAGCAGGTGGCGCACTGGAAGCATTTCTTCAGTGACTCACCGCCATATTCCTGCAGGCGCTTGACAAATTGAAGGTCAGATTTGATTACGGTTTCTTCAGCCATGTGTTAACCTCCTAGAACTCCTTATAGGGGTTCGGTCCGATTTCTTCTACCCGCGCCACAAAATCATCGATCATCTTCGGCAGTCTGTCGAAATCGGAAATGGCTACTTCAAAGAACTGGGCCCGCTCGGATTCCAGGCCCAGACGGTCCAGGGTTTCCTGCAGCTTTGACATGCGATAGTTCGCCAGTTCACTGCCCTTGGCAAAGTGGCACTGATAATCATCGCCATATTTGCAGCCCAAGAGCATGATGCCATCGATGCCGCGAGAGAGGGCGTCAGCGATCCACACCAGGTTAAAGGAACCCAGGCAACGTACGGGGATAAACCGGACTGCCGGGTGCAGGCGTAGTTTGTGGAGCGCCGCGGCGTCAATGGCCGGATAGGCATCGTTTTCGCAGACAAAAGCAACAATTCGGACGCCTTCATCCGGAATATCCAGAGCCTTGACCATGGAGCCGACGATATCAACGCTAAAGTCCTTGAAATTGACAATACGCTCCGGACAGGCGCCCATACAGGTACCGCAACGCCGGCAGCGATTGATTTTATAGAAGGGCGTACCTTTTTCATCTTCCTCGATGGCGCCAAAGGGACACTCTTCCGTGCAGCGTTTACAGGAAGTGCAACGCTGCATAAATGGGTCTGGGAAGGTGGTGTCCCAGGCTCGCGGATGCACGGCGATGCCCTTGGAGGTATGTTCCAGGCACTGGTAAGCCTTCAGGGCAGCGCCAGCCGCGTCTTCCATGGCGGTGGCGATATCCATGGGCTGGCGTACGGCTCCGGCGGCATAGACGCCGGTACGCCTGGTTTCATACTGGAAGCAGATGAAATTGGAGTCGGCAAAACCCTGGAACAGGTCCAGATCGGGCAGACCCGGTCCCTGCCGATAATTCAGATTCAGCACCGGGTTATCAACAGTGACCGGAACCAGACCGGTGGCTAGAACCACCAAATCGGCTTCGATTTTGATCCTCTCGCCCAACAGGGTGTTTTCGGCAATTACCGCCAGAGTGCCATCATCAGCCACGTTGACGCCGGTGATGTCGCCTTTGGTGAGCAGGATGCCCGGGTCATTTTGGGTATGTTTATAAAACAGCTCATACTGGCCCGGTGTCCGCATATCCCGATAAATGATATACGCCAGGGCGTCGGGATTCATCTGTCGGACGTATCTTGCCTGTTTTAACGAAGTATTGCAGCAAAAGGCGGAGCAGTAGGGCAGATGTTCGGGGTCACGGGAGCCGGCACACTGGATGAAGACCACCTTCTGTGCCGGTTTGCCATTGCTGGGGCGGAGAATCTTGCCTTCGGCGGCTAATTTTTCCATCTCCCAGTTGGTGACCACATCATCGGAGGCGCCGTATCCTAAATGACCCAATTTCGTGGGGTCATAGGGCTTGGCCCCGGCGGCCAGGATAACCGCACCGATTTTATAGACGTTTTCCTTGCCGCCAGTCTTGATGGTCACATCGTAGAGACCGGGTTGGCCATCGGTCTGGACCACTTCCGACTTTGTCAAGACCTTAATCTTCGGGTGGGAAAGCACCTCTTTGATCTTACTGAAGACCACCGGGATTTCCAGCTCTTGATAGGGGTAGGAGCGGGGAGTCTGTTGATACAGGCCGGCGGCGAGGCCACCCAGTTCGGCTTCTTTCTCCACCAGGACGACACTCTGGCCGAAATTAGCCGCTTCTAAAGCCGCGGTCAGCCCGGTGACGCCGCCGCCGATGACCAGGATGGATCGATCGATTTCGGCGGGGACCGCCTCTGGAATGTCGGACTTCTTGATCCTGGAACAGCCCATCAGAAGATAGTCCTCGGCCAGCGACTGGGTTTCTTCGGACATCGGCTCCTGGGTCCAGGCCACCAGTTCCCGGAGACCGACCCTTTCCGCTAAACAGCCGGGAAAATCGAACTCTTCATACTTCACCCGCGAGGAGCAGGCGGCGATAACAAAACAATTAATGCCCTCGGCGGCGATATCATTTTTAATGAATTCGATGCCTTCCGCACTACAGAGGACATCATGGGATTTAATGTGAGGCACCTTACCGGACTTACGAGCGGCTTTTTCCAGCCCCTCGAGGTTGACGGCTTCTGCTATGCCACAGCCCTTGCAGATATAGACGCCATATTTTCTTTCTTCCATCTGTTACCTCCCTACCGAGCTCTGAAGAGCCTTGATAGCGGCGCCGGTGGCGTCCTGGACGGACTTGGCCACGTCCAAGGGACTCTTCAGGCTGCCGACCGCATAAACTCCGGCGGGCAGGCCATTGGGGTCGATGAACCCTTCATCGGTGTATTTCAGAGCCATCGGGAGTTTATCGGTCTTGGTTGAAGGCACCATGCCCGTGGCCAGGACCACCAGGTCATAGGCGCGCCGCACCTTTTTGCCGGTGGCGGTGTCTTCAGCGATGACCTCAACAGTATCTCCGGGCGCCTGAGTTACTTTGGCGACCTTGCCGCGGATAAGCTCTACGTTTTCCCGATCCCGTACTTTCCAATAGAACTGTTCGTACCGACCCGGAGTGCGGATATCGATATAAAATACGGTGGCTTGAGCCTCCGGATCCAGATCCAAGAGGTAGGTGACCTGTTTCAGGGAGGCCATGCAGCAGATGTAGGAACAATAAGGCAGATGGTTTTCATCCCGGGAACCGGCACACTGGACAAAGGCAACGCTCTTGGGTTCCCTTCCATCCGAAGGACGGAGGATCTTGCCGCCAGTCGGGCCATTGGGGGCGGCTAACCGTTCCATTTGCATATTCGTTATGACATTGGCCACCTGACCGAAACCTAGATTGTCAATCTTGCTAGCGTCATACAGGTCCCAGCCACCGGCTAGGATGATGGATGTAACATCGACATTGACGGTCTGAGGGGCCATGGTGAGATCGATAGCGTTATACTCACAGGCCGAAACGCATTTCTGACAAGCCTCCCCTAAACAGACGTTCATATCGATGACGTACTGGAGCGGGAAAGCCATATCAAAGGGCAGATAGGCGGCTTTGTTATTGTCCAGACCATAATTGAAATCATTCACCCGTTCGACCGGGCAGACCTCGGCGCATTTGTTGCAGGCGACGCACTTGTCATTCACAAAGCGGGGCCGCAGGTTAATAGTGACATTAAAATTACCTTCCTGGCCGGTTATCTGGGTAATGTCGGCCATGGTATAGAAGGTAATATCCGGGTTAGTTTTTACCCGTCTAAAGTTGATCTCTAAACCACAGGTGGGAGGGCAGAGCTTGGGGAAATATTTGTTGAGCTGCGCCACGCGGCCACCCAGATAGGGAGTCTTTTCTACCAAGACTACCTGGGCGCCCGATTCCGCAGCTTCCAAAGCTGCCGTCAGGCCGCTCATACCGCCCCCGATGACAAGAATTTTCTTATTACTTGCGTTCACATCAGACCTCCTTCAGAACTTCCCGGCATCGGATATGGGATAAGGAGTTCCAAAGCTTCTGGATTTGCATGACAAAGTGGGAGGGGTGTGCTAGAGGTTTGGACTTTGGCCAAAATGGATCCACCCCAGGCGGATATTCCCCCGACCCACCCTTTAAGAATGAGGAAGTCGCCGCAATGTGGGGAGTATATGAATAAATCCGCATTCTTAAAGGGGGGTTGGAGGGTCTCACTGCATTCACAAAGATTTGGCCGTGGCCGGTCGTGGCCACGGCCACAGATGGCAAAACCCGGAGCGCCGGAGCGCCCCGGGGATCAGGCTAAATTTACTTTACCAACTGAACGTAAGGTTTGGTTTCAAACTTCCACTCGTTGGTCTTCATATCATACTGGGAAATGGTGAAGACCTTCCACTTGCTGTCGTCGATGGACAGGAAGTCGGAGCGATAGTAATAACCGGGGTAACGTGACTCTTCCCGGAACAGGATGTGGCGCAGATGAGCCTCGCCGGCGAGGATCCGGTGATACTGCTCCCAGGCCCGCATCAGTTCGTGCAGATCCCTGGCGGCCAACCGGGTGGCGTCTTCCTTCAGCAGGGTGAGGCGCTTCAGGCCCTCTTCCAACATAGTTTTGTTGGTCATGTACATGGGGGTAACGCCAGCGCAATATTCGTCCATCAGCTTCTGCAGGCGGGTCTGAACCTGTTTGGGCATCAGGTAGTTGGGGTTGATCTCCGGAGCGGTGCTGTAGTTTTTGTATTTCTCGAAGATCTCGAAGGGCAGATAGATCTCGGCGATCACCTCGTCAATATTCTGCGCGGCTTCCAGTTTGTCATCCTTGTGATCCAGGATGAAGGCCAAAGCGCCCTTGGCAGCCATACGGCCCTCAGCATGGGAACCGGAGGAGAACTTATGACCGGAGGCGCCGACGCCGTCACCGGCGGTGAACAGACCTTCGACGGTGGTCATACGGTCATAGCCCCAGAACCAGTCATCGGGGGCGCCCAGATATCCCTTGGAGGGACCGGAAACCCACAGTCCGGCGCAACCGGCATGGGAACCGAGCAGGTAGGGCTCGGAGGGGATGATTTCCGACGGAACCTTGTCAGGCTCCATGCTGAAGGAGGCCCACAGGGAGGCGGCGGAAATAGACATATCCAGGAAGTCTTCCCACGCCTCGGCTTCGAGGTGCTTGAGTTCTTTCTTGGAGAGAACCTTGGCCAGTTCCTGCATAGCCTTGTCGGTGTGCATCATGATGGGGCCGCGGCCTTCCCGCATTTCGATCATGGCGGCATGGTTCCGCAGACAGGTGCCGGGAGAATCGGCATAGCCGGGATATTCGGCCTTGACCCGATCCCAGTTTTTGGCCATGTAGTCTTCGTTATAAGCATTGGTGGCCTGGGCTTTGAAGAACAGGAACCAGGCGCCAACCGGACCGTAGCCGTCTTTAAAGCGGGCGGGCACGAAACGGTTTTCCATCAGAACCATCTTGGCGCCGATTTCGGCCGGCATGGCATAGGTGGAGCCAGCGTTCCAAACCGGATACCAGGCACGACCCTGACCTTCACCCACGGACCGGGGCCGGAAGACGTTGACCACGCCGCCGCAGGCGATAATCATAGCTTTACATTTGAAAACATAGGTTTTGTGTTCCCGGACGCTGAAGCCGACGGCGCCGCAGACCCGGTTGCTGTTATTCTTGTCGGTCAACAGTTTGACGATGAAGACACGCTCATAGATGTTATCCATCCCCAAGGCGTTTTTGGCGGCTTCGGCCACGATCACCTTGTAGGATTCACCGTTGATCATACATTGCCAACGACCGGAACGGCAGCATTTGCCACCGTCTTTCAGGAGGGGCAGACCTTCATCACGGGCGGCCTGACCATCAACGGTGTGGCCTTCGTTGTCTTTTTGCCAAATGGGGAGGCCCCAATCCTGGAAGTCATGCACGGTTTGGTCGACATGGCAACCCATGGAGTGGACCAGGTCTTCCCGAATGATGCCCATGAGGTCGGTGCGGACCATTTTTACATAATCGTCGACTTTATTTTCCGCACCAACGTAGGTATTGATAGCGGACAGACCCATAGCCACCGCGCCGGAGCGATCCAAAGCGGCCTTATCTACCAAAACGGTCTTCAAGCCGGTGGCTTTCGCCCAAGCTGCAGCTTCAACCGCGGCACCGGTGCAGGCCATGCCACCGCCCACCAGCAGCAGGTCGGTTTCTATAGTGACCACTTCCGGTTTCGCACAAAAAGACCATTTACAAAATTCTCTTTCCAGAGCCATATCTCAAAATCCTCCTTATTGTATTCCCTGATAGATAGACTTACTCGGTGCGGGCCGGGCCACTAAAGAAACCGGGTTTCTTCAGATCGGCCACATCGCTGGGCAGGGTCTTGCCCTTAAAACAATCAATGGAACCTTCAGCCGTGGTCCGGATGGGGAACTTGAACCGCTTCACGGTCTTGCCATCCCGGAACTTAATGGTCCACATAATGGAGTCGGTGCCGCGCAACGGAATGGTGCTGGAGCCCAAAGGCATGATATCAGCGTAATGGCGGACTTCAATGGCCTGCTGGGGGCAGATTTTAACGCAGTTATAGCATTCCCAGCACTGGTCCGGCTCCTGGTTGTAAGCCTTCTTGATCTCGGCATTCAAGACCATCAGGTCGTTGGGGCAGATGTACTGACAAGCGGTCTTGTCTAACGCTTTACAACCGTCACATTTTTCAGCAATTACAAAACTGGGCATTAGTTATACCTCCTAAGGATTGTATCGTTTCTTAGTGTGTTGATTACTGCACTTGCACGGGGAAAGACAAATGAGTTGCCCGCTTCACCTCCTTTCCCACTTGAAAAACTAGATATATTAGTATGGCGTCAGACCCGGCGCCAGGCAACTCCCGGGCTCGACCTGATGCGGCCAAGCCCGGTTGCCAGCATCTTACTACTTTTTCGTCTCTTCGCCAGTGGCGAACTTGTGGACCTTAATTTCGACCTTTTCGGTCAGGGTTTCATAGTACTTCCGCAAGACCTTCAAAACCTCGGGGCGGCTGAAATGATCCGGCACGTCCAACCCCTCGGAAAGCATCTTGCGCAACATCGTGCCAGAAAGCAACAGCCGGTCTTCCTTGCCATGCGGACAGGTGCGCATCGAGGCCATGCCGTCGCACTTGTGGCAGTAGAAGGTCCAGTCAATCTTCAGAGGTTTGAGCTCCAGGGCATTCGGGGGAATAGTGTCAAAGATTTTCTGGGCATCGAAAGGACCATAGTATTCGCCCACACCGGCGTGGTCGCGGCCGACGATGAGGTGGGAGCAGCCAAAGTTCTGCCGGAAGACGGCGTGCAACAGGGCCTCCCGGGGACCGGCATAACGCATATCCAAGGGATAACCGGCCTGGATAACAGTGTCTTTGACAAAATAATACTCGGCCAGGGTATTGATGGCTTCAACCCGAACCTCCGCCGGGATGTCGCCGGGTTTGAGTTTACCTAAAAGCTGGTGAATCAGAACGCCGTCGCAGACTTCGATGGCGATCTTGGCCAAGTATTCATGGGAACGGTGCATCGGGTTGCGGAGCTGCAGTGCAGCTACCGTGCTCCAGCCTTTCTGCTCAAAAATCCGCCGGGTTTCTTCCGGCCGCATGTAGACGTCTTTGTAGTCCCGCGGGAAGGGGCCTTCACTCCAAACCTTCACCGGCCCGGCCAGGTTGACTTCCTCCTGGTTCATGACCATCTGAACGCCGGGATGCTCCATCTCATCGGTCTTAAAAACCTGTCTGCACTCCCACTTCTTGTCGATGGTGTATTTTTCGGTGACCTTCATGGTCCCCATCATTTCCTCGGTCTCTTTGTCAACCAAGAGAACCTCTTCACCGATCTTGATGCTGTCGGCCTTGCCCTTGGTAGTGGACAGGGTGATGGGGATGGGCCAGAAGACGCCGTCCGGCAGGGTCATCTGATCCGAGCAGGAACCCTTCCATTCGGCCTCATTCATGAAGCCGTCCAGGGGGGTGAAGCCGCCGATGCCAAGCATGATAAGATCGGCCGTTTCCCGAGAGTTCATGGTAACGGCAGTCAAAGTCTTAGCGCGGGCTTTATCTTCTTCCAGAGCCTTGCCGGTCAACAGCAGGGGTTTGAGTTTCTTTTCTTTACCGTGAGGGTTTACCAACGCCATTGAAAACTTCCTCCTCAATATGGTTTCTTTATCTATTGAATCTTAAACCCATAAGGAACAATATGTTTCTCGGGCTCCAATAATAGCTAGCTATTTTGCTTGATTTCTGAGCGCTAATTGTGGCTATCTGATCCGCCGCGCCACCCTTCCGGCTCCGGCGCCAATAACTAGGGTCGTGAATGGCCGCCGCTTACACGGCGCTTTGCTCGTGAATAATAGCACGATCTCTTTATATAGCAGATATTCATACCCTGTCAAGAAAATTCTTTTGATAAAAAATTGTTGGCAGTAAAATTGGCCGGAGCAAGCGTTAGGGGCTGCGGCAGTTTTCTCGGTCAGAAGTATAACTGTATGGCCTTACTGCAAAATATGCGCGGTTAGGCTGAATGCCCGCCATTCTCTGTATCCCTCCGGTGCCAAAAGACACTTGGTTACTTTGTGTACCACCTTCATCTGCATGTATCCCGAAAGTTGCAGATCGACAGGAGGATTGAGTGATCAAAGGAGGCTCTGGCAGAATAGCCGTTTTGGCCGTTGTGGATGCCGGGGAGGGTCTCTATCTCACGATTTTTTAATATATTGGTATTCTAAGAATGGCTTAATGAAGGAGAAAGAGAAATTTGCCTGAGCCCCAAGCGAAAAAGTGTTCCCCCCTCTCACGAGATAATCGCCTCATGATAAAATCTTAAAGCAACGCTCATGCCAGTGGGCAAGGCGACTGCAGATCGGCTAACTGATTGCAACTAAAGATAATCGACACAATCTGGCACCCCTCTGACGGGTGAGGCGACCCGATAAGTGTCAGAAATTTTAGCGGTGCGACAAATTTTCTGACTAATTGCCATTGTCTAGCGGCAATCTGCGAGCTCTGCAAATGGTTTCCTGGTGGGAGAGGCATTCCAGTCCGTATCGGACTTAATTTTTGACCAACAACCGCAAACCATATTTTCTTGGTAGCTTAGTCAGATTATTTCAAGCAACTCAGGCATACCGGGCGGTGTGCTGAAGAAAAAGTTTGCTTGAGTCGAAATTTAGAATAAATTAATGTATCTTTCTGCCAAAGAAGTGCAAAATTGTCCGTTAAGGAGGATAACATGGCCGACTCTTACAGAATTCTCTTAGGTGAAAATGAGCTTCCCCAACAATGGTATAACGTCCAACCCGATTTACCCAGACCGCTGCCGCCGTATCTCCATCCGGCGACGGGGAAACCGGTTACTCCGGACGATATGTTGCCCATTTTCCCTATGGAGCTTATCTTACAGGAGGTGAGCCAGGAACGTTGGATCGAAATTCCTGATGAAGTATTAGACATTTATCGACTCTGGCGGCCATCGCCCCTGCATCGGGCCCGGCGTCTGGAAAAACTTCTGAAAACCCCGGCACGCATCTATTTCAAGAACGAATCGGTGAGCCCGGCCGGCAGCCACAAACCCAATACTGCCGTACCCCAGGCCTATTACAACAAAATGGCCGGGGTAACCCGCTTGGCTACCGAGACCGGCGCCGGACAATGGGGTTCGGCCCTGTCCTTCGCCTGCAATGCCTTCGGTCTGGGCTGCACCGTTTACATGGTTAAGGTCAGCTACCAACAGAAACCATACCGTCGTTCCATGATGCAGATCTGGGGTTCCGAGGTGTATCCTTCCCCCACTGACCGCACTGACTCCGGCCGCGCTATTTTGGCTCAAGATCCCGAATCTCCTGGGAGCTTAGGTATTGCCATCTCCGAAGCGGTAGAAGACGCAGTCAAGCATGAAGATACTAAATACGCTTTGGGAAGCGTGTTGAACCATGTGCTGGTACACCAGTCCATTGTTGGCCTGGAGACCAAAAAACAACTGCAGTTGGCCGGTGAAAAAGCCGATGTGTTGGTAGGCTGCGTTGGCGGCGGCAGCAATTTTGCCGGTTTTTGCTTTCCCTTTGTGCCGGACAAGTTGAAGGGGGATAATATCCGCATGGTGGCGGTGGAGCCGACCTCATGCCCGACGTTTACCAAGGGTGCCTACATGTATGATTTCGGCGACACCGCCGGTCTGACGCCCCTGATGTTGATGTATACCCTGGGACACAGCTTTGTGCCCCCCGGAATTCATGCCGGCGGCCTGCGCTACCACGGCGACGCCCCGCTGCTCAGCCTGCTGGTTCATGAGAAAGTCATCGAAGCCAGAGCTTACCCGCAGAATCCGGTGTTCGAGGCCGCCATCGCCTTTGCCCGGACAGAAGGCATCGTTCCGGCGCCGGAAACCGCCCACGCCATCAGAGCAGGCGTCGACGAAGCCCTGAAATGCAAAGAAACGGGAGAGGAAAAGTGTATCGTGATCGCCTTCAGCGGCCACGGCTTTCTGGATCTGGCGGCCTACGACAACTTTATCGGGGGAAATTTAATAGACTTCGAATATCCGGACTCGAAGATTCAGGAGGCCATCGCCGCCATCCCGAAATTCCCCGGTTAAAACCTCTAAAAGGTCTTACCTAGTGCGGTCCCCGAAGCGTTCCGGTTTCCGATCGATAGCGCACACCGCCGATGTGGGTTTCAAACTGTACGGCGAAACCTTGGCGGATATATTTGTCCAAGGGGCTCATGCCCTCTACGGAATGATGGTTGACCGCCGCCGCCTGCGCGCGCTCGAGAGCCGGATGGTGGCGGTCGATGCTCCGGATCGGGAGGCCCTCCTCATAGCCTGGCTCAATCACCTGCTCTATCTTTTCGATACCACAGGGTTTCTCGGCAAACAAATAGACATCCTGGATCTTTCGGATGTCAATTTAGGGGCGCGTATGCAGGGGGAAAAACTGGATCCAGAACGCCATGACCTAAAAACCGGCGTCAAGGCCGCTACTTATCATAAGTTAGCGGTGCGGCAGACCCAGGCGGGATGGGAGGCGACCGTCATCTTCGACTTGTAGCGATACAAAATTGTCAGAAAACGGGGGCAGACATTTATGGCAAGCATACCTGTCTGCCCCCGTTTTCTCCCTCTTACCCCTTGAAAATCTGACTTATTAGCTATACCTTACATAGAATATAAAGTTGCTGGGGGCGAATGTAAGAGTCGCCCCGACGGATGGGGCTACGGATGCCAGAGGGCGGGAAAGTAGAACGCATCCCGCCTTCGGGAATGCTCCGATAGATACCAAGATCATTGATAGCATTGACCAGCGATTGAAGGGTTGTTGGGTCCTGGGTGCTCTATGAGTGTTGGAATTAAGCTTCGACAGTTAGATGCCTATCGGTGGGAGATTCCCCAGGAAGGCAAGATGCGCACCCGCGGCCTCATCTTCTGTGCAGCCGAAATGATACCGGCCCTGCGCCAGGATCAGAGCCTGCAGCAGGTGGCCAATGTGGCGACACTGCCTGGCATTGTAGGACCTTCCCTGGCCATGCCGGACATCCACTGGGGATATGGCTTTCCCATCGGGGGGGTGGCGGCCTTTGATCTAGCGACAGGCGTGGTTTCACCCGGCGGGGTCGGCTATGATATCAACTGCGGCGTCCGGCTGCTGCGAACCGATCTGCATCGGTCGGAGATAGCCGGCCTGGTCCAGGAGCTGGTTGACACCCTATTTAGTAATATCCCTTCCGGTCTGGGCTCCCGGCGCCGGGATTTTAAACTGGCGCCCCCCACTCTGAAAGATGTCCTGCGCTACGGAGCTGCCTGGGCAGTAAAAAACGGCTTCGGAAACGCCGATGACCTGTTGCACATCGAAGCCGGCGGTTGTATTAAAGGCGCTGACCCGGAACTGATTTCGGGCCAGGCCCTGGAGCGGGGACATGATCAGCTCGGCACCCTGGGCTCCGGTAACCATTTTACTGAAATCGGCTACGTGCAAGAGATATTTGATGAAACATTGGCTCGGGCATTGGGTGTCTTCTTGGATCAGGTGACGGTGATCATCCATACCGGCTCCCGGGGATTGGGTCATCAGGTCTGCGACGACCACATTAAGAAGCTGCTGCAGGCCTCCACTAAATACGGCTTCGACCTGCCCGACCGGCAGTTGTGCTGCGCTCCCATCCAATCGCCGGAAGGGGAGGAGTATCTTGCCGCCATGGCCGCGGCGGCCAATTTCGCTTTTGCCAATCGACAGATCATCACCCACTGGGTACGGGAGACTTTTCAGCAGGTTCTCGGCCTGGGTCCCAAAGCACTGGGACTGGAACTGGTGTACGATGTGGCTCATAATATCGCCAAGATTGAGACCCACACAGTGAATGGCAGGCCGCAGAAACTCTGCGTGCACCGCAAAGGCGCCACCCGAGCCTTTCCGGCACATCACCCCGAGGTTCCGGCGCTCTATCAGGAGACTGGCCAACCGGTGCTGATTCCGGGTGATATGGGGCGCTACTCCTATCTGTTGGTGGGTACCCAGCAGGCCATGGAGGAGACCTTCGGCAGCACCTGCCACGGCGCCGGGCGGATTCTCAGCCGCCATCAGGCCCTCAAGAGGGCTCGGGGCCGCTCTATCGTCAAGGAACTGGCAGCACAAGGAATTATCATCCGAGGTGCCGGTAAGGGCACGGTGGCCGAAGAGATCCCGGAGGCCTATAAAGACGTGGAGCAGGTCGTGGAAGTGGTACACGGCGCTGGCATAAGCCGCAAGGTGGCCAAATTGCATCCTTTAGGGGTAATAAAAGGATAACGGATTCGAGCAAAATTTTAACAGGGCGGATTAACAGGAAGTATTGGTATATAAGCCTGGCCGGTCGTAAATATTGTATTGACAAGATAAATTATTAACAGATATATTCCACTTTTATGTAAAATTTGGGGAACTGTATGTTTGACCGTCTGTCCGATAAGCTGGGAAAGGTCTTTAAGAAATTAAAAGGCCACGGCAAGCTTACCGAGGCCAATATTCAGGAGGCCTTGCGAGAGGTTCGGTTGGCCCTCCTGGAGGCGGACGTTCATTACAAGGTTGCCAAGACTTTTATTGACCGCATCCGGGAGCGGGCCTTAGGGCAGGAGGTCATGACCTCATTAACGCCCGGTCAGCAGGTCGTGAAGATCGTGCACGATGAGCTGGCGGCTTTATTGGGAGGCGAGGCTCCGCGATTGGAGTTGGGCGGCAAGACGCCGGTGGCTCTTATGTTGGTGGGACTGCAAGGTTCCGGCAAAACTACGACCGCCGCTAAGTTAGCGTTATATCTTAAAAAGCAGGGGCGTCAGCCTCTGTTGGCGCCGGTCGACACCCAAAGGCCGGCGGCCATAGAACAGTTGCATCGCCTTGGAGCTGAGATCGGGGTCGATGTCTACCGCAGTCAGCCTCAGCAGAATCCGGTGGCCCTTGCCTCGGAGGCCATGGCTGCAGCCGTGGCCAAAGGGCATGATGTACTGCTCCTGGATACGGCAGGACGCCTGCATGTGGACGCCCCCCTGATGGCCGAACTCCAGGCTATCAAAGCCGACGTTGGTCCTGCCGAAATCCTGTTGGTGGCCGATGCCATGACCGGCCAGGACGCGGTGGCGGTGGCGCAGAATTTTCACGAGGCCCTTGATCTGACCGGCGTCATCCTCACCAAGGTGGAGGGCGATGCTCGAGGCGGCGCCGCTTTATCCATGCGGACGGTGGTCAATAAGCCTATCAAGTTCCTCGGAGTGGGCGAGAAATTAGACGCCTTAGAAGTTTTCCACCCCGACCGTTTGGCTTCCCGTATTCTGGGCATGGGCGATGTCCTGACCCTCATTGAAAAAGCGCAGGATGCTTTTGACGCCGATCAGGCCAAAGAGCTGGAGCGCAAACTCCGGAAAGAAACCTTTACGCTGGAGGATTTTCGGGATCAACTCCGGCAGGTACGCAAGATGGGTAGTTTGGACCAGCTCATGGGCATGATCCCAGGTTTAAACAAGATCAAGGGCATGAAGGATATGCAGCCTGATGAAAAAGAGTTGGTCAGGATAGAGGCTATCATCAACTCAATGACTCCCGCTGAACGGGCTAATCACGTATTGATTGACGGCAGCCGGCGGCGGCGTATCGCCAAAGGCAGCGGCGTGGAGGTGCAGGATGTCAATCGGTTGCTGAAAAACTTCGCCATGACCCAAAAGATGATGAAGAAAATGATCCAGGCGGGCAAGAAAGGCGGCAAACGTCGTTTTCTACCTTTCGGTCTTTAATTTGCCCGCATGAGCTACCAGCCGTTTAGGATGACGAGGAATTTCAGGAGAATAGTCATTATTCATGAACAACTTAATACAGGAGAACCAAATATAGATGGCGCTACGAATTAGACTCGCAAGACATGGGGTCAAAAAACATCCAATTTATCGCATCGTTGTAGCCAATAGCGAGGCCAAGCGGGACGGCCGGTTTATTGAAATTATCGGCGCCTATGATCCCAATTGTAATCCGGCGAAGATCGCCATCAGGCAGGAGGCGCTGGATCAATGGCAGGGCCGAGGTGCCAAACCCACCACGACGGTGGCCAGCCTGCTTAAAAAAGCCAGGACCGGAGATTAACAGTTTTTTGCCAACCGGCCTGAGCGATAAGCATGACGCCATCATTATATCATGTAGGTTTGCCACAGCCGCGCAATCATAACAGGTCTGCCGGAAGAGGAGAGCCTTGGCAGGAACCTAAACGTCAAGATGGCCACGATACTTCAGGAATACCCTTTAGGGGCCAGTCCCCCCGGATTTGACCCAATCCGCCATCGGAGGTCGCACAATGAAGGAGTTGATCAGATACATCGCTCAAGCGCTGGTGGATCACCCGGACCAGGTGGAAGTTTCGGAGATTGAAGGAGAACAGACCTCGGTAATCGAATTGAAAGTGGCCAAAGAAGATCTTGGGAAGGTCATAGGCAAACAAGGAAGGACGGCGAGGGCTATGCGAACCATTTTGACCGCCGCCTCCACCAAAATTAAAAAACGGTCGATGCTGGAAATCCTTGAGTAAGGTTAGCGCGTCCACGCCCCGACTTATCTGCCTGGGACGTGTCATCGGGGTCCATGGCATCAGAGGTGAAATCAAGGTTCAGGCCGAGATAGATGACTTGGCAACCTTAGATGCGGTCGCTGAGCTATGGATCGGGGGCGCTTTATATCGCCTGGCAGAGGGAAGGTTTCATAAACGCCATCTCCTGCTGCGCGTGGAAGGGGTGCAAACCCGCCAGCAGGCAGAGGAGCTAGTCGGCGAACCGGTTTTGGTAGAGCGTTCCTGTCTTCCGGCCCTGCCGGCGTGGGAATATTATTGGTTTGAGATCTTGGGATTGATGGTGTATCGTGCTGACAATGGCGGCTATTTGGGGAAGGTGGCGGCGATTGTGCCCACCCCGGCCCATGATATCTATGTCGTCCAGAAGCACGAAAGTGAATTGTTGATCCCAGCAGTAGCCGAGGTCATTCAGGCAATCGATCTAACCGAGGGTCGGTTATTGGTTAGTTCCGAAGGGTTGGCGGCCCTCAGCGGTGCAGATTGACATATTAACTCTCTTCCCTGCCTTCTTTGGTTCGCCGCTCAGTGAGAGTATTCTCAAACGGGCCCAGGCCAGCGGCATTTTCGGGGTGGAAATAATAGACCTCCGGGAATTCGCCCCCGGTCGCCACCAGGTGGTAGATGATCGCCCTTTTGGCGGAGGGCCTGGTATGGTTCTGAAAATAGAGCCCCTGGCGGCGGCGATACAATGGGAGCGGCGGCGGCGGGAAAATGCCCGGGTAATACTCCTAAGCCCCCAAGGTCGACTTTTCAAACAGGCGGTTGCCGCGGAGTTGGTGAAAAACTCTTGCTTAATGTTGGTCTGCGGTCATTACGAAGGCTTTGACGACCGGGTGCGGCATTATATTGATGATGAAATTTCTCTGGGCGACTTTATCCTGACCGGGGGGGAGATTCCGGCACTGGCGGTGTTGGATGCGGTAGTCAGGCTATTACCGGGGGCCTTGGGAGACGAAGACTCGGCAGCCGAAGATTCCTTCAAAGACAATCTCCTGAAAGGACCGCAGTACACCCGGCCTAGAGAATTTGCAGGGTGGAGCGTACCGGAGATTTTGTTATCCGGCGATCACCAGCGCGTTGCCCAGTGGCGGCGGCGGGAAGCCCTGCGCCGCACCTGGCGGCGGCGACCGGATCTACTCCGAGATGCTGGTTTGACTGCCGCGGATCGGTTATTTCTGCAGTTTTTAGAGGCAGAGCCATCGGCGGAATAATATGAGGTTAATATGGACAATACTATAGATTTATTGGAAAAGGAGCACATGCGGGCGGATTTGCCCGACTTTCGTGCGGGCGATACGGTGGAGGTGCATGTCCGGATTGTTGAGGGCGACAAAGAACGTATCCAGGTCTTTAAAGGGGTGGTTATCCGTAAACGGGGCAGCAATACCGGGGCCAGCTTCACGGTGAGAAAGATCTCCTATGAGATCGGGGTCGAAAGAACCTTCCCCCTACACTCCCCAAGCATCAACGAAGTTCGGGTCATCAGCCAGGGTCGGGTACGCCGGGGCCGGCTATACTATTTGCGAACCCGCTTCGGTAAGAAGGCACGCATCAAGGAAAGACAATTCGCTTAAAAGGGAGTGGATGAGTGGGGCTCGCCCGATCCACACCAAGGCAGTTGAAGTTACTCCCCTCAGAATCTGATCTTGAAGAGGCTTATCGCCGGCAAGGCATCAGGTTCATAGCCGGCGTGGATGAAGTCGGACGCGGCCCTTTGGCCGGTCCCGTGGTTGCAGCGGCGGTAATCTTGGCTAGCGACTCGGTCTTCCCCAGACTCACTGATTCAAAGCAATTGACGCCAGCGCGTCGCGAATTTTTCGATCGGCAGGTGCGAGATCAGGCGCTGGCTTTTGCCATTCAAGAGGTTGGAGTTCCGGAAATTGAGAGTCTGGGCATACTTTCAGCCAGTCTGAAAGCCATGGCCCTAGCGGTGCAGAGCCTAGTACTAAAACCAGAGCTCGTGTTAATTGATGGGCCCTGGGGGCTTCAGATACAAGTCCAACAGCAGCCGATTATTAAAGGTGATCAGCGTTGCCTGAGCATTGCGGCCGCCTCGGTGCTTGCCAAGGTCTACCGGGACCGGCAGATGCAGGCCATCCATGAACTGTATCCGCACTATAATTTTGCCAGCCACAAGGGTTATGGCACTCGTGAGCATCTGGAGGCCATCCGCCGTTGGGGTCCCTGTCCTGTGCATCGGCGGACCTTTCGAGGCGTCAGGGAATGGTGCAGATAACCGATGACCCAGGAGCGCCGTCTTCTCGGCCAGATGGGAGAAGCCCTGGCAGCGGACGTTCTGAAAGAGTCCGGCTACAACATTCTAGCCCGCAATTACCGCACCCCTTTTGGCGAAATCGATCTCATCGCCCGACATCAAGACACCTTGGTCTTCATCGAGGTCAAGCTGCGGCGCAGCAGAATCTTCGGTCCACCTCAAGCCGCTATTACTCCCAATAAACAGCGGCATGTCCGGCTCGCGGCCCAATATTATCTTCAAGGGCAAAGAACCTTGGATGCAAAGGTACGGTTCGATGTTGTGGCCATTACCCTTGAAAAAAACTCTCCGCAGATAGAGATTTTTTCTGAGGCTTTTTAAGGATGAGGCAGCCTTGTATAAAAACAGGTTATAGGTAAGGGGTAAGAGGTAATGACTCCTGCCAATCCGTTGGAAGTCGACTGTTTTTATGCTTCGTTGTGTTCTTGAGAACATGTGGACTTATAAAAAAGACTAAAGATTCAAGCCGGGGAAAATGAATTTTAACGGTGGTTTTCCTGGTTTGAATAGCGGCATGGCTAGAGATCGGCTTTTTATCCGGGAAGTTTGGGTTGTATGAAGACATCGGCGACGGAGGCGGCCGCCAAGGGGCGTCTATATGTGGTCGCCACCCCCATCGGCAATTTAGAAGACATTACCCTGCGAGGCCTGAGAGTTCTCCGGGAGGTAGATCTAGTTGCGGCCGAAGATACCCGCCAGACCCGCAAGCTGCTCAGTTATTATCAGATATCCAAACCGCTGGTCAGTTACCATACCCATAATGAAGCTGAACGGGGGCCAGAGCTGATCCATCGCCTGCAGGAAGGCATGACCGTAGGCCTGGTGAGCGACGCCGGTACTCCAGGTTTCTCTGATCCGGGGGCGGCGTTGGTGGCCCGCGCTTGGGGAGCGGACATTCCAGTTACGGCTATTCCTGGACCGGCGGCCGGAATTGCAGCCCTGTCGATGTCGGGTTTTACCGGCGATGTCGCCTTTATCGGTTTCCTGCCCCGCCAGGTCAAAAAGCGTCTGGAATTTTTTCAGCAATTGGCCCAGGAACCGCGCATCTTGATCATGTATGAGTCACCCCGACGTCTGGGCGGTACCCTCCAGGAATTATGTCGGACTATGGGAGAGCGTCAGATCTTGGTAGTGCGGGAACTGACGAAATTATATGAAGAGTCTTGGCGTGGGCCGTTGGCGGCAGTAACGGCGGAGTTGTCCTCCCGGGAGATAAGAGGGGAGTGTGCGCTGGTGTTGTCCCGACCGGAACATCTGCAAAAACCGACCGTTGATGTTAAAGGATACCTTTTGGAAGCGGCCAGGACTACCCGTAAGAGGGGCCGGGCCCTGGCACTAGAGGCGGCTGAGGTTTTGGGCGTTTCCCGCAGAGAAGCCTATCAGACTTATTTAGCCCTAAAAGCCGCTCGGCAGATACCGGAGGAATAGACAGAGCGGCAGAGGTTCTTTCCTTTTGAAAATAGTATCCAACATCATTTTCTAACGGTTGAAGAATTAAGCTAAAGCGGATTATAATGATACAGTTTCGAGTTCCGAGTTATTAAGAAAAAAACTTTATTACCTTATGAGCGAAAATCTCAAGATTACATTGCCGGTGTTGAACCGTTTGGGGTTGCACGCCCGCGCCGCGGCTAAAATTGCGGCACTGGCTCAACAATATCAGGCTGATATAATTTTGGAAAAAGACGGAGTCAAGGCGGATGCCCGCAGTATTTTGGACATTTTGTGCCTGGGTTGCTCTCAGGGGTCCGAGGTGCATCTGCGTGCTCAGGGACCGGAAGCCTTCCAGGCAGTAGAGGCTTTATCAGATCTTTTTCACCATTATTTCGGGGAACCGCAATGCCGCCCCTGACTGCCCGGGAAGTCTGGCCCCAGAATAAAGTCCTGAAGGGAATCCCAGCCTCGCCGGGTATCATTATCGGGCCGGCCTATGTCCTGGTGGACAGCACCAAAATCCGTATCAACCATACCTATCTGAGTTCTTTGGATCAGGTCGATAGAGAGGTAGAGCGGTTTCGAGATGCCGTGGCAGCCACCCGCCAAGAGATTGCCTCCATTAAGGCATCTATCACCGATGAGTTTCAGGATCACGGCTATATTCTTGACACTCATCTACTCATCCTTCAGGACAAGCTATTCTTCGAAGCCAGCATAGATACTATCCGCCGGGAAAAAATCAATGCTGAGTGGGCCTTGAAACAGGCAGTGAAAAAGGCCCAGGAGCTATTCAGTCGCATCGCCGATCCCTATATCAAGAGCCGCATACAAGACGTTGAGGACGTCTGTGAACGGGTACTGCGCCATCTCTCCGGCGGAGGTTCCTTTAATCTGAGCAGCCTCTCCGAACCGGTAATCATTGTCGCCCGCGATCTATCCCCGGTTGACACCACTCAGCTTTCCGTCGATAAAGTACAGGGGTTTATCACCGAGATCGGGGGGAAGACCTCCCACACGGCCATTATGGCCCAATCTTTGGAGATCCCGGCAGTAGTGGGGTTGGAAAAGGCGACACAGGAAATCGATTCCGGTTATACCCTGATCCTGGATGGTCTTAATGGTGCGGTAATTATCAACCCCGATGCCAGAATACTGGAAATTTATGTTGAGCGTAAGAAGAAGTTCCAGGAATTTAAGCGTGACGTCAACAGTTGCAGTTTTCTGCCCGCCATCACGTTAGACGAGCATCAGACGCATGTTCTGGCCAATATTGAGTTTCAGGAAGAGGTCGGCCTGGCCATGGATTACGGCGCTGATGGCATCGGCCTCTACCGTACTGAGTTTCTTTATCTGCGCCAGAAGCGGCTTCCCTCTGAAGAGGAATTATTCGAAGACTATAAGACTGTGGCCCTGATGATGCGTCCGCGATCGGTTACTATCCGGACTCTGGATATCGGCGGGGATAAGTTTGCCTCACACCTGGAATATGCGCCTGGGATAAATCCAGCCCTGGGACTGCGCGCTATCCGCTTCTGCCTTAAGGAACAGCAGATTTTCCGCACCCAACTCCGGGCTATCCTGCGCGCTTCGGTCTTTGGGAAGGTCCGTTTAATGTTCCCCCTGATCTCAGGGATTCAGGAGGTTATTGCGGCCCGCCGTATCCTCAGCGAGATTCAGCAGGAGTTGCGGCTTGAAGGCCTGGCCTTTAACCCGGAATTGCCCGTGGGCGTCATGATTGAAGTTCCCTCGGCAGTAATGTTAGCCGACCTTTTGGCTAAAGAGGCCGATTTTTTCAGCATCGGCACGAACGACCTGATTCAGTATGCCCTGGCCATCGATCGGGTAAATAAGCACGTGGCGGAGATGTACCAACCACTTCACCCCGCCGTGTTGCGCATGATTAAACAGGTGACCGACGCCGCCCACACTGAGGGCATCCCCGTCGCGGTCTGTGGCGAAATGGCCGGAGATCCGCTCTACACGCCGGTTCTTTTAGGAATGGGGGTAGACGAGCTCTCGATGAACGCCCTGGCAATTCCGGTGGTCAAACGCATTATACGCCATTCTACCATGGAAGAATTTCAAGAGTTTGCCCGCCAGGCGCTCCATCACCAAACCTTCGAAGACGTCAATGCCTACGTCACCGGGGTGATGGCCAGGCGCTTCCCCGAAGTCTTTATGTTCGGCCGTGAGCTGGCCAGCATGTCCTCCTAATGCAGTAAGGTATTCTCACACAAGTACCTTTCCCCTGGTGAATTCCAGACATGAAAAAAGACGCAGTAAAAATAATCTGTCAGAATCGCAAGGCTTATTTCGATTATTTTATCGACGACGTCATCGAAGCCGGCATTGTCCTCATTGGACCGGAAGTCAAATCCGTCCGTTTGGGAAAAGTCAACATTAACGATGGGTTCGCCCGCATTCATAAGGGTGAGGTATATCTCCACAACACCCACATCAGCCCCTACCCGTTCACGCCACTTGATTCCTACGATCCCACCCGCACCCGTAAGCTGCTCCTGCACCGGCAGGAGATTAAACGTCTCATCGGCAAAACCGAAGAAAAAGGGTATACTCTCATTCCCCTCAAGCTCTATTTCCGGGATCACCGCATCAAAATCGCACTCGGACTGGCCAAAGGCAAAAAGAAATATGACAAACGGGAAACCATCCGTCGGAGGGATGAAGAGCGGGAGATGCAGCGCCAAAAGAAAAACCGAAGGTAGCCGTAATGAGGACAGAGATCAATTCTGGTAAAGAATGTGGTAGCCCTATTCCCCCATAGAAAGATTTCATGAAAGACCCATTTCTTGAATTCATTCAGGGTATCCAAACCGCTCTGGCGGGTGGCAAGGCCACGGAGCACACGCACCGCCTCACCTTGCAGACCCTCTTGGAATCCCTCGGGACCGGGGTAACGGTCATCAATGAACCTCGCCAGGAGGTGAGCGATTGCGGCAAGCCCGACATGGCGGTGTTCCGGGGGGCGGTCCCCTTGGGCTATCTGGAGACCAAAGATCTCGGCAAGAACCTGGACGCTGAAGAGAAAAGCCCCCAGATTCGGCGCTATCTGAAGGGCCTGCCCAATTTCATTCTGACCAATTACCTGGAATTCAGGTGGTATGTGGGTGGCGAGTGGCACATGACGGCCTCTTTAGGGCGCATCGACCCAGATGGCAGAGTAAAGCCCACCAAAGATGGCGTGGCCGCCGGGCGCGAGCTGTTAGGGCAATTCCTGGCCCACGTCATTCCCAGTATCGGCACGGCCAGGGAATTGGCGGTTAAAATGGCAGGGCTGGCCCACCTCATGCGAAAAGCAGCCCTGGCAACTTTGCAAAAAGAACCGGAGACCGGCGCCCTTACGGGCTGGCTGGCCGCCTTTGAACAGACGCTCCTGCCCCACCTCTCGGCGGCGGAATTTGCCGATATGTACGCCCAGACCCTCACCTATGGCCTCTTCGCCGCCAGGGTGACGGTGGGCTCCGGCCAGGATGTGCGCCGGGACACCGCCGCCGGACTCCTGCCGGAGACAAATCCCTTCCTCAAGCGGCTCTTCTATCATTTGGCCGGGCCGGATGTGCCCCCCACGGTATCCTGGGTCATTGACGATATGATGGCCCTGCTCAACGCCGTGGATTTGGAGGCGGTGCTGGCCGACTTCGGCCGGGGGTCCATAGAGAAGGACCCCGTGGTGCATTTTTACGAGACCTTCCTGGCCGCCTATGACCCGGAAAAGCGCAAGGTCAGGGGCGTCTACTACACCCCGGAGCCAGTGGTCTCCTACATCGTGCGGGCCATTGACCATGTCCTCAAGGAAGGCTTTAGCCGCCCCTGGGGTCTGGCCGATCCCAACACACTGATTCTGGACCCGGCCTGCGGCACGGGCACTTTTCTCCACAGCGTCATCGCCCTGATGTATGACACCCTTTGCGCCCAGGGACAGGCGGGCGGCTGGCGCGCCTATGTCTCTGACAGCCTGCTCCCCAGGGTCTTCGGCTTTGAACTGCTCATGGCCCCCTATGCCGTAGCCCATGTCAAGCTCGGTCTGGCTTTGCAAGAGCGGGGCTATGACTTCCCTATGGGGCGGCGTCTGGGGGTCTACCTGACCAATACCCTGGAAGAGGCCTTGAAGAAATCCCAAGTCCTGCCCCTGGCCGGATTCATCACCGAAGAGAGCAACACCGCCGCGGCCATAAAGCAGGATGAGCCCATCGAGGTCATTTTGGGGAATCCCCCTTATTCTGTCCAATCTGCCAATAAAGGAGATTGGATTCGGAGTCTGATAAAAGATTATAAAAAAGTCGATGGTTTGCCTTTAGACGAAAAAAATCCCAAGTCGCTTCAAGATGATTACGTCAAATTCCTCAGGTGGGGGCAGTGGCGCCTGGACCGGACAGGGCAGGGCGTGCTGGCCATGATTACCAATCACGGCTACCTGGATAATGCCACGTTTCGTGGTATGCGGCAAGCATTCCTGAAAAGCTTTAATGAAATATATCTTGTAAATCTGCACGGCAACTTAAGAAAGAAAGAAGTCTGTCCGGACGGTTCCAAGGATGAAAACGTCTTCGATATCCAACAGGGTGTGGCTATCGGCATCTTCATCAAACATGTGGCACAGGCGCCCTCGCCTGTGCAGTTAGATAGTGCCCAGCCGGGAGCGGCTGGACCACAGCAAGAGGTCAAAGTTTACTATGCCGATGTCTGGGGGCTCCGGGAGGCGAAGTATCAGACCCTGGCCGAAATGGATCTGACCTCAACCCCTTGGCAGGAACTTCAGCCCTATTCGCCCTATTATCTCTTTGTGCCCCATGAGGCTGATTTGCAAGCCGAATATGACCGGGCCTGGCCGATAAGCAAAATCTTTCCGGTGAACTCCGTGGGTTTAGTCACTGCCCGTGACCATCTAACCATCAAGTGGTCCCGAGCAGAGGTCTGGGAGACGGTGCGGGATTTTGTGGCTCTTCCGGAAGATGAGGCCCGAGAGAAATATAACCTTGGCAAAGATGTGAGGGATTGGAAAGTCCACCTGGCCCAGGCTGACATAAAACTGAGCGGCCCTAATAAGAAAAAGATTTACCCGATCTTTTACCGACCTTTCGATACCCGGTTCACCTATTACACCGGGCAAACACGGGGCTTTATGTGCAGACCCCGGTTCGAGGTCATGAGGCACCTGCTGCCGGGGAAGAACTTGGGATTATGTGCCTCCCGAGGGGTAGAAATCGGCGGCGACTGGGAACATATCTTCTGTAGCAAACATATTATTCAAAACCACACGGTTTCTTTAAAAGAGGTTAATTATCTATTCCCTCTTTATCTATTCCCTTCGGAAAATCCCAACAATAATGCAAGCGCCGGCCAGAACTCCTTTCTCGCTCTGTCCGAACCCGAGAGTCCTTATGGCCGCCAGGTAAATATAAACCCCGATTTTCTGCGCCACCTGGAAGAACAGTTAGGATTAACCTTCACTTATGAAAATCAGGGCGATCGACAAACCTTCTTTGGCCCCCTAGACGTGTTTTATTATGCTTATGCAACATTCCATTCGCCAGGCTATCGGGAGCGTTTCGCCGAATTTCTGAGGATTGATTTTCCCCGCCTGCCGCTGACCGGAAATAAGACCCTTTTTGCTGCTCTGGTGGATAAAGGTGCGGCATTGACCGCCTTGCATCTCATGGAGGCCCCGGCCTTGGAAAGGCTCATTACCACGTTTCCGGTCCCTGGGTCCAATATTGTTGAAAAAGTTGAATATGTAGCACAAGCGCCCTCGCCTGTGCTTGGGTCGCCCTCGACGGTGCAACAGGGCGCAGCCGAGGCGGCTGTGCCACCGATGTCAGGCCGCGTCTTTATCAATGCCGAACAGTATGTCGCCGGGGTGTCACCGAAAGTCTGGGCCTTTCAGGTGGGCGGTTATCAGGTCTTGCACCAATGGCTCAAAGACCGCAAGGGGCGGGCACTGAGCTTCGAAGAGATCCACCACTACCAGAAAATCGTCGCGGCCCTGACCGAGACCATCCGTCTCATGGGGGAAATAGACGCCCTGATCGAGGAGCACGGGGGCTGGCCGCTCGGATGAATATATGCACCGAACCAGCCTTTAGGCTGGACTTTAATTATCCGGTTGATCTTTCACTTTTTTTTTGATAGCCGGGCGGCAGAAGAAACTCGCAATATTCACCAGGCCAGAGCGATGCGCCACTCCGTTCCACCTAGCTGGCAGCCCCGTTGCTATCCGAAAAAATTAGATTATAATTTACTTTACCGTGTTTTCGAGTTTCCAAGGAGTTATGAATATGCCAAGTATGAAAAATGTAAAACCGGTTCAACTAAGCCTCAACAGCCGGTTTAGATTTAAATGCTATCCGGGCATCTCTTGTTTTACCGAGTGTTGCGGCCGGATTGATATTCCCCTCACTCCCTATGACATCATCCGCTTGAAAAAGCGGCTGGGTATCTCTTCAACAGAAATCCTGCACCTCTACACCCGGTCGGAGCTGGATGCAAAATCGGGCCTGCCCCTGGTCTTCCTCCGCATGTCGCCGGAAAACAACAATAAGTGCCCCTTTGTCACCTCCGAGGGTTGCACCATCTATTCCGACCGGCCCTGCGCCTGCCGCTACTATCCTATCGGGCAGGCCACCCTGCAACGTGAGGAGGGTCTGGGAGGCATCCAGGAATTTTACTTTCTCATCAAGGAACCCTATTGTAAGGGACATGAGGAAGAGACGGAATGGACCGTGGCCTCCTGGCGGGTGGATCAGGAACCCGATCTCTATGATGAAATGAACCGCGAATGGAAGGCCATGATGCTGCGGCGGGACGCCGATGCCCGCCAGGCTATCGATGAAAAGAAACAGAAAATGTTCTATCTGGCCAGTTATGACCCGGACAACTTCCGCCGTTTCGTCTTAGAGAGCAGATTTTTGAAAATCTTTGACGTTGATCCCAAGACCGTTGCCGCCATTCAGCAAGATGACATTGCCCTGATGAAATTTGCCTTTCAGTACCTCAAGTACCTCCTGGTCATCGAACAGAGCATGAATCTGAAGGAAGACGTTAACACGGCGCCGCCAGCCGCCTAAGATCAGCGATTTTCTGTTTTCATACCATCTTCCACACAATTAAGACGTATAAGGATAGGAAGAGCCAGCTACCTCCCCCCCCTCCGAACCGGACGTGCGGTTCTCCCGCATCCGGCTCTCCGGTTGGTGGTTTTGCCTTACGACTCCCCTTCCGCATTCGGTAGGGATGGATTCGAGCGGAGGTTCCGCATATCGAAATGTAATGTTTTCCGGATTGATTATATCAGGGTCTTTTCTTTGCAAATGAGAAGTTTCGCGCCTTGGCCAGGTCTTGAACGGGGAAGACTTATGAATTAACCATATTATGGCTCGGTCGGAAGGAAAAGTATCACTCGGGTCCCCTTTTGAGGTTCGCTTTCAATGGTAATTTCTCCCTGGTGCGCTTCGATAATTTTCTGGGAAATGGCCAGCCCCAGGCCGCTACCTTTGGGTTTGGAGGAAAAGAAGGGCTGAAAAATCTTTTCCTGGATCTCCGGAGGAATCCCCGAACCGGTATCAGAGACTTGTACGAGAATCCTGCCCGCCCGCCTGCCGGTGGTAAAGGAAAGGGTGCCCCCTGCATCCATGGCCTCGATGCCATTCTTGGCGATATTCAGGAGTACCTGGCGTATATGGCCGGGGTCAAATAGTATCTCCGGGAGGTCGGGGTCCAGTTTCAATACCAGGTCGATGTTCTTTTCCTGGAGACTCGGCTCCAGCCGCTGGCAGGTTTCCCGGATCAGCTCATTGAGATTTCCCGGCTGCTTTTGGGGTTCGGAAAATTTGGCGTAGCTGCCAACCTCAACGAGGAAGTCTTCCAATCGCTTGACTTCATCTACGATGATATGCAGCTTTTCCAGATTTTTTGGTGGACTTTGGGCAGTATCTTTCAGCACCTGGCGGGCAAACCCTCCGATAACCATCAGGGGATTCTTGATTTCATGGCTGATATGGGCCGCCATCTTGCCGAGGGCGGCCAAGCGCTCGCTACGCAATAGTTCCTCCTCCATGCGTTTTCTTTCCCGCAGGTCTTTAATATGGCTGATCATACCGATCTCCCGATCGTTTTCGTACAGCAGCCGGGCCGATAACCAGATGGGTACCAGGGTGCCGTCCTTTGCTCGCATTAAGGTCTCATAATCCTCCAGTATGCCGGCGCCGCCGTAACCGGGATCATGGATTTTCCGGTCGATATCCTGAGCTAGATTGGAGGGATAGAATTCCCTGAGATTCATTTTGTTCAGGACTTCTTCCGGATCATAGCCGAAGATTTTGGCCGCGGGTTTGTTAAAGGTACGAATGGTTCCTTCCATATCGGAGGCCACTATGCCATCCATAGAGGTATGAATCAAGAGCTTCTGGAAGTAAATGCCCCGCTCCACCTCGGCGGCCAAGGCCTCTTCGGCCCGCTTGCGCATGACCTGCCACCACATGCCGTTCATCAATAAGGTCAATTGACGCACGTCCGATTCGTCATATTCCTCATCCTTGTTGCCGACTCCGGCCACCGCGACTATGCGGTCACTCTCAAAAACCGGAATATTCAGATGACGCTTTAGTGCCACATGACCCGCCGGATAGCCTTTCTTATAAGGGTTGGGCGAGGCGTAGTCGTTGGTAATAATGGGGTGGCGCTGGCGCACGGCTTCACCCCAGAGCCCGGTGGTCGCCAACGGATAGATAAGGGGTTTATCAGGAACAGCGCATTCCTCCATGGCAGTCTGAGACCAGGCTTGCATCGTGAGCACCGTTTCATCTTCATTCATAAACGCCAGGTAACCGATTCTGCTCTTGGTTAGCCGGACCCCTTCCTCCAGGGCAAAATCGGTAATCTCCTTCAGTGTCTCCTTGGTCATTTGGCTAAGTCGCCAGACCGCTTCGAGACGGGACTCGTCCAGGCGCAGCGCCTCCTCCATGTTGGCGCTGCGCACCGCCAGTCCCAATTGCCCGGCCAGCGATTGGAAAAACTCCTCGTGTTCTTTGGCGAAATACCCCTTCTGGCTACTGGCCGCGGTCAATACTCCCAAGGTCAAGGTTTCCGTAGTAATGGGTGCCAGCACCAGGGAGGCCAGGGTTTCATCTTCCAGAAGACCCTGCAGGCGATCCGGTACCGTTGTGGTATCCGACACGGATATTACCTGGAGGGTCAGCAGGCACTGCCCCAAAAAGGATTCGGGACTGGGCTTGAGCACCTGTTCCCGGGCTTCAGATGGCAGTCCCAGGAAGCCTTTCATATGGAGCAAGCCGTCTTCATCCAACAGCCGTACCGCACATTTTTCTACTCCTAGCTGTTCCACCAGTACCCTTAGCACACCTTCCAGCAGATCTGGAATATAAAGCGAAGAGGCCAACTTGCGGGCTGCTTCGTAAAGCACCGAGAGTTCTGCAACCCGCCTTTTAAGCTGCTGCTCGCTCTGTTCCAGTGAACTGGAAATCCGCCCGAAGAGGTCGAAAACGTCTTCCATGCGGGAGCCTAGTGAGGAAAGGTAGCCTTCCACAACGACCCGGGCCGCCGCCGGTCCGACGGAGCGGGCAATGATGCGCTCGACAAAATTTGCCAGCCGGAGTTTTTCCCGGTCCCCCCACTCGGATTCAGGGGTCTCAATCTCCCGGAGAAAGGCCTGGCGCGCCTCTGCAGCCTTACGGGAGCCAATGAATTTTTCAATAAAATTGGTTAATTGCTCTAGACTCGGCAGATACGTATAGCGTTTCTCCAACGGCAGTTCTCTTTCCCGCTCAAATACATTGACAAACTGCCGGGCCTGCTCCTCCTCCACCGGGCTGGGATCTGTCAATAAGGAAACACCCACAAAGGTGCTGGCATTGATCAGTAGGGACCAGAAGAAGGCGTGGGAGAGCCTATCCAGTCCGGTCAGGCCTAAAAAAGCGGTGGGGTTAAGAAGTGTCAGGCCGAAGGGACCTGCCGAAATGATGCTCTGGGGAAACCAGCCTGCCTCAACCAGATAGGGAAACACGAGGGTATAAGCCCAGAGCAAAAACCCCGATCCCAAACCCGCAATCGCTCCCCATCTGGTGGCCTCCCGCCAGTACAAGGCCCCCAGCATGGCCGGTACCAGTTGCATCACCCCGCAAAAGGCGATTAACCCTACATCCACGAGCATAACGGTGGGGAAGACCCAATGATAGCCAAAGTATCCCAGCAGAATCAGTAAGAGGATGCCGCCTCGTTTGACGGTTAGGAGATGAGGCGTAAGCCTCTCTTGCAATTTCAGCCGAATGGCCAGGGGCATCACTAGGCTGTTGAGAATCATGGTGCTCCCCGCAATGGAGGCCACTGACACCATGGCGGTGGAGGCTGACAAGCCCCCCAAAAAGACCAGCAGGGCGAAATAGGGATGGCCGGTTTCCAGGGGAATGCGCAAAACAAAAGTATCGGCTTGTTCCAGAGGCAAGCCTAGTAACAATCCCCCGAAGGCGATGGGCATGACAAACAAATTAATTAGCAACAGATATAGGGGAAAGAGCCAGACAGCCGTTAGGATATGCTTTTCGTTGGTGTTCTCTACCACCGCCATGTGAAACATGCGGGGCAGAAAGTGGATCGCCCCCATGGCCAGGAGGGTCAGCACCATCAGAAGGACATAACTGTTGTGAGGTCCGGTATTCACCAAAAGCAGTTGGCGAAATTCGGGGCTCTGCCGGATACTCGCGAAGATTTCTCCTAAGCCCGGGAACAGACCGAACGTCACCAGGAGGCCAAGGCTGGTAAAAGCCAACAGTTCGATCAGGGACTCGAACACCACTACCGCCACTAAGCCTTCGTGACGTTCGGTGGGGTCCAGATGGCGGGCGCCGAACAGAATGCCGAACATGGCCAGGAGCAGGGCCACATAGAAAGCGGTGTCCTGATAAATCGGGATGGTCAGAGGAGGGGTAATTTCTTTTTGAACCAGGACGTTAAAAGTATCGGAGATTGACTTGAGCTGGAGGCCGATGTAAGGGGTTATGGCCAGGAGCACCCCCACGGTAGCGATGACCCCCAGAAAGGCCCCTTTGCCATAGCGCAAGCTCAGGAAATCGGACATGGTGGTCAGGTTGTTTTCCTTGCAGATGCGCAGCAACTTGCGTAAACCAAACCACCAGGAAAAAGCGATGACGGAGGGACCCAGATAGATTGTCAGAAAAGTCACCCCTGAAGTGGCCGCTTTGCCGACGCTGCCGAAAAAAGTCCAGGCAGTGCAATAGGCCGCTAGGGAAAGAGCATAGATATAGGGATTGGCAATAATACTCTTCCCTGAAGTCCGCTGCCTGTCCCCATAATAGGCGATAGCAAAAAGCAGGAAGAGATAGCCAAAGGCAGCGGCTGCTACCAGAGCGGTACTTAGCATAGGAAATCTGTCTGGTTTACTCCCGAAAGATTGATCGTCTGCCCAGGGTATATAGACCAACGATGGCCAGTACCCAAACCACATAAAGATAAATCAATAGTATTGGAATCCCTGCCCACAAAATATCCCGGTTAAAAATCTGCAACAATGGAAAATTAAAAAAAAGAAAAATCAATATTCCCAATAGTGCCCAAAGCGTGTGTCTTTTTGCCATAGCAGATAGACTCCGCGACATTTTAGCATGGCATTGCTTAAGAACTTAATAATACATCAGCTTCCTAAGAAAATAAATCAAGGAATGGTGGGCCGAGCCCATCTTACAACACTGCAGCACCAACAGGCCCATCCATAGGGGCAAATCTGGTATTCGCCCCAAGCAACCGAAGAGTTATAAAAAACCTGTCGATACCAGCGCAGGCGTTTCATCAGTCTCTTGACATCGCCATCCCGGCAGGACATATTCATGAGAGAGTCCAGGCGGTAGTCCAACCGGGATCGCCCGGACCGGTATTTCGCCTCTGGTAGCTCCTTCTTTTTTAGTCTTAAGGCGTCTTTTAGAATGCGACCCGATTTTTTGGAAAACTCGACCCTCTCGGTCGCCGTTCTGATCATCCACCTTTTTCAATTCACGCCAGAGATGGGGCTACAGGTCTGGCGGCCGGTACAGAGGACGGCATTATCGGCACCCGAGAAATCGGTGATTAGGATGCCATCAAAAGCCTCTTTGAAAAATTTCGACAAGGCGGGCGATTCCCGTAATCGGTCAATCATATAAATTGGCATGTTCCGGTGATCACAACGAAGCATGAAAACCGAACCGTGGTAGCTGCTTACAATAATGCTTTTGCTGCTCACCGCCCACTGCCCACTGCTCACTGTTTGCATCTAGGAAGACAGATGGATAATCTTTTTTCAGATCGCATCGCTGATGTGCCCAGGTCGTTTATTCGGGAAATCCTCAAAGTGGCGATAGACCCATCGGTGATCTCCTTTGCCGGGGGTTTGCCAAACCGGAATCTCTTCCCGGTGGCGGAGCTGCGGGCGGCAGCTAACCGGGTATTTGATACCGTGGGCCAGGAAGCGCTGCAGTATGCCAATTCCGAAGGCTTGCTAGGATTGCGGGAATATATTTCCCACAGATACCGTGAAAAGCAAGGTCTGGAAATTTCACCCGACAACATTCTCATCACTAACGGCTCCCAGCAAGGCTTGGATCTTCTGGGCAAAACCTTCTTAAATCGAGGCGATGACGTGATCATCGAAGAGCCCGGTTATTTAGGGGCGATTCAAGCCTTGTCCCTCTACCGGGCCCGCTTTCATCCAGTGCCCATCACGGACGACGGCATGGCGATGGACCGTCTCCGCGAGGTCTTAGCCACCAGGAAGCCGAAGCTGATGTATCTGGTGCCCAACTTCCAGAACCCCGCGGGCATTACTTATACGGACCAGAACCGGGAGGCTGTGGCGGAATTGGTGCAAGGCCGGAATATTCTATTGGTTGAAGACGATCCCTACCGCGAGCTGCGCTTCACCGGAACTCACCAGACATCTTTCCGGAAGCTGCTGCCGGACCAGGCGATACTGCTAGGGTCGTTCTCGAAGATCATCGCCCCGGGTCTGCGTTTGGGTTGGGTGGCAGCTCCGGCCCGCATCATGCCCAAGCTGATCGTGGCCAAACAGGCCTCGGATTTACACAGCAATCATTTCGCCCAAAGGCTTATCTGGCAGTACCTGGCCGACAACGATATTGACAGCCACATCAGGACCATTGTGCAAGTTTATAGCCGGCAGCAGCAGTCCATGGTCAGGGGTATCAAAACCTACCTGCCGGCAACGGTGGGGCATACCCATCCCGCGGGCGGCATGTTTATCTGGCTGACCCTGCCGCAGGGGATTTCCTCGAAACGACTTTTCGATCTGGCCATTCAAGACAAAGTTGCCTTCGTGCCCGGCAGCCCCTTCTATGTAGATCGGCTGGAGACCGATACTTTGAGGCTCAATTTTTCCTGTGTCGATGAAGAAACCATTGGTATAGGCATGCAGCGCCTCGGTCGCGCGGTGGAGAAGTTGCTCGAACAGGTTAATGGTTAATAAGTTCTGAGCTGATAGAAAAAAATTCCGCACCGGCTGGAAGCCCGTGCCGCCAGCAGATGATTTTCCCGGTTCGCGGGTGGCCGATAGGCAATGGCAATTACCTGCCAATCCAAAGAAGTTCCACATTTACCTTAGCGGCTGCAACCCGGAGTTCAGGATCGCCGGTAACTAAACACGCCCCTAATTCCTGAGCCAATCCCAAACCGAAAGCATCCGCGTAGGCTAAACCGCCTCCCGCTTTGATCCCAGCGGCGGCTTTGACTCTCGGCCACGTTGCTTCAGCGATGACAAGTCTATCTTCCTGTCTGACGGCGTGCCCTAATTCCGCCGCGGCATCTTTACCCTGCCGGCGCAAGACAATGTAGTAGGCCTCTCCCAGATTAATTATACTTAGGTAGGGTTCCGCTTTTTCATTTAGGATAATAGCGGCTACCGCCTGTGCCCCCGGTTCATCCTCAACGAGTGCGAGAATGGCATAGCTGTCCAGAACATACTTTCGGGCGCTCATCGCTGCTCTCGCTCCCTATCGACGGTGCGTTCCTGGAGCAGGAGATCCGTGAGTTTCTCATCCCCCGCACCCTTCAATTTCCCCCGAAGGGCCAACAGCGGGTGCCTGGGCAAAGGACGCAAGATGATTGCTCCGTCAGATTCCTCCACCGCCAGACGGTCCCCCTTTTGTAAACCAAATCTCTGCCGTAAAGAGGAAGGAATACATATCTGCCCTTTTTCAGATATTACTACTTTCCGCATTTTTCTACCTTATATAATTATCTACTAGATTAAATGTATTATAGATAATTATAGTAGTATAAAAGAATAGAGTAAAGAGATATCTTATTGTCGCGCTAGCTGAAGCGGAGAAGGCCCTAAATACCCTCATCCAAACCATCATCACTACCCTGCAGGCAGGCGGTCGGCTGTCCTTACCGGGATTCGGCGTATTCTCACTGAGCAAACGCCCGGCGCAGAGCGGCTTGGGAAGCATGACACCTTTGACCCTTCAACCGATCCCTCACCCCTCATTTTTTCTTAACCAGTGACATCACAAGTTTTTCGCACCAGAAAGATGAGCAGTACTGTTCCTACCGCAGAAAACAAGGAATATGCAAAAGTCGCCGCCAGGGCAGGGGTGCCGGGAAAGTTGCCCGAGGCAATCACCAGGGCAACGGAGGCGTTGCGGATCGTGGTGTTAAACATGACAGCTTTTCGTTTTCCCTTCCCCGGGCCTCCCAGCCACCACCCAGCTATGGCGCTGGCGGCAAAAAGGGCGGGGATGCCGATGGCGGCCTTAATCCCGAAGATCTTGAGCGTTTTGTACTCCGTCGCGACTACTAGCACGCACACCGCCAGCATAAGAAATTTGTTGATCATCTTGACAGGAGCCAGAACCTTTCCAGCGCAGCCGGGTGTCAGGCTGTTGACCGTTAGGCCCATGCCCAGGGGCAGGAACTGCCCCACGAAAATAGGCGTGACTATCTGGACGTAATCAATTTCGATCTTCTGGCTTTTTGTCAGAAACCCCATGAGCAGGCTGAGGACGGCTGGCGAGATTAGAGGGGTCAAGAAGGCCAGGAGGACCATGAGACCGATGGCAAAGGGAACGTCTCCCCGGGCGAAACCGGTGAAGGCCGGTCCCATGGGGGCCCCCGAAAAACAGATGGCGATAAGAAATCCGACGGATAAGAGAGACTCGGCCTTAAACAGCAGTAGGAGTCCGAAACCGAATAACGGCACGAGGCACAAATTGACCACCAGCCCCCGCATCAAGACTCTGGCCTCCTGGCAGGATGCCAATATCTGGGTCACGGTGACGGACAACCCGACCTGAAACATCAGACAAATAAGCCAGATAAATATAAGCAGGTGGGCTAATTGAGCCAGATGCACGCCACAACCCCTCTTCGGTTCAGAGGTTTTTACCTTTCCAATTTCTTTTGGCCCCAGTCCTGCATATCCTGAGCAATCAAATCCCTGTCCGCCTCCGACCGTGCCACCAGGGCAATCGCCTCTCCGGGACAGGTGATGACACAGACGCCGCAGCCGATGCATCTATTGTCAATGACCTGGTAGACTCCTTCCCCCTCTTCGATAGCATCCATGGGACACCGTTCATCCCTGCATACCCCGCAAGCCTGGCAACTGTCGGGGTCAATGTGGGCGACATAGTTGCTTTTTGCCAGGACAAAAGGAGAGTGGTATTCTTTTAAACTGCGTATCAGGCCGCAACAACAGGAGCAGCAATTGCACAGAAACCCCGCCGGTAAGTCCTTTACATTGTGGGTGGTATGCACCAGGCCCTCATTCTCGGCTTCGATGGCGATTTTCAGAGCATCTTCTCGGGTGATAATATCACCGTCCAGCTTGAAATAGGCATAGGCGTCAGCCTCCATGGAAAACTGCAGGCAGGTCTTGGTGGCATGATGGCATTGTTTGCCTAATAATGCCTGTTCCCTGCGGCAGATGCAATCCTGGACTCGGAAAGATTTCGCCCTGTCGATAATCTGGCGGATGTCCTCATGGGGCAAAAGAACGAGTTCCGGGGAGATGGCCCCGTGCGCAGGAATGACCCTGGCGACATGAGGCGGATGCCCCCCCGCAACCTGGCTGAGCATGGGCAGGTATTCTTCAAAGAGATGGACCAGTTCATGGGTGAGCCGGCTCTGCCGCTGCTGCTCGTAAATGCCGATGACAAAGGGCATGAGACGATACATCTGATGCCCCCCCATCTTAAAGGAACCGATCTGGCCCTTAATTGCCATTTCATCCAGACGCGTCCGGGTTTCGGCTACGGGTTGTTCCAGGCGCCGGGCGATGTCCTCCGCGGTCTCGAAACGAGGAGTCAACTTCAAGGCCATTGCCGCATCTTCCTCATCGAAGATGTGCCTCAGGATTCTCAGTTCAACGCCGCTCTCCGTGTGCGGGAAGCCTTGCGGCAGTTCGTCCAATTTTCGTGCGAGACGCTCAAAAATATCCATACAACGCTCCTTTTACACAGGTCGGCCAATATCATCAGAGCCACCGTGACGGCTCGAATCTGCCGGTGATTGCAGCATTCACCACATCCCGGCGGGTGCCCAGCCAGTTTTTCGGCCAGCCGATTCCGGACATGAGCCTGGCCACTTTAAGGCTGTCCGTGGCATAGACCAGGGATTCGGCCGCGCTGGCGTCACGAATGATCATCCCGGGACAGCAGGAATGAACTACCCTGGCCCCGCTCTTTTCAATCCTGGCGAGCAGCCCCGCCTTTTTAGCTGCGCTGTAGAAGACGTAATCCGTATAGAGCCATAGCCTTTTTTTGACCGTGCGGCCATCCAGCAATTCGGCCAGTCCGGCGAGCTCCTGGAAGGTCAGAAAAGGACAGCCGATCACCCCGACATCAATGTCCTGCCGATCCGTCTGGCGAGTGTTGTGGAACAATTCTCTTATCTCCTGTTTGCCGATGCTGATGCGTTCCACATCTTTGGGAATCGGGCCGCCAAAGGCTTCCTCCATGGTCCGGGCTTCCGGAGTAACGCCGACAATATGCATCATCGGGTAGGTCAAAGCCGGGGAAACGCAGGCGCAAAAGGCCTTGCCTTGTTCGTTGCTCAGATGATTTAGACCCAGCACCACTGGGACGCGATCCACGGCGCGAAAGCCGATGGCCCCGCCCAAGGCGACATAATCGCCCACGTCCTGCAACTCCGGAAGCAGGTCGGGGGCTACCTCAAAAAGCATCTGCCCCCGGCGGTTCTCGGCCAGGTGCATGCCATATTCCGGCATTATTCCGGTGATGGCGGCGTAAAACACCATATTGGCCGGGTCCCGATTAACCCTGGCTCCCAGCATGATATTGGCGTAGGCGGCATGATTGGATTCCGCCGTCACATGGAACTCGCCGAACCTTGGCGGGGTGAGGTGCATATACGGGATGCACGTCGGGATCACCTGCACCCCCATGTCTTTCAGGGCCTCATGTACCGGTCTCATGGCGGCATACACCTCGCCGGCTGGCATCATGACCTGATAATGCCAGGGCATCCCCTGGTCATGGACCAGTTCGTCGGCCATAACGGTGCTTTCCACCGTGGTTGGCACGGCGACCTTCGCTCCCAGGGCGGCGAATTCCTCGTAAAGCGGCCAGCTGCCGATCACCAGATCATAGTTTTTCCAATCGGAAAAGACATGGGCCGAACAAATCGGCACCATACGCTTCGAAGCCATACCTTGCCCGAACTCTACCAACCGCTCCATGGCGGCCTGCTTGGCTCGACCGTGCTTGCCGTACAGCATCTCTTCCTCATAAAAAGTGAGTTTCAGGCTGTCCTGCGGCCATATCCGGCGTTTTTGAGCGACTGGCTTCGACGGGCCCGACCATTGGCCGGTGTCTCCAGAAGGAGTTCCGGTTCCTGCAGGGCAAATCTCGACAATGGCCTCACCGCCGGCTTCGGGAGCATTGATCCTGACAAGGTCACCCGATTTGATCTCCTGGCAGGGATCCTGGTCGAAACCGTCCACCGCCGGGATTTGGGCGTCCACGGCCCCACCCACGCTGATGGGATGCACCCTGCGGCAGATCAACGCCAGGGGGCCGGTTTGCTTGATTCTGGATTTGAAATACAATCCCAAAGCTCCGCCGGTGGAAAAGATGTCGGTATCGTAGACGATGATCTTGCCCGCATAAGACTGGCCCTTAAGAGGGTGGCCGTTCATGCGGATCACGCCGTCCGAACCTATGGCATTGACCAGATGGCTCAGTTTCTCAGAAGTGACCAAAGCCTCGCCTGAAACGGCTCCGGCGACTCGGGTAATGCCCTGCAATTTTTTGACGTGCTTATCCATCAGACTCCTCTCCTCTTATTTGTTTATCGGATAATGGGAGGAGAAACTTAATGAAATTATGCAGCTATCAGTTTTCAGTTTAAAGATTACATTCAGCCGGTTGGCACAGAAAGAAGGATTCTACGGGGATGTTGGCAAATTATGTTTCAGTATTGCTTTTGCTGAAGGCTGATTGCTGAACGCCAACACTCATGATGAAGAATCAATTATCCTGGAGCCGGTTAGACAAGCCAATCATAACGAGGCCGAGGCGGATAGTGTTTTGAGCGCTCTGATCTACACCGTAACCGCCACCTTGCAGGGGCAAAACTGGTATTTGTCCCAAACAATTGGAGGGTTAAAAAATATTTAGCGTTATCAGGTGGTGTTATGGACAAGAATTCTTTTAAAAAGATATAATTGCTTGTATACTTTTAAAAAAACAGTGGGCAGCGGGCGGTGAGCAGAAAAAGCACTATTGTGAATAGCCGCCATCGTTCTGTTTTATGCTTCGTTGTGTTCCTTAGAACATGAAAACTTGTAAATTATGAAAAAGATTCTGGTATGCTGGCTGGGCGGGACCGACTTGCGAGCCATGCGGGAGCCTGAGCAGGTGGGATTAGGACCTATCGGGGAAGCGGTCAAAACTCGGTCCTACGATGTGGTGACCATTCTCAATAATTACCCGCCTCAGGACGCCAAGGGGTACCCGGAATGGCTGGCCGGACTAACGGCCGCCAAGATCACCTTACACCATGAAAAGCTTTCCACCCCTACTCACTTCGGCGACATCTACCAGGCGGCGGTCAAACGGGTCGCTGAGCTCAGAAAAACGTATGGCGAAGATCTCAACTTTACCTTTCATCTGAGCCCAGGGACACCGGCCATGGCGGCGGTCTGGATCATCCTGGCCAAAACTCGATTTCCCGCCGAACTGATCGAGTCTTCCCGAGAGCATGGCATCTGCACCGCCTCAGTCCCTTTGGATATTTCCGCAGAATTCATCCCTGATCTGTTGCGCCAGCCTGATCAGGAATTGAAACGCCTGGGAGCTGGCCTGCCACCGGAGGCTCCGGAATTTTCCGACATTGTCTATCGTTGTGAGGCCATGCAGCGGGTGATTGCTAAGGCCAGACTGGTAGCCCCCCGTTCAGTCCCGGTTCTCATTGAAGGGGAGTCCGGGACCGGGAAGGAACTGCTGGCCAGGGCTATTCATCAGGTCAGCCCCAGGAAAGACAAACTCATTCTGGCTGTCAATTGCGGCGCCATCCCCGCCGAACTCATTGAGTCAGAATTATTCGGTTATGCAAAAGGCGCTTTTACCGGCGCTGATAAGGATTGCAAAGGCTATTTTGAAGAGGTCCACGGGGGGACGCTGTTTCTGGATGAAATCGGCGAACTTTCGTCCTCGGCCCAGGTAAAGATTTTGCGGGCCCTCCAGGAAAGCGAAATTGTTCGCCTGGGATCCAGGAAACCCATTAAAGTAGACGTCAGGATTATTGCGGCCACCAACAGGAATCTCCTCCAGGAAGTATCTGCTGGGACCTTCCGTTCGGATTTATTCTACCGTCTGGCTGTGGCCATCATCCAACTGCCGCCATTGCGGGAGCGGCCTGGAGACTTATCCGTCCTCATCGACAAGCTCCTGGAAAAAATCAACGCCGACAGTGCCTCTGAACCGGGATATAAATTCAAGAAAATTTCTCCGGCTGCAAGAAATCTCCTGCTGCAGCACCGCTGGCCGGGAAATATTCGCGAACTGCTGAACACCCTCTTTCGGGCGGCCATTTGGACTACCGGGGATACGATTGAACTGGTGGATATGCGTGAGGCAATGCTACCGGAACAGCCGCTCCGAAGAGAAGCAATTCTGGATCGGCCCTTGGGCGAAAGCTTACACCTTCCCGAATTGATGAACCGGGTGGCGCGCCATTATCTGAAGCGGGCCATGGCCGAAGCCCATGGAAATAAGACGGTCGCCGCCAGACTGGTGGGGCTGCCCAGCTATCAGACGTTGACCAACTGGTTGGCGAAATACGGCATCGGGACAGTAGGCAGTAAGCAGTAGGCGGTAAAAGCAGTGGGCAGTGAGCAGTGAGCGGTAAACAGAAAACGCATTCTGGGGGGAGTGTGTCTGGCGGTGTTGAATTATCGGGAGTTGGTCGTTTGGCAGAGAGCGATGGACCTGGTGGAGCTGATTTACAAGAAGTCCAGGAATTTCCCTAAAGAGGAAGTATACGGGCTGACCGGTCAGATTCGGCGGGCTGCGGTGTCGATACCTTCGAACCTTGCCGAGGGGCAGGGGCGGAAATCCACCAAGGAGTTTATAAATTATCTGTCGATGGTCCTTGGGTCCTTGAGGGAAGTGGAAACCCAGGTTTTAATAGCGCCACGTCTGAATTATCTCAAACCAGAGGAGACGAAAGCCATCCTGGAGATCGCGTCGGAAGTGGGAAGATTACTCAACGCCCTCAACATACCTAACCCCTCAGAAGACTAAGCTGTTGCAAAGATACAACCCAGCGGATTGCGAAGAGATAAAGAAGTTGGTGGAGGGTTAAGACTCATGGAAAGGGCGTTTTACCCTTTTATATTAGATCATGTATCAGGCCAGAGCAAAATTAGACCAAACAGAAATAAGGGACTCGGGAAAAGCCCCTTATATCAGAATCTTTGGCGCGCCTGGCAGGACTCGAACCTGCGACAAACGGATTAGAAGTCAATAACCCAAGAGCTTCACAAACTCCTCAATTATCTATAACTTATTGATATCATAGGTTGTTAATTTTCTACATTTTAGCAGGTTTTCCAAATAGTGGAGCATTTTGGAGAGATTTTCTCACACGACTCTCACACAGAAAAGGCATAGATACTGATTTCGAAGCCTGTCAAAGGTGAGGAAAACCAAGCGGCATTATTTAGACAAACTGAACATTGGGGATTTTTCCAACAAACCCTGCAGTCCCATTACCTGACTAACGAACTGCTTAGTTTCTTTAATTTCCGGAATCTGATACCCCGCTTGAACTACTCGTTGTGGCCCGGCGTTATAGGCAGCCACGGCTAACGGCATGGACCCATTGAAACAATTTATCATCTCCCGCAGATACCGGCTTCCGGCCATCACGTTTTCCCGGGGACAGAAAGGATCGTGCAGCCCTAAATCGGCTGCCGTCCCCGGCATCAACTGCATTAAGCCCATGGCCCCTTTGGGTGAGACTGCCAATGGTGAAAAATTTGATTCCAGGCGAATAAGGGCCAGAATTAACGACGCTGGCAGCCGATAATTCTGAGCCGCCTCCATAACAATGGCGGCGAGGGAGGGATCGATTGCGCCCAACTCCGGCGGGGCGGGAATTTTTGCTAAATGACTATCCGGTTCCTTAGTGTAGATATGTAACCGGCCCCCCTTGTCTTTTCGTACGATCACGGACGGGTTGGCATTTTTGTGAGGCGACTGGCCCAGAGTGGCAGAAGGGTTTTTAGTTTTATCCAGGGCCAGAGGCAGGGCTGTGCCGGGATCGGCAGGAGTTGCCGCCATAGCCCGTTTTTTTTTGGTCAAGACCACATTGGTGATGTGTATCGTCCCCTGCTTATCGCAATGCCGGCGAATATTTCTTTCCGACAGAGTTGTCAGCCAAGAGGTTTCCCTTGGCACTGTGGCGTCAGCCGGGATAATTAAGCCCGATGGTGTGGATTTTCCCCCCTGGTCCAGGCAAGTTTTTGAAAACGCCGGTATGTGAGAGACCGGCTGAACCACCCTGGTGTTGGCGGCTGCACCATTTGCCTTGGGCTCCTCTTTGCTGACATTGGTGATACACAAAAATCCCTTTTCGTTTAGTCTAACCTCTATAAGATCTTCCTCAACCGCGGTTGCCTGACGCCGATCGACTATCCCTGATATTTTTGCCATTGGCTGCGGCGATGGCCTATCCGTAGATTGTCTGGATACGGCTCTTAAGAGAATGTTTTGAGGACCTTTTTCTAAATTATCCTTTATGGCTGGGGGAGAAGGGGGCGCACCCGGCGCCAAGGGCCGTTCCCCAGATTTTTCGGCGTCTTTGGAATGACCAGTGAGTGGCGGGATTTTTGGAGTATCTTTGTCATTATTATCCTGATTAGTAATATGGACTTTTCCTTGACTATCGATAAACAGCTTTATCTTGGCGATGGTCGCAGCAGGCATCAGGAAAAGAAAACCGCCAAAGAGAAGCAGCAGTCCAATAGATCGCATGAACCCTCAACCTTACCTAAGTCACTGACGAGACTTTCTCCATAAAACTAGTTAACGAGTTTAAAATGTGATTGAAACCAATTCGATATTTAATTACTTGGTCAATATTGCTAAATATTGCTCCAAAATTGCTCTTTAAGGTATTTTTGCATTATGGAAAGATTGCGACGCCAGGGCAAAATATGTTACGTTCAACATGAAAAGTTAGAAATGATTCAGCATTCTATTCTTGGCGCCTTTCCGGGGTCGGGTTTAGGTCATAGACTTTTTGTCATCGGCGGCGTCAGTTCAAGTTTTTTGTCATGGACGTCGAAATAGCTATTGGAAGGGCGGAGGTTGAGCTAATAACAGGAAGCATCTCCGCTTAAGTCGCTAAAAGAGGACCATGGTATGAACCTTTTAACTTGAGAAGGGCAAACCGGTCCATCACCATAGTAATTCGGAGAAACGAGTGGTCGCCTACCGCATACTGCAGCTTATTCCGGCCACGGGATGGGAAGTCGAGCTATCCTTCGACGATGGTTGCAAGCAAATACACCCCCTCATTGCCATGGCTCTCATCGAGCGCGTGGATGATCACGGCGATTGGTACCGAGAGGTGGTCGGTCTTTACCCGCAGGCCGACGGCAGCTGTTTTGGTACGGTTTACGATGATACCCGCGTCTCGGGCCTGACGTACAGGCAGCAAGGCGAAAATACTCCTTCATAGATTTCACCCAATCAAGTTGACCGAATCCTGCTTGGTCAGAGAGGCTGCCACGGCGCCTAGCCTTAGAGCGTTGTGGTTTCCAGGGGCCGGACTGCCGGGGTCTCAGGAGGTGCTGATTGAGGCAAAAGCAGCGCTCAGTTTAAAGAGCTAAACCCTGATAAAGCCACACACCGGGCGACCGGGGGCCGGAAAGCTACGGGTCTCACCAGAGACAGCCTTGTAGCTGCCAGGCATCCCGGTTTTTTTTATGCCTTCATCTCAACCTTGAGCCAACTGAGATTTCTAATATGGCGACAGTAGAAAAGAGCAAAATTATCTCAACATTGAGCAATATTGCCCAAGTCTCTAACTGAGATTTTTAATATGATTGCAATTGTGAATTGATGGCCGAAAGTTGTTTTTCCAGCATTTTCGGCCAGTCAAGGGGGCGCCCGGGATTGTGGGATGGCAATGGAGGTTGTCTCGGGGCGCCGAATTTTCCGGAAAGGAGGTGAAGCTACAGAGTGATCCCCGGTGGGTCGCCGAGCGGACCCCGGGAAGGGTGTGAATCAAGGAACGATAACACCATGACTGGCCAAGGGAACTGGGTGTGAATCCCAGGCGGGCGCGCCGCTGTGAACGGGGACGAAGGCCGCAGGTGAGCCACTGTGGGGTAGTGCAGCTCCCATGGGAAGGCGCGGTTGGTAGGTCGATCCGTGAGCCAGAAGACCTGGCAGTTTCATAGGGATATGGTCCAATGCAGACCTCGCGGAACGGGTCCGAGGGCCTTATAGAGATGGTAGATGCCAGAATGAGGCAAGGCCCCGATTCCCGCGGAATCGGGTTTTTTTCGGTCAACTCTCAGCCGGAGTAAAGCAGCATGGCATGATGTAAGCAAAGGCACCGCCTGATCCAAAAATGGTTACGTCGTGAACAAGCCACACCCCGGGCGACCGGGGGCCGGAAAGCCGCGGGTCTCAGCAGAGACGGCCGGGTTGCCACCAGGCAGCCCGGTTTTTTTGTTTATCCATTGCATAAACGAATTGCCTGAAATAATGGTACATGAAGGGAGATAAACACATGCGTATTGATCGAAGGACAATAACGAACCAGATGCTTGGTTGTTTCATGGCCTTGGCATTGATGCTGCTCCTTCCCGCGGCTTCCGAATCGATGACATTTTCGGGCCTTGGCATGTCGGAGGGTTATAAAGGTAGCGTAGCTTACGACATTTCTGCGGATGGCTCCATTATAGTCGGTCTTCAGTCTACCCCTACTTACGCTGCCGAGGCGTTTCGTTGGACGGCTTCGAGCGGCTTTGCGAAGGTGGGCGATCTGCCGGGAGGGGAAACTTATAGCATCGCCTTCGGCGTTTCTGGGAATGGCTCGGTCGTGGCTGGTTGGAGCCGGTCTGGCTTAGGCGAAGAGGCGTTTATTTGGACCGCGTCAGGCGGCATAAAAGGTCTGGGCGACCTAGCGGGGGGGTATACCAGAAGCTACGCCGATAGCGTCTCTGCGGACGGTTCCACTGTGGTGGGTTACTCCACGTCCACTAGCGGTGATGAGGCTTTTGTTTGGAAAGCATCAACCGGCATGGTGGGGTTAGGAGATCTGCCGGGATCTGATTTTAACAGCAAGGGCACTGGAGTTTCCGCGGATGGTTCGGTCGTGGTCGGTTGGAGCCACTCCAGCAATGGTCAAGAAGCATTTATTTGGAAAGCATCAACCGGCATGGTGGGGTTAGGAGATCTGCCGGGAGGATCTTTTAAGAGCGTAGCGGAAGATATTTCTGATAACGGCTTGGCCGTGGTCGGAAATTCCTTATCCTCCAACGGAAGAGAAGCGTTTCTCTGGACCGAATCAGGCGGCATGATAGGCCTGGGCGACCTGGCGGGAGGAAGTTTTTCGAGCGAAGCCTTGTCGGTTTCTGCGGACGGGTCCACCGTGGTTGGCAGAAGCACATCTGGAAACGGCACTGAGGCGTTTGTATGGACGGAACAACTTGGAATGGTCAGCATTGAAGAATTGTTGATCGCGGCCGGCGTCGACACGACCGGATGGGGGTTAACAGAAGCCCTTGGCGTCTCTGCGGATGGCCTCACGATTGCCGGAAAAGGGTCCAATCCTGCTGGGAAGACGGAAGCCTGGGTGATTACGTTGGATGCTGCGCCAGTTCCCCTCCCCGGCGCGGTGCTGCTCCTGGGCGCCGGTCTTTGTCGCCTGGCTGCGGCGCGGCGGCGCCGGAGTCACTGATTGTGGCCGTGATCAGGGGGAAAGACGGATTATCCTGTCATTAACCGAACAGGTCTTTGTTGGCGCGGCGGAAGTCTATCGATGCCCACAATATCTGATTCACCCCTCACCCTGACCTCAATGTTGTTAAATTACAAAGGTAGGGGTAAAGGAAAATATTACAATCCCCCCTGCCCCCCCCTTGAGAAAAGGGGGGAAAGGGGGAACCTCCCACAGGCGCTGGGAAGGTGAGCTTTTTAAGTCCCCCTTTGGTGGCGAGGCAGGAAGACATTATCACCGGACATTGAGAAAGAGGACAGATAAAGAGCAAAATTATCTCAACATTGAGCAATATTGCCCAAGTCTCTAACTGAGATTTTTAATATGATTGCAATTGTGAATTGATGGCTGAAAGTTGTTTTTCCAGCGTTTTCGGCCAGTCAAGGGGGCGCCCGGGATCGTGGGATGGCAATGGAGGTTGTCTCGGGGCGCCGAATTTTCCAGAAAGGAGGTGAAGCCACAGAGTGATCCCCGGTGGGTCGCCGAGCGGACCCCGGGAAGGGTGTGAATCAAGGAACGATAACACCATGACTGGCCAAGGGAACTGGGTGTGAATCCCAGGCGGGCGCGCCGCTGTGAACGGGGACGAAGGCCGCAGGTGAGCCACTGTGGGGTAGTGCAGCTCCCATGGGAAGGCGCGGTTGGTAGGTCGATCCGTGAGCCAGAAGACCTGGCAGTTTCATAGGGATATGGTCCAATGCAGACCTCGCGGAACGGGTCCGAGGGCCTTATAGAGATGGTAGATGCCAGAATGAGGCAAGGCCCCGATTCCCGCGGAATCGGGTTTTTTTCGGTCAACTCTCAGCCGGAGTAAAGCAGCATGGCATGATGTAAGCGAAGGCACCGCCTGATCCAAAAATGGTTACGTCGTGAAGAAGCCACACCCCGGGCGACCGGGGGCCGGAAAGCCGCGGGTCTCAGCAGAGACGGCCGGGTTGCCACCAGACAGCCCGGTTTTTTTTGTCCATTGAATGAACACATTTTTTGAGGAGAGAACTTATGAAAAAACTTTTCTTTACCTGCCTGGCGCTTTTTGTCTTGTCCCTCTTCAGCTTTTCCGGAGTCCATGCCACCTTAGTGGTAAAAGATGACGCGGTTTTTGGCGATGATGCCATCACCCTGGATACCGACACCGGATGGGAATGGCTGGATCTATCGGCCTCGCTTGGCAAATGCCGCAGCTATGTGAACACCCAGTTTGGCGTCGGTGGAGATTTCGAAGGATTCCGGTATGCCACTGTGGCCGAAGCCGAGGGTTTGTGCGTGGCAGCCGGCATGCCTCTTGGGGAAACACAAAATCAGGCCGATTTTGACGCGGTGGCTTATCTGGTCTCTTTGGTGGGACAGACTCGCAGCCAGGCAGGGTATCCGGAAATTCTTTCCATGACGGAATCAGGCACTTCCGTAGGAGCCGATTTTTATTGGGCTAATGGTGTGCCAACTTATCTAACCGGATTGACCGGCCAGTGGTATGGTGAAACTGCGGCTATTGCGACTGTCAGCAGTTGGCTGGTCCGGGAAGCTGCCCCTGTCCCCCTCCCCGGGGCGGTGTTGCTGCTAGGGTCCGGCTTGCTGCGCCTGATCGGCATACGGCGCGGCAGGAGCTAAACGGGGATAACCTGATCTATGGCGCCGCCTGCCGACTTCGGTCTTCCGGACGACGGGCGGCGCCGGAGCAGTGTGATCACCGGGTAAATTCTGCAAGGAGAGTGCGATGAAACAAGGGCAGTTTTTTTTGTTTGTTCTATTGGTTCTGGCGGGGGTGATGGTGGCTGCTCCTGCCTTAGCGAGCCCTTTTGCCACGGAAGTGGTAAGCGCCACCGGTACTTTCGGCCCCGGATCACTGTACAGCGATCCCAGCGCGGCGCTCGGCAAGCCCACCACCTGGATCAAGGGTTCCGATGTGGGCGGGAAGAATATGGCCTGCTCCATGGTCTATCCCTCCTGGAACACCGATCCGGAGGGGAATAAGCTCATTACCACGATCGGCGCGCAAGCCCAGATCACGGTTACCTTCGACCACAACATCACCAATGACCCCCTGAACCCCTACGGGATCGACTTCATCGTTTTTGGAAACGACCTCTACTGGGGAACGGGCATGGTGGGTCCCACAACGAACATGGAGACCTACTACGTTGCCTCAGGAACCGGTTGGTCGGACCCGGGCATTGTGAGTGTGGCCCAGTACCTGGAAGGCCCCTGGTACACGTATTCGACGGGACCGTACTTCGACACCACTACCTATCCCACCCAGGCCTTTGCCTGGGACCGGGAGAACGACGCCTGGGGGGCCGAGCTCGACTGGACAAAACCCGTTAATCCGGCGCTGAATCCCACCGAGGATTTCGTTGGCCTCTCGGTGGCGGATGTCATCGACCTTTATGCCGGTTCGGCGGGAGGGACCGGCTATGATCTCGCTGCATCGGGCTTTGAGTGGATTCGATACATCAAGGTCGAATCCTCCAGCAGCACCAAGCTGGCCGAAATCGACGGATTTGCCGATGTAGCCCCTGTCCCCGTTCCCGGGGCGGTGTTGCTGCTGGGAAGCGGGCTTTTCCGCCTGTTGGGGCAGCGCCGGAGAAAATAAGCCCATAATTATCGCCAATACCATAGTTTTTCTTAAAGAAATATTCAGGGGCCGGGTCTCCCGACCCTGGTTTGAAAAATGTTGGCAATAACCATAAGAGGTATGAGTAGAGGATCGAAGGAGATGAAAAAGTACTTGAGCATTATCCTGGTCTTGCTGGCCGTGGCCATGGCCGCGGGTCCGGCGCAATCATTCACCTTTAATGATATTGACTTTTGGGTTGGCAGCGGCTCCAATCGGGCGGCGCTGGTGGTCCAATGGTTTGACCCCCGTATGGAAAACGCCCTGGTGTGGGGCTACCGCTGGGACGGCGAGGCCTCGGGAGAAGATATGATGACCGCCATCGCCGGGGCCTGCGATATACGCTCTTCCAATAATGGCGCGGTGGTTTACACCACTACCGGAGCGGACAGCCGGTTAGGGGCCCAGTTGACCACCTGGAGCGGGTTTGGCGGCGACAAGACCCTGTTCGGCATCGGCTACGATCTGGACAATGACGGCGGTTTTGCCTACGTCAACGGCGCCGACGAGACCGGCCATGCCGCCGACGCCGATGATCTCTATTTCGAAGGCTGGTATAACGGTTTCTGGTCTTACTGGGTGGAGGATGACGGCGACAATATCATCGGCAATAACATGACCTTCTCCAATTGGGGCATGTCGGCCCGGACCCTGAGCAACGGCAGCATCGATCTGTGGGGCTGGGACGATGATCTGGACAGTTTTTTCGGCGGCGGCGACGGTATAGGCCAGCCCGTGGGGCCTTACGCCGCGGCGACGGCGCCAGTCCCGATTCCCGGCGCGGTGCTGCTGCTAAGCACCGGCCTGCTGCGTCTGGCGGGAATGAGAAGACGCCGGGAGTGGGTGGCCGGTCAGTGACTATATTTTCCCGGATAAGCCCGAATCATTAGCACCTCTTCCTAACCCTTGCCCCTCTTGGGTTAACCCTCACCCCCGCGTTTTTATCTCAATGTAGACCTGGTTCCCAAGCTCCGGCTTGGGAACCGAATGAAGACCCCAGCTCTGATTGGTCGCTTTTTATCAGGGTGCAGTTGCGCCTTTCGAGATTTGATGAAACCATCAAAATAGGCGTCCCAAGGAAAAGCAATAATGTCTCAATATTGAGCAATATCAACCGAGCATTCAGGCGGGAATTGCATTAAAAAATAAATAATGTCGTCCTGGCAACCGGAACCGTCTCTCTGTGGTGTTTAACCAATCCGGCTACGCAGGGCGGCACCTCAGAACTGGAGTGGTGGTAAATTATGATTTCCAAACTATTCGGAAGGGAGGTGAGGCCGCAGAACTGTCTCTCAAGTGTTCGCAGGGCGGACACGATGGAAGGGTGAGAATCAAGGAACGATGACCCCATGACTGTCCAAGGGAACTGGGTGTGAATCCCAGGCGGGCGCGCCGCTGTAAGCGGGGACGAAGGCCGCAGAAAAGCCACTGTGGGAACTATCAAACTCTCACGGGAAGGCGCGGCTGGCAGAATGATCCGTGAGCCAGAAAACCTTGCAGTATCATATGGACATGGTCCAATGCAGACCTCGCGGGAAGGGTCCGAGGGCCTTTAGCAGGCGGCACATATTTAGGTTGCGGCAAGCCCCCCGATATCTGCGGAATCGGGTTTTTTTATGGGACAATCCTAAGCCGGGAGTATTCGGTGGAGAAGTTTAAAATGATTTAAAAAAGGCATTACACAGTACAAAAATGTTTAAGCCGTGAAAAAACCACACCTCGGGCGACCGGGGGCCGGAAAGCCGCGGGTCTCAAAGGAGATGGCCGGGTTGCCAGAAGGCAGCCCGGCCTTTTTAATCTGTTGAACGGATAATCACGGGAAGGGTGAAGAATATGCGGAAGTTCCTCGTACTATTATTTTTTTTGATGCTTAGCGTCACCGCTCAAGCCGACCCGTACTATTTTAATGGTGTCTGGGTGGATGTTGAGGCTTGGTGTGGTACCGGGGCCAACGAAAGCATCCTGGTGGTGGACTGGAACCGCCTCGACAACGGCGAGGCCACCATCTCCGAGTCCCATGCCTTCGGATACCGCTGGGACGGCGGCGCTTACGAATCAGATATGCTCAACGCCTTGAACGATGCCGGCATCCTGGCGGTCACCACCAGTTACGGCGGGGCCTTTTTGGATAACATCGGCTACGATGACGTCGACGACAATGAAGTCCACATGCACATTGAAGAAGGCAGTTGGAACCTGGCCAGCACCAGCGATCCCTATGCCGAATGGGGCACTTGGGGTAACTCCGAGTGGGATTTCAATACAAGCGGATTAACCAGCGAGCTTCTTGCCAACGGGCAGTTCGAAGGGATCAATGCCATTATGTGGTTTGGTTCTTTGCCTCCTTATGCGGATGACCAACTGGATATTCCTTTAACTGCGCCGCCGGTTCCCCTTCCCGGCGCCGTCTTGTTGCTGGGCAGCGGACTATTTAGAATGATGGCGCTTCGCAAAAAATCAAAGGTAAAAAAATAAAGGGAACTATGATGAAAAAAGGATGGCTTATCCTATTGTTGTTAACGGTGTTTCTTGTCTTTACCTCACAGGCGTTTGCCTTGACCTATCTTCCCGAAGACGCGGCCCGGGGCGGGATGTGGGCCAATGTTTTGGTAGATGCCGGGGCTGAGTATAAGAATGCTGATGGCAGTTTTAAAACTGGCGGCGGATGGAGCGACGCACACAATCTTCTCGGACCCATTCCCACAAATCAGGATCCTTATTCCCCAAAACATACCAGCATTGTAACCATGAACAACAAGGCGGCTAGCTGGGTCCAGCTCGGGTTTGCCGATACATTCGGCAATCTGTTGCGGGTCAACAACGATCCGACCAACCCGGAAGGCTATGATGCCATCGTCTGGGGAAATGCGTTTTATTCCAGCGGCAGTCCTAATACGTGGAATGAACCGGGAACCATTTACCTGAGTCAGGACGGTTCGACTTGGTGGAAGCTTCCCTGGGACACCGAATCGGGAGCCACCGGGAAGACACAGACCTTCGACTATACCCCAGGTGAAGGCGACGGTCTGGTTTCCCCCGGCGCTCCTTGGGAAAACTTTGTTAAAACCGGATCGACGTGGACGCACACGGAAACGGGGTTGGCCGGAGGTGATGCCTTTGATATGTCCACGGCCTATTACGTGGGTAATTGGACTGACCCCACAGACGACAATCCGGCATTAGTAGGGTTGGATTGGTTTCAGTACATCCTCCTGACGGGAGAAGGGACTGGGGGGCCCGATCCGGATTCGGTGTACGTCTTTTCCAGCTCGCCGGTTCCCCTTCCCGGCGCCGTCTTGTTGTTGGGCAGCGGTTTGGCGCGCTTTATTGTCATCTTTAGGAGAAAGCAACTTCCACATTTAAGGAACTAATAGAATGGAAAACCGAATATGAAAAAAAACCTGAGCATTATTCTGATTTTGTGGATCGTCGCCCTGGCCGCGGGGACGGCCCAGGCATTCACCTTTAACGATGTCAACATCTGGGCCGGCAGCGGCTCTAATAGTGCCGGTCTGGTCATACACTGGTCGGCGCCGGAAGTTTACAACAATACCTCGATGCCCGCGCCCATTGCGGACATCTCCGTTGCTTGGGGCTATAAGTTTGACGGCACGGCCAACGCCGAAACCATGATGGTGGCCTTGGCGGCGGCGGACCCGCGGCTCTACCTGCTTGCCGGCGGTCAGCCAGGTCTGGGCATGGCCATACTCGGCATCGGCTACGACCTTAACAACAACGGCGTGTTTGGCCTGAGCGACGGCTCCACGACTTACACGGCCGCCGATTTCGCCAACGGCATCCTTGCCGATCAGCCTTACGGTGACGCGGACACCTTGCTGCCCACGGACCCCGGCGACCTGTACTGGGGTGGGTGGTATGGACCCAACTGGGAGCTGTGGCACGAGCAGGGCGGCAACGGCGGTTTTACCAGCGCCCCAGACCGTGGCAGCGACCTTTATTGGACGGGCTCTTTTTTCAGCGGTTCTCATGGCGAGTGGGATTTCTCCGGGTTGGGCATTACAAGCCTTAGCCTGGAAGATGGCTCGTGGGTCGGTTGGTCAGTGGCGGCAGGCGGTTTGGACATGGGGGATCCCATGGGGGAAGGCACACTTGCATGGATGAACCACAAGCAGGCGCCGGGCGAGCCTTTGGCGGCGCCGGTTCCCATCACCGGGGCCGTCTGGCTGCTGGGGAGCGGTTTGCTGCGCTTGATCGGGATTTGTCGCAGATGTGCCAGTTGATTTGAAAACAAAGGAATTTTCCAATCATTGAAAGGAGCTTCGAAGATAATGAAATTAGGCCGAATCATTCTCATCGGATTGGCGCTGTTCCTGATGTCAGGCCCAGCTTGGGCCAGCCCTTATGCAACGACCCTGGTGGATTCCGGCGGCACTTTTGGGCCGAGCCCATACAACGATCCTGCATCCGTCTTGGGCGCGCCGGCCACGGATTTTTACGATCCCTGGGGCTCCTGGTCGGGGGGGGACAACTATCGCAAGGTCAAGCTGGTGGAGCCGGCTTACAACTACGCCCCCGATCAAACCACCAAGCTGATCACCACCTTGAGAAATCCGAGTTACATCGTTGTGGGCTTTGATCATCAGGTCATAAACGACCAAAACAACCCTTACGGCATCGACTTCCTGGTTTTTGGCAATGCATTTTACGTGGGCAGCGGTTTTGTCAACGACGAAACGAACATGGCTACTTACATGCTGGTCGGCGGCGCTTTTACTGAAAACGTGCTGGTCTCGGTCAGCCAGGGGCCGGCCTACGAGGGTCAGCCCCAGAATGAATGGACTTGGTATACTTATTCCAACGGCCCTTACGGGGACAACGCCTTCCCCACCCAAGCCTACGAATGGGACCAGGCCAAATACGACGCTACCGGCAATGGCTGGACCGATGATCTGATGGATTTCACCAAACCGGTCAATCCCGCCTACTACGACACCCTGATGGCCGGCGGGCTCTCCGGGGCCGCGGGCATTGCCCTGTACGAAGGCTCTGGTGGTGGAACAGGTTTTGATCTGGACGTCTTTGGCCTTGACTGGATCCAATATATCAAGGTCGAAGGTACCGCCGATTTTAAAGAAGGCGAAATCGACGCCTTTGCAGACGTGGCGCCGGTGCCAGTGCCCGGCGCGGTGTTGCTGCTGGGAGGCGGCTTGTTGAGGTTGATGGCTTGGCGGCGGCGGACTAACTGATTTTGGCAGGGATAATAGCGGGAGATAGATTATTCTGTCTTCCGCCCTAACGATGAAGAAAGGAGGAAGCAATACCAAAAATGGAATATCGCAGCGGAATGGTCTTCCACCTTACATATACTCTTTCTCAAAAGCTATTTCGCATCAATAACTCGCCCAGAAATGGCGGGCACGGCCCGCCCTATATGATTTATCGCAGGAAGGCATAGGATAGGGCGGGCCGTGCCCGCCGTCTTCAAAGGCATAAACACGAAGAAATTTTCGAAAACTGCTAAAAATATAAATAGAAAGGAGGATGCCGTGCTAAGAAAAGGATGCCGCAATTTTTGGATATTGCTCTGGACCGTGATGCTTTGTTTCGGTATCACGGCGGCCGTGGTCGCGGATGATTTCAGCGACTACAAGACAGCGGCCGGAAAGACGGGGGTGGTGAATCTGCCCACGGTGGAGGGAGGCTGGTTCACGGCGGTGGACTACTTCCCCACCGAAGCCACGGCCATGATTGACGGCAAATTTCAAGCCCAGGGCCGCATGATCGCAGCCAACAACGACAAGATCTACCTGCAGCGCACCTACGGTTCCAACCAGTGGGACGTGGTGGCTACAGTGCCCCCCGGCCCGATGGATCCGAGCTTTATCCACGTCTCTCCCGACGGTAGCAAGATCGCTCTGGGAATCGGCTACGGCGCGCCTCTGGTGATCATTCCCACCAGCGCGCTCAGCGTGAGTAACCCGCAGTCGGTATTTAACACCGGACGGGTGTTCACCGAGATTAACTATTATGACGGGGCCTGGGTTGATAATCGCTATTTCGTGGTCAACGGCGGCCAGTGGCCCACCGGCTGCGAACCGCCTTATTACAACAATCCGAATTGCTCGTTCCAGAGCGGCGTGGGGGCCGTGGATACGGAGGTTGAGGATCCTGCAACTCATGTGGGCGTGCCGCTGGTATTGGGCATTCCAGGGGCCTCCGCAGACGTGCACGTGGACAAAAACGGCAACCTGCTCACCGGCCTGGGATGGGCCACGTACCCCACCAACCGGACGGGCGAACTCAAGGTTTGGGGTCCGGGTGAATGGGATCCGGCCGCCGGTTCCGAACTGGATTACGGGACCAACACCAAGGTGGTGGCCAATAACATCCTCAGCGTAGCCTATCTGGGTGAAGACGCGGAGGGAAACCTGCACGTGGGTGGCGGCGATGCCTTCGGCGTCGGTGGAGTGAATGAAAACGGCTATGCCGCCCTCATCAAACATGGCATTGTCAACGACATCGCCGCCGGGACGCGCACTACCCCGGTGACCGACGGCGACAAGGCCGACAACGCCGAGTACAAGTTCTTTGCGCCGGACCCCTGCCAGGACGATTCGGCCACCGGCATCCTGGCCGGCAACTGGGGCAAAGGGCTGGCAGTGATGTGGAACCCGACCTATTACGAGACCCAAAGCAGTTGCTACGGTGGCGCCGGGTCGGCCTCCGACTACTGGCTTCCCGGAGTGACCCCCAGGTTAACCATTTACTATCCCGGCAGCGCTCCTGACACAGATGGCGACGGCATCCCCGACGCCGCCGACAACGCCTACCTGACCCCGAATGCGGGCCAGCAGGACACGGACGGGGACGGCTACGGCAATGCCGCGGATGCGGACCTCAACAATGACAATGCCGTAAATCAAAGCGACTTTCTCCAGTTCAGGCAAACGTTCAACACCGCTGACCCAGATGCAGATATGAACAGCAGCGGGGAAGTAAATCAGCAAGACTATCTCATGTTCCGTCAACGATACAACAGCAGTACACCGTATTATTGATATTAAGAAATTAGGAGACAATTATGAAACCCCTAAGATTTCTCTTGTTGTCTATGTTAATTTCTCTTTTCACCTTGACACCGGCCTTAGCTTCTTACTGGTCATTAACCCCAGACGGCCAGATTGACACGGAAATAGGTGATGAAATCGCCTTTACTCTGACTTTCCACTCCACTGAAAATATTCCGCTTATGATTAGCTGGCAACTCGATTTTCAGGTTGACGCTACGGAATTAGAACCTGCTACGCTGGCCAGTGGGAAATATAAAGTATACTATAATACCTTTGACGCCGGCTTTGGTCCCCTAAACATCAAAAATGGCTACTTCAAAGATGGCATTTATGATCTTTCCGCTGGAAGTTTGTTTGATGTATTGAACATAACTGCGGGAAACTCATACGACTTCGCAACTTTCTATATGAAAGTTATTGCCGACAATACCTGGGATGGCATTCCTGATGTGGCGCTCCTTTCCCAGATAGGAATTGAGTGGCTCGGCATTCAAGAAGAAACTGGAATTATACACCATTACGCAGGAGATGACGGTGCTTCGGTCGGCAGCCCCCCTGCCGTTCCTATTCCCGGGGCGATCTGGCTTCTGGGTATGGGGCTCCTGCGCCTGGCAGCCGGAGCTCGCAAGAGAGAGCGCCTGTAAGGAGATAATCAGGCTGGCTGAAAGTGTGTTAGGGCGATGGGGGGCGTCCGTCTCTCCATCGCCGTTTTCATGAGTCTGACGGCAGCCACGGCCGCGGAGTGCACTTCTGATGCTTGCTGCTTTTCATAGATAATCACATGTTCTCAAGAACACAACAAAGCATGAAAGAATGACCGGTAGCATAGGCCTCCAGGCCTGTGCATCAGCGTGCCGGCTGGAAAGCCTGCACCACCATCTCTCATACAAGATCACATGTTCTCAAGAACACAACAAAGCATGAAAACAGAGGCGTAGGGTGGGCATTGCCCATCCTACAAATTCATTCTGTTTTTATGCAAACAGAAAAAGGGAGAGGGCGTATGAACGATAAGCGCCTTGTTATCGGGCTGGCCGTGCTGGCCGGCCTAGTATTGCTCACCTTTTTGGCAAAAGGGCAATTCTTTTCAGGTGATGAGCCTACGGTGGCGGCTCCGGCGGTCCGCCCGGCTCCCTCGCCGGGCCAGGGGAGCAAAGCTGCGGGAATGCCGGCGACTCCCACCGTAAAACCTGTCCAGCCGCTCAGGACGACTGGAACCCTAGCGGTGGATCCTATGCATCTGGCCGAGGCTGAGGCTGTCCAGGTGCGCCACCAGTTGTACGAGGCCGAAGCCAAGGCCACCTTGCCGACCCTGTCCGTCCAAACCCACAATCCGGTCTGGGCCCTGCAATACGAGGCCAGACACGGTCGGTCGGCCACCAGCGGGTCAGCGGCCCAGGGGCCGATGCCGGCGCCGGAATCCGGTCCTTTCGGCAACATTCAGCCGCCGCCCGGTGAGATTTGGATACGGCTCCCGGCTGACCAGGCCAGTCAGCACCGCGACCTTATGGCCCAGCATGCCGATCTCTACCGCAGAAATTCGGGGGAAAACGGCCCCGTAACCGTAACGCTTTGGGTGGGAGGTCGTCCTTATGCCCGCCAGCAATATAAATAGAGCCTTCGGTGCTGCTCTCCTCGGCCTCTGGCTGCTGTTCAGCCAGACAAGTCATACTGCTGCGAGCCAGCCCCCCCCGGATGCTCCCGTCATCCGTTTCGAGTCCGAGTCTCTGAACCTGGGGAAGGTGTTGGAAGGCGCGGTGCTGACAACCCGAATCCAGGTCCGGAACACGGGAGGTGCTCCCTTGCACATTCGGAAAGTGGAGACGGGGTGCTGTGGGATCACGGTGCTGGACTTCCCGCCGGAGGTTCCCCCCGGTGGTAAAGACGAGATCCAGATCAGAATCAACACGACAGGAGTCAATGGCGAGCGCACCTTCAAAACCGCCGTGCATTCCAACGACCCGGCCTTGCCAGTAGCGCTGGTAAAAGTTATGGCGCAGATTACCCCGCTGCTGAGCATCACGCCAGACCGGATTTTTCTCACGGGCCTGGCTGGCCGGCCCCTGGAGCAGCAACTGGAACTTATCTGGAGAGGTGAAACCCGTCTGAAGGTGCACGCCGATCTCAATGACGTCGCCCGGAATATTCGGGTGGCGATCTCGCCCCTGACCCCTGGCCGGAGATTTCTTCTGAAGGCGGAAAATCTTTTACATACTCCCGGAAGTTACCGGGGCCGGTTGCTGCTCAGGACGAATTTCCCGGGCAAGGAAAGAATCGTGGTCCCGGTGTTCGGACGGATAACCCCGGCAGTGGCGGCTTATCCGGCGCGGCTCGTCCTTACCCACATTCGCTGTCCCCAGTGCCCGAAGCAGAAATATTCCGGCGAAGTCACCATCCGCAGTCACGACGAAGTGCCCTTCCAGGTCCAAAACGCGGCCGGTGAGGGACTCACCTGCTATGTCGAGCCCCTTATTCCAGGCCGGGCCTATCGCCTCCAGGTTCGCTACACTGCCGAGAGCGAACAGCCCCTGGCAACGCACCTGCAGATCCGGACCGACCGGAAAGACTTTGAGGTACTTACCATTCCGGTTTCCACCCCGTGAGCCGGGTTTGTTTTAATTCCCCGAGGACTCCAGCACCCCCAATTTAGGTATAACCGGCGGACAGGGCGGACCGAAGCGGCAGTCGCCGGGCTGAGAGAGCATCCCGTAATAAAGCCGGGTCGTTACCCCGTCGGTATCGCCGTCGATGTCGCCATCCGCAATGACCCTCATTTTGGCGGAACGGGCGCCCCGTACCAGAAAGTCCCCGCCGGTGCGGAACACCACGCCTTCCGACAGGACCCCGTGAGTCCACATTTCTATACTTTTGGGGGAGATGATGAGCACCTGTTCCTGACCCTCGCTACCCAAGCTGAGATTGGGGTAAACACTGGTTTGTAAATGTGTTATCAGAATCGGGCAGGTGGTTACAAAGGTGAGATTGCTGATCGTATAGCCGTTCGGGGTATGCGACATATCGGTAGTGGAGGGCTTTGGACCGATCAGAACCCGGTAGTCGTCGGGGGGGGGATTGCCGGCGTCGAAGAAGATCACCCGGCGCTCGGAACCAGCCAGTCCGCCCAAATCAAAGTTGTAATGATACTTCCCGAGATACAGGAAGGAAGACGTGCTGTAGAAGACATTGTCTTTCCCGGCGTCGGCCGGCGTATAGATAACATCGGCCCGCGCCTTCCAGATTTTCAGATAATCTTCATCCACCGGGCGGATCTCGGTGATGGGAGACACGCCCGTCTGAGCCCCGGCCAAGGCATGCGGCGAACCGCCATCCCAATTAATGGTCATTTTGCTTCCTGACCAGGATGTCTTGACGGTTACCGGGCATTCCAGCATCTGTCCGGCGCACAGGAGGCGGCAATCGGAGAAAGTCGGGGGGCCATATGATTTGCCGCTCATGGAAGCGCTGGCCGGATACTTGATATCGCCGTTGCTATAAAAGGTGCAGTTTTGCCATTGGCTGTTGTGTCCCAGCAAGATGTCGCCGTCCAGACTTACCATGTCGAACCGCCTTAAAAAGGCTACCGCCATGGCAGCGACGGTCCCGCTTTTATTGAGCCCGGTCAGCGTGACGTTATTGGTGAGGCAGGCCACGGCCACGGCGTTGACGTATTCCCCCGCCGGCATGCCGCTTTTCTCGACAAAATCTTTATACACGGGGAAGTCGCCATAGTCGTTCATTTCGTCATAGAAGCCGAAGGTTACGAACACCTCATGATTAGCCCCGGTAAGGCCGTTTTCCGCGGCGACGTTCCGGACAATGGCCTCGATATCTTCCTGGTCTCCCGCGCACAAGTTTGTCGCCCCTGCCAGGGCGGCGGCTTCCACGGCATTCTGCGTATGGTTTTTTTCCACATAGAGAAAAGCGGTGTCCAGGCTGAAGCCCAGCACCCCCACCAGTGCGAAGAGGCAGACCGCCACAACGACGGCGACACTTCCTTTTTCATCGCTCAACATGATGACTTTGTTCTCTTCGAGAGTAAATCTAAAAAGTTACATACCGGCTGCCAAAGCAGATGATAAGGCCCCGGTCCAGGTTTCCCGATGCCGACTAGTCATTTGATTGGGTGTCAAACTGTGATTGAACCTTGCCTTTGTTATCCTTCTTTTTCTCGGTCAACATTGGGATATACCGCTTTTTCTGGATTTCCATGGCGATTTCTCCCGGCAGGGTCGCGGCCGGGCTGGGGTTGGCCGGCGCGTCGGGATTTTTAACCTGGGCCTCAAACCACTGCTGGTAAGACTGGCCGTAGTTATCAGGGTCATGGGCGCAGCCGCTGCTCAGCATCAGCAGGGTCGCTAGCAAGAGAGATGATAGGATTAAACGTTGCATACATGCTTCTCCATCACGGTTTCGCAGTCTTGCGATCTTGCCGCGAGTCCCCCTGATTCCCCAGGTTTGCTTGCGCGGCCGGGAGGGTTTCGTCTATGCTGAGGGCCGTTCGATAGTGCTGCAAGGCCGCCTTGCGGTTGCCGTTGATTTCGTAGAGGACTCCGAGATTGTTGGACGCGGCCGCGGGAGGGCTATATTGTTTTAACAGCGCCGCGGCCTGATCGAACCGTCCCTGCAGGGCGTAGCACAAGGCCAGGTTATTGACGGCAATTTTTAAATCCGGATTCAGAACGAGGCTCTCCCGGAGGTATTTCTCCGCTTCCTGGAAGCGTTCCGCCATGAGCTTGGAAAACCCCAAGTTGCTGTAGAAGTCGGCCCTGGCCGGATTGAGCTCAATGGCTTTCTGGTAGGATTCCCAGGCTTGTTCTCTCGACCCCGAAAGATCCAGGGCCAGGCCCAGGCCGTTATGAGAGGGAGCATAGCTCCGGTCAATCGACAAGGCTCGGCGGAAGCTCTCCAAGGCCTTGGGATACTGGCCCAATCCTAAATAACACCGGCCCGTAAGGTGGTAAACCTCGCATGTCCTTCCAGCGGTATCCTGGGCCTGCTCCAGTTGCACCAGGGCCACCTGGAAAAGGCCTTTGTCCACCAGTGCCCGGGCCAGCTCCAGGTGGTTGGGCTTCGGCTTTTCTTTTTCCCATTTCTCCTGGTTCTGCATTTCGGCCCGTTTAGTCATCTCGGCCATCTGGCGCTCCTGAGAAGAGGCGGTTTTGCGAGAGCACCCCCACAGACTCGGGACCAGCAGTCCCAGCAGAGACAGGACGAGAAGTATCCTTGGTATTAATCCTGCTTTCGCAGCAAAAGTCATTTTACGAGTCATTTTCATCAGCCCTTAATCATGGCGCCTCGAGTACCGCAATGCCGACCCGGTTGTCACATGTTCTGGGGAACACAACGAAGCATGAAAGAATGACTGGTAGCATAGGCCTCCAGGCCTGTGCATCAGCGTGCCGGCTGGAAAGCCTGCACCACCATCTTTCATACAAGTGCTCATGTTCTGAGGAACACAACGAAGCATAAAAACAGAATCGTGGCGGCTGCTCACAATAATGTTTTTGCTGCTCACGGCTCACGGCTCACGGCTCACTGTTTTTATACAAGTGCTCATGTTCTGAGGAACACAACGAAGCATAAAAACAGCCGATTTTCATCGAGAGAAAAAATGTTATAGGGCGGGCCGCGCCCGCCGTATTCATCGGCCCGACCAGGAAAATATTTCCGGCTTGACGCTAAAAATGCTGACTGAGCTTTTCAAGCATCTTAATCATGGCCGGACCCAGGACCACCAGGAGGAGGGCCGGCAGGATCAGCATTGTCATGGGAAACGTCAGTTTGGTGGAGACCTTGGCCCCTTGCTCCTCCGCGGCCTGCATACGTTCGGTCCTTAAGGAGACGGAATAGACCTTCAGGGATTCGGCGATATCCGTTCCCAGGCGGCTGGATTGCATGAGCACGTTTACCACTCCGCTCAAGGCATTCACCTGGTTCCGGTCAACAATCTTTTCCAGGACCTCCTTTCTGGGAAGGCCGCTTTGGATTTCAAGGAAGTATTGGGCCAGTTCCCGCGAAAGCACCGGGGCTATATCCCGCAGCTCCCGGCTGACGCGATATAGGGCACTGTCCAGACTGAGCCCTGCTTCGATGCAGATATTTAACAGATCCAAGACGTCGGGCAGCTCCTGCCAGATCTTCAGGCGGCGCTCGGAAGCCTGGCGGCGCAATATCACCGCGGGGAGATAATAACCTGCAGTCAGCGGCAGGAAAAGAATGAGCAGACTTCTTGACGTCCACCCTCCGGCGAAAAATAGCCAGAGCACATAGAGGGCGCCGAGCCCCAAAGCCAACAGGGCTCGCAGCCCGAAATAAGCCTCAACCAGATTATAGGGAGCCGAACGGTATCCGGCCTGGCAAAGAAGGCGCCTGATGACGGCCAGATCTTCCTCACCCGACGGGGCCGCCAGGCGTCCCAGGGGAAGGACAACCTCGGTCAGCAGCCGTTGAGGCGCAGCATCGCCGAAGAAAGACTTGGGCCTGTCCCGGCCTGCCGTGAGACTTCTTTTAATTAACCGGGTGTAGAGCCTTTGCTCAGCCAGACGGCCCAGATAATAGGCCAGTGTGGTTACCCCCGCAAAGGATAATACCGCGGCGGTGAGGCTCCATGGATTCATACTTTGACCCTCAACATGGCGCGCATGACGAGAAAACCCGCCGCCTCCATAAGAATCACCACCACGAGGAGCTTCCGGCCCAGAGGGTGATCCCGAAAAACGCGCATATACTCCGGTCTCAAGAGCCAGGTGACGGCGGCAAAACCCAACGGTAAGATCCCCAGAATGAAAGCGGTGGTCCTGCCTTCGGCGGTAGAGGCTCTCACCCGGCGCTGGAAGTGTAACCTGGCTCGAATGGTGCTGGCCAATCCGGCCAGAATATCCGTCAGCTTGCCGCCCGTTTCCCTCTGGATAACGAAGGTGGCGCAGAGAATCCGCACATCTGGCAGCCGGGGGTAGCGCCGCTGGAAATTTTTTATAACCGTTTCAAACGGCAGCCCCATGGCCATTTCCTCGTTGATGGCGCGGAAATCGGCGCCGATGGGGGGCGGGAAGCCGCGGGCCACTTCCAGGGTGGCGGCATCCACCGATTGCCCGACCTTGAGGCTCCGCACTATGGTGTCGATGGCGTCGGGAAGCTGCGCCACCAGCTTCTCCTCCCGGCGGGCCCGCCTGATCATGAGAACCCCCAAGGGCAGGCAGAGGCCGGCTGCGAAAGCCAGGAAGCTCAGGACGGCGTTCCCGAATAGAAGGAGGGGGAGGAGCATGAAAACAAAACCGCAACAAACCGATACCAGGAAAAAGCGCTCGAGACTAAGGCCCGCCCAGGCAGATTGAATCAATGTCTCCAGGCCGCTCAAATCAACGCGGGTCAGCAGCATTGTCAGGAACCTGGTCTCCTGGCGAACCGCTTCCTCCTCCGGCATCCGGTCGCCTCTCCGGCGGCCCACCGTGAGACTCCGGATCAACTGATCCTTCCTGGCCTGTTTGAGGTCCTCATAACCAAAATAAAAGGCAAGGACGAGCCCGAATACGGTCAGGAAGACAAGGCCGGCGATGAGTGCGGTCATACCGGTCACCTCACGTGACTTTGAAAAGAGAATATATCCGTGTTAAGGTTTATGCCGTGGCTGCGGAAATGATCAAGATAGGAGCTGACTACTCCCGTTCCCTGGAAAACGCCGTACACCGCCCCCCTGGCGCCGATGCCGTGCTGCTCGAACACAAAGACGTCCTGGGAGGTGACGGTTTCCCCCTGCATTCCGGTAACTTCCGATATGCTGGTGACCCGACGCTTCCCGTCCGCCAGCCGGTTGAGCTGCACGATGACGTTGATGGCGCTGGCGATCAAGCCCCGCAGGGCCCGCTCGGAGAAGCTGGATTCACCCATATCAGCCATTACCTGAATGCGGCTCAAGGCGTTGCGGGGAGAATTGGCGTGAATGGTGCTCATAGAGCCCGGATGGCCGGTGTTCATGGCCTGCAGCATATCCATGACCTCGCCGCCCCGGGCCTCACCCACGATGATCCGGTCGGGGCGCATGCGCAGGCTGTTCCGAACCAGGTCAGTCATGGTGACGCTCCCCCGCCCCTCCGTGTTTCCCGGCCTGGCCTCCAAACTAATGACGTGGGGTTGGTGGAGGCGCAGTTCGGCGCTGTCTTCAATGGTGATGATACGCTCGGCTTCAGGGATGAATCCCGATAAGATATTAAGGAAGGTAGTCTTGCCAACCCCGGTGCCGCCCGAGATCAGGATGTTCAATCGGGATTTGATTGCGGCCCGCATGTACTCATAGATCTCCGGGGTAATGGACTGATTGTCTATCAGAGCCTCGACTGTGAGGGCCTGGTGGGCAAACTTGCGGATGGAAAGCACCGGGCCGCAGAGGGAAAGGGGAGGAATAACCACGTTGACCCGGGAGCCGTCGGCCAGCCGGGCGTCAACCATGGGTGACGATTCGTCCACTCTTCTTCCCACGGCCGTGACGATGCGGTCAATGATCTGCATCAGGTGTTCGTCATCCCGAAACCGGGTGGCGCTCAGGGTCAAAAGGCCGCTTTTTTCTACGTACACCTGGGCATGTCCGTTGACCAGGATGTCCTGGACGGTCGGGTCGGCCATAAGCGGCTCCAAGGGCCCCAGGCCCATAATCTCATTCATGAGGTCAGACACCAGCATGGACCGCTCGGTCTGGTTCAACGGCAGTTGCTCCACCGTGGTGATTTCCTGCAAGGTCTGCCGGACGGCCGCGGCCAATTCCTCACGAGGCAGGTCGGTGACCGTGGCCAGATCAAGCTCCTCCACGAGGCGAAAATGCACCTTGGATTTAACGGAGTTGTAGGTGCGCTGGTGAAGCTGGTCATCGATGCCTGCCCGCGGCTTTACCGGGGACAAGCGTCGTCCCGCCCGTAAACTGTCGCTGAGCTTCATACGGCCGTCGCCTCTTTCTTGCGGGAGAATCCATGCAGAACCTGGGACCAGGCCTGCTGCCACAGGGGCCTCGCTGATTCCCGGACGGTTATGCCGGTCAGTTTCGCCGCCAACTTTTTGACATCACGATTGAAAGGGCTGTTCCCACTCGACAGGTCCACGGTTTTCCCCGTGGCAATACTGTCGCTTACCGCCTTGTAATCGTTTGCCAGGGTCGCGAAAACCGGTTGCTGCAGAATGTTACTCAGATCGTCGGCCTCGAGCTCGCTCCGGGACAGATAGCGGTTGAGTATCAAATGAATCTTATTTCTGTCGTATCCGAGCTCCCGGAAAAAATCCAACACCCGTAAGGTGATCTTGACGGCAGCCAATTCCTGCTGAACCAGGAGTAATATGTTGTCCGCCGCCTCCAGGGCGGCCAGGGACCGCGTCGAAAAATCATGGGGCAGGTCTATTATCAGATAATCCAGGTAGTTGGTAAGAACCGAGAGCATTTGCGTAACATCGTCACCCTGAAGGCGGTCGGCATCGCTGATTTCATCGGGGCAGGAAAGGATATAAAATCCCCTTTCGTGTTTCAGCAGCGATGAGAACAGCAGGTCCCGGTCCAGCCGGTGGAGGTCCTTGTGTAGATCGAAGGGGCTATAGGGCGCGCCCAGATTCAGCCGCACGCCGATATCCCCCAAATAGAGGTTGAGATCGATGAGCAGCACTTTGTCGCCGCTGAGCCGCTGGACGTGATCGGCCAGATTCAGCGCCACGGTGCTGATTCCCTGCCCGCCTTTCAGGCTGAAAACCGTATAAATTTCCCCCGGACGCGGCGCTGCGCCGACATTTTCCACAGCCCTCCTGACCGCGGCCAGGGCTTCGCCATTATTGACAGGCCAGACCAGGAAGTCCGCGGCGCCCAGACGGAAGGCTTCAAGGATGAGATCGGGGGACTTGTGGGGGGCCAGGATGAAAACCAGGGTCCCGGGGGCGGCCTTGACGAGACGTTTGACCAGGCCCAACCCGTTGCACGGGTCATCGCCCAGGTGCGCGAAAACCAAGGCCGGCGCTGAGCCTTTGATGGCGCCATAGCCCTGGGAAGGATCCGGCAGCCAGTCGGTAATTTCCACAAAAGGCCGCACCTCTTCGGCGAATCTTGCCGCCGCCGCATCTTTCTGACCGATAAATGCCCCCGTCAAGGTTCCGGTCTTCTGCGGCGCGCGGTTCTCCCGCCGGCCTGAGATTGGGCCGCTCAACGGGAAAACCCGATTTCTCCCACAAAACTGGGGGCCTTGGCGGGGGGGGGGGCGCTGGAAGCGCCCGTTTTCGGCCACCCCCGATTCAGTATGAAGAAATCCAGGTCGCTTACGTCCCGCTCCATATTACTGCCGGGCAGGGCCGGAACTTCCTGAGGGTTCAGGGCCCGGACAATTTTCGGTTTGACAATGATCATCAACTCGGTCTCACTCCGTTGAAACTCTTTGCTGGTAAAGAGGGTTCCGAGAATGGGCAGGTTTCCCAGAAATGGAATTTTTTTCACCGTAGAGCGGAAATCGTCTCGGAGCAGGCCGGCCATGGCAAAGACCTGGCCGTCTTTGAGCTGCAAAGTGCTATGCCCAGTTCTGGTGATCAGACCGGGCACCGTTGTACCACTGGAAGTAGTAGTCCCCAAGGTATAATCCGGGGCGCTGACCTCCGGATCAACGGAGATGGTGATGGTCTCGTCACCCAACACATAAGGGGTGAATTTGAGCATGACGCCAAATTTCTTAAAATCAGTGCCGGGTGTGCCCGTTGAACCAACTGTTTGGTAAGGTATCTCTCCGCCCACCAGGAAATGGGCTTCCTGGCCGCTCATGGTCACTAAGGTGGGACTGGCCAGCAGTCTGGTCAATCCCTGTCCCTGGAGGAGACTCACAATGCCTAGGATATCGTCATTCAAACCATGGACTAGCGCCTGGAACGCCGAGCTGTAGGGGGAGGCGAGGGCGGCGACGGACGCCAGGGAGGATGTCTTGGTATCGCTGCTTCCCGTCGGCCACTGGGAGACCGTCGTCCGATCTCCCGCCATGGCGCCGGCGGCGGTGCCGCTGGGGAAAACGGCCACCTTATAATCCTTATCCAAAAGGAACCCGAGGCCGAGCTGTTTGATGCCCGACCGCGAGACTTCGGCAACCTTCACTTCCAACTGCACCTGCTGGGAACCCATCACGGTAATCATATTGGTACATTCACCAAAAAAAAATTTGGCGATTTTATCTACTTTATCAAGGTCGCCCTGGCTTTCCACGGCGCCGTCTAGCATCACCCCCTCGGGCAGGCGCTCGACCTTCACCCGGGCCCGGGGCACGAGGCGGCGAATCGCTGCCTGAACGTCGTTCCAGACCTTGTCATCAAAACTGACTACGATTTCGTAGGTCTCGGCATAATTATCTCCGTGCCACAATGTCAGAGACGTGACCCCCTGTTTAACTTTGCCGACAATGAACAACTGGGTGGGGGTAAGAAGCTCGGCGTCGGCCAGGCTAGGGTTAGCCAGCACGACTCTCGTGATGGGCCGCTGCGTGCGCTTCACAAAAGACATGTGGGGGGCGATGACTATCCTGCCTGCCTTGCTGGCGAAGTCGGATTCATTTTCAGCCAAAACCGCCCTCCCGGAAGTCAACAGAAAAAACAGCAAAACGATGCTTAACCAACGACTCAAATACATTCCTTCTGAAGCTGCATTACCCGCACCGGGCAGTTTGTCAACCTGGCCGCGTCCTTCGGGATAAAAGTTTCTCTTATATTTTTTCCTTGCCAGGTTTGGCTGTGCCGCGTTCCACGTCGTGGCGTCGGCCAGGAGAGCCCAACACGGCGCCACCTGGCGGCCGACTCTATTACTCGTATTCCTTAAAGAAAGGTTTTACATGGGCCCTGGTCCCTTTATAGACATCAATACGGTTATATTCTTTTTTTCTCATCAAGAGAGAGCTGAGCTCCTGGCCCGGCGAGCATACCAACCGGCGGTCGCGCTTGTTCCTGGACACTAACCGAATGATATCCTTGCTGGTGGCATCCAGGGCGCAAGTCACTTTCTCCGCATCGTGGGGTGTCATTTGTAGAGTTACAAGGCGGACCGGCTCATTGTCCTCGGTATTTGGTTCGAGACCTTTTTCGCTCACCAGGACCTCCACGTCTTGCAGGAGGGTCCGCGTTACCATTTCATAGTCCGTTACCGTACCCTGAGCGCCGGCGGCGACGTTGCCACCGCTGGCAAATCTACTGAAAGGGCAGGTCAGGAGCACGTCCACTCGGTCGCCCCGGCGCAAGTTGGCGCAAATACCATCTGTATCCCGAACTTTCAGGGTAACGGCCCTCATTCCCGGATGGATCCAATCCGTAGCGTCGCCGTCGGGTTTCAACAAGAAGGCGGTCCCCTCCTGGTGCGCGAAGGCAATATCCCGAAAATTGTGAGGCCTAGCATCATTAGCCTGGCGGGCTAACAGACTGATTTTTGCCTGCGACGCGGCAGCTAAAAGGGTCGCTCCTTGATCGGGGGTGACTAATAATGTGACGGTCCAGTCTTTTTCTCCCTTTTGCTTCGATTGTCCCTTGGTGTCAGCCTCCAGGGTAACATCAAAAACCTGAACCCGGTCCAAGACAAGTCTGGCGACGGAGGTATGGGGTGACCCAGGCAACGGCGTGGTCGCCAGCACGTCCACCCAATCTCCCTTAATGACTTTCCGTGAAACGCCAGTTACCTCGTCGACCTTGATGCTCACCGCCCGCATGCCCACCGGGATGTTCTCCGTCAGGTTGACGGCTTTGGGAGGCGGCGCCGGTTTTGCTACAATTTCCGGCTTACTTTCGGTTTTCGGTTTGGAACTGAGATACACAAAGACCGCTTTGGCCGCCGCCAGCCCCAGGAGCAACGCCAAGCCCAATACCAACAATCCGCGCAGTCGCTTCATATACCCTCGTTATCCGGATCGACCTAATAAACCTTAAAATTGGCATATTGATAGCCGCGGTGTCCCGTCAACAATCCATAATCGATATCTATCGCCTGGTAAAAAAAGTCTCTGTGCATATCAGGGAAAGGCAATAACAGCCTTGGCACTTAATGTTTTCGGCACCAGGACATCGGGGAGATAGCCTGTAAGAGAACTGTAGGGGAGATTAAGAACTTTAACCTCAAGCAGGCGAGGAAACGTCAATTCATCATCCACATCCACCACAATATATGGATCAAGACCACCGGATATCCAGAAGCTTTGCTGCACTGCTGACCGGGCTAACGCCTCAGGGTCCTGTGGACTGCTCTCATCCCACTCTCTCGCTTTTACGCCGGTCCGCGCCCCTGCCATGACGGCGTGCGATAAGGTGATCTGGTAGGTCAGATACCAGCCATATTCTAAAATTGCGAAGAGAATAATAAGCAACACCGGCAGGACCAGCGCAAATTCCACTGCCGCGCCCCCCCGTTCGTCCCAAGCTCCACTTTGTCTAAAATTCACACCAGGTCTCCAAAAACGATGGCCCCAAGAACCCCGGCAGCAATGGGGAGGGAGTATGCCAGAGTTGGTCCGTCTCTTCTTTCTGGCTGGCAGGTCTGGGTCAGGAAAAAAAAGAGCACGTCGTGGGCCACCTCCTTGAAGTTCGCACGTCTTCCCTGAAGCGCGAGCATGATTATGCTGGCAATACCGCCGGCCAGCGCCGCATACAAAAAAATATTGAACACGCGCCCCGGCCCCACCCAGGCCCCCAGGGCAGCCAACAGCTTGACATCTCCTCCGCCCATGCCTCCGAGAGCAAAAAAAGGCAGAAGCAACGCCAGACCGACGACCAGCCCCAGGCAGGCTATCCGCAAGCCTTCCGTCGGACCCAGGATTATCATATTCAGAGCCAGCCCAGCCAGGGCTCCCGATACGGTCAGTACATTAGGGATGCGCCGCCAGCGGAGATCGGTATAGACTGCAAGAAACACCAGAACGACAACGGCTGGCTCAAGAACTTCCAATCTTGTTTGATATCCTCCTCTCTGTATTTACTCAACCTTCCAACCTCTCCCAGGTGTAATTGGTATCAGTTCTTTATCCTCTGAGACGCTGGCTTACTTATAGCTCACCCATCGGTTTTCCAGCCCACCTCGTCGTTCCTCTATTTTACGTCCCCTCCCCTTTCACTTTGGATTCTGCCTCTGATAGTTTAGTATTAATCGCTGAGAAGAGCGATTCGAGCTTTTCACTGAACGTGCCCAAGGCCGTTATGAGCGTTGCCGCCATAATACCAACGATCAAACCATACTCTATGGCTGTCGCGCCAGCCTCATCTCTCCATAAAGAAATTAGCAACCCTGTCATAATTCCTTCCCCCACAATTTTTCGATCTCAGTTAAGGTTCGAGATTTTTTGTTTGAAAAAATATTCCCATTGGAACATATTCTAACAAAGATAAATTGGGAGGGCTTGGACAGAATTGCTGATTTATGAGACGAAGTTGCTCATTTGATGAAACCTTATAACTCTGGCAACATAACCGGATTCCCCCAACCCCTAAACCGAGGGTTAAGGAGCGATAATAACCGATAAGGCACCTTTCTATTAATCTTTGCCATAAAGAAAATGGTGAAGATTAAAGATTTTATTGCTAGTCACGGCTGGGTTTTCAAACTCTTTTTGTATTCCGAGGGACTTCGGCCCTCAATTTTTCTAAAAACTCTTCCAAAGTAAGATAGATCACCAAACCCAACGGCATAACAGGCCTCGGAAATATTCAAGTTATCATCTTTCATGAGTGCTTTGGCCTGGGTCACCCGTTTGCGGTTGAGGTATTCTTTGAAAGACAGTCCCATGATTTCCTTGAATTTCCGGACAAAATGAAATTTGCTCAAGTTGCTGATTTGACAGACCTTGTCCAAAGTCAACGCCTCATGATAGTTCTCATCAATAAATTGAACCGCCTTGGTGATGACATTGTATTCCTGCTTTGCCATTCCCGGGATCAACCTTCTTTCCAGGGAAATGAGGGCTTGACAAAGCAGTTGCAGTCGTTCAGCGATCAACTGATAGACATTTCGCATCATGGCCGAATGGACGCTCAGTTTCAGGAAGCTCTCTCTGGACAGGAGGAGAACTTCCATAGTCGTCAAGGACTCAATATCATACAGGGAGGAGCCATTTTCCAAAGCAGCCATCTCCCCAAAAAGCTCCCCGTCTCCGAGGAGATGGAATCGTATCGTTTCACCATACCTATCCTTCACTCTCATCTCTGCCGTTCCCGACATGACAATACCAATGCGGTCAATGCTTTCTCCTGTCTGACTCAGAAGAAATCTTTTTGGAAAAACCTCTTTCTTCGAAGACGCTGCTATTTCACGCAAGCAATTCTCCGGGAGTCCTAAAAAAATTTTAGTGGCTCTTATGACCTGCATGGTGTTAAGCCAACGATTCCCATTTTGGATCGGTTGAAATCTCTATCCCCAATGAGCTCTTGAAAGCCGAGCTGATAATTTCCAATATTCTCCTTCAATATACTTACTCTTTTGTCCCATCCGGCCCCAAAAAACTAAGGGATGATCAAAAAAAAATCCCTGAGTCCGTGCGGACCCAAGGATTGCACCCAGATTACTTGATCCCTGGCTTGGCTATAAAGATTTGCCTTCTCTTCATAACCCAGGCATACCCATTACCTCGTGGGTATACCAATAAGCTCACAGGCAGGTCTTCTGACTCCCGGATTATCCTAGTCCCTGCGCCTTCCCATTCCCTTCAGGTAAACAGTGGCAATTGCAGGTTTCGTCCCCGGTTACAGCGGCGGGACCGCGCCGGGTTCGCACCGGCTTCCCTATTAAACCCCTTGGGGTGCCTGAAACTAAAAAAGTGTATAATTTGATTTGCCGTCTTTGTCAAGAGAAAAAACTTTCTATAGGTTGATTAGATTTTATTACAAGATAATAATAACACCGTATAATTCAATCTTCCCGAGCTATCATGTTCGTCTCCGTATTTAAAGACGAGCCCTAAAAATGCGCCTGTTTTCTTCCAGGACACCCCTGAGCCAGATCGTCTCAAAATCTCTGGGTTAGTCGGACCCCGGCGCGTCCAGATTGGTTTATTGATATTGAAACTGAATTCAACTTTTTTCCGTTGACAAAAAGAATAGATTCACAATATAATCATTTCGCTTCAGGTGCCCCCTTGGGCTTAATAGGGAAGCCGGTGCAAATCCGGCACGGTCCCGCCGCTGTAACCGGGGACGAAACCTGCAATTGCCACTGTTTACCTGAAGGGAATGGGAAGGCGCAGGGACTAGGATGATCCGGGAGTCAGAAGACCTGCCTGTAACGAAAGTGCCGTAGTCCGACGTAAAGCTGGATCAGGCCAGGCAGCAGGAGGTAGGGAAAATCTCCTCCGCCCCCCCCGAGGAACAAGTTAAGCTGGGTGCAATCCTTGGGTCCACACGGACTCAAGGTTTTTTATTTGAACCGCCTGCACCCGCAGCGCTCCGGGTCAACTACCCATGAGCTTAAAAAAGCTAACCATATTCCTCGTTATATCCTTAGTCGTGACGCCGGCCGCGGTCGTTGCCAAGATAACCTCTTTACCCGCTGAAAAAGAATCTAGTCCACTAACAACTCGGGGGGAGCACCAACGCTCTACCCCTCAAATACCGGATACCCCGGTAGACCTGGAAGCCCTCCCTCTGGCCAGCCAGATCAGTTCAGCCTCTCAAATCCTTATCCTTGACCAAAAATCCATCCAGCGCCACCGGGAGACGTTGGCTTCCCGCCGATGCCGGCAGGACACCTCCCGACCCCTGATCCTGGAAGGACCCATCCGTTACCGCCGTACTAAGAAGGGAGTGATTCAGATCAGTAACGTGGTGGTCACCTCGAGACCGACAGGGTTAGCGGCGGTATCAACCCAACGCCTACGTCTGAGGGAAGGACTTGCCCATACCCTGGCCCAGCCCTCCCCGCCAGGGACCGGCGAACCCCAACCATCAATGGTGGTTCAGCGGGATCTCAAGGGCCCATTGCATATCATTACAAAAAAATCGGAGCCGCCACTCTTGGCAGTTCTGCCAATTCCTCCAGCTTTGGACTGGATTGCTCCGGATCTGGCGCCCATCGTGGTGGAAGCGGCTAACGCCTACCAGTTGCCGCCATCTCTAATTTTATCCGTTATTTGGATGGAGTCCAACTTTGTACCTGGGGCGGTGTCCCCCAAGGGTGCCATGGGGCTGATGCAGTTAATGCCGGGAACTGCGGCCGACCTGGGGGTCCAGGACCCGTTCTATCCTCGGCAGAACATTATGGGGGGCAGCCGGTACCTCCGGCATCTGTTGAATTCTTTTGACGGCTCTCTGCCCCTGGCCATTGCTGCTTACAACGCTGGTCCCCGCCGAGTGGCGCAGGCGGGCTACCAGGTTCCGGAAATCAAAGAGACCAAGCAATTTGTCAGTCAAGTGCTGAGGCTTTATGGTTTATTAGAAAAGTCGCTTAAGCCGCGTCTGCCGAATTGATGCCTGTTGATCTAAATCCACTGTTAATATGTCTATTAAAACCGGTCGCTCGCGAAAAGGATTAGAAGGATTATTTTGATAAATACCTTACATTTTAAGGGAAAAAGGGATGAGTCCCCATCTCAAAGACATCGGTGTGATTGAAGCTTTCCCAGGTCTATCTGTCCGCTATCTAAGGGAAAATCAAGTAATTCCTTTGAAGCATGAAGACGGTCGGGTATTGCTGGCCATGGCCACCCCTGAAAATGAGGCGTTACGGGCGGCCCTGGAAGTGGCCCTGGGCAAACCCGTAGTTATCCTGCCGGCTCCGGCAGAAGAAATTCTGGAAGTTATCCAAACGGTTTATGAGCCCGGCAGTCCCATGTCACGTCTGGTGGACGACCTGGATGCCGAGGACTTGGATCTGGAAAGTGAAGAGACCTCCGAAATCGGCCATCTGCGGGATATGGCCCGTGAAGCCCCCATCATTCAATTAGTGAATCTCCTATTACTTCGGGCTATCCAGCTGGGGGCCAGTGATATCCATTTAGAGCCGTTTGAAAATGACTTTCGAGTCCGCTATCGCAAGGATGGCATTCTCCACGAAGCCGAATCTCCTCCCAAGGGACTACAGGCCGCAGTGTTGTCCAGGTTGAAGATTATGGCCCGGCTGGATATCGCTGAACGCCGTCTCCCCCAGGACGGCCGGTTTCGACTCAAAGTTCAAGGTTCGGACATCGATTTCCGGGTCTCCACGGTGCCCACACTTATGGGTGAGTCCATGGTTATCCGGATATTGGATCGGGGTAAGGTCATCCTCGATCTGTCCCGGCTGGGCTTCCCTCCTCGGGAGTTGCAGCAATTCGATGCTCTCATCCACAAACCCTATGGCATGATCCTGGTTACCGGTCCCACCGGCAGCGGCAAAACCACTACTCTTTATGCTGCTCTGGAACGGATTAATTCCCTGGAAAAAAAAATTATTACCATCGAAGACCCGGTGGAATACCGCTTGTCCGGGGTAACTCAGATGCAGGTGAAACCCTCCATCGGCCTTACCTTCGCCCGGGGTTTACGACATATCGTTCGACAGGACCCGGACGTGGTGCTGGTGGGAGAGATCCGGGACCGGGAAACCGCTGAAATCGCTATTCACGCAGCCCTCACAGGCCACCTGGTCTTCAGTACCCTGCATACCAATGACGCGGCCGGAGCCATCACTCGGCTGCTGGAGATGGAGATTGAGGATTTCTTACTGGCTTCGGCCATTTTAGGCATTCTGGGCCAACGACTGGTACGGATGATCTGCCCCGAATGCAAAGTTCCTCTCAATTCCGAGGAGAGTAGAAAAGAGGCGCATCAGATATTTGGCGAATCGCCTCCCCAATTATATTTCGGTCAGGGCTGCCCTGCTTGTGCCCATACAGGCTTTCAAGGGCGTAGCGGTATGTATGAATTACTTCTGGTAGATGAAGTATTGCGGAAACTCATCCTGCAGCGAGCCGATGCCAGTTCTTTACGGCAGGCGGCTATCCAGCAGGGTATGCAAACCCTGGCGGCTGATGGTTGGGCCAAGGTGGCCCAAGGTCTCACCACCAGCCAGGAAGTGCTGCGGGTCACCCAGGAGTAACCATGCCGCTTTATCACTACCGGGCTTCCGACCTCAAGGGCAACATCATTCAGGGAACCCTGGAAGCCCGGGAGGAAGGCCTGGTTGTACTGCATCTGCAGCATGGTGGACTCATCCCTTTACGCATTAGCCTCGATCCCGCACCCTCGGCTTGGCAAGGTAAACTTTCTTTCCGGCGAGGTCGACGGGTTTCGTCGCGAGAGGTAGTCCTCTTTACCGAGGAACTGGCTGACCTCTTGAAAGCCGGATTGCCCCTGGACCGCAGTCTGCAAGCCCTGAAAGAGGTGACTTCCCGATCGGGCATGAAGGAAGTGATCAATCAGATTCTCCGGGATCTGCAAGGGGGTAAGACGCTCTCCGATTCGCTGAGCCGGCATAAGGCTTTTTCGCCTTTGTACGTCAGCCTGATACAGGCCGGTGAAACCGGCGGTTTTCTGGATGAATCTCTGTCCCGTCTGAGCGACTATTTGCAGACGGTTAGCGAATTCCGCAGTTACCTTTTCACCGCCTTGATTTATCCTATGATCCTGGCGGGAATGGGGAGCCTTTCCTTGGTCCTTATGCTCCTGTATGTCGTCCCTCGGTTCGAATCGTTCTTTCAAGAGATGGGCCAGGAACTTTTTTGGAGCACCCGAATGCTCTTGTGGATTAGCCAAATGTTTCGTTCCTATTGGTGGGTGCTGGCCTTATTCCTGGCTATCCTGATATGGTCAATTAGCCGATTATTGAGAAGTTCCAAAGGCCAGCTCTGGTTGGATCGTTTCCGCATCCAGGCGCCGTTGCTGGGAACTTTGACCCGGAACGTGGCTGCGGCCTTTTTTGCCAAGACTCTAGGGACATTATTAAATAATGGTGTACCCCTGGTTGCCTCTCTCCAGGTGGTCATCACCTCGGTGAATAACCGCTATCTGGCCAGTGCCATAAAAAGCGTTTTGGATAGCGTCGAAAAAGGCAAACAACTTTCCGTGATGCTGAAAAAAGTAGGGATGTTTCCGGAACTATTCCTGCAAATGGTGGCCATCGGAGAAGAAACCGGACATCTCGCCGAAATGCTTTTATCAGCCGCGGACTCTCTGGAAAAGGAAGCCAGAAAAGCCATCCGGAGACTGCTGGCCCTTCTGGAGCCGATACTTATTCTGGTCACGGCCATGGCAGTGGCTTTTATCATTGTCTCGTTGCTCCTGCCCATTCTCAACCTTTATGAAATCCAAATTTAGGCCTGGAGGTTCACGTTGCTTAATAAAGACCGGAAAGATCGAGGGTTTACCCTTATTGAATTAATGATTGTTCTGTTTATCCTGGGCTTGCTGGCTGCCCTTGTGGCGCCTCGGCTCATGGGGCGAGTCGGGAAGGCGAAACAAAAATCGACGGCAGCCCAGATGCAGTTTCTAGCCACCGCCCTGGATCTTTTTCATCTCGATGTGGGCCGCTACCCCACCGACGAAGAAGGGCTAAAAGCTTTAAGAGAAAAACCAGGCAACCTGCCTTCCTGGGGGGGGCCTTATCTGGATAAGCCGGTTCCCAAGGACCCGTGGGGCAGGGATTATGTCTATAAATCTCCGGGAGAACACGGTGCTTACGATTTATATTCTTTAGGAGCCGACGGCGCGCCCGGAGGAGAAGGAGAAAATCAGGACATTTCCAACTGGCAGTCCGCTCCCTAACGTAACTCTGATAGGAAAAACGGTTTAGGAGGATATCTTGCCGGAAACAGAAGGTACTGCGATGACAGTACCGAAGGTTGCCGATACTGCGGTGATACGGGGCGCTTCTCAAACTTCCAAACAATTGTTTCGAGGGCAGGAGAGTGGTTTTACTCTTCTGGAGCTTTTGGCAGTATTGGCTCTGCTGACCCTTCTCATGGGCCTGGTGCTGCCGGACCTGTTAAAAAGTTATAAACGGGAGCAGGAACGGGCAAATATACGCCGGTTCCTGTCGATTTTGCGGACTGCCAGGAGCGAAGCCGTCACCAGGCATCAACGGGTGCGACTGCGGGTGGACATTAAAGCCGGGCGTTACCGGGTGGAAGGGTTCGCCAGTCATGGTGCTTTTCCCGGCCTGCGTCTGGAAAACCCGCATCTGGTGTGGGAAGATATTGATAGAAGGACGGGATTCATAATTTTTTACCGGGACGGGAGTTCCAGCGGCGGCAGGCTGGGATTCGCAGATTCCACCGGTAGGCAATACCGCGTGGAGATTGAGACCGTAACCGGTAGGATAAACCTCAAGGTCGAAGGAAGGTGAATGGGGCGGGCGGGCTTAGATGAATTATCGCCCAAAAGCCAGGTCTCATACTTCAGGTGCGGCGGGTTTCAGTCTCCTGGAAGTTTTAGTCGCGACTACTCTGGTAGGCCTGATGCTGGTAGTCCTTCTCCAGATTTTAAGCTCCACTTTTCGGGTTGAAGCAGGGATTTGGAAAAATAATCAAGCTCTCCTGATAGCTGAAAAGGTGCTGCAGAAAAACTGTGAACTCGTCAGTCTGGAGGCCGGCACGTACGAAGGCCAGGAGGAAGAATTTGTTTATCGGATCAGGGTCACTCCCCAATATGAAATCGGCGAAACTTTGGGAGACCTGAAAATCCTCTGTTCTTTGATACAGGTAACCGTCTTCTGGCAGGAACGAAATAGCAAAAAGTCACTTGTCCTGGAAACGGTGCGGACCGCGGCCCAAAAGAAAAATTGATTCATGGCCAGGACTCGAAACAATGCACTTGGTTTTACCCTGCTGGAATTGGTTGTCGCTTTGACTTTAACCAGCCTGGTGGTTTTGGTGATCTACAGTTCCTTCAACATAACATTGAAGGGTATGCAAAGAGGCTGGGCCACCGCGGAATTTTTTCAGGAATTGCGGGTGGGCCAGGTAATTTTAGAACGCTCGATAAGCTCGGCGGTTCTTGGTTCGGTGGGCAGACGACTGTATTTTCATGGAACTTCCCGGGAAATGCGATTTTTTACGGTTGTGCCATTGGAAGCTTCGAACCTGGGGGGCGTCTACCATTGGCGGATTCTGGTGGGGCAGGGCGAACAAGGGCGGAAAGTTTTGGCCGTAGAGCAGACTAAAAACGTTAATTGGCGGCGCGACCAGGAAGGAGTGGAAGTCAGGCAGATTATTTTCCGTAATTTGACCTCGGCCCACATAACGTATGGCCGCGGTGAGAATCCATCCGCTACCTGGGATGCAAAAACCCAGGGGATGTTGCCCTCCTGGGTGAAAATCATCCTGACTTTTAAGGGCCATCAACCGATGATATTGGTCATCCCCATATATGTGGCAGAAAATTAAAAGAAACCTAGGTGGTAAAACTAATCTGGTTCCCAGGGATGAACGGGGCGCCGTGCTCCTCGTTGTGACCCTGATTTTGGCCTTGATGAGCGTTTTAATTTTGAGTTGGGGGCGGGAATGGCGCTTGGAACTGACCTTGGCTGCCAATTTTTTGGAAGTACGCAAGTCTCGGCGTCTGGCCGAAGCTGGTGTTTATTATTCTCTGGGAAAATTAGCCCGTGTCCGCAGGGTTGAAGCCGCTGCCGTTCAGGGTAACCGGATTATTCAGAGCAACGTCAGTGATCAAGATATTTTGCGCCTGGACAACCAACCTCGTATACTGAAATTCCCGGCAGGAGAAGTCGAAGTACGGGTTGCTGATGAAGGCGGCAAAATCAATCTTAACCAGGCCAAAGAGGAAATTCTACTAAGACTTTTTATGGTGCTGGGTATTCCCGAGATAAAGACACGAACCATGGTTGATTCCATCATAGATTGGCGTACGCGGGGAGACCAACCCCAGCCATATGGTGCCAAAAGTTCCTATTACCTGCGTCTCGAACCACCTTATGTATCTAAAAACGGTAGATTTGAAACGGTTGAGGAACTGGCCTGGGTCCGAGGTTTTGAAAACAGCTCCATCATTCCCATATTAACCGATTTTCTGACAGTTCAGGCCACCGGTCAGGCTATTAATGTCAATACCGCCCCGCCTCAAGTTCTACGGGCTGTAGGATTGTCAGATGACAATGTTGCCGCCATTGTCATAGCCCGGCAACAGAAATCGTTGCAGAATCTACAAGAAATGGGGTCCTTACAGTTAGATCCTTGGCTGGGTCAAAGACAACCATTCTCATTTGCCAGTTCCCTTTTTTTTACAATAAAATCCAAGGGTACAGTAATAAATGGTAAGGGGTCTTATACTACCAAGGCAATAGTTCGATTGCAGCCGAATCAATCGTCTCCCTGGAGCTTTGTGTCGTGGATGGATGACTTTCCCGGATGAAGAATCTAACCGATACATTAAGCAGTTTGTGGGGAAACCTGACTGCCACAATATTAAGCGGGGCCGAAGGGTTAGGTATCTATGTGGATAAACGGAAGCTTACCCTGGTCCAGGTTCAGAAAAATCTTTCGGGGATTAAACCGGAATTTTTCAGGCAGATCGCTTATAAAACGGATAACCCGGAAGAAGTGCTCCCTGCACTCCGAGAAACAATTCAAGACTGGAAATCGTTGGGAAGCCCGGTAAGCCTGGCGGTCAGTTCCGATTTTGGCTTTTTCCAAAAGGGTGTCCTCCCGATTGCTGCCTCGGAAAATCTGGTCCAGGTCGTGGCCTATGAATTGGACCGATTTTTACCCCTGCCAGCCTCGGATCTCTACTACACGTTTCATGTTGTCAAGGAGACCGATCAGGAAATTCATTTTATGTTTCTGGCTGTGCCCCGACAAAGGATAGAGCGTTGGTTGAATATATTGAAGGAAGCAGGCTTACGCCCTGTGGGGCTTGAATTAGCTCCTTGTGCCGCTGCCAATGCAGCCCTCTTGCTGGCGGAAAAAAAATTTCCTCCTTCCTGGCTCTTATTACATACGATGACCGATGGATTTGAGCTGACCCAGATTAACGGACGCGCGGTTAATAATTTTTCTGTGAAACGGGAAATACCAAGGAAAGATTTTATCAGGGTGGTCCAGACTCACCTTGCCCGTATAGTGGCGGAGGGGTCGGGAAGCACCACACTGTGCGTTTATGGGAAATTCACCAGGGATATGGTCAATCGGCTGTCGCAGGAATATGAATTTGAAGTTGTTCATCCCGGCCAAATCGTTCTGCCGGAGTCCCCTGGGCAACGGGAGGAAGGCGAAAGTCTGACTGCCGTCGGGGCAGCCTTGACCTGTTTGGGAAAACCATCGGTGGAGCATAATCTGTTGCCTTTGACCGAGCGGGAGCCGGTCAGTTTCAGATCCTTTTCCCTGATCAAAATTCTATTTTGTTTACTCGTAGCCTTAGGCCTTATTTGGGCTGGTAGTGCTTTGATCCACAAACGCGTACTTCTCTTTCAAATAAACCGTCAGATTGCTGCGGTGACACCGGAAGCACGGGAAGTGGAAGGGCTGATAAAAGAAGGTCGAGCCTTGGCGCAGCAGATGGAGAACCTGCGTAATATTGGTGCTTCCCCGGATACATTGCTGATGCTCAGAAATCTAACCCAGATTATTCCCCAAAATACCTGGCTTTACTCCGTAAGGCTGAGCAAACAGGTTCTGGAAATTGGTGGGATGTCCCAATCTGCCTCTGAATTGATTCCTCTTTTGGAGAAATCAGGTTGGTTGAAAAAAACCGAATTCGTTTCACCCATAGTCACCGATGCTAATAAACTCGAACATTTTAAAATTAAAGCAGAAATTAAGGGCCTGGAAACAGCTTCTCGATAAGCTGCCGGACCGGCAACAGCGTTGGGCCTGGCTCGGAATAGGCGGCCTGGGTATACTGCTAGCCTATTTGGTAATCATCGGTCCCCTCCTTGACCTGGAGGAATCTTGGGATCAGAAGATTGGTCAACAACGCCGACTCTTGGCTAAATACCAGAGCCTATCGGCCAATAGAGCAGTGGCCCAACAAGCAATTACGGCTTTGCAGACGGCTTTTGCCCAGACGGAGAAGCAGTTTTTGGCCGGGGACAATCCCGCGGTGGCTTCGGCGGATCTCCAAGATATCATTAAGAGTCTGGCTCGTGAACATGGAGTCGAGTTGACCAGCGCCAAACCCCTGCCGACCCGGGAAGCCGGTCCTTATCTGGAGGTTCCGGTTCAGGTTGCCATGGCCGCCAGAATCGACCAACTGCTCATTATTCTTTTCAATCTTGAGCATCATAAAAAGTTTCTTTTCATTCCGGAAGTAGAGATCAATGCCCCACGCGTCGTCAGGACTGACAAGGATAAGGCCTTGCTGCAAGTCAGTATGATAATTTCCGGAATCCTGCATAAGACAGGAACGCCAAGCTGATGGGTGGTCGTAGAATTGGGCATTGGTTAGTCATTGTTCTGCTGGTTCTCAATTGTCTTGCCTTGTTTGGGATCGTTAATGTCTGGTTCGACGAGAAGGAGGCTCCTGATCCGGCCCAATCACGGGAAACTCCTGAAATTCCGGTGGCCCCAATGCTAAGGAGTAAGCAGAGCTTGAATGAGTTTCGGGTAGTCGCCACCAAAAACCTGTTTAGCCAGGACCGTACAGGTCCCGACCTCGGCCCTGATGCCACCCAGCAGTGCCAGGGGAGTCTGGAAGGAAAGATTTTGCTGGGAACCATGATTATCGGCAATCAAAGGGTGGCATTGATCGGCCACAGTTCCACAAAGAAAAAAACCAAAGACGATCCAGTGGATACCCTGCGTTTGGGAGAACAGTGGGAAGGTTATAAAGTAATGGAAATAACCAATGATGCCGTGGTCTTTCAAGGCAGGGACGGTAAGACGACGCTAAATTTTCCAGAATGAAACCAAGGAAGGAGAAAAATATTTGACGGGAAGTAAAGTATGCTTCTAAATAAGGCAATAATAAAAGGAATAATTGGTTTTCTCTTTTTTTTGGGAGGGCTTGAATTATATGGTTGCGCGCCCACCAAGGTGGTGACGGCGCCTCCGGAACCAACCCAGGTTAGACCTCCGGTGAGGGTCTTTACAACCCCCCCAAAGACCCCTCCATCCGAAACCACCAAGTTGTCTCCTAATGATGAAGTTATGCATTATGAACGTGATATTGCCAGTTACGGGTCTGTTTTGAAAAAAATCCCCCAAACCCGTCGAACTCGCAACAAAGGCGAAAAAGTTTATCCCATAGATTTAAACCTTAAAAATGCCGATCTAGTAGAAGCGGTCCGGGTCATTGCCGATGTCATCGGCCTCAATTATTCCATCGATCCCAAAGTTAAGGGCACCGTTTCGGTGCGGGCCACAGGCAGGCTGGGACAGAGCGAATTGTTGTCCATCATGGAAACCCTGCTATCCATTAATGGGGCCACCATGATTAGAGCCGACGGGCTGTATAAAATTGTTCCGTCCGATAAAGCTTTTACTCAAGGTATGCCTGTCTATAGCCAGGGGACAGTCCCAGCCGGGATGAGAACTCAGGTAGTCTTTTTGGATCAGACCCCTGCCAAAGAAATGGCCGATGCCTTAAAGCCCCTGGTGTCGCCAGCCGGTGCCATTAGCGCCGTCGGCCATAATTTTATTGTCCTGTCGGATAACCCGGATAATCTGGATCGCCTGGTCAATCTGATTACCCTTTTAGATTCAAGGGGTCTGGCAGAAAGCTCGGTTAAGGTCATCAGGGTAAAAAACACCGGCCCCGGCGAGGTCATCAAAGAATTGGAAACCATTTTCTCATCATATGGGACCGGCGGTGAGAAAGGAAGGTTCGGGGTAAGTTTTATGCCGGTGGAACGCCTCAACGCCGTAATGATCCTTGCTCCCTCCCGGGCCTTGATGGATCGGGCTTCCTACTGGATTAAGCAGCTCGATATGCAAACCGACCTGCTGGCCAACATGCACGTCTATCAAGTGGAAAACTATAAGGCCAAGAATCTGGCCAGTCTCTTGACTCAGGTTTACGGCGGCACGCCTGCTGCTGACGCCATCAAGGAGACTGGGCCGGAGAGAACAACCACTGGTGGAACTTCCGGTCTCGAGGGTGGCCTGGGAACCTCTGGTGGCTTGGGGGGAGGTAGGTCCGGTCAGACGGGCACTGCCATGCAGACAACCTCCGGCACGCTGGGGACCGGCGCTAATATGTTGTCTGCCCCGGGCGAGGCAAGCCCTCTCAGCGGCGCCTCGGCCTCGGCAGCGCCCTTAAAGGAAAGAGCAACCGCCCTGGATGCCGCCAGCGGCACGACCCCCAAAGAGGGCGTCAGGATCATCCCCGATGAAGAAAACAATCTGCTGGTAATTATGGCCCCGCCCTATGAATGGAAAATCATCTCCCGGCTCCTCAAACAGTTGGACATCATGCCCCGCCAGGTGCTCAACGAGGTTTTAATCGCCGAGGTCCGTCTCACCGACGACCTTAAATACGGGTTGGAATTTCTCCTTGGCCAATCTCCAACAACTGCAACCGAAAGCACCTCCGACAACAGCGGGGCGCTGGTGGCCAGCAGCACTTCCACTACCATAGTTCCAGGCACGATTCAGGGAGTAGATATTAACAGTCCGGCCTCAGCTCAATTTGCCGCGGCCAGCGGTTTGACCTTCGTGGCTTTGGATACGGCCAACAAATTGAAGGGCCTGATCAATCTCCTGTCCTCCGAGGGTAAAGTCAATATTTTGGCCTCTCCCCACATTATGGCCGCCAATAACCAGGAAGCCCGTATCATGATTGGCGAAGAGGTCCCAATTCTCAGTTCCCAATCCATACCTTTGGTTAGTCAGACGACTTCCTTCCAAACCAACACCGTCCAGTATCGCAACACCGGCATTATATTAACGGTAAAACCCCAGATTAATGCCAAGGGACTGGTGACTCTGGAAATTGCCCAGGAAGTGAGCAACGCCACGGCCACCACAACTGGAGTGACCAGCAGTCCCACCTTTACAGTGCGTCATGCCAAGACTCAACTCATCACCGGGGACAACCAGACCGTGGTCCTGGGTGGTCTCATTCGCGAGGACCTAACCGAAACCCAGGCGGGCATCCCTGGCTTGCGCCGTATCCCCCTTTTGGGACCTTTATTCGGTTCCACCGGGGTCAGCAGACAGAAGACCGAGTTAGTAGTCTTGATCACACCGCATATCGTCACTAATTTACAGGAAGGTGCCAGAGTTACCCACGAAATGAAAGAAAAAGTTGGGGTGCAGGAGATAAAAACCGAACGCCGGACCCCGGAACCCTCAACCTACCCCCGGGAGGTGGCTCCCCCAGCCTATTAAACATGAACCCGAGCAAGTATTTTCAGGAACCCGAGAACTAAAACTAAAGAACTATCTTTGCTGGTGAGGAGAATGTCCCATGAAAAGAAATCGTTTGATTCTTATTTTCGGCATAATGTTTATCTGTGTCTGGGCAAATCCGGCGTTGGCCGGAGATGTCGGCTATCGTTTTCGGCCTTCTAAATTTAACCTGAAATCCGACGCTTTGCCACGCTCGGGTATAGTATTCTTCGATGCGGTCGTCGGACGGCCTCTTGGACTGGCTACGACCATTGCCGGGACCGGTATTTATGTCGCAACGTTGCCGATGACCCTGCCCACCGGCAGCGCCGGGGAAGCAGGGTGGGAACTGGTGGCCCGGCCTGGCGGCTGGACCTTTGTTCGGCCAATTGCGGAGGAAGATGATCGCTTTGATGAGAAGGGTCTGACCGGCGGGCCTTAAGGAGCTGGTGTATAACTTGAATCCTGAGCTACTTCAGCTCGAAAGAGTCAATGACCAAAACTATTTTTGGCCAGAGAAATTATATAAGTTCACATGTTCTCAAGAACACAACGAAGCATGAAAACAGAATCGTGGCGGCTGCTCACAATAATGTTTTTGCGGCTCACGGCTCACGGCTCACGGCTCACGGCTCACTGTTTTTATATAAGTGCACATGTTCTGCCGAACCCAACGAAGCATAAAAACAGAATCGTGGCGGCTGCTCACAATAATGTTTTTGCTGCTCACGGCTCACGGCTCACGGCTCACTGTTTTTATATAAGAAGGGTAGCGGATGTGTTATATGAGCCGCTGGCTCAGAATAACCCCCCTGTTTCCAGGAATCTCAGCAGATATTCTTTTCCAAAAAGGTAAAAAAGACCCCCAATCGCCAGAAACGGTCCGAAGGGAATGGGAAGGCTTCTCAACGTTTCCTTCGGGTGCCGCCCTTTTCTCAAAACCAGGATAATCCCTGTCAACGTGCCGAGGCTGGCACTCAAGAAAATCACCCACGGTAACGATTGAATGCCCAGAAATGCACCTATCATTGCCAGCAATTTAACATCTCCGCCTCCCATGCCTTGTTTGCCCGCCCATTTTGCATAAATCCAGGCAATTCCCTGAAACACTGCGGCCCCGGTCAGAGCGCCCACCAAGGCGCTGAAAAAACTCAATTCCTGGAAAACCAACGAGGAAAGCAAACCAAACCCAATACCTGGGAGGGTGATAACATCAGGGAGCAGTCCCTGTTCCAAGTCGATGACGCTGAGGGTAAGCAGGGCCAGGGCAAATGGGACATAGGCCAACAGTAGAATATTACCGGGAAATTTTATCCAGAGAGCGAGGGTCAACAAAGCGCTGGCTAACTCCACCAGTGGATACCGCCAGGGAATGGCGACCCCGCAATATCGGCACCTCCCTTGAAGCCAAAGGTAACTAAGCAGAGGGATATTGTCATACCAGGTAAGATCATGGCGGCATTCCGGGCAACGGGATCGTCCCAGGCCCAAAGCTTCTCTCTGAGGCTCCCGGGTGATGACCACGTTGAGGAAACTTCCCAGGATCAGACCCAACCCACCGGCCAGAACATACTCCAGCATTATTACCACTCAATTTAAGCCCAACATGGCGGCGTTCTCAATCAGAGCCGATATCGACGGCTTCGACCTTACTCATTGGGATATTCCAATACCCTTGGTCAGAGGTGCCCTCTATAATGAAATCCACGAAAAGCTCACCTTCGAGCCTGCCGCCTCTGAGCAGGAAAATTCTCGCCGGGCGATATTGATCGCAAACCGGACCGGTAAAACGGATATTCGCGATATCAGCCAAGGGTATCCAAGTAATCGCCCCGCCTTCCCTCATTTTAACGGCTTGCTTGGTTCCGGGAATTCTCAAATTATAGACAAAATATCCCATGCCATCGCTGGTGACTACCTTACTGGGCCAAGGTTCCACAGGAGGAAGCACCACCTCCTTGGCGCAACCGATTAACCAAGAGAAAAGAAGCATTAGGAAAATTAAGCTCTTAATGGAGATTCTATACATAGTTTTAATCTCTATTCAGTCCAGCCTGTGATCATTTGAAATTAACCTGATGAAACCCCTTGCAGCCGCATAGAAGAAGGTCGTTGAAAAACCCTTATTATAATCACTCACCTAACCTAACAAATTTCCCTTTGAAAATCATCATATAGTTGTGTTTCTGTCAATAGCAAATACAAATGTCCGGGTCTCTTAGCACATAAAATGTCCATTATATTTTTGTGTAACCTTGTTGTAAGGTGAGGTTGTCTGGGAGGACCCAGGGCTTTTCTCAATCAAAAGCTAACAGAGCAGCTTTAATAGGCCGATGCGGTCTGTCTCTCTTTTACCTTGCCCTTCCGATACAGTATAATGGCTCCGTATTTCCAGGACGACACAAACTTGGCGGCGGCGTCTGTCTCAGTTGGCAGACCTACACGCCTCTCAATGTCGTGATGCGACATTGCTCCATCGCCTGGCCGCAGCCCGAAACGGCTTTTTGATCAGCGTCAACTATTTTATCATGTCAACGACAATTATTTTTCCCGTTACCCCACCAGTGAATATCTAGATGCCGGACACCCCAGACTCAAGGCGGCAGTTCGGGAGGCGGAGCAGCTCTTCAGGCTGCGATTCCCTGAAGAGGCCATATCTTCCCAAGGGGCGGCGGAGATTACGGGGCAGTTGGCGAAAATCATCACGCACCCCGGCTACGCCGACGCGAGTCACCCCCAGCACAAGAGACCGGTGAATGAGGCGGCTTGGGAGTTTGAACGGCAGGGCGGTGAACTAATGGAAAGCGGAATTGTGGGGATTAAGGTGAGGGTGTAAGTGCACATAGAGATTGAGATTGAAGTTAGGAGAAGGCCCCCCCCCGCTAGAACCTTCTCTATCCATGCCTGTCATGGGGTGAGCGGGGCACCATCCAGCCATGACTTTCTAAAGAACTGCTTTGGGAACGTAGCGCAAACGCTGCAACCCCTCCCGGGGAGGCTACTTCTTCGGGTACCCGCTCCGCATTGCCGGGGGACCAGGGCCAAGGCGCTGAAGTCCAGAGCAGTATCTTCTCATGCTAGCATTTTTAACAAACCCACTACCACGGCCCCCTGACCGATAATAAGCGGGATAAGCCATTTCAAGATATCGTATTTTATGCGGTAAATTTCTGCTCTCAATCCGGCCATTTCCTCCTTGAACTCGCTTTTGGTAACAAGATGGTCAACCCCTGTCTCTTGGGCGGTCTTAACTACTTCCAAAATTGCCTTTGCTTGCTCTTCTGGCAATTTGGCGGCCAGGAGGATTTCATAAGCCTTGAGAGTATCAACAGAAATCATGATTAAATTATCTGATATCAACAGGAATACGTCAAGATAAAAAGAAATTACTCAGCATGAATACTTTTTCTTGACCAGGCGGGTGAGTGTCTTCTAATCCGAATGTCAATAACAAAAACGGAAAGGCTCTCCGTTATGCGGCCATTTTTATTTATAGACTAGCGGTTGCCTGAAAATCTCGTTTGCCTTGAGGGGCGGCGTTTTGTCCGTTGACAATTCTCAGGCTTTTTTATTTGGAGCAGAGAAAAGCATGGCACTGACCGCATTAGACAACACCGAGACGATGTTGAAACAGGCCGATGCAGTATTGAAGGGTCCATACCGGGAAACAAAAAATCCGTATCAAAGATATCAAAGGTATCGGACTCAATGCGGGTATGAACAATTATAGGGGGGGAGAAAATTTGACGCGTATTCATGTATGTATTCACCAGGGCAAAAATGAGGGGTTAGCCAATTCAGCTAACCCCTTAATATCACTGGCGCGCCTGGCAGGGCTCGAACCTGCGACCTACGGATTAGAAGTCCGTTGCTCTATCCCACTGAGCTACAGGCGCCTGAATGAGAGTATGTTTCAGAAAGCAAGAGAATGCTCATTAACCCGATGCTTAAGTTATGATATTGCGTCTACCTAAGTTATTATAATACGTCTCGGGCTCTGGGTGAAGACTTTTTCAGCGGACCCCCTAGCCTCCCGGTCAGTTTTATAACGTCAAGATCAAGGGCAGAATCATCGGCCGTCTCTCCAACAGCTTGAAAAAATATTTCCGCAACGCCTTGCCTATCTGAATCTGAATTTCCAGCCAGTCCTGGGTCGGTTCGGCCAAGGCCCGGGAGATGATCTCCAGAATAATTTCCCTGGCGGCGTCCAGCATATCGGACTGTTCCGCTTCGAAGACGAATCCTTTCGAGATCAGATCAGGTCCAGAAATTAGTCTTTTGGAGGTGGCATCTACCGCCACCAAGGCCAGAAACAGGCCGTCGGCGGCCAGGTGCTGCCGGTCCCGCAGCACGATATTGCCCACGTCTCCCACCCCTTTGCCATCTACGAAAATTCGGCCTACCTCAATCCTGGTCAGTCTTTGAGCTCCCTGGACATCGAAGCGGAAGCGGTCGCCGTTCGTGGCCAGCAACAGTTGCGCGTCTATCATTCCCAAGGACCGTCCCAGCCGGGCATGTTTCACCAGGTGGCGAAGTTCCCCGTGAATAGGAATAAGATAGCGAGGTTTGGTCAACTGCAGGAGCAGTTTCAGCTCTTCCTGGGAGGCGTGCCCGGAGACGTGGATGTCGGCCACCTCGTGATAGACCACTTCCGCCCCCAGACGGTAGAGATTATTGATGACCGTGCTGATGGCTTTTTCATTGCCGGGGATAAATTTTGAGGACAGGATCACCAGATCACCGGACCTGATCCGGATCTGTTTGTGCGCATCCAGGGCGATGCGTGCCAGGGCGCTCATGGCCTCACCCTGGCTGCCGGTGGTGACGATGATGATCTCGTGGTCGGGCAGACTCTTCAACTGCGCCGTGGTCATCTCTTGTTCCGGCGGCATCTGCAGAAAACCCAGTTGGCGGGCCAGGCCGACATTGGTCACCATGCTCCTGCCGTGAAAGAGGACCTTACGCCCCTGTTTGGCGGCAATAGCAATAATCTGCTGCAGCCTGGGTATGTGCGAGGAGAAAACCGCAACGATCACCCGCCCCGGGGCCTCGCGGATCAGGTTTTCAAGGGTGCAGCCGATATCACGCTCCGAGAGGGTGTAACCGGGGCGTTCGGCATTGGTGGAATCAGACAGCAGGGCCAGAACCCCTTTGTTGCCGTAATCGGCAAAAGAGTTAAGATCGGTGACCTCCCCGGCAGTCGGGGTGGCATCGATTTTAAAATCCCCGGAGTGGATAAAGGTGCCCACCGGCGTGGTTAGGGCAAAACCCACTCCGTCCACAATGCTATGGGTCACCGGGATGAAATTGAAGACAAAGGGCCCCACCACCAACTGTCGCCGAGGGTCGATCAGGTGCAGTTCGGACTGCTCCAGGAGATGATGTTCCTTTAGCTTTTCCCGCAGCAAGGCCAGGGTCAGGGGCGTCCCGTAGACCGGCAGGTTGAGCTCCTTGAGCAGGAAAGGGACGGCGCCGATATGGTCTTCATGCCCATGGGTGAGGATAAGGGCGGCGATCTTATCCCGGCGTTCTCGGAGATACGAGAAATCGGGGATAACCATATCGATGCCCAGCATGTAGTCCTCGGGGAACATGATGCCGGCATCGACGACCACCAGGTGGTCGGAGGTTTCAAAGACCATGGAATTGAGGCCGATTTCCCCCAACCCTCCCAGAAACATCAGGTCAACCCAGGCTTCCTGCTCCTGGTTGAGTTGCTGGTGGAGGTGAGGTTCGGGATTCATAATTCTCAGGGGGCTTGAGTCAGAACTTTGGCGCACCCGCGGGCGGTTGATTCGGATGAGGTCAGATTATGCGGATAATCCGGGTCGTAGTTCGCTTCAATCACCTCCTGCAGGAGAGACATGAGGGCGTCTTTGGTCTTGGTTTTATAGGTGTCGGTTGGTATCGGTTGGCCGAACACGACTCTGAGCGGGCCGGAGCGAACCCGGCGCCCGCCGCGCGGCATGATAAAACGGCTGCCGTTGATGCTTACCGGCACGATGGGCTGGCCGGATTTGATGGCCAGGACAAATCCGCCTTTCTTGAAGGGCAACAACTGCGGGGTTGTGGCGCGGGTACCTTCCGGGAAAATAATGATCGAACTGCCCTGGCGCACTGCTTTGGCGGCCCGATCAATGCTCTTCATAGCGGCCTGACGGTTGCTCCGGTCTACGGGCAGACTGCCCGCTCTGCTCAAGGCCTGGCCGAACAGGGGAATGGCGAACAGCTCAATCTTGGCCAGGAATTTCACCGTCGGGGGCAGAACCGCCAGGAGCACGAAGATATCAAAGAAACTCTGGTGATTGGCGGCATAGATGTATGGTTGGCCCGGCACAATATTTTCGAGTCCATACACCTCGGGCTTGACGCCGATGCACTTGATCAGGCAGAAACCCCATAATTTGGTGATCTTGAGGGAAATGCTGCCCTTGGAATCAAAGATGGAAACGATGATGACCGCCGTCGCAGCAATGACGGTGAGGATAACCAGACAGAAATAGAACCACACGGTCAAGAGCATACATCCCCCCAAACATTATCTGCCCATATTCTTACCAGGAAATGCCCGTTAGTCAATGACAATTGCAGTAGGCTCGGTCACTGTTCCATTTTATGTACAAGCAGGTAAAACCTTTAAATCCAGATAATTCTAATTATTACCATATGATCGCCGGATCAAAAAATTAATCAAGTTCATTTTGTGAAACATTAAAGGCAAGGCCTGAGTTGGAATGCCGTTATTCACAATAATATCAATTAGTAATAATATATACAATCTGGCATTATAATTGCAAAATTTATTATGAAGTTTCTTTTCCTCATATCGGGTTTAATTCTCTTTACGAGGAGGATTATTCTTTATTATATTAACCTTTTACCCAAAGGAGGAGACAAGATGAGACGCAAAACCCCCAAAAACCTTCTCTGTTTCGTGGTGGTGGCCGCCCTTTTCTGCCTGTCGACGGCCTTGGCTGGTGCCTCTGAACTCACGTTACATAAGGAGGGCACCGTTCTTCCCGGACCAAACTATGACTGGTGGTACGGGTGTTCGGCTACCTCCGCCGGTATGATGATGGGCTATTATGACCGCAGCGGCTACGGCGGGCTCTTCTACAGCAACCTGGTACCTGGCGGGGTGGCTGAAGCTAATACCTTTCCTAAGCTCCCTGCGCCCAACTATAATTGGGGTTATCTAGTGAACAACTCCATCGCCAGTTGGGGACATGTCACCGATTTTTATCGGTTTTCAAATGGCACGCCGGACTATTATACCGGTGGCGGCGGTGGCGGTGGCGCCTATCTTAATTCAGGCGACGATCAGGCTGCGACTCATTCCTTCAACTGTCTAGCCGACTTCATGGGCACCAGCCAGGATGCCTATAATAATGTCAATGGCTCCACAACGTTCTATTTTTTTACCAATGGGGCCAAGTTGTATCCCTACCAACTTTATGCTGCCGGTCCCGATTTTTATAACAGTGACGGCATGTACGGCATGGCAGAATACTTCTATTATGCGGGCTATGGCAACAATCCATCCACGGACAATAAGTTTTTTTCTCAATACATTGACGCCAAAATATCTGGCGGATTTACCCTGGCTGAGTATCAGGCCGCAATCGACGCCGGTCAGGTTGTTATGATCCACGTCGAAGGCCATTCCATGTTCGGCTATGGCTATATCCCAGGAACGAATACAATTTACATCCATGATACCTGGGCCGACGGTGATCACACCATGACCTGGGGGGGATACTATTCCGGACTCCTACATTATGGCGTCACCTGCTTCGAACCTACCGGGGGAGCGGTGCCGCTGCCCGGGGCGGTCCTCCTGATGGGAAGCGGATTATTTCGCCTCTTGATCTGGAGACGCCGCAACTCATAATATCGTTTGACGTCTGCTCCGGCAGGGCCCTGGTTCAAGCCGGGCCCTGTCGGTGGCAGAGCATATTGAACGATTTATGGTAAACTGATACGCCGTCTTCAGTCCCGCTCCTGATCTCTTCCCTGAGTTCATGACTGCTGGCCCTAGAAAGGAAAAGACCTTGGTGTTTACCGGAAATTGCCGATGTATTTCGGGACTGTTGATCGCAGCCATGCTGCTGCTGCCCGGAAAGGCTTATGGAATGCTGCCCCCGGAACAGATTCAGGCGAAAAATCTCGCGGCCTCCGATATCCTGATCGGCCGGGTGGAGGAAGTTCGGCCCGCCCCGGCCGGCTGGCGAAACCTCCTGCCGCTCCTGCCCGACGGCGACCCCTGGTCTTTTACCCTCAACCTTACGCATGTGGTCAAGAGCAGCGCCCCTCTCAAGGCGGGGGAACGGGCCACGGTGCTTTTCATTCAAGAAAAGGCTGCCGCTGGGGGAATAGCCGCCCTCCGCACCGGTTGGTTGGCGGTACGGGTTGCCCCCGGCGACCTGGTGGTGGTCTATGCCAATCCGCAGGATCATGAGGGCCAACGCCTCCTGCTTCCTCTTCTGGCCGGCCTCTCTGTAGTCCGGCTTACTCCCCCCAACGCCCCCGCCCCGAAGCATTAACCCTTCGGGGCCTTCCCTCCGGACCGGATACTCCGGCAAACAATTTTTTACCAGCCCCACATACTCTATAGGGAGAAGCCCGGTCGCCACCTACCTGATATTCTGGCGCAGCAGATCGGGGGGAAGGCGGGTCTTAAGCGAAAGCGGACAGACTTCTCGGGATCACCCGAACCTCAGCGCTTCCGGTTTGACCAGCAGCAGGATACCGATGGCTATCATGATGAGGCTGCCGACCAGATTGGACCATCTTTTGTATCGCGTGGAAAGACCGGTGATCTGCAAAGTAATCATGGCGCCGAAGAAAACCAGCAGGTCATCCAGCATAAAAATCAGGATATACAGGATGATATACAGGTAGTACTGCCATACCGGCAGGGCATTGAAACTCAGAATCTGCAGGTATACTACCGGCAGACCGGCAGAGCAGAGGAGCTCTATCACGTTCGCGGCAAAGGCCAGCAGGATCATGCCCCCCAAGGCCAGCCAGAGGCTCTGCTTCCGGGTGACCTCATGAATTCTGTCAGTGAGGCGTTGCCGACGCGGTCCCCCGGTGACCTTGCAGGCACCGGCCCGGTTGGTGAAATAGTCCCGTAAATTGTAATACCCCACGCCCAGGGCCACCAGGGCAATGATAATCCTGACCCACAGAACCAGTCCGAGAAACAGAAACAGGTTGAGCCAGGCGCACATAATGAGAAAGTAGACCAGGGCCGAGACTGCTATGAACACAGTTCCCAAGATCCAGCGCCGGTGGACGTTTTCCATGCCCAGAAGCAGCCCCAGCAACAATACCAGAACCCACATGGCGCAGGGATTGAAACCGTCCAAGGCTCCAAACAGGATGGTCAGGAAGCCCAGAGAAAGCTGCCTGATCTGTACCTCCCCCCATAAAGGCACCGTAATAGTTCCTGGAAGAGTTTTCGGCGCCGGTGCGGCCACTTCGACCGGGACCGGGGAACTCGGAATGAATCCCTCCAAGGGATTGGTGATTTCTTGATCCAGGGCTTTTTGCACCGCAGCTTCGAGGATGGCCCCGGTAGTAGCCTCGCCCTGCCAGCCTTGAATATATTCGCCCCCCACTACGGTCGCCGGGACACCGCCCAGGCTCATATTGAAATGTTTGGCCACCCGGCGGAGCAACTCCAGATTGGCCCGGCTTTCCGTGATATCAATGGAGTTAATCTTTAGATGAGGGTATTTTTTTTCGAGCCGGTGTAAGAATACCTTCTCGCGGTCGCAGTGAGGACAGCCGCTAGACCGGAAGAAATAGAGCCGGACCGTTTTTTCAGTGGATAAAGCCGGAATAGGGGCTATCAGAAGCAACAGCAGCGGGACCATGAAAAGCCTTTTCACTCTACCCAGATTCAACATATTTGATATTCCCTCTGCAAGCGGTGTGCTTGCATCGCCCGGCCCGGCATAAAGGCGTCGCTGGTTGGCGAGCTTTGTCGGGAGAGGCATTGACCGGAGCACCTCGTTTTTCTCTCCTTCAAAGCCGGCAAAGGTCTTCCTCTTCTCAGAACCTGACCGATCAGACGTTTCCCCGGCTATTGAAGACAACAGTTATTATAATAACTATAAAATGAAAAAAATTATGAGATATTCCCATAGATTTTATTAGCAATGCTTTCCAACATTTCTTTTTCCCCTGCTGATATACCATTGAAAGCCTTTGCCTCTAACTGTAGTCGGAGAGGAAGGATCTCTTCCGCCAGCTTTTTTCCCTCTTCGGTGAGGAAAATGGAATATCTCCTGCGGTCGGCCGCCTGGCGCCGGATTAGGCTTTTTTTCTCCAGGGCATCCAACATCCGGCTAATGTTGGGTTTGTCTTTGAAGAGGATATTGCCGATCTGCTTTTGTGAAAGCCCCTCTTCTTCCCGGAGCAGATGCAAAATCCCATATTGCTCCGGGGTAATATCAAATTCCTGCTCTTTCAAGGCCCTCTGCAAGGCTGCTCTGAGCGCCAGGGCGGTCCGGTAGATAATGAAGCCGGTATTTTTTTCGATACTGTATCTCTGGTTCATACATCTCTCTTGTTTTAAGTTGATATACAAACTGATGCAATTTATCAAGGAAATAAGTTCTGATTGAAAGTCGGCAGCGCCGACCTCCAGGTCTGCGTCCTGAGGAGCCCATAATGACCACGGACTTGAAGGTTTGCGCCCTTTAATTGGATAAGGAAGCATCCCGATCTCTCATTCTCCTCTTCCAACTGCCCCTCCTATCCGGAGAAGCGGTCCTGGGGACCTTGCGGATGGGTGAGAAACGCCGGGCTAAGCTTGGGGTGAGCTACAGAGAGGAGAGGGGCAGGCGCGCCCGCTAAAAGAATGATGCCTTAATCCCTGGCTGGAGGCAGTGGTTCGAAATACAGTTTCTTTCCCTGGAGCTCCTGCTCCCGGTGGGCCCGGGCGATTTCCGCTTCATTCCAGGGTTCGATAATCAGCGAGTCGGCCACCAGTTCCCAGAGATACTTAACTTCAATGTCGAGATCATATTCTTTGGCCAGGCTCTTCATAATCTGGTCCCGGCAGTTGTGGCAGGGTGTGACCACCAATTTTGCGCCGGTCTCCCTGATCTGGCCGGCTTTAACCCTGCCGTAGTAGATGCGTTCCTTATCATAGGGCATGGCCCAGGCCCCGCCTCCCGCTCCGCAGCAGAACTGTTCGACCCGATTGGGATACATCTCCACCCAATGCTCCACACATTGGGAAAGGATGTAGCGAGGTTCATCAAAATAACCGTGGCCGAAGGCTCGCAGCGACTTGCGGCCGTAGTTGCACGGATCATGGTAGGTAGCCAGCTCCGGGTGTCTGGATTTATCCACCCGGATGCGACCGCTCTCCAAATAATGTTTGAGCACGTCAAAGACACTCCAGATCTTGAAGTGCTGCATTTCCTCTTTGAACCATGTCTCGAGACCCAACCTGGTCGCGAAGTAGGCGTGTCCTCATTCCGGCAAGAGTAGATTGGGGATTTGCAGCCGCTGCATGTTGGCAACAATCCGTCCTACCAGCTCCCGCATGGATTCATCGTCGCCGGAGAACAGCCCCCAATTAACGCCCTCCCAGTGTACTGCCGGGACCGTCCAACTCTCTTTGGCGGCGTAGAAAATCTTCCACCAGAACTTCAAATCATCAGGCTCGGCGAAGGGTTCTTTGGAGTTGATGGTAACCATAAAGTCGGCCCCTTCCCGGTCAATCGGCACATAAAAACCGGGCAGGCCCTCATCTTCCAATTCATAACCCAGGTCATTAAGCAGATAGAGGAAGTCTTCCCGGGGGATGCCCAGGTTGTTGCCTCTCTCCAGGTCCATGACCACACCCTTGTGAATCGGCCCGGGCACCTTATTCCTCTCCCTCAGGCCGCGGGTGGTACGCAAAATTTTTAGGAGGGGGACGTTCATGGGGCAGGCCGACTCGCAGCGGCCGCATAAGGTGCAGATCCAGGGAAAGCGGGAATCAATCAGTTCTTGTGCCCTGCCATAAGCGATCATCCGGATAGCCTGGCGGGGATCAAGACCATCGACGCCGGAGACCGGGCAACGGGAGGAACAGGTACTGCAGGTATAGCAGGCGTGCGGAATACTCAGGGCTTCGGGAAGGTGCCGGGCCAAGTCAATGTCGGCCATCATTATTTCCTTTATGAGTTGGAAAACAACCTCTGCACAGGCTGGATAAAGGTTTCAAGTTTCCAAAAAATAAGTTCTGCACAGGTTGGAAAGCCTGCGCCGCCGGCAGATGATTTTCATGGTTCGCGGATGACTTACTAGTCATGAAAATTAATTAAAAATAATAGTTAGTTAATAAAAATCGGCCAGCTAATGAAAATTAACCAGAAAATACCTTCCTTAAATCCCTTTTCCCTCCGGAAGAGGATTAGGGTGAGGGAAATTAGACTTTTCCCGATTGTTTGCTCGGCGTAGAGGACTTTGGCCGAACTCTTGGAGTCTGTTGGCCAACTGCCGGGCCATATGGGCAAATTCCTGGCTCATGCCTGAGGCCAGACCTCCGTATACCAGGCGCTCCGGCTCCAAACCGACTTCCTGCAAATATTCCTGCAGCAGGGCCACCCGCTCCTGGGCCCGCGGGCTGCCCCGGTAGGACCGGCAGCTCTCCGGATGGCAGGCCAACACCATCACCCCATCGGCGCCTGCTTTAAACCCGGTCATGACGTAATTGGGGTCCACTTTCCCGGCGCAGGGGACTTCGATCAGTCCCAGCCCCGGAGGAAGCGCCAGCTTCCGCTGGATGGCCAGACGGGCCGCCTCCAGGGCCGAATTCCGGCAGCAGATGGCCAGGATCAGAGGATAGTCGGCGTCTGAGGCTATGGTTGGCTGAGAAACCAGTACTGAGAGTTCGGCCTGAATTTGCCGGTCATTGTAGTTGTGAATCTGAAGCGCCTCCATGGGACATTCAGCGGCGCACAGGCCGCAGACTTTACAGGCCAGGTCGGAAAACACCGGTCGGCGGTTAACCACGGAAATGGCCCGGTGCGGGCAAAGGCGGTAGCAGGTCAGGCAGATGGCGCACTTTCTGCGGTCCAGGCTGATCCGATTCAGGGCCGCCCTGCTAGAACCCGACCCGAGCAGTTCCCAGAGATGAAGGGCGGCCTCCCTGACCTCCTGAAAGCTCCCCGCCAGGCTGATAGGTCCGCGGGCCGGACCGACTGCCAGAATCCCGGTGCGGTTCGTGTAAATCGGCAGGTTATAGATATGATCCCCCTGAATAAAACCGTAGCTATCGGACTGCAGGTCCAGAACCTTTGCCAGTTCCCGTGCCTCACCCGGTGGTTGGATGGCTTCTTCCAGGATAAGTAACTCCGGCCTCACCGCCATATCCTGGTTCATGACCTCATCAAAAAAGCGAACCGCCAGGGCGCCATCATCAGTGGTCTCGATCACCGGCTGTCCCCCGTTGACCTTTGCAAAGACTATCCCCGCCTGCCGGGCCTGCTGGGAAAGCGCTTCCAAACCCTCGTCAGCTACCTTATAGTGGTCGAGCAACACCAACACCCGTTGGCCGTAGCCTTCAGCCAACCGCAGGGCCGCCCGGTAAGCCCGTTGCTGCGATAACGGAGAGGAATGGTGGGTAAATCCCAGCAAGAAAATCACCGGATGAGGCTCTGCTGCGGTAAGTGTCTGGAATGGCGCCGGTTTATCGCGAGACGGCCACCAGTCTTCGAGGTCGCCCAGAGATATCGCCCGTCTGCCAGGAGCCGGATTCCAGGCGGCAAAATCGGTGATTAATTCCGGTTCCGGCACCAGAATCACGCCACCTACCTGATATGTTTGAGAACGACCTTCATTGTCTGCCACCAATACCCGGTATTGACCGGCAGTCCCCTCAAATTCCATTATCCGGCTGGATAGGTGAACCTCGATTTCGGCAGGGTGATTCGCCTCCGCCAGCAACTGATCTAACGTCCGGGCGGTTTCCTCGGTATAGCCGCTGGCAGGGCGTTTATCTCCCAATTCGCCCCGGGAGGTGACCAGGAGTACCGTGAGGCCCAGATTCCTAAGCTGGGTTGCTGCTTGAAGTGCACTCCAGCCGTGGCCGAGCACCAGGACCTTCTGGCAAACGGACATGTCCTCGAATTGTAAGCGGTCTTTATGAACAAATCGGGCAATGGCCTGGCGGAGCACGGTCTCAACCTGGAGGTTATTCAACTCCGAGTTCTGGTCAGTCAAGTTTAGGTCCCGCCAGGAAACCGATTCAATCACTTCCGGATCCAGACCGGCGGCCGTTAACTGCAAGGCTAAAGTTTTGACCCCCAGTGCCTGGGAATCGGCCACCAGCATCGCACCTTCCAGGTTATAGTCGATCATGGCTTCTCTAAGCCGCAAGAGACCTTCAGGACTGTATATCTGCTCCAACTCTTGCACCACATTAACCTGGTTCCAGGACTCACCCGCTTTTTTCAGGCGCGCCAGGTCCAATCGAGGCGTGGATTGAGCAGCGCTCCGACCCAGAAACAATCCGATCCGGGTAGGGGGGGTCATGGCAACACTCCTAAATGGCGGGCCAATTGGGCTGCGGCGCGGGAGGCATGGGTAATCGATTCGGCAATATCCCTGGGGCCTTCGACGGTTCCAGCTACCACTACTCCGGTGGCGTCTGCGGCCGGGTCATTGATGACAAAACCGTGTTCATTCACTTCCAGACCCAGCATCTGACAGAGGACCTGATTTTCCGGCCGGGGCATAATTCCCACCGATAGTACCACCAGGTCAAAGGTTTCGCTGACCACTGTCCGTTGTTGAGGCTCAAAATAATGCACCGCAATCCTGTCTTCCGGCGCGGGAAAATAATCGCCCGGCAGAGAGCGGATAAACCTGAATCTACTGTTTGCGGCCCTCAGGTAGCGGTCGAAATCCTTGCCGAAATTTTGGATGTCCATATAGAAGACCGAAATCTTGGTATCCGGCTGCGCATGACTGAGCCTCAATCCGAGGCGCAGGGCATAGCCGCAGCACACCCGGGAGCAGAAAGTATGGTTGAGGCTGAGGTCGCGGCTGCCTACGCACTGCACGAAGGCGACCTTCTGCACCGGTTGGCCGTCCGAAGGCCGCAACACCCGGCCCTGATCCCGTAACTGGCGTTCCAGTTCCTGGCCGGTGAGCATATTGGGATAGGCATCAAAATTAAATTGGGGCTTTTGACGCGGATCAAAAGGCACATAGCCGGTAGCCAGCACCACCGCGTCCACTGCCGCCGTAATTTCGGAGTCCTGGCGATCCAGGTCGATGGCCCCTTCCGGACAGGCCGACTGGCATTGGCGGGCCTTGCCCAGACCGTCGCACAGACACTGTTCGGGATTGATAAAGTAGAACGGGTGATTTTTGTGCGAGGGTGCCAGCCGGATAGCCCCTTCGGCCTTTCCCAGACATCTTTCATAGCAGATGCCACAGTCGGTGCATCTGTTAGCATCGATATAGTGCGGGCCTTGGCTGAGCAAAACCTGAAACCGGCCATTCTGCCTGGTTACACCGGTAAGCCGGGTCTGCAACCTGACGTCGATGCCTGGGGCGCCGACCACTTCCCTCAACCGCTGTTCGACCAGACAGGTATTGCATTTGAGGCAGCGATCGATGGCCTTGCAGGCAAACTGCGCTGCATGCCCGCCCAAAAAGGGGGCCTGGTCGATAAGAAGTACCTCTACCTGGAGATTGGCCAGCTCCCAGGCCGCGGTCAGGCCAGCAATACCACCTCCTACGACTAATACTTTTTTGGCCTCGCTCATACACCTACCCGCAAGTCTAACCTTCGATAACAAATAGATAACGCGGCCATACCAGGATAGGCCAACCATCTGGCCGGCCTCAAAACTCCCCAAATTAAAACTGCGATAACGTCTGGCTTCATGCCTTTACATCTCTGCAGCGGCAATGACCTCAGGGATCATCTCCGGATGAAGATCCGCCCGCAGGTAGACGCCGTGGGCCAAATTCCTTGTCTTAATACACCGAATCATTTCCACGGCCCGCCGCTTGCCGAGGTCAAAAGCCCGACTCTCCTCCAGGGACTGAAATTCGCTCATGATTTCCGGGGGAATCAGATTGCCGGGAGGATTGCCGGATGCCTGACGGGCCACGTCGCCGGGGCCGATGAGACGCACTCCGGCAATCAACCTTGCTTCCACTAGGTCTATCTGGGCCGCAAAGGCCTCCAACTTCTGGAGATCATAAACATCCAGGGTAATGAGGAAATCTGCTCTGGCACGAATTTTCTTCAGACATTTCATCACTTGGGGTGGCAGCGGCTTGGCCTCGGGGTTGGCCACCCCGCCCAGGAAGAAGACCGGGGCGCCGTTCAGATCCTGACCGCCGGGGGCTGTGCCGTTTTCTAAAGACCGGGCCATCTCCAGGACCTGGACCGAATCCAGATCAAACACCGGCATGGCGTGCGGGCTGTCGCCAAAACTAAGATAGTCGCCGCTGACCGGTAAAATGTTCTCGATTCCCAGGGCATAGGCCCCCAGCAGGTCGGCGGCCAGGGCCAAGCGGTTGCGATCCCGGCAGTTTAGGGTGCAGATGACCTCGCTCCCCTGTTGCCGGGCCAGGGCGCTGGCAGCCAATGAACTCATAGCCAGATGAGCCCCGCGATTGTCAGAGATCGTTATGGCGTCTACCCGGTCTTTTAAGGCGTCCACCTGTTGCCGGAAGGGGGCAAGGTTCACCCCTTTAGGTGGCGTCAGTCCCGCCGTGACCGCAAATTTTCCCGATTTGAGGGCGTCCTGAAACTTATTCATGGGCCGCATATCTTCTCTTATACGCCTGGTGAATCTGGGTGGCCGGGTGGGCCGCCAGACGGTGGTCCCGAGGTGGAACAAGGTCTTTCATCTGGTCGAGGCGACCGGAGGCCTCCAGCCGCTCGTAAATCATTGTCCAGGCGCAAGGCTTTTCAGGGTTCACTTCGCATTTACCGTCCCGGGTCCCGGCACAGGGACCGTTGAGCAGGCTTTTGGGGCACAGGGTGATTGGACACACCGCCCCAGTCAGCGCCAGATAACAGGAACCGCACATCCGGCAGCGCTCGGTCCAGTAACCCGGCTCTTCATTGGCGCCGATGAAAGTGGTGTCCACCCCCGGCAATACCACTCTGTCCGGGTAGAGATCGGACAAGAACTGGACGCCAACCCCGCAGGCCAGGGAGACCAGGATGTCATAATCCTTTACCAAGTGTCGGATGTCGTGGAGAAATTCCCGATCACACTGGCGCTCCACGGTGACTTCGCCAATGGTCAGAGCTTGGCCGGCCAATCGGGAGGCGATTTCCAGTTGGGAGGCCAGTAGCTTTACCTCGCGCTCTCCTCCGGCCAGACAGACGGCGACACAGGTACCGCAGCCAACCAGAAGCACCCGCTGATGGCCTTTGAGGCTCTCCTTGATCTCCGGTAAGGGCTTCCGCCTGGCAATAATCACGATAAGTTCTCCATATTCTTACACCTTAGGCCATTACCCGATTCAGGTTCCCGGTTCCAGTGACGGCTCGAAGTTGACGCAGGGGATTCGGTCCCAGCCTTTTGACCCGGGCCACCATCTCCTTTACCCGCTCTACCCACTGAGGCGCATCCGAGGCCCCGATGTTATACATCTCCAGCCGTTCGGCGCCGAAGCCAACTTCTTCCAGCAGCGCCTGGGCGTATTCAACCCGCTCGCGAGCGCGCAGATTGCCTTCCAGGAAATGGCAGTCGCCTACCTCGCAGCCACCCACCAGAATGCCGTCAACCCCGGTCTGGAAGGTTTTGAGCAGGTGGATGGTGTCGACCTTGCCGGTACAGGGCAACTTGACAATCCTCACTGCAGGCGGATACTGCAGTCGCAGGGAACCGGCCATATCCGCCGCCGTATAGGTGCAGTAAGTACAAACCAGGGCCACAATTTTAGGCTGCCAATCGCTGCTGCTGGCAACTACTGTTTCCACGTTCATTATGCCACTTCACTTTGTAGGTCATCGATCATTCTGTCCAGGGAGCAGACCACCATGGTTTCAGCCAGGATCTGGTCGTCCTTGAGGTGCTGAACCTGTATGAGCCGCCGCGGGCAGGCGCTGGCGCAGTTGCCGCAGCCATGGCATTCGGCCGGGTCGATGTCGATGAATCCATCCTCTGCCACCTTCGGTGCGCCAAAGGGGCAGGTACGGGCGCACGTCATACAGACTACGCATTTCTCGCGGTCCACGCGGGCTACCTGGCCACCGACAAACATCTTCTCCTGGGCCAGGATGGTGGCCGCCCGGCTGGCCGCGCCCTGGGCCTGGGCAATGGATTCCTCCAGAAACTTGGGGCCGTGGCCCAGACCGCACAGGAAATATCCCGAGCTGGCAAAATCCAGGGGGCGCAGCTTGACATGGGCCTCGAGGAAAAAGCCGTCCTGGTCCAGAGGCAGTTTGAGGGCGCCTGCCAGAACCCTGCTCTCCGGCCGCGGTCGGATGGCGGCGCTCAAAACTACGGCGTCTGCCGGTATTTCCAGCTCGGTACGCATGTTCTGATCCAGGACGTTGATCCTCAGCGATTCTCCGGTACGGTTCACCTCCGGTTTCTGGGCCGGATCGAAGCGGACAAACCGGACGCCGGCGGCCCTGGCCTGTTGATAGTGGAGTTCATTGAGGCCAAAGCTGCGGATATCGCGATACAACACATAAACAGCCGCCTTGGGATTCAGCTCCTTAAACCGGAGGGAGTTGGTTATGGCCTGGGTACAACAGATGCGGCTGCAATAAGGATGCTCCGGCTCCCGCGACCCAACGCACTGGATCATCACCAGGCTGTCAATTCGGTTGAGACGCTCGTCCCTCAGCCCCAAAAAGCCGTGGAACTCCCGTTGAGTCCAGATGTGGGGGTGATGGCCATACAGGTACTCGGTAGGCCGGTACTCACAACCTCCCGTAGCCACGATGGTGGCGCCATGTTCTACTTCCTTTTCCTGGCCATTGACCCTGATCCGGGTGACAAATTTACCGATGTGCCCCCTGGTATCAGAGACTTCGGCCGAGGTGAGCAGAGTGATATGGGGATGGTTTGTCACCCGATGAATCAACTCCTGGACAAAGGCCTGAACTGATTCACCTCGAGTGTTGAAAAAGAGCCTTGCGGCTTCGCCCCCCAGAGAGTCGGTCTTTTCCACCAGGGTGGTGGGAAAACCCTGTTCGGCCAGGGCCAAGGCCGCGGTCAACCCCGCCACTCCCCCTCCGATCACCAGCCCTTTCTGGGTCACGGCTACCGGCAGTTCAATGAGAGGCTCCAAACGCGCCGCCCGGGAAACTGACATACGCACCAAATCTTTGGCCTTTGCCGTGGCGGCCTGAGGCTCCTGCTGGTGTACCCAGGAACACTGGTCCCGGATATTGGCCATATCAAACAGATACTTATTGAGTCCGGCCTGACGCAGGTTATCCTGAAACAGCGGCTCGTGGGTGCGGGGCGAACAGGAGGCCACCACCACCCGGTTGAGCCGGTACTCGTCGATGATCTGCATCATCTTCGCCTGGGAGTCGGTGGAACAGGTAAATAGATAGTCCGAGGTATAGACCACGTGGGGCAGGGTCCTGGCGTAGGCTGCCACCTCCTTGACGTCGATCACCCCGGCGATATTGATGCCGCAGTGACAGACAAAGACGCCGATGCGCGGTTCTTCCCCCGTTACTGACCGCTCCGGCGGATACTCAATGTCGCTGACCAGGGTACGGCGCGCCTCGGTCAGCAGTCGCTGTGCCTGGCAGGCGGCGCTTGAGGCCTGGGCCACAGTTTCGGGTATGTCTTTCGGCGTCTGGAAGACCCCGGCGGCGTAAACCCCTTCCCTGGAGGTAGAGATCGGATCGAACGGCCGATGCTGGATAAAGCCGAATCGATCCAGTTCCACATTCATGCGGCGGGCGGTAATTACCCCTGCCGGATGAGGCTTAACCCCCACGGAAAGGATGACCAGATCGAAAATTTCATCTTGAAACCGGCCTGCCTCATCCTGAAAATGTATCTCAAGATCATGGGTAAGGGGATTTTCCGCTACCCGGGAGATCATACTGCGCACGAACCGGACACCGTGCTCACTTCTCGCCCGTTCGTCATAACGGTCAAATCCCTTGCCGTGCGCCCTGAGGTCCATGAAGAAAATGGTCGGCTCTATCCGGCGATCATGTTCTTTGGCAATGATCGCCTGTTTGATGGCGTACATGCAGCAGACTGAAGAACAATAGTCCTGGCCATTGGCCGGGTCGCGGGAACCGACACATTGGATCCAGGCGACCTTAACCGGCTCTTGACCATCAGCCGGGCGCTGGATATGTCCGCGGAAAGGTCCGGAGGCTGACAGCATCCGCTCGAATTCCAGGCTGGTAATGACATTGGGGTAACGGCCATAGCCGTATTCCCCTTTCCGGCTGGCATCAAAAGGCCGGAAACCCAGGGTCAGGATCACCGCCCCGACTTCGAGGGTCCGGGTTTGAGGTTTCAGGTTGTGGTTAATGGCCTTGGCCTGGCAGGAAGCCAGGCACTGCATACACTCGGAACAGACCCCACAGTTGAGGCAACGGGCCGCTTCGGTCAAAGCTGCTGCTTCACCGTAGCCCAGATTGATTTCCTGAAAGCTCTTGATCCACTCCGTCACCGGCAGATGGGACATAACGGCGCGGGGTTGCTTTTCTGCGTCTGGGGGGATTTCGCTCCAGTGGCCTTCTAACTTGGGAATGGGTCTGAGTAGCTTTTCCCGGTCCTCTTTCAGGTCCTGGTCATTGAGATAACGGTCCACGGAAATGGCCGCTTCCCGACCGGCAGCTACGGCGGCGATGGCGATGTAAGGCCCTGAGACGACATCCCCGCCGGCAAAGACGCCTTTCCGGCTGGTGGCCAAGGTTTCGGGGTCCGACTTGATGAGGCCTCTTGGGGTGAGCTCAATGCCGTCTTCGGGGGTGAGAAACTGCAGGTTGGCCTTCTGGCCTATAGCCATAATGACTACATCCGCCTTCCGGGTGGTGGTCCGGCCTTCAAAATAGGTGGGAGCAAAGCGTCCCTGTTCGTCAAAGACCCGGTCTACAGCCTTTATTACCAGCCCGGTGACCATGCCGCCCTTGACGCTGATCTGTTTCACCCCCCAGCGGGGAACGATCTCTACTCCCTCGCGTTCCGCTTCTTCCACTTCCCAAGGGGAAGCCGGCATCTCATCCCGAGACTCCAGGCAGATAAGAGTCACCTGTGAAGCGCCTCGGCGCCGGGCAGTACGGGCCACATCCATGGCCACGTTACCGCCGCCGACAACTACAGTACTCTTCCCTTTTACAGGATTAGCTCCGGTGGAGGCCGCTTCTTTGAGATATTCCACTCCCCAGAGTACACCCTCGGCATCGGCCCCAGGCACCGGCAGGCGGATGGAATCCTGGCAGCCGACGCCCAGGAAGACCGCCCTAAAACCGTCCCGGATAAGAAGGTCATTGACGGTGAGTCCGGGGCCGATCGGGGTCTGAAAACGGAATTCTATCCCCAGGCGCTTTAAGTAGTCTACCTCTCGCCGCAGGATGCCCCGGGGCAGGCGGTATTCGGGGATACCATAGCGGAGCCAGCCGCCAGCCTCCGATGCGGCTTCTAAGACCACCACCCGGTAACCCTTCAGGGCCAGGTGATAGGCGCAGCTCAGTCCCGAGGGGCCGGCCCCCACAATAGCCACCGCTTCGTCCCGCCGGGCCCTTTCAGGCACCGGCAGAACGCTCCAATCCACCTGATCTGCCACAAAACGTTTCAGGTTGCAGATGGCGACGGGGGCTTCTATCTCCCGGCGGCGGCAGTCGTTCTCGCACGGATGCGGGCAGATGCGGCCGATGCTGCCGGGGAGCGGCAGCCGCTCCATGATCAAGGCCAGGGCCTCGGGATATTTCCCGGCCTTGATCAGTTGGACATAGCCCTGGACGCTGAGGTTAGCCGGACAGGCCCGGACACAAGGAGCCCGGTCGAGTTTTTCAATAGCATAGGCGGAGGGAATAGCCTGGGGAAAGTGCCGATATGCCGCCCGCCGCAGACCCAATCCCTCATCAAAGGGGGAAGGCAGGGTAACCGGGCAGACTTTGGCGCATTCACCACATGCCGTGCAGATATTCACCTCGACATATCGAGGCCTAAGCTCAATTTCCAACCTGAAATGGCCCGGCTCGCCTGCCAACGACTGAACCGCAGCCCCGGTAATAATGTCAATATTAGGATTGGCGGCCACCTCGATGAGCTTGGGCGAAATCATACAGGTGGAGCAGTCGTTGGTCGGAAAGGTCTTGTCCAGTTGGGCCATGACCCCGCCGATGGTAGTGTTCTGTTCCACCAGATAGACCTTGAATCCCGTCCGGGCGAGATCCAGGGCCGACTGCATCCCGGCAATGCCCCCGCCCACCACGGCTACCGCCCCGATTATATCAGGAGCTTTTCCTTGCATGCGGGTAATATGATCTCTGTTATCAGTCATCTCAATCCGGCCTGCATTCTTAACTCGGGTTCGTCAGGGTGCCAGCCCGACCTCGGCTAACAGGCGAGCGGGCGTCACAAAATGGCTGCCTACCCACTGCCGGGCTTCACTAAGACCAAGGGCCAGTCCGATAAGTTCGGTGAAATAAAATATGGGGAGATAATACGAAAGGCCGAGTTCCTGTAAGATCTTGTCCTGATACAGATCCAGGTTGGCCTGGCACATCTGGCAGGAAACCACCATACAGTTGGCCCCGGCCTCCATCGCCTTATCATATAGACGACCTGCCAGCTTAAAAACGATGTCGCGGCGAGCGATCAGGTGGCTGGCACCACAGCAATCCGTTTTGTAGGACCAGGGTTTGACCTCCACTCCCACCTGACTCAGAATGCGGTCCAGACTGGTGGGATTTTCGCAGTTGGAGGCCCCGGTAACTTTAGGCGGACGGCTGGCCATACAGCCATAGTAACAAACGGCTCTAAGTCCGTTTAGCGGACGCCTGACCATGCTGGCCATGAGTTTGAGGAATCGTTCCCGGGCCAAAAAATCCGCTAGATCGTAAATCTTTCTGGCCCACTGCAAGGGATAGCCAGAAGATTTAGGCTTATCTCCTGTAAGTGCCCACGCCGCGGTCTTGAGCCGGTTAAAACAGAGGGGACAGGGAACTACCAGGTCGCGGCCCCCTTTCTCGGCCAGCGCCAGATTGCGACCGGCCAAGGCTAAGGCCGCCTGGTGATCAATGGCATGAGCGGCGGTGGCGCCGCAACAGTTCCAGTCCTGCAGTTCGATGAGCTCCACTCCCAGCGCCCGGCATACGGCGTTAAGAGAGGCGGCGTAATCTCTGGCAGTGCCTTCCAGGGAACATCCGGGATAGTAAGTGACTTTCATCGGTGCCATCATCTAGTTGATTGTGCCAACAGTCCTTGTATTTCCGCCCTGCCCTTCATACTAATGCCTTGAGGATAGAGCGCCATACGCCCGCGGCGCAACATCCCATAAGCCAATTCCAGGTCATCTTTGAAGTCCAGCTCCCTCAGTTTGCGCCAAGCCTCCCCGCTTTTAAGCATATAGCGCGGCAGCAACCCGCCTTCGAAAACCCGGCCGCGGCGGCGGATGTCATCCAAAAAAACCTTATGAAAGACATAGGTGCGCCGCTGGGGCAGGACTATGCCGCTTTTTAGCGCCTGTGCTTTCAGATAATCCATGATGCCGGCAATATCCACCTCATTGGGGCAGCGGGTGGTACAGGTCTCACAGGCGGAGCAGACCCATATAGTGCTGCAGGTCAGAACCGCCTGCCGCTGTCCCATCTGCACCAACCTGATGACCTGGTCGGGATAGATGTCCATGGCAAAGGTAACCGGACAGCCATTGGTGCACTTTTTACATTGATAACAGGTTGACACCCGGATGCCGCCGTCCTCTTCCACCTGTTCCATGAATCTCACTTCGGGGCTGAGCTGTCTCTGGGGCTGCATGGCAATCCTCTACCCCTCGAGGATCAGGGCGTCGGCCACTACCTGCCAGATGTACTTGACTTCGATGTCAAGGTCATAGGCCTTCCTCAAGTTTCGCATGATCTGATCCCGGCAGTTGGAGCAACCCACCACCACCAGTTCGGCCCCGGTGGCTTTAATGTCTTCAGCTTTATAGCGGCCATGTTCGGTTTTTTCGGCCTGGAAGGGGCCCGGCCAGTTGCCCGCCCCGGCGCCGCAGCAGTAGGCATTCATCCGGTTACGGGGCATTTCCCGAAAATTCTTCATATCAAAACAATAACCGAGTATTTCCCGCGCCTTCTCAAAACAATCGTCTCCCCAATACAGTCGTGGTCCCCGGCCGTGTTTACAGGAGTCGTGCCAGGTAAAGATACGGTCGGCGTGCACCGTCTTGTCCACCCGGATGCGCCCTTCCTGAAGAAAGGTGAGCAGCACATCAAAGAAATAGACATAATCATGCCCGGTTTCAGGACCAAACTCATGCTTGAAGTATTTTTCCAGATTAATCCGAGTACCCATCGAGGCCCCGCCGCAGTCGGGCAGGATCATGGTCCTGGCCTGCAGACGTTTCATATTTTCCACTTTGCGCCGGGCAATTTCTTTGCTGGCCTCGGCGTTGCCGGTAAAAATCCCCCAATCCACTGACTCCCAGTTGGTGGAGGAGGTAGTCCAATCAACTCGGGCGGCGTAAAAGATCTTCCACCACCACTTCAAGTCCTCGAAATCAGCAAAGACCTCCTTGGAGTTCTCAAAGAAGAGGTAGTCTGCCCCGATTTTATCCAGAGGAATTTCAAATCCCGGGCATTCTTCCTCGGCCAATTCCGCGGCCAGATCCTGCAGGGTTTCGACGAAATCGGCGGTTGGGATACCCATATTGTTGCCGGTCTGAAGACACATCTCCACGCCTTTATGCAGTACCCCGGGAACCTGCTCGCGAGGTCGCAGGGCCTTGGCCCGGGTCCAGATATCGGTCAACTTGACCCCCATCGGGCATCCAGCTAGACATCGATAGCAGGCAGTACAGATCCAGGGGAACCGACTGTCTATCAGTTCCTGCTCCATTCCCAAAAGGACCATGCGGAGGGCCTTGCGGCAATCAAGGCGTTCATCCCGGGTGCTTTCCATGCCAGTCAAAGGACATCCTCCGGAACAGGTGCCGCAGGTATAACACGCATTAACATGGGCTGCGGAAATTAAGTCGGCAAAACGACTGGCTTGGCGTTTTTCGGTAATAGTCATAAAATCTAATACTTCCATACGGTTCTCCCTATCTTGACGTTTCCACCGGCCGCTCAATGGTTTGCGTGGCGAATTCAGCCAACCGCAGCAGTCGGACTTAATTGTCGGCCAAAGCGATGTCTATCAGGAGATCAAAGCAAAGGCCGTACCAGGGTCATTTCAACAATATGAAATTTTATCGGGACTCTAAGGGATGACTCTTCCTGCTGTCCCGTATGCCGCACAAAATTTTAACCTAATGGGAATATTAGGTTCTTCGCTACGCTCACAATGACTATCAGGAGAGTAAGGAGTATTACCGGAGGGGCTATTGAACAGTTATTCTCTACTAAACAAGGTTGTGGGAGGTTCGGCCGGTTTTGAGGGAGGGGGAAGTAACCCATCAACCGGGTTAGTAACGGATCAATCCTTTGAATTTACTATACAATAATAATATTCGGGTAAGATTGCCTCAGATGCTACCAGTTTACTCGCAGGTTATATTTTTTGATCCGTTGGCCCAGGGTCTTGCGGTTGATACCCAGGATGCGGGCTGCTTCCTGGCGCTTCCCTTTGGTGCGGCGCAGAATGAACTGGATATAGCGTTTCTCCAGTTCTTCGAGGCTGTGCTCTTCATCCGAAAAGACCTGAAACTCTCCGCGGCGCTGCGAAATAAAGCTGGGCAGATGTTCCGGCAGGATGGTATCCCCGTCTTCCAGGATAATCATCCGTTCGATGGTATGCTCCAATTCCCGGACATTACCCGGCCAGGAATAGGCGCACAGCATCTTCAGGGCTCGATTTGAGATACCCTTGGCCTGGCGGTTGGTTTTCTGACTGTATTTCTTGAGAAAATATTCTGCGAGCAAGGGTATGTCCCCGGTCCGTTCCCGGAGGGGAGGCAGGTGAATAGGGATGACGCTCAACCGGTAGTAGAGGTCCTCCCGAAATGAGCCGTCCTTAATGGACTCGGTAAGATCCCGATTGCAGGAGGCAATGATACGAATATCCAGTTTGGTGCGCTTCTGGCTGCCCACCCGCATAAATTCCCGTTCCTGAATGACCCTCAGGAGCTTGGCCTGGATATTTAAACTGAGATTGGTTATCTCATCAAAGAAAAAGGTCCCGTGATTGGCCAATTCGAACAGACCGTGTTTGGTCTGATGGGCGCCGGTAAAAGAACCTTTGACATGTCCGAAGAGTTCGCTTTCCAGCAGGGTCTCTACCAGGGCGGAACAGTCTACCGGGACAAATTCCCTGTGAGCTCGGGGGCTGAGATCATGGATGGCGCGGGCCACCAGCTCTTTGCCGGTGCCGCTTTCCCCGGTGAGCAGCACTGTACTATCACTCGGGGCGGCGCGCCGGATTTTGGCAAAAACCTTTTGCATAACCGGACTGCTGCCGATAATCGAAGCAATGCCTTGTTCGGCAGGTTCTTCCAAGGGGGATGGAGCAGAGGCCGGTCCTCGCTTGAAGAGATCAAGGGCCTTCCTAACCAGGGATTCCAATTCGTCGATCCGGAAGGGTTTAACCAGATAATCCACTGCCCCCAGTTTCATGCATTCGACCGCTCCCTCAACATCGGGGTGGCCGGTGATCATGATGACCTGAGAGGCGGGATATTCCTGGCGGATGATCTTCAGGACTCCTATCCCATCCAAATCGGGCATTTTGATATCAAGCAGAACAACTTCGGGCGGCGCTGCAGCCATCATCTCTAGAGCCTGGCTGCCGTCGGCCGCGGTTCTTACCTCAAGATTCTGCCCGGACAGCACCTGGGCAATGCCGCTGCGAACTACCGGTTCATCATCTACCACTAAAATCCGGGGAAGCAAGTCAAGACCGGACAAAATCAGAACCCTGGCCGCTCGATACCGTCGGCAGGAGCACCCGGAATGTGGTACCCACCCCCGGTTGGCTCTCTACCTGGATTGACCCACGATGCGCCTCGATAAGGTTTTTGACAATGGCCAGACCCAGGCCGGTGCCGATAACCTGTCTGGTCTGTGGATGTTTGGCACGGTAAAATTTGTCAAAAATTTTTGGGATTTCCTCCGGTTCGAGACCTACGCCGGTGTCGCTCACCAGCACCTCCAGATACTCGCTATGGGATACCGCGGAAATCTTGACGTTCCCGCCATTGGGCGAGTAGTTGATGGCATTGCAGAGCAGATTCATAAAGACTTCTTCCATACTGCGGCGGTCCGCCTGAATCAGAGGCAGGTCCGGGGGGGTAATGAGCTGCAATACTATTTTCTGGTTGGCTGCCTTGGTCTGTAATAATTCAACCAGATCGGTCAAGACCCCCCCTAACGATAAGGGGACTTGCTCCAGCTGGCAGTAGCCGGCTTCCATCCGGGCCACGTTCAGCAATTCGTTAATCAGGTCCAACAGACCCTGGATTTTGGCGTGGGCCCGGACGAGCAACTCCCGTTGCTTTTCGGTCAGGTCTCCGGCCAGTCCGTCCAAAATCACCGTATGCTGCATCTTGATGGCTGACAACGGGGCCCGCAGTTCATGGGATACCATCTGCACGAATTCGTTTTTCATTTCATCTAATTCCTTAAATCCGGTGATGTCATGAAAAACGGTGACTACCCCTAATAATTGCAGATCAGGTCCGTAAAACGGCGCCGACAGTGCCCGGAGATAGGCCCGCCCTTTGCGAAGCTCTTGAGATATATAAGTTATATTATCCTGCTCCGGGGCAGTGAGTAAAGTGTAAATTGCTTCCTTCAGGGAAGTATCGTCTAGATAGAAGGACAGGGGACCAGGCTGAGGTGGAGGCGTGGACAGCTCTAGAAGGCGCATCAGCGCCGGATTGCAGAGGACTACCTCGAGATCGCGGTTGGTCACTAACACCCCGTCCGCCATACAGTTGATAATAGTATGGAGACGGCTCTGTTCGCTGGCCAGAGTATACAGGTTTCTGGCCTGTTCTTCTCTTAATTCCCGAGCCTGACGTTCCAGTTTCTGCTTCTCCAGGACCCGTTTGACTACCAGGGTGAGGTGATCAACCCGAAAAGGCTTGGTGACAAAGTCGTAGGCCCCTTTCTGCATACATTCGACGGCATTTGCCACGGTCCCGTGGCCGGTGATAATGATTATCGGCACCTCCGGATAGTGGGTCCCGGCCACCTCCAGCACCTCCAAGGCCCCCATCACCGGCATCTTCAGGTCGCAGAGGACAAGGTTTATCGGTTCAGTGCGAAGGATTTCCAGAGCCTCCTGGCCGTTGGCGGCGGTAGCCACCTGGTAGCCCTCCGGCTGAAGGATCAGGGCACAACCATCACGGATCACTTTTTCATCGTCTACCACTAATATCGTATAAGGCTCCGACATGGTTTATCCTTCCGATGTCAAACGTTGCGGGCTGACTACCTGATATCCTCCCCTCCTAAAGAACATGGTCATAATCCTCACCTGGTTCGCTGATGTTTACCGACCCGGAATGGATCTGTGCAGGTGCATCCAGGGGGAGTTTCATAATAAAGGCGGTACCGCCTTCGGGGGGGCTGGCCACCTCGATGCTGCCGCCATGACGCTGAATAATCCCATAGACAATGGCCAGACCCAGGCCGGTGCCTTTCCCGGGAGGCTTGGTGGTAAAAAACGGGTCGAAAATCTTATCCCTGATCGGAGCCGGGATTCCACTGCCAGTATCCGTAAAAGTCAGAATCACCCCGTCTTCGGCTCTGTTCGGCTGGCTGGTGATAGTAATCCGCCCTCGGCCCCCCATGGCATCCGCCGCATTCAACAACAGATTGGTAAAAACTTGATGCAATTGACCCGGATCGCCGATGATCTGGGGGAGGTTAGGGTCCAACTGTTGTATTATTTCAATATCATGAAACAAAGCCTGGTGTTTAACCAGATCGACACAACGGCTGATGACGCTGTTCGGATCAAAGAGGGTTCTCTCTTCCAGGGATTGACGGCTAAATTCCAGCAGGCGGGTGACAATTTTTTTTGCACCGGAAAGTCTGGTTGATGATCTCTTCGACATTCGGGCGTTCTGGTGTCTGTTCAGTCATCTGCCGAAGCAATAATTCGGCGTAGATCAGGATACCGGCCAGGGGATTATTGATTTCATGGGCCACTCCCGCAGCCAGTCGGCCCAGGGAAGCAATCTTCTCAGCCTGCATGAGCTGGGCCTGGGTTTTTTCCAATTCCTGCCGTATTCGCAAGCTTTCCCGCAGATCGGAGAAAATGCCGACACTGCCAACCTCGTGGCCCTGTTCCCGTATAATCGAGGCGGAAAAGTTAACCGGCACTTCTTCGCCATCTTTGGCCCGGAAGATGATGCGGGTGGTCTTTAACTTATCGGGAGGACCAAAATTATCGCTGCGCATCCGGCGCATAATCTCGCTGGCCAATTCTTTGGGGTAAAACTGGTGCAGCACTTCGGGATGACCAACGACCTCGACGGCCTGATAACCCAGAATTCTTTCGGCCCCTTCATTAAAGATCAAGGGATTGCCACGGTGGTCTAACACCACAATGCCATCGACCGAGCATTGGATGAGGTCATGCAAAAATTTGTTGGTCTTGTGAAGCTCGCGCTTGGTTTGGATGGAATCGCTGAGGTCTCGAAGATAAATGTAGGTCAGGATATTTTTACCGACCTGGGAGACCGCCATGGAAGTCTCCAGGATGCGACCCCGGCCGGACAGCTTATCAGGTTCATCCAGAGAACTGCAAAATTGCGTTTCCTGGCGAATATGCTTATCAACCATCGAGGTCAATTGCCGGGCGATTTTCTTATGTAAAGGTCCGAGCACTTTTCCTAACTTATCTCCGATCAGCTTATTTTTCGGACGGCGGACTAGTTCTGCCGCTTTGCAGTTGGCAAACAGGATCTGTTGCTTCTCATCCACCATCAGGATGCCTTCTTTAGTCAGCTCGGTAACCATCAATACTTTTTTTTCGGCTTCAACCAGGGCGGTGATATCGCGGAAGGCCTCAAAGCCGCCAATTACCCGTCCCATCGGATCCGTGATGATAGATGCGGAAACCATCACCGGGATTTCCCGGCCCTGACGATCACGAACTACCTGCCGGAGTCCCGAGACAGGCATCTTCCGTTCCATGGACAGCTTCAGCACGCAGCCATCGGTGTTGCACAGACTGGTGTTCAGAATACTGCCGCACTTCATCCGACCTATGACTTCTTCGCGCCGATAACCGGTGAGTTTTTCCAAAGGCTCGTTAATGTAAGTAATCACCAGGTCAGGATTGACCGTAAAGAACGGGGTGGGGAAATATTCAAGGATACTGGACAACGTGGCTGTCTGGAGTTGCGCCGCAGGATGGGCCAACAGATCGGCGTGCAGATCCCGGAGCACGATAAAACATCCGGCGGGTTGGCCGCCCGAACTGTGAACCGGGGTGGCGGTAACAGTGAGAGGAATCTCTCTTCCATCAGGAAGCCTCAAACCGATCGGCACCCGGCTGAGACTCTCGCCGTTTTGCAGGCAGCGTTCCACCCAGTTATAATCTTCCCACCTGATTTCCACTCTTGAGACTGGCGTGCAAATTGGGCAGGCATCCCCCAAATGCAAAGTACCTCCGAAGAGCTTTTCGGCCTGGCGGTTTATGAATGCCACCCGACGGTCCTGATTCGTGATCAACACCGGGTCCGGGAAGTTCATCAGTAGCGGAGAAAACCACTCGGGCAGAATATTCCGGTCGGTTAATCCCTCGGGGGTATGCGGTCCGGCAAGTGTATCGGCTGGGCCGTGATTCATCACCTCATCCTCTTCGCCCATGATCTTAGAAGGATTTGTAAACCAATCTCAAGAATCAACCAGATCTCCGACATTCACTGATTATCACGGCTCCGGCATTGCACGGGCTGGCAGCGAGGTACCTCGAAGGTTTTTTCTAATATCTGCACTGCCGGAGCAAGATCCTGTTGTTTAATGATAACCGAAATGGAAGAAACGGTGCAACTCAGGGCCAAGAGGGTTACCTCGGCCCTCTCCAGGGCCTCTACCACAGTGTCGCCGATGCCGTAGCGATCGCCAAAATGGGGACCATGGACAAATATTGCCGCTACCGGCGACTGACGATATGCTGAGAGGCCGGGGAGGTGGGATTGTATAACCTGTTCTATCGCCGCTACCCGATCACCGGCCGGGAGATCGGCGCACAAACCGAAAGAACATCGTAATTCCGGTCTATCCAGGACCGGCAGCGCCACTAAAAAGGGCAGTCTAAAGCCCCGCTTCCCCATAGTCACCAATGCCCTGCCAAATTCCTCCAGGGCTGGCGACGAGGGCAGGGTTAACTCCCAGAGGTCTATATCGATCTCTTGCACCAAGCAGTAAATCTTGATCACCTTCTCCTGATAGGTGGCTACCACAGCCCGTACCAACTCTTGCGGAGGGAGTTGGGCCGCAAAGAATTCGGTCGGCGATCGATATGTGGGAAACTGGAACTGTTTGAATAATTGTTGAATCGCCCTGTTCCTGCCGCCCGATGAGATAACTCCGGATACGGCGGAGGGGGAACTGGCCAGACCCCGGAGCACAACCCTGGCCTGAGCTACGCAGCGAAGGAAAAGGCCTGTGATATCCGGATGTTGATCATGAGGATACAGCGAGATAATGCAGGTGTCCGAAAATAGCCGGGAAAGGCTGCACCGATCATGGAAGGTCTGTACCAGTGAGTGGCTGCTGGCCCCGGCCTCAAGCTCAGTGCAGAAAACGGTGCTGCTGTCCCGATCCAGGTGGCCAGCAATGTGGGTCAAGAAGGTAAGGTTAATCTTTTGTTGGGCCAAAGGGGCGCAGATGTCTTTCCCCAAGCGGCTGTTGGCACTCGTGGAAGAGGATGCCACACAGGCACCCTCCTCCACAACTTTAAGGCCCCCGATTTTCTGTTTCTTGATGGTCTTCTCTCCAGGCCCACGGTCATCTGGTCCATGCCCGTTGACCGTTTAGGCGCCAATCAGTCGTTCCACCGCCTGCGCCAGGGTGGCCGGGTCTACCGGTTTGGACACATAGTCGTCGGCTTCGGTAGTCATGCCCTGATAATGGCTGTAGGTGGTGCTGGGTACCGCTTCGGCCACCGCAGTCAACAGCATGATCGGGATGTCCTTGGTCCAATCGTTCGCCTTCAATTCTTTACACAATTCATAGCCGCTCTTCTTGGGCATCATCACGTCCAGCACCAAGAGGTCCGGCCGGCGCTTCTTAATAGCGTTCTCACCCTCAAGGGCGTCGTAGGCCTTGCCCACTTCATAGCCCTTGTTCTCCAACAACATGGATACGGTTTCGACAAAATCAGGATCGTCATCAACGATCAGGATATACTCTTTTGCCATGGTATTTCTCCTTCTTGTAGTCGGGGTTTATAGTTTCGGTAAATTGGATCAAGAGTCATCTGCGGTCTCTTAAACCGCGGCTCATCAGGGTTAAACATCGTAGTGGCCCTGGTTTAATTTATCTGCGGGCGGGGGTATAATCCGGCCCGTTCGACTATTTCCGGAACCTTCTCTTCCCATTCAATGGCCATAATATGGAATCCCCGGACACCTTCCTCCTCTTTCAATTCCTGGATCTGCTCAATGGCTAGTTTAATTCCTTCCTCGGCCTGTTTTTCTTTGGGTACGCCGCCGATGCGTTTCACAATCTCATCCGGAACATCGATGCCCGGCACCCGGTTCTTCATGTATCTGGCCATGCCGACGTTCTTCATCGGCGTAATTCCGGCCAAAATCGCTACCTTTTCGGTTAATCCGCGCTCGCGTGCCAGTTTCAGCCAGAGTTTGAATTTTTCCATGTTGTAGATACACTGAGTCTGAATAAACTGGGCCCCGGCCGCCGCCTTCTTCGCCAACCGGGGAACGCGGATTTCAAAGGGATCGGCAAACGGGTTGGCCGCGGCGCCGATAAACATCTGTGGGCGCGGCTCAACTTGGTGGCCGCCCAGCAGATGGCCTTCATCCCGCATCATCCGGACCGTCTGAAGTAACTGGGTAGAATCCAGATCAAAGACGTTAACCGCATTGGGATGATCCCCAAAGTGCTGATGATCGCCGGTAAGACAGAGGATATTGCAGATACCGAAGGAGGCGGCGCCGAGAATATCGCTCTGTAAGGCGATGCGGTTGCGGTCCCGCGTGACCATCTGCAGCACCGGTTCCAGGCCCATAAGCTTGAGGCGGATACAGGCCGCCAGGCTGCACAACCGGGTCACCGAGGTCTGGTTGTCAGTGACGTTGATGGCATCAACATAATCCTTGATCATCTGAGCCTTGTGCTCTATCACGGAGCCATCACAATTACGCGGCGGACCGACCTCGGAGGTGACGGCCTGGTGACCGGCGGCTAGTACTTTCTCCAGTCTGCTCGGGGTGGTGCTGTTCATAACCTTAAATCCTCTCTAACGATTTTACGCGGTCCGCCATCACGGCTGCTCGCCCAATTTTTCGGCTCCACCGGTTGTTCGAAACGGTCCAACTGCCCTAAAATCTTCAGCCGGTCAAAAATTAATTGCCAGCCGCAGTCGATATCCGGGTTGACCTCACATTTACCCTTTTCCGACCCTCCACAGGGACCGTTCAACATCCGCTTGGAACAGCGGGCAATCGGACAGATGCCACCGGTGCTGGCCAGGATACATTTGCCGCAGGCCTGACAACGCTCCGCGTACACTCCGCGTTCCAGATCCACTCCCATGAAACAGGTATTGACCCCGGGGTAGACGATTTTGTCTTGGTATCTTTCCGCCAGGAATTGTACGCCACAACCGCAGGCCAGCGACACTACAGCATCGTAGGCGTCGATCCGATCCTTGAGTTGCCCCAAGTATTCCCTGTCGCACTGGCGGGTAAGGGTCGCCTCGTCGATATCCAGCCTCTGCTTCGCCTGAGTAAAGTAAAGCCTGAGAGAGGCAGCCAGAATCTGCACCTCTTTCAAACCACCGGCTTCACACACCGTAACACAGCCATCACAGCCGACGATCAATACCTTGTGGAAATTTTTGACCAGGTCAATGATTTCTTCTATCGGTTTTGGTACTGCCTTGATCATGCGGTTACCTCCACATTCGGCCCGAAGGCCATTTCCCTGGCAATTTTTATAGGGCTGGAACCCAGCTCTAGCACTCTAACGTTCATTTCCCGGGCAATCTCGGCAAATCGGGAGCCCATACCCGCCGATAGGTTATACATTTCCAGACGCGCACCGCTCAGGCCAACCCTGTCCAGAATTTCTTTAACCCGCTGGACCCGCTTCCTGGCCCGCAGATTACCGACCTGATAGTGACAGTCACCTTCGAGACACCCGGCCACGATGACCCCGTCAGCACCCTGCTCGAAGGCCAACAGAAGATGAATAATATCGACTCTGCCAGAGCACGGAACTTTGATAATCTCTATATTAGCCGGGTATTGCAATCTCATCGAACCTGCCAGGTCCGCAGCCGAATAAGCTCAGTAACTACAACAGAAAGCCAAAATTTTCGGTTCAAAAGTTTTCATTCGCATACTCCTCAAAAGGATGCCATGATATTGGCCTTAAACTTTTCGTCTTCATAATGAGCCAACTGAATCACCTTGGCCGGACATTCCGAGGCGCAGGTGCCGCATCCCTGGCAGAGTGCCGTGTTGATCTCAGAAACATTATCCTCATTGATGCGCGGCACTCCAAACGGACACGTCTTGACGCATACCAGGCAGGCAGCGCAGCGGTCTGGCTCAACGTAGGCGATGACACCGCTGATGGTTTGCCTAATATCAGCCAGGAAAGCTCCGGCCCGGGAAGCCGCAGCCATCGCCTGAGCAATGCTTTCATTGATCAGCTTGGGGCTGTGGGCCATGCCACAGAGGAAAATACCTTCTGAGGCAAAATCCACCGGCCGCAGCTTGGCATGCGCCTCGATGAAAAATCCATCCGCACTCCGGGGAATTTTTAGCAGCGAGGCCAACTCTTCGGTGTCGGCGGCGCGGGTCGCGGCGCTCAGAACCACGGCATCTACCGGCATCTTGATAGGACGGTGGAGAACATGGTCGTTGAAGGTGACGCTCAGATCATTGTCCTCGCTCTTTACCAGGGGCAGGTTATCGAGATCATAGCGGGCAAACATGACCCCTCGGTTGCGAGCCGCAACATAATAATCCTCCAGAAAGCCATACATCCGCATGTCCCGGTAAAGGATGACCACCTCCAGGTCGGGATTGATATCCTTCAATTGTAAGGCATATTTTACCGCCCCCTGGCAGCAGATGCGGCTGCAATTGGGGTTCTCGGCATTACGGGAGCCGACGCACTGGATCATTGCCACCCGTTTCCATTTGGCCACCTCGTACCGTTGGCTGATCTTCTGTCCTAATTCCAACAGGGTCATGACACCTTCATGCTCGCCGTAGAGGAATTCTCGGGGACGATATTCCTGCGCCCCGGTGGCTACAATTGTGGCCCCGTGATTAATTTTGCGCTCATACATCCCTGGACCCACCAACACCTCGGTAGTGAAGTTGCCTTTATAGCCGCTGAAACCCACCACGAGCGCTTGAGTCAAAACCTGGAGATTTTTATGGGCCTGCACCCTCTCTATGAGTCGATTGAGAAACTTCTGGACCTCCAGGCCTTCGATAGTACGGCCCAGATGACGGGCGTTGCCCCCCAGTTCTTTCTCTTTCTCAATGATAATGCTCTCAAAGCCTTGATCGGCCAGATTCAGGGCCGCAGTCATGCCGGCAATACCGCCGCCGATGATCAATGCCCGTTGGGTAATCTCCAACGGCTTTTCCAGCAGCGGCTTCAATAATGAGGCCCGGGCCACCGCCATCCGCACCAAATCCTTGGCCTTGGCCGTAGCTCTGTCAGGCTCCTTCATATGCACCCAGGAGTCCTGATTCCGGATGTTGGCCATCTCGAAGAGATATTTATTCAGACCGACATCGGTCAGGGTTTCCCGGAACATCGACTCATGTGTGAGCGGAGTGCACGCTGCCACTACTACTCGATTGAGGCGGTACTTCTCGATAACACCGGAAATCTTGACCTGTGTATCCTGCGAGCAGGTATAGAGATTATCTTCCACATGCACCACGTGAGGGAGGGTGCGGGCATATTCCCGCACCGCCGGGACGTCCACAATGCCGCCGATGTTAATGCCACAGTTACAGACAAAGACCCCGACGCGAGGGTCATCCTGACCGACAGCGCGCTCCGGGGGCACTTCTTTGGTTTTGGTCCTGGTCCAGCGGGCCTCGCTCAGGGTGGCGCTGCAGGCCGCAGCCGCAGCCGAGGCCTCCATGACGGACTGAGGAATATCCTTGGGGCATTGAAACGTCCCGCAGACATAAACCCCCGGTCTACTGGTGGCCACTGGCAGAAAGGGGTCAGTTTTGGCAAAGTGATGCTGATTCAGTTCGACACCCAGTCTCCGGGCCAGGTCTTTGACTGATTCACTGACCTGGAAGCCTACAGAGAGCACCACCAGGTCAAATACCTCGGATTTCTTCTCGCCCTGTTCATCCACATAGGAGATTCGAAGATCACATTCTCCCTCGGGGTCGATACTGTGCACCCTGGAGCGAATAAACCGCACCCCATGTTCATTCCGCGCCCGATTATAATAGTGCTCGAAATCCTTGCCATAGGTTCGCATATCCATATAAAAAATGGCGGTATCCAGGTCGCCGTGGGCATGTTCTTTGGCGATCACCGCTTCCTTGATGGCGTACATGCAGCACACTGCCGAACAGTAGGGGTTGGTTTTGACGTCGCGCGACCCGACGCATTGCAGCCAGGCGATTTTTTTCGGCTCTTCCCGGTCATAGGGCCGCATCAGATGGCCCCGGTAGGGCCCGGAAGCGCTGAGAATGCGCTCAAATTCGAGACTGGTGACCACATTGGGCTGATTGGCGTAATTGTAGGATTGCAGCCGGGTGGGATCGAAGACCTCATTGCCGACAGTCAGGATGACCGCCCCGACATCGATTTCCCGTTGCCTGGCCGTGTCAAGATAGTTAATAGCCCCGGCCAGACAGACCTGGCCGCACAGCCCACAGCCGATGCATACCTGCCGGTCGATGGCGAAGGCCAACGGTACTGCCTGGGGATATCTGATATACGTTGCTTCCCGGAGGTCCAGGCCGGCATTAAATTCGTTGACCGCACGAACCGGGCAGACCTTGCGGCAGTCTCCACAGCCGGTACATTTCACCGGATCGAGGTAACGCGGATAATTGTTCAACACCGCCCGAAAATGGCCCAGGTCGCCATCCAAAGCCTGTACCTCGGTATCAGGCAAGACCTCGATATTCAGATGCCGCCCGACCTCTACCAATTTGGGCGAAATGATGCACATGGAGCAGTCATTGGTGGGAAACGTCTTGTCCAGTTGGGCCATAATGCCACCAATAGTAGGAGAGCGGTCAGTCAGATACACATAGTAACCGGAATTGGCCAGGTCCAGAGCGGCCTGCATACCCGCCACCCCGGCTCCCACCACCAACACTGCGCCGATTTTGTCAGTTTCTTTCTGCATTGCCATGGAAATCCTCATTAACCCTTAATCCCGGACATCCTATGTCGCTCACCGTGACCAAGTCCGAGTTTTTTCCTATGCCGTCAGGAGAGTGAACGTGGGACTGGTCCCTTCGTATGCCTGCAAATCAACCAGGCCGGTTCTCTCCAGATCATTTAAGCGGCGCGAGACGCAATAAACCGGCAGCCCGGTTATCTTGGCCATCTGACGCACCGTTTGCGGTCCTTCCTGCAGCGCTTCCACCAACAGGGCCTTTTGATACTCCTGCTCGGCGCACTGTTGCAGTAAATCTTGAAAGTCAACCGGGTTTAGCTGCTGGTCATAGACATTTTTCTTCTCGGTCAGGAACCGGTCCATACCCAATAACCACCGCAGTTGGGAGGAATGCAAAGCTCGCTGCACCGCCGCCAAGGAAAGTTGGAACCGGCTAGCCCGCAATGGTCCCAACTCCCGGATTAATTCGGTCAGTTCGGTAACATAATCAGCAAAGAGCTGTCCCTCGGCGGCGCTGACCCATCGCAGTTGCAGGCGGTTTTTGCCGATTCCGGCAATATCCAGCATCTGTCCCACCAGTTGCATCCGCCGGGCCGTATGGTAATTACCTTCTAAGTAGTGGCAGTCACCGAAGTGGCAGCCGAAGACAAAGACGCCGTCAAAGCCACTTTTGAGTCCTTCAATCACATGCACCGGATCCACTCTCCCGGAACACATGGTACGGATGACCCTGATATTGGTGGGATATTGGAACCGGGAGACGCCGGCCAGATCAGCACCGGCATAGGAGCACCAATTGCACAGGAAGGCCAGGATTTTCGGTTCAAATATATGGTCCATATTTATCTCCCCGGATATTTACTTAGCCTGCGCCTGCTGGCCGCCGGCGTGAATCACTGCCATGATCTGGCGATCGCGGAAATGAATCATATCAATCGCCCGTTGTGGACAGGCGGCGGCGCACACTCCACAGCCCTTGCAGGAGGCCGTGATATTCTCCGCCCGATAGCCTTTGCCGGGCACCTGGATCAGGCGAATGGCGGCGAAGGGACAGGAGGCCTCACACAGGCCGCAGCCGATACAGAGATAGGCATCGACCGCTGAAACGATCGGCTCTACTTCGACAAAGCCCCGAGTCAACACACTGGCAGCCCGGGCCGCAGCCGCCTGCGCCTGGGCGATAGACTCTTCAATAGGCTTGGGATAATGAGCCAATCCACAGACGAACACCCCGTCCGTAGCGAAATCTACCGGCCGGAGCTTCATATGAGCTTCCAGGAAGAAACCGTCATCGTTGAGCGGCACCTTGAAAAACTTGGCCAGCGTATCCAACCCCCGGGGAATAATGGCGGTGGCGAGGTTCAAGTAATCCACCGGGATTTTCAGATAATGGTCGAGAATATGATCTTTGACGGTGATCAGCAGTTTCTCCCGACCGTTGATCATGGTGCTCTCGACTGCCGGTTTCTCCTCCTGGTGATAGCGGATGAACAACACTCCCAACTCCCGGGCCTGGCGATAGAGATGCTCCCGCGGACCGTAGGTGCGCAGGTCGCGATAGAGGATGTAAACCTGCAACTCCGGTTTCCGTTTTTTCAAGGCAATGGCCTGGGCCACCGAGCTGGTACAGCAGATCTTGGAACAGTAGGGACGCTGTGGCTCACGGGAGCCGACGCACTGGATGAAGGCTACGGCTTCGGCCTCTTCCAGAAGCCGGGGTTGTTCAATGAAGCGCTTTTCCAGATCATGCCAGCGAGTGACGCGGTCATTCTGGCCATAGAGGTATTCCGAGGGCTTCAGGGAATGGGCCCCGGTAGCGAGGATCGCGACCCCATGCTGCAACTGGCGTTCGCTCCCGCCAGAGCGCACCGTGCTCTCAAAGTTGCCTACGAAACCGCTGACCTGGATGAGCTCAGCCCCGGTCAACACTTCAACCCGTTCGTGGCTCAAAAGGCGCTGGCTCAGATCGTGGATATAGGCCCCTACGTCTTCACCCTTCCAGGTGTGGCCGACTTTACGGGCATGGCCGCCCAACTCGTCTTTCTGCTCTATCAGGTAGGTAAACAGTCCCTGCTCCGCCAGATTGAGGGCGGCGGTCATCCCGGCCAGGCCGCCGCCGATGACCAGGGCGTTTTGACTGATATCGAGATGGACCGGCTGGAGCGGCTCCAGGAGCGCCGCCTTGGCAGTTGCCATGCGCACCAGATCTTTGGCCTTTTCGGTGGCCCGCTCGGGTTCCTGTTGATGCACCCAGGAATCCTGATCCCGGATGTTGGCAAACTCGAACAGATAAGGATTTAACCCTGCGGACCGAATGGTTTCCTGGAACAGCGGTTCATGGGTTCGGGGAGTGCAGGCGGCGACAACCACCCGATTCAGGTTATTCTCTTTGATCGCTTCTACGATCAGCTTCTGGGTATCTTCACTGCAGGTGAACAGATTATCAGCCACATAAGCCACGTGCGGTAAAGTTCGGGCATACTCGCGCACCGCTGGGACATCCACTACTCCGGCAATATTAATCCCGCAGTGACATACAAAGACTCCGATACGAGGCTCCTGATCTTCCACTGGGGCTTCAGGTGGATATACTTTTTCCTGAACCAGGGTCCCACGGGCCGGCGATAACAATGAAGCTGAGGCTGCCGAGGCCGCCGAGGCCTCCATGACCGCATAGGGAATGTCTTTAGGGCCGGACATGGCTCCACAGACGTAAATGCCGGGCTGAGAGGTCGCCACCGGGGTAAAGGAGCCGGTTTCCACAAAGCCGTCGGCGTCCAGTGCCACCCCTAGTTTTTCTGCCAAGCCCCGCAAGTTATCGCCTATTTCCAGTCCGACGGAGAGGACTACCAGGTCAAAGACTTCGCTGGCCTTATCGCCGTTCTCCTGCACCCATTCCAGCCTGAGAGCTTGGGAGGCCTCATCCGTTAAAGTGAGACTGTGGATGCGGGAGCGGATGAACCTCACTCCGGCTTCGTTACGGGCCCGCTGGTAATAACGCTCGAAGTCCTTGCCATAGGTACGCATATCCATAAAGAAGATCGCCGTCTCCAAATCGGCGCCGGCATGCTCCTTGGCAATAACTGCTTCTTTAATGGCGTACATGCAACAGACGCCGGAGCAATACCCATGGGCGCCGGGACGCGTATCCCGGGAGCCGACGCACTGCAGCCAGGCGATTTTCCTGGGCGGTTGATGATCCGAAGGGCGCACCAGGTGCCCCTCATAGGGCCCCGAAGCGCTCAAGATGCGCTCGAACTCCAGGCTGGTAATGACGTTTTTGTATCTGCCATAGCCATAGCTTTCATAGAGATGCGGATCAAAGGCTTTAAAACCCGGGGCCAATATGATGGCTCCCACATTGATCTGCTGTTCCTGGTCCACATCCAGAAAGTTCACCGCCCCGGCCGGACAGAATTTTTCACAGGCGCCGCAGCGGCCGATCTTTCCTTTCTTATCCGGCTTAAAATAGATGCAGCGGTCGGGATCAATGGCGTATTTGAGAGGCACCGCCTGAGGGTATTTGACGTAGGCGGCTTTGCGCTGATTGAGCCCTTCATTGAACTCATCAGCCGCTTTATAGGGACATTTTTCGGCGCACACCCCACAGGCAATGCACCGGTCCATATCGATGTAACGGGGTCTCTGGCGGACGGTAACAGTAAAGTGTCCGGGTTCACCCTCCAGTGCGGTCACGTCCGCCAGGGTGAGCAGGTGGATATTCAGATGCCGTCCGCATTCCACCAGTTTGGGCGACAGGATGCACATGGAGCAGTCATTGGTGGGGAAAGTCTTGTCCAGTTGCGCCATAACCCCGCCGATGGCGGCAGAATGCTCCACCAGATAGACGAAAAAGCCGGTATTGGCCAGATCTAGAGCGGCCTGGACGCCGGCGATACCGCCGCCCACAACCATGACCGCACCTCGGAGATCGTTGTTTCCCTTCTCGCCCGGTTTTTTGCTCAAGCTGATTTGTTCGGCTATCATAGTTTTATCCCATATATATATGTCGTAACCGCGACATCAGGCTCGAGCCGCAGCTAGAATGGCTGGCAGCCGGTCTTCCCAGCCGAGGGTAGAAATCTGGACTCCGCTGTAGCCCTCGTCCTTTAAACCGGCAATCAACTCAGCGGCAATCATGATACACTCCCGTACCCGATCCGGGGCCTTATGAATACGCTCGATGAGTCCGGCCGGAATGTGGATCTGCTCAAGATGACGATCAATGTAGCGGGCCATGCCCACCGACTTCAGCAGCATGACGGTGGGAATGATTTTGGCCGGGCGGTTGCCCAGGCGCTTGCGGAACTGGTCCAGGACCTTTAGAGCAAAGATCGGCGAAGTGATAAAAAACTGCGCTCCGACAGCCATTTTTTTATCTAACTCCGCCAATTCCGCCTCCAGAGCCCCGCCGCTTTTGCCGACATTGAGGGAGGCACCGACTAGAAACCGTGGTGCACCCTGAAGCTCGATGCCGGCCAGATCCCGCCCGGATTGCAAGGTTTGGATAGCGGCCAGCAGTTCCAGCAGATCGAGGTCGTTGACGGCGCGGGCCCGATGATGGTCCCCATAGCTGATGTCTTCGCCCGTGACTGCCATGACATTGGGAATCCCCAGGGCCTGAGCGGCTAATAGATCAGCCTGCAAGGCCAGCCGGTTGCGATCCCGGCAACAGACCTGCATGACCGTTTCAAAGCCCTTGCTTTGCAATAGTAAAGCGGTGCCCAGAGAACTCATTTTCATCACCGCATTGTTCATTTCGGGGGCGACAAAGGCGTCCACTCTTCCTTTGACGTTCGTAGCGTTAGCCACGAGCGATGATACATCAGTCCCCTTGGGGGGCTCCATCTCCGCCAGGATGATGAACTTTTTAAATTCAAGTTTTTCTTGTAAATGCATCCACTTTCCCTCCGGAATATGACCGCATCAGGGCATTGGAAATAGCCAGCATAAGCTCATCCACACCAAACGATTTCACGTGATAGTAGAAAATTCCCTTGCGTCGAATCCGACTTTCCTGTTCCGGGTTATTCTCATCGGCCGTAACGATCACGGGAAGTCTGCGATAGAGTCCTTTAATGATGGAAATGGCATCATAACCCAGGCTCTCGGGTAAAGAGACGTCCATCACCAGCACATTGACCTTTTCGGTCTGCAGGGTCATGAGGACATCTTTGATGTTATCCACCTTAAGGCATTGGTGGCCGTTTTCGATCAACCAGGGATGCAAACAATCCGAGAGTTCACAGCCGTGTTCGGCGATCAAAAGGGTTCCACACTGTTCCATCATTACCTTCTCTTGGGAGTAAAGGAGGATTGGTCAGAAAATAAGGTTTCCGGTTCCCGGCTGTGAGTCAAAAATTAACTTCTGCACAGCCTGGAAGCCTGTAACACCGGCAGATGATTTTCATGGTTTGCGGGTGACTTACAGGCCATGAAAATTAGTTGCGTTCGAATCCCCCATATGTATGACACCTATCTCTTTAGCAAGGCATGTACCGGAACCGCAGAGAAGTGAAAATCAACCTTGCCGGGCGGATTTCAACAAGCGCCGGGGGCAGGAAATGACCTGACAGGCGAGGCAAAGTTACCGAGGGAAAAGAGGGAGGATCGATAAGGCTATGATTATCTTGACATTTTTAGATTATGAGTAAGAAAGTCCCGATTGCTACCAGCTTACACGTTTTCAAAAAAGAGGCACCATTTTCCTTTTTCCTAGGCCTAGTACCTCTTGTCTGACGGCATTATCTGATTCCGGCACCGATGGGACAGTCGGCCGGCCGGGGGAGGCCTTGGGCTTCCGCCTGGAGTACCTTGAGTAGACACTGGTAATACGGCGAGGCCCGCAGGAGTTTGGGCCCGATGGCGGTCAATTTTTCCACCTGTTCCTTGGTCAATTTGAAGGAAGTGGGCAAATCCAGGTAATAGCGCGGGTCTTCTCCGGGAAGCAAGGATGCGGCTTCGAAATTGATCTCCACTACGTATGGATCGATGTCGGCTTTGAATGGTTCCGGTCTGGGCGCTTTGGGGCAGTGCTCCGCCAGCAGGCGACGGCACTCTTCCAGATCTACTTGAGTCTGCACCCGTTCGGACAGGGTTGAACGGGTGCGATCGGTGCTCTCAAAGCTGAAATTATCCATGGCAATCGTGGCGGTTTTTTCCGCCACCGTAAGGATCCCCGGGGGGATGCTCTTCCGGCTTATCCGGTCTTCGCTCTCGGTGCGGGCGTTGACGACGATCAGCACTAATTCTTTGATCAGACCCTGATTGATCCTTTTTCGGATGAAACCATGATCGTAGGCCTCAAGAATCGCCCTTACGCCGATATTATCGGACAGCCCGCCATCCATCAGGTGGATATACTCATTATGTTTATCTAAATAAACGTTCAGGTTCTTGGCGGCGGCATAGCGGCGGCTGAACATATCCTCAGGCGCCAGAGCCCCCTTATACCACCACGGGGGTTCATATCCTTCTGCCGTCGGATAGTTCTTCAGGCTGATAGGACTTAACAGGAATGGAAAGGCGGAAGAAGCCGCCACGGCACGGGATACCTGATAATCATCCAGACGTGAGCCGAGGGCGTCAAAGTAATCCTGGGTATGGTCAAAACGCCGACCCGGCCCCAAGTTGGTGGCATTGATGATGATAAAGGGGCGGCCGTTTTCTTCCAGCCGGGAAAAAGCGGCTCCCTCAAAGAGATCACGATCATATAATTCGACTGCCAGATCAATTCTACTGAACCAGGGGGAGGCAATCCGCAGCAGATTGAAGGGATTCAGGAGCCTGGCCGTCAGCGCTCCCTGGATATTGCGCTCCAGGAACTTTGGGCGGAACTGATCAAACAGTTTCTCCCGAAACAGGCCGTAGTAGGCCGAAGTAAAAGAACCTCCGGAAACCGAAGAAATACAGTCCACCTCATCCAAAAGACTCTTTTCTGCACCATTGACCCGGATGCGGGTCTGCTGCAGTTCTTCCAGAATACCATAGGCCAACGCCGCGGCACGCGTCCCGCCACCGGAAAACGTCAGACAGATGAAGAGAGAATCTGTATTCCTGGGACCCGGCTGGAGGTTGTCGAAACGGTAGCCCGCCTGTTTATCAAAGCTGAAACTCTGCTGGTTAAGCGGATAATGAGCGCAGCCGGTGTACCAGATAAGAACCAGCAGGAGGCCGACCAGACGTTGTATGAGCTTCGCCGCCATTAGATAACCTCAAACTCGATCCTCAGGGGTCTTGAGGCTGCGGTATGGCGAAGATCAATCTGGTGTTTCTCCGGCTTGAAATCGGGCGGCGGTCCCAAAGTAACTTCATAGCTGCCCCCCTCCAGCTCGAGTTTCACGTTGGTCTCGCCCATGGGTTCGCCATTGAGCAACACCGGCCTTTGCTGTGGAAACTTTACCACCAGGTATTCATATGACATGATCGGCGCCTCCCGGCTTCTTCGGACAACTCCCAGGATCGATTACACTGTTTCCGGTTTTCGATAAAAAATTGCAGCATTAGATTGTTACGGTCACAGTTGCAGGTCGGACCGCAATTGGTATAACTCATTGGATTACAGGGCAAACCGGATCTGATATGAATTACTCGTCCCGAGAAAACTTTACACCCGATTTTATTTGCGATCATAGTGCAATATCTTAAAAAATAGCAAGATAATTTTAAAGGGGTAAGGAGTTTTATTTCACAATGTGGTGATCAGCAGGACTCGCGGCTGGTTTGCTGGTCTGGTAGGAGTTTTAGGGATATCTAGGGGGATGGAAAATTAGTCCCAGGCATGCCGGATGGCTGGCCAGACCTGCGATGTCTCGGAACGGGCGGCGATGATCACGGCCTGCAACTGTAAGACAGCTTCATTAAAATCATCGTTGATGATGAGATAATCATACCAGGTGATCTGCTTCACTTCTTGCCGGACGCGTGCCAGACGCTGGCGAAGCTCGGTTTCGGGAAGACTGCCCCGTTGACGCAGCCTTCGCTCTAGTTCGGTCAGTGACGGGGGGAGGATAAAAATATACTTTCCCTGGGGGAAATGGTTCTTGAGCGCCTTAGCTCCATGAATTTCCACGTCGAAAAGCAGATCCTGTCCGCCTTTGAGGGCCTCTTCGATCCAGGGGCGAGAGGTGCCGTAGTAATTGCCGAACTGTTTGACATATTCGATAAGGAGGCCGTCCTGGATTAATTGTTGAAATTCATCTAACTTAACAAAGAAATAATCTTCGCCATGTACTTCCCCCGACCGGGGTTTGCGGGTGGTATAGGAAACGGAAAACCCTAATTTAGCATCGCTTTCTTGCAAGGCCCGCACTAAAGAGGTCTTGCCGGAACCGGAGGCACCGGAGACAACGAAGATCTGACCGGCCATCTACAACTCCTTGTTGCCTCGGGAGGAAGTGTTTTCCCCAAAAAATCGCTGGGCCAGGGTCTCGGGCTGCACTGCCGAAAGAATGACGTGATTGCTGTCGGTAATGACAATGGCCCGCGTCTTCCGGCCATGAGTGGCATCAATGAGACGCTGCTCATTTTTGGCCTCCTCCCGTAAACGTTTCATAGGAGCCGAGTTTGGGGTGACAATGGCCACGATGCGGGTGACGACCACGGTATTGCCAAAGCCGATATTAATGAGAGACGAATCTTTTTGAACCATTGCCGCTGAACTCCCGCAAGAACATGTATGGAAACAGTGCTCTTAAAGACGGCGGGCGCGGCCCGCCCTATGAGTAAATTGCCGATAAAATATCGAGAATGGGATAGGGCGGTCCATGGCCGCCGCTGCTGTTTAATATGGTCGATGAGAAGAAATTTGTATGAAAACAGTGGGCGGTGAGCCGCAAAAACATTATTGTGAGCAGTTGCCACGCTGCTGTTTTCATATTTTGTTGTGATCCCCAGACCATGCCATTTTATATGAATAGCACAGAAGGCCAGAGATTAGCACTAACGCCCACCACCTCAGTGATGGTTTGAATGAGCATTTTATTCCAGATTTTGTACCTGTTCCCGTAGGCGCTCCGATTCGCTCTTGATTTCGATTACTGCCCTGGAGATGAGCGCCTCACCTGCTTTGGAGCCTATGGTGTTAATCTCTCGATTCATCTCTTGCAACAGAAAATCCAGTTTACGCCCTATCGAAGCCTCTGCCTCAAGGGTGAGCTGAAACTGTTGGATATGACAGAGAAGGCGGGCAAGCTCCTCGGCGATATCGGACCGGTCGGCCAGCAGAGCCACTTCCTGAGCCAGTCGCTGAGGGTCTACCGAGTTGCCTTCGGGCAGGAGTTGGGCCAGTCTGGCTGTCAGCCGATCCCGATAGAGTTGAGGGATCATGGCTGCCCGCTGGCTGATAACTTCCACCTGCTGCTCGATGCTGGTCAATCGCTGGATCAGCTCTCTTTTGAGATACTCCCCTTCCTGGCGGCGCATGGTGTTCACGATGTCCAAGGCCTGCTGGGTGGCGCAGGCCAACACCGACCAGAGGGCCTCATAGTCAGCCGGGGTCCGCTCCTGGAGCGAGACTACTTCTGGAAAACTTAGGAGCTGCTCCCAACTCCAGGGTTGGGGAAGAGAAAGTGTGTTTTGAATTTCGGCCAGCACCGAGGCCGCCTCCTGCAGAAGAGTACGATCCAAAACCAGGGTACGGGGACTCTGGCCGAGATATTCCAGGGAGACGCTGAGCTCCAGCCGTCCGCGGGTAATGTTTTCCGAAACCAGCTTCCGCAGCCGGTCTTCGAGTGGGTTGAGAGAACGCGGCAGCCGCAGGTGCAGGTCTAAAAACCTATGATTGAGGGTACGTAGCTCTGCGACAATCCTGGCCCCAGCACCCTCTGCCTCTCCCCGCCCAAAGGCTGTCATACTTTTAATCATAGTTCGAAGACTCTCATGGGAGGTTTTCGGGAGCTTTCTCTTCCACCTCCACCTTTCTGGCCAATTGACGCAGTTGCCAGAGGTACTTCTGCCGGGCCTGAGTGAAAAACCCTCGCAGCGGTTCGCTGGCATAATCCGGATAGGTCCAGGGCAGCGCCCGCCAGGAGCCTTTTTGGTAGATCAGGGTTACCTCACCATAAAAGCCCTGCCCCAAATAAAGGCGATGGGTATAGTTTTTTCCAGTAGCCAGGACCAATCGCTCCCGGCTCAGGTAGCCTGGGTCCAGGTTCACTAATCTACGGCCGCTCAGAGAGAACCGGCGTTCCAGGTCATTAGTGCAGGCCTTCCAGTGGCAGAGATCTGAGGGATCTGCCAGATGCAGGAAGACTGCCAAACGGCGCTGCAGATTGAGACCCATCTCAGGGGCATAATATCCGGTCTGATGAAAATGCAGCCAGGCGCTGACCATATCTGGGGGCCCTAAAAAAGCAGCCAGATCACGGAAGACTGCAGTCTCCAGAGCCGGTTGCGAAAAAATCAGACTGACCAGAGGCTTGACCGGCAGCGGCCGACTTGGAAGACTCATGGATCTTTAATAAGCAGGTATCAAGCTTTCGGCAATCAGATTGGAGTAGAAGCGTTTAGATTGAATAAACATTCCACTACGAGAATGCTAACGCTCTTTCGTAAACTGATGTATTTTGATTAGTAATTCGATTATTAAAAATTATCGTAATATTTCAGCCATCTGAGAGAATACGGCAAGGTAGGGTGGGCGGTGCCCACCTAACATTTAGAAACCTCGATTTCTTGATATTTGCCATTACCTGTGAGTCACCGGCGCACCTTGAAAATCATTTTCCGGTAGCACAGGCTTTCTAGCCGGTGCAAAACTTATTTTCGGAGAATCCCGGTAGGCGGGATGCGCTCCGCTTTCTCGCTTTACAACACTGCAACACCGGCAGGCTCACCCGTAGGGACGGGTCTTCTATTCGCCCCAAACAACTGAAATGCTACAAGTTAGCTAAATTGCAATTATATCATAAAAGGAGTTTCCATTGTAAGAAAACGATTGGTTCAAGTCAATACCATTTTATCGCCGTTGAAACCAAGGTTAAGCAAAGGACGGCGAGGGCGCCGGTGATGTAGAGCAGGCGTATGGCCTTGAGAATGTCTTCCCGATCAGGTTCCCGGCAGGCTTCTCCTAACCAAGGCTTATCCACCAGTCTGCCGTGATAAACGTTCGGGCCGCCCAAGCGAAGACCCAGCGCTCCGCTCATCGCAGCCTCGGGCCAACCAGCGTTGGGGCTGGCGTGGAGACGGCCATCGCGCCGAAAAATTTTCCAGGTCTGACGCCAATCCAGGCCGGCCAGCCGGGCTGCTACAGTGATAAAACCACCGCTGAGGCGGGCGGGCAGCCAGTTAAAGATATCATCCAACCGGGCTCCGGCCCAGCCGTATTCACGATACCGCACGTTTTTATATCCCACCATGGAATCCAGGGTGCTGACAGCCTTGAAGATCCACACCAGGACCGGGCCGCCCAAAGTGGTATAGAATAGAGGTGAGAGGACGCCGTCAACGGTGTTTTCCGCGATGGTTTCCACCGTAGCGCGAATAACTCCAGCTTCAGAAAGTTGCCCCGTCTCCCGGCCGACGATCTTGGCCAAAGCCTCTCTTGCCCCAGGCAGATCGCCTTGACATAAAGGCCGGTGCACTGCCCGGGCATGGTTGACCAAGTCCTGGAGGGATAGAGCCCCGTAAATCAGCCAGACCTCAACTGCCAACCTGATGCTGGGAGGCTGGGAAGAGACGAGCTGAAGCGCAATAATCGTTCCTCCGGCGGCCGCGCCGACTACACAGATAGCCAGAACAACGCCCGCCAACCGCGGATTGGCGAAGGTCCGCCGCAGTGGATCTTCCAAGTGAACAATGAGTCGGCCCAGCCAGCGCACCGGATGCGGCCAGGAGGGAGGGTCGCCCAAGGCCAGATCCAGGAGATAAGCCAAAATCAGCTTACATCCCACGCGCCATGACCTCACGCAAGGCCGCAGCCATGGCCAGATTATCCTCCTGCCGCCGCACTGCCAGGCGCAGGCAGTGGTCGTCCAACCCTCGATAATTGGAACAATCCCGTAAGAGGAAACCTCTCTGCCCCATTAGTTCCACCACCTTTGGAGCGTTGGGCAGCTCCGGACTCAGATGACAGAAGATAAAATTTGCCGTGGGCGGTAGTGGGTTGAGTCCGGGAATGTCAGCCAGCAACTCGTATAACTGCTGCCGGGTCTGGGTCATAAAGGTTCGGGACCGGACAATAAATTCTTTATCCTGGAGGCTGGCGACTCCGGCAACCTGGGCCAGCATATTGATATTCCAAGGGGGTAGCAAGGACGCCAGCCGGTTGATGAGGTCGGGGCTACCGACCAGATAGCCGAGACGCAAACCCGGCAGGGAAAAAAATTTGGTCAGGGAACCCAGCACGAGGATTCGGGGATCTTTGATTGCCTGGGGAATCAGCGTAATCTCCTCCGCCCGGTCGACGAAATCAATGAAGGCTTCGTCCATTATCAACAGGGCTGAGGATGGCAGGACCTCCAGAAGGTCGTTCAGGGCGTCTCTTGAAAGGAGAGCGCCGGTAGGATTGTTGGGATTGCACAGGAAGATCAGGCCGCCCTCAGCCACCGCAATTTTTAACCGGTCTAGATCCCAGGAATAATCCGGAGGAGTCTGATACAGGTAGGTGCATTGAGTAGATGTCAGGCGGACGGCATAATCGTATTCACTAAACCCTGGGGCTGGCAATGCAGCTCGCTTAAAGCTGGCGAGGCGCGGCAGGAGATAAATCAATTCGACGGAGCCGTTGCCCAGGATTAGGTTGGCAGGCGAAATATTAAGATGTTCGGCCAGGGCCTGGCAAAGTTCACGGGCGTAAGGGTCCGGGTAATGCACGATATCCGGCAGATGTTCAGTCAAGGCCCGCCAGACCGAGGGAGGAGGTCCGAGGGGGTTCATGTTAGCGCTAAAATCAATAAGTTGCTGATGACCGAAACGGATTCGGGCCAGGTTCAAATCACCGCCATGCCAGGGGCGTTCAGATTCGCTAGAGTTCATGCCTCATAATTTCTGCTATGGGGGTGGGCCTGTCAATAATTTTTTCAAATCTTATCCCAGATGACCAGTAGCCGAGATTCCTGCCCCAGGGGCAGGACGTAGCGCTGTTGTCTGGGTTCCCGGCAGTTATACTGAGACGTTAGGGCCATTGCCTCGTGCCACTGTTCCTCGTCCAGTTGAGGACCTTTGAGGGATAGCAGCCGCCCCCCGGATTGTGTCAGGGGAGCAGCCAAGGCCAGAAAGCGGGGCAGGGAAAATGCAGCCCGAGTGATTACCCCGTGAAACTGCGGCCCCCATTGGCGGGCCAGGCTGGGGGTTAGATAGACCTGCCGCACCTCCACGTTCGCTAGATTCAAGTGAATTGTTAGATACCGGAGGAAAGTGCTTTTCTTACCGGTGGGCTCCAGCAGTGTCAGGTGAAGGTGAGGTAGGGCCAGTTTGAGTGCCAGTCCGGGAAAACCGGCACCGGTACCGATATCAGCCAGACTGGTTAGATCGCGCACCCAGGGCCAGACAGCCAGGGAATCCAAAAAATGCTTCACCACCACGTCTGAGGCGGTTTTCAGTCCGGTCAGATTCACCCGGGCGTTCCAGCGCAGCAGTTCATCGCAGTAAACGAGAAATTGTCGGATGGTCTCCGGCGATGTCGATAGACCCAGGGCTTCCAGGCCAACGATCAGGAGATCTTGAGGAGCAGCAGTAGTATAACCGGTTTTCCGGTTCAAGGATGCATGCCGTAATCAAAGGTGAGGGGCAAGAGGGCTTCCTTACATAGGGACGAACACGAGATTCGCCCCTCCATAACAGTATCTCTTTACATTAAAATGGCTTGCCAGTGGCATAGGGTTCCAGTCCGTGCCGCATCTATATTTGGGCAACCGGAAACTGAAAACCGCGGTTATTTCCCCAGGCAGAAGCGGGCAAAGACGCGGTCCAAGACCTCGTCGTCGACCTCCAGACCTAAGATGGCGCTGAGTTCCTGCAATGCCGAACGCAATTCCAGAGCCAACAGCTCCCTTGGCTGAGCAGTTTGGATGATCTTCCAGGCCCCTTGGAGATGGTGGCGGCAATGTTCCAGGTGTCGGCAATGCCTGGCCTGAGTGACGATCTGACCGTCCAGAGGGCTGGCGCCTCCCATCCCGGCCTGAAAAATGGCCTCTTTGAGGGCGGGTATGCCTTCGCCGGTGAGTGCGGAGATTTCTATTAGGTGATGAGGCCAGGCTGATGGGATTGCCGCTGGCTGTAATACCCGCGGCAGATCGATTTTATTCAGGACGACTAGGATCGATTGATCTCTTAAGGCTTGCAGTTGGGGTTCATCCTCCACCTGCCAGGGTTGGCTGGCGTCCAGCAGGTAGAGCACCAGGTCGGCCTGCTGCAGGTGTTCCTGAGTTCGTTGAATACCTATTTCCTCCACCAGATTTTGCGCCGGGCGCAGACCGGCAGTGTCCAGCAGGCAGACAGGCAGTCCCTGGATGACCAGATTTTCGGCGATGACATCTCGCGTGGTGCCTGGGATATCAGTGACGATAGCCCGGTCGGTCTGCAGGAGTCGGTTTAATAGACTGGATTTGCCGACATTGGGACGTCCGGCGAGGACCACCTGGAGTCCCTGGCGCAGCATCCGACCCTGGGCATAGGATTGACAGAGGGCAGTTATTTCGGATTCAAGTGCTTCCAACTGATGAACGAGAGCCGCCAGATCAATCTCGGGTACTTCTTCTCCGAAATCCAGGTCAGCCTCCACCAGGGCCAACAGGTCCAGCAGGTCATCACGCAGCCGGGTGAGGTGGCGACCCAGACCGCCGGCAAGATGAGCGGCGGCCACTCTAAGACTGGCGTCACTCCTGGCCTGAATAACTTCCAAGACAGCTTCGGCCTGAGTGAGATCGAGACGGCCGGAGAGGAAGGCACGTAGGGTAAACTCGCCCGGATCGGCCAGCCGGGCACCCGCCTGCAGGGTTAGTTGCAGGATGCGTTGCAGCACGGCATAGCCGGAGTGGCATTGTATTTCGATGACGTCTTCTCTCGTATAGCTGTGGGGACGGGGCATGAAGGCCAACAGCACTTCATCTACCGCCTGACCGTCCTCTGGCGAGACGATCTGTCCCAGAATGAGACGGCGGGCCGGCCAAGTCGGGGTATGCGGTCTGGCAGGCCGAAAAATGCGATCGGCAATTGCCCGAGAGTCAGGACCGCTCAGGCGCACGATGCCGATGCCGCCCTCTCCCGGCGGCGTTGAAATGGCGGCGATGGTGTGGCGCTTCACTCGTCTTCGTTCAAGACCTCGGCATTTCGTCTCTTTTTTACCGGATAGATGATGATTTTTTTATAAAGTCCTTCCCCCCGGCTCTTGGTTTTAAGGTCACGGTCCGACTGCAGGGTTAGATGGATGATCCGCCGGTCATAGGCGTTCATCGGATTCAGAGTCACCGGCTTGCCGAGCCGTTTGGCCTTTTCGCCATATTTCTGGGCCAGATCAACAAGGACTTGTTTATGTCGCTCCCGGTAGGATTCGATATCAATGATGACGCGCGGTTTTCTTTTGGTAGATTTAGACAGAATTTTGGTCACTAGGTATTGCAGAGCTTCCAGAGTCTGACCCTGCTTGCCGATGAGCAGCCCGGCATCCTCACCTTCAACGATGAGATTAACCTGATTGAGTTCTTGAAAACCGCTGATGGTACAGGTCTCGCCCATTTTTTCGAGCAGTTGGCTGAGAATCTCCTGAGCCCGGGGGACGAGATCGACTTCTTTCTCGCCTTCTTCCATTGGCTCGGCAACCTCGCCGACCGCCGATTCTTTTTCCGTTTTTTCGGGTTCTTCCCGTACCTCCCCTTTAATCGCAGCGCGAATTTTTGCCTTTTTCCCTCCCAACAATCCAAAGAGGCCGGATGAGCCCAATGAAATGATCTCTATCTCTAATTTTTCCTGTGCCACCTTAAAATGCGCCGCAGCCTGTGCAATGGCGTCTTCGGGATCTTTCCCTTCGAATTCCAGAAAATTCATTCAGGCCTCCACCTTGGTTAAGGCATATACTTATTGGTGTAATATTGCTGGATGATGGACAGGACATTATTAAGCAGCCAATACAACACCAGACCGGATGCAAAGTTAAGGAACATAAAGGTGAAGATGATAGGCATCATCAACATTAATTTGGCCTGGGTGGGGTCTCCAGGAGAAGGGGTCATCTTTTGCTGAATGAACATCGTTGCTCCCATAATAATCGGGGTGATCAACAGAGGATCTTTGGCCGAGAGATCTGCCAGCCAGACGATATCGGTGAAAGGCAACGTTGAAATGAAGGGGGCATGGCGCAGTTCGATGGCGTATCCTAAGATATTATAAAGTGCGATGAACACCGGCAGTTGCAAAATCATGGGGAGACAGCCACCCATGGGATTGACCTTATAGGTCCGATACAATCCCATAAGTTCCTTGTTCAAGGCCTCTCGATCGTCTTTATACTTCTCCCGCAACTTGGCGATTTTAGGCTGCAATTTCTGCATGTCCTTCATGGACTGGTAGCTTTTATGGTTTGGATAGAGAAAAAGCACCCGGATCAGAAAGGTCATAACAATAATGGCCCAGCCATAGTTATGGAGATATTTAAAGAAGAATTGCAGGACATAGAGGAGGGGCAAGGCCAGAATTTGGAACCAGCCGAAGTCTACCGTCTGTTCCAACCCTAATCCGAGCGATTTTAAGATGTCTAAATCCTTCGGACCGAAATAAAGCGTATAGGGCAAAGAAATCTCCTGACCGGGGGGTAATGAGGCCACCTGGGTCCGGAAGGTGGCCGTCATTATTTTACTGGCAACGTCTTGAACTGTGGCAGTGAACTTAAAATCCGACGGCGGCGGGACGACGGCCATCATAAAATAGCTGCTTTCCAAAGAACCCCAATCAAGTTGGCCGATCATCTTGGATTCTTTCAGGCTGCCACTAGCGACCGTGTCCCGACTCTTCTTTGCCGACCAAGCGAAGCCGGTGAAACCGGCATCTTTTACCTCACTGAAGTCATCAGTTAGGCTTAGTGCCAGGTCGCCTTCAAGGGGGTTGGAACTTTGATTCTTAACCGTGGCTGTCAGATCCAGCCGGTAGCTGTTCTGCTCGAAGGTAAAGGTCTTGACCAGGGTTAAACCGTTGGGCCTGACGCAGGTAAAACTGAGTTTGGCCTTGTCCTGGTCGGTAAGAGAGATTGCCTTTTGATCAGCCTGATACACCTCGGCGGCGCCTACGGAGGCGGCCTTGGTCTCCCAGGCCAGGGCCAGGGGAAGGGCGTCAGGAGTAGTAGCCTGAACCAATTCTTTCGGGTCGGTTATCTGATTTCCCACCCGCTTATATCTCTGAATGTCGATGCCAAAGAACCACAGGTTGAAATCGGCAATTTTTTGAAACGGCAAGTGCCCCCAGTATTTTTTGAGCCGGAAGCTCTTCAGCCTGGCGCCCTGTTCAGTAAATATTGCCTGATAGAGAGGGGTATCAACGACTATATCCCGAGCCTTTTGAACGCCGGTGGGCGGAGTTGACGGCGTTGTCGGCGTCGCTACGGGCGATGGACTGATAGCAGGTTTGGGCGCCGCGGGTTGCTCAACCGGCTGTTCAACCGGTTGAGTCGCCGGTTTCTGAGGGGAGGGCGGATAGAATTTCTGTTGAATATACCCGAAACCGATAAAAATGACGAAACTTATGACCAGAGCTAGGAGCGCTCGCTTTTCCATATATTGTTCCTCCCTTGGGGGTCATCCCGAGGCCAAACCGAAATGACCGTTTCCCAAACCAGGCATAGGTCTATGATAAGGTTAGAATGAATTATCGGGTCGAAGGCCATCCTGACGGCTGAACCCTATCCCCCTGCATGTCCTGGCCGGTCGGAAGACATCAAACTCCCCTGTAGCCACCTTAATTCTCAGGACTAGCAATCCCGCAAGACATATTCATGGCAGGGGGTCCAGACCACCCGGATGTAGGGGATGGCATTTCAAAACCCGTCGGCAACTGAGCAGGATACCTTTGCCGAAACCGTATTTCTCGAGGGCCTGGCAGGCGTATTCGGAACAACTGGGGTAGAAGCGGCAGGAATGAGGCAAAAATGGCGAAATAAAAAGCTGGTAGCCCCTCAGGAGCCAGATGAGGGAGCTAACTGCCAATTTCATCTTTGACTCCGGACAGCAGGAGCACAGGTCCCAACTCCGCTGCAACCTCAGCAGACGTCAAGCCGGGAGCACCTGGCTTCGCAATGATGACAATATCTTGGGGGGGCAAAATCCCTTTATGGCGTCTAAAAAATTCCCGCAGCAGCCGTTTGACCCGGTTCCGTTGTACGGCCTTGCCTAACCGTTTGGTCACCACCACCCCAAGGCGGGGCCTCTGAAGATCATTATCCGCCAGTGAAATAACGAAATGAGGAGAACGTCGCCTCGATCCGACTTGTTTGACTCGCTGAAACTCAGCCCGTTTCAGCAGTCGGTCGGCTTTGCAAAAGCTGGCCTGGCCCCGTAATGATTGCGTCGTCAATCGTAATGGATGATTCTTCTGGGTAGATCGCGACCTAAATAGAGATACTATTAGGCACTCAGCCGTTTTCTTCCTTTGGCACGGCGCCGTTTGATAACCAGGCGACCGCCCCGGGTGCTCATCCGGGTTAAAAAGCCAAAGGTTCTTGCTCGCTTGAGATTATGAGGTTGATACGTTCGCTTCATAACTTATATACCGTTACCTTTGTCTCGATTGATTGCCATAATGAGGGCTTTCCGCAGTCGGCTAACAGCAGCAAGGCAGATGGGGCTAATCACTACCAGATCAATGAATTACGCTTGGGCTGCTCACAGGTTATATCCAGATCTTAGAGCCGGGGACTGCGGGACGTCCATCTCAAACCTGTAATCTAAAGATATAATTAAATACATTATTCGCAGGATTTGTCAAGAGATGCGATATTACTTGAGGGTGTTTCTTCAATAACACCTAATTTATTGATAATACATGGATAATACTGCGCAATCTGGAAAAATGTTTCAAGTTTCGAGTTCCAAGTTCCAAGATAGTCAGAAAATAACCCTTACACAGGCTAGAAAGCCTGTGCCACCGGCATTGGACTCACAAAAAGAGAAGAAAGCGGCGTCAGCCAACAGGCGGGATGTTCTCCGGTTTTCGCTTTTTACCCGGCAGTCAAGGCTCGGGACGTTGACAAGAGGCCCAAGATTTTATTTAATAAAGGCAATGAATAGACCGAAAAAGAACCTATATATCAAAACCTACGGTTGCCAGATGAACGTCTATGATTCTGAGCAGATCGCCCTGATCCTGGGGCGGGATTATGATCTGACCGACAGGCCGGAGGAAGCCGACCTGTACCTGATCAATACCTGCTCTATCAGGCGCAAATCCGAAGAAAAGGTCTTGAGTCTGGTGGGACGGTTAAAGGGGTTAAAAAACAGACGTCCCCAGATGCTTTTGGGGGTCGGTGGCTGTGTGGCTCAACAGGAAGGCGAACGTCTGCTGCAGCGAGCGCCGCATTTAGACCTGGTTTTCGGCGCTCAGGGTATCTATCGCCTGCCGCATCTCCTGCACCAACGCCTGGAGTCCGGAAAGGCGGTGGTTGATACGTCGTTTTCAGCGGATCTGCCCTATATTTCCGGCCAGGTAAAGCCGGGTGCCCCAAAGAAGTTGGTAACCATCATGCAGGGGTGCAACAATTATTGTACGTATTGTGTCGTGCCGTATGTCAGAGGGCCGGAGCGCAGCCGTCCGGCAGCCGAGGTTATCAATGAGGTGCAGGATTTCTTACGCCAGGGCGGTCAGGAAGTTACCCTGCTGGGGCAGAATGTCAACTCTTACGGCAAGGGCTTGGCCGACGGACTAAGCTTTCCAGGACTACTCCGACGTCTGGCCAAACTGCCGGGGCTAGTCCGGCTGCGTTTCACCACTTCTCATCCCCGGGACTTGTCCGATGATTTGATATGCTGTTTTGCAGAATTGCCGCCTTTATGCGATCACATTCATCTACCGGTACAGGCGGGTTCAAACCATATTCTGGCGCGGATGCACCGAGGTTACACTAGGGAGGAATATCTACATAAAGTCAACCGGTTACGGCAGATTTGTCCCGGAATCTCCCTGACTACTGATCTGATCGTTGGGTTCCCGGGCGAAACCGAGGCCGACTTCGCTGATACTCTGGCGCTGATGCGGGAGGTCGCCTTTGATGCGGCTTTCTATTTCAAATATTCACCCAGACCGCAGACTGCGGCGGCTGCCTTGGTTGATCAGATTCCGGAGCCAGTAAAGGCGGAACGTCTGGCTCGGCTCAGGATCTTGCAAGAAGAACTTTCCCTGGCTAGCAACCAGCGGCTAGTGGGACAGTTTAAGGAAGTATTGGTGGAAGGATTGAGCAAACAACAGAACCAACAACTTTGCGGGCGGTTGCGTAGCAATCAGGTGGTGAATTTTGACGGTCCCCAAGACCTAATCGGTCGGATGGTTTGGGTGCGGATTGAAAAAGCCAACCTCCATTCCTTGGGAGGCCACCGGTGTCAGCCATAATTGAGTGCCTAATCCTTTTTCGTTATGCCTCCCGGCAATTCCACAGGAGGATGCCATGTTAAGAGAAGTGACCGTAGCCGGATTGACGATCGATCCTATGAGCAATTCGCCCATCATGATCTTGAAGGACATCAATTCCGATCAGGCCGTGCCGATCTGGATCGGATTGCTGGAGGCCACGGCTATTGCCAGCGAACTGGAAAATATCAAGTTTTCTCGTCCGATGACCCACGATCTGCTCAAGAATATTATCGACCTGATGGATAGTCAAATAACCCGTATAGAAGTCTGCGATCTCAGGGACAACACGTATTTTGCCCTCATTTACCTGCAGACCGAAGACAAGGAAATCAGGATCGATGCCAGACCGAGTGACGCCATCGCCCTGGCCCTGAGGGCCAAGGCGCCGATTTTCGTAGAGGACTTGGTCATCCAGAAGTCACGGCGGGTGGATTTGGGCGCCAAAGAAGAAATCACCACGGAAGAAGGTAAAAAGTGGACGGAGATCCTGGAAAGTCTGGATCCCGAGGATTTTACCAAGTATAAAATGTGACCGCAAAATGATTGATCTCCATACTCATTCCCTTTATAGCGATGGTGAATTGTTGCCGGCCGAAGCAGTGCGCCGGGTTACCGTCCTCGGCTATCGGTATCTGGGCATTACCGACCATGTGGACGCCTCCAACTTCGATTTCGTAATAGAGCGTCTCCGGCGGGCGGCGATCGAACTCAACCGGGTGAATCAGACGAAGCTGATTCCCGGAGTGGAATTCACCCATGTGCCGCCTTCCCAGATCGGTTCGTTAGTGAATCAGGTCCGAGCCATGGGAGCGGTCCTGGTGGTAGTACATGGAGAAACTATTGTCGAACCGGTGGAGCCGGGGACTAACCGGGCGGGTTTGGAGGCTGACATCGATATCCTGGCCCATCCCGGTCTCATCAGTCGGGAAGACGCCGAACTAGCCGCCAGACGCGGCATCATGTTGGAGCTCTCCGCCCGCGCCGGACATTCCCTGGCCAATGGGCATGTGGCAGCCATAGCTCGGCAGGTGGGGGCCAGACTTGTCCTCAACACCGATTCCCATAGTCCAGGCAACTATATCACCCGGGAGAAGGCCTACCAGATCGCCCAGGGTGCGGGATTATCACTGGAGGAATGTCACCAGATGCTGGCCAATTCCGAAGCCTTGGCTTTACGGGCCCTGGACTGTCTAGAAATGTAACAGCTCAGCCGGAAGGCTGATTACAAGAGAGTCTCCATTCTTCGGGCCGGAGTGGAGAAGATTAGAGCGGGGGACTTGATGCCAGCCTTCCTCATACTCGCAGTGTTTCTCATTTTCTCCCCCCAAATGCTGTTCTGGGTAAATATAGTGTACCCCGCGCACTCGGCTGTTGACAGCAATTACTATACTCTTTCGCAGAATAACACACCCGGTCAAGCAACCGGGCCTGATCTCGATAAGCCGGCGGTCAGTCCGAAATCTTCCCGAAAGGCGGTATCCATGAGTAAAGAACGTAAAATCATTCGCAGCACCAAACTCCCTCCCGCGGTGGGCCCCTACAGCCCCGGAGTCCAGGCCGGCCATTTCCTTTTCTTGTCGGGGCAGTTAGCTTTGAATCCGGCCGGTGAACTGCTGCAGGGCGACATCGTCGTCCAGACCATACAAATAATGGAAAATATCAAAACTCTCCTGGAAGAAGCTGGCCTGACTTTGCAGGATATTGTCAAGACCACAGTATTTCTTACCGATATGGGGGATTTTGCCGAAATGAACCGGGTCTATGCCGAGTATTTTCCGGAAAACCCTCCGGCCAGATCAACTATTCAGGTGGCCGCCCTGCCCAAAGGGGCTGCCATTGAAATCGAGGCCATTGCGGTTAAAAAATGACCCGCAGCAGAGAAGTAAAAAAGCTAGCTTCTTATCTGAAACCAGGGCCTTAACGGTATACCATTAAAACAAGAACCGGAGGGGGAGATGGCGGCGATGAATTTCTTGCAAGCGGCGGAATTTATCAGAAATGACCTGCGGTTGAAGACCCTGCCGGTGGCCGTGAATTTTCTCCGTGAAAAAGCCGCTTTGCCCGAAAAGACGAGACAACCCTCGGTGGCGTTGGGTAAACGGGTGACCATCTGCCAGGGAGTTACCATGGCTCGGGTTTACGGTTGGACCGTCGGCTTGACTCAAGAAGACCTGATCTGCGTTCCGGCTATGATTCTATTCGGTTTTACCGATGTCCCGGACCAGAGTGCTACGTTGGCCCGGCTATTTTGCGATGTTCATTTCATCAGCTCTCCGGAAAAGGCCCTGAGTGAAACCGGTGGTATGCACCGTCTGGCCAACGGGGAGTTCGAGGCCCTACTGTTAACGCCGCTGGCAAAAAGCCCGAACGTTCCCGACACCGTCGTACTCTATGGCAATCCGGCCCAAGTGATGCGGTTGGCCCAGGCTTATAGTTACATTGCCGGGGAACGGACGCCGGGTCAGTTCGGCGGCAAGGTGGAGTGCGCCGATTACCTCATTGCTCCCTTTAAGACCGGCAAACCTCGGGTGGTGATTCCTGGTATGGGGGATCGGATTTTTTCCATGACCCAGGATGACGAAATGGTCTTTGCGCTGCCCGGTAAGGACCTTGAAATTTTGCTGCAAGGGCTGCATGAGGCCGGCGATAAAATCGGGGCCCGCTATCCGGTAACCTTCTATCAGAATTTTCAGCCGGAATTTCCCAAGTATTATAAAACATTAGGTAAAGAATTAGGGATCTTCTAAGATCTGGCGTAGCCCCCGGCCGGATAGGTTCTCTTTTTAACAGAGGCTTTCCAACCTGATTTCGAGGTTTGCAGCAGACAAGGGCTAGCTCTTAAAAACCCCAGGTCCGACTCCGAAGGTTCACGCCAGCCATTCCGCCTGTTATACGTTCTGTAATGCCTGCCAGCTTCCGAAAACACAAATAAGTCTTGACTTATTGTCACATTTCATTAAATTTTTATACCTGTGATTTTTGTAATTTCCATGACCTGTAAGTGGCCCGCCAACCATTAAAGTTGGTGCCGGAGAACTCCGGAAGGCGCCATACGCTTGGCTTTTCCGCCCAACGGCACTACGGTGCGGTACCGGCAGGCCCATCCTGAGGGGATAGATAAACAATTGAAAACAGGAAACCAGAAATTTAATTTTCTTGTTAACATCCGACGAATTTCCCCCGGTCGGTACGGCGGCGGGCGTCGGGAGGTGGGTATCACGCTCTAAGCATATGTAAAGGAGAAACCGTGTTAGTCCAAAAAACCCTTACCAAGAACCCCCGCTCGGAGGCCTGGATAGAGCTGCTGGAATTGATCACCGGTCTATTCCTGGCCCTTTTTGTGCAGATGCACATCCTGGCGGTGTCCAACATTCTCTTCGGAGCTGCGGCCTTTGATCACAAGTCGGCCCAGATGGACGAGTATTACATCTCCCATGTGGCGATTGTTTTGGTATGTGCCGCAATTATTGCCCATGGCATCCTGGCGATGCGCAAGGCACCCTGGCGGATACAGGAGGCGCAGATCGTCTGGCGTCATGCCAAACTGGTCCAACACGACGAAACCTGGTATTGGCTGGTGCAGATTGTCACCGGCGCTGCTGTTCTCATTCTGGCCACCATTCATATTGCCGGGGTTCTTACCACCTGGCCCATCCAAGCCGCCCGCAGTGCCGCCCGGGTGCAGTCCGGCGGTTTTATTTTCTATCTGATCCTTATCGGCATTGCCGAAATTCATGCCTTTCTGGGTGTGTATCGCATCTTTATCAAATGGGGCTGGTGGCCGCGTAGACCGATTTTCAAATATCTGGTCTACACCGCCATTGCCTTTTCCACTTTAGGAGTCTTCGCCTTGTTTGTCTTTCTACTCTTTATTTCTGCGGGAGGCGCCCAATGAAGTGGCAAGACGCGCACATTACTGAGGTTCTGGTTATTGGCGCCGGTCTCGCCGGTGAACGGGTGGCGGTGGAAGCAGCCTCCCACGGTCATGAATGCACTATTTTGAGTCTGGTGCCGCCGCGCCGTTCTCACAGCACTGCAGCCCAGGGCGGTATGCAGGCCTCTTTGGCCAATGTCGCTATGGGCTACGGTGATAATACCGATCTGCATTTTGAAGACACCGTCAAAGGCTCGGATTGGGGCTGCGAGCAAGATGTGGCCCGCCGCTTTGTCAATCTGGCCCCCATCGCCGTCCGCCAGTTGGCTGCCTGGGGGGTCCCCTGGACCCGGGTCAAAGCCGGTAAAAAGATACTGCCCGATGGCCGGGAGATTGAGGACCTGCCCGAGAAAGAAGGACTCATCGCCCAAAGGGCCTTCGGCGGTACGGCCAAATGGCGGACCTGTTATGCGGCCGACGGTACCGGCCACGTTTTGCAGTATGCCATGGATTCCATGGTCTTAAAATTGGGCGTCACCGTGCATGACCGCCTGGAGGCGGTTGTCCTGATCCATGATGGCGAAAAATGTTACGGCGCCGTGGCCCGCTGTCTGCGCACCGGTGAGTTCCGGGCCTATCTGGCCAAGGCCACCGTTATTGCCACCGGCGGCTACGGCCGCATCTACGGTACCTCTACCAACGCCGTTATTAATGAGGGTTCCGGCATGGCCATTGCCCTGGCTACCGGCGTGGTACCCCTGGGCAATATGGAGGCGGTGCAGTTTCACCCCACCGGCATCGTTCCTACCAACATTCTGGTCACCGAAGGCTGCCGGGGTGACGGCGGTTTTCTCCTGGACAAAAATCTCCATCGATTCATGCCCGACTATGAACCGGTGAAAAAAGAACTGGCCAGCCGGGACGTGGTCAGCCGCCGGATGATGTATCACATCAATCAGGGGTTTGGGGTGGAAAGCCCTTACGGCCCGCACCTGTGGCTCGACATCCGCCATCTAGGCCGGGAGCATCTGTGCACCAATCTTAGGGAGGTTTCTACCATCTGCTCCAACTTCCTGGGTATCGACTGCGCCGAGTCGCTGATTCCGGTGGTTCCCACCCAGCATTACTCAATGGGCGGCGTGCGTACCAACATCGATGGAGATGCCTATGGTCTCAAGGGTCTATTTGCCGCCGGGGAATCTGCCTGTTGGGATATGCACGGTTTCAACCGCTTGGGCGGTAACTCCTTGGCTGAGACCCTGGTGATGGGCATGGTGGTGGGCGATCGGGTAGCCGATTACGTCAAAGAGGCCGTAGTGGACTTCCCGCCGACCCTAGTGAGCGATTTTGTCAAGCAGCAGGAACAGCGGGTGAAGGATCTCCTGGCGTCCAAGGGATCGGAATACGTCTACGATCTGCGCAAACAGATGGAAGAAACTCTCTCTAATAAGGTGGGCATCTTCCGGAACGAAGGAGACCTGAAAGCGGCAGTGGAAAAACTATCAGAGCTCTATGGGCGTTGCCAACAGCTCCGGTTGCGTTCCAACGGCCTGGGTCCCAACCCTGAAGTTGGCGCCGCCTTGCGTCTGCCGGGTATGCTCCGGTTGGCCCTTTGCATAGCCGATGGTGCCTTGCAGCGGACAGAAAGCCGGGGCTCACATTATCGGGAAGACTATCCCAAACGGGACGACGCCAACTGGCTGAAACGAACCCTGGCCTACTGGCGGCCGGGCGCCCAGATGCCGGAATTGAACTACGAACCCGTCACTATAATCGAACTTCCTCCCGGGGATCGCGGCTATGGCGAAGCCTCCGGCGCGACTCAACTAGGCGATTAGGAGGTGTCCTTCATGGAGAATCGCACCCTCAACTTCAGCATCTTCCGCTATAACCCCGCCACGCCGGATATTAAGCCTCGGATGCAGGATTATCAATTGGATGAAACGCCGAACATGACGGTCTTTATAGCCCTCAACCGATTACGGGAGGAGCAGGACCCATCCCTGATATTTGACTTTGTCTGCCGAGCCGCCATCTGCGGTTCGTGCGCCATGCTGATCAACGGCAGACCCCGCCTGGCCTGCAAGACCCTTACCATCGACTTGCCGGAGAATATTACGCTTATGCCCCTGCCGGTCTTCAAGTTGGTGGGAGATCTCTCGGTGGATACCGGCGTCTGGTTCCGTCATATGGGTATGCGTACGGAATCCTGGATTCACGCCGACCAGAAGTTTAATCCCAAGGCCCAGGAAGAGCGCATGGATAATCCCACCGCCTTGGATATTTACGAGGCCGAGCGCTGTATAGAATGCGGCTGTTGTATTGCCGCCTGTGCTACGGCCAATATCCGGGAGGATTTTTTAGGAGCTGCGGGCATTAACCGTATTGCCCGCTTCCTCATCGACCCGCGGGATAAGCGCACCCCGTCCCAGGTCTTCGAAGTAGTCGGTACCGATGAGGGTGTGTTCGGCTGCATCGGTCTGATGGCCTGCGATGTCCTCTGCCCGATGGAGATCCCCCTGCAAACCCAACTGGCCCTGGTCCGCCGTAAGATGATGGGAGCAGCGATTGCCAGGCGGTAATTAAGTATAAAAGTTCATAATAAGCGGTGAGGAAGTAGTCACGGCCCAACGAGGGAAGAGGAAGACACTCTTCCCTTCGTTCAAGGAAACCAAAAATTGTAGGTTTTGGCACCGAAAAAGAAAAATTCGTTGGCCAAATCTTTTTGGAAGTGTATAATGAATATTTAATTTAAGATTGTACGGTGTATTAAGACAACAAAGAGCGCCCATAGCTCAGCTGGACAGAGCAACGGACTACGAATCCGTGTGTCGGGAGTTCGAATCTCTCTGGGCGCGCCAAGAATATCAAGGGGTTAGCTCATTTAGTTAACCCCTCTTTTTTGCCTTGGTGTCCATATAGGTGTCCAAGCGTCAAATTTTCTCATCCACGAGTCGCCTGAGTTCATCCCTCCCCACGGTGTTGTATCGTTTGAAGACGCTCATGGTCTTGTGGCCGCTTACCGCCATAATCCGAAAGTAGTCATGGCCTTCCTGGCGCCAGTTATTGATAGCCGTATGACGCAGGTCGTGAAAGGTAAAATCTTCGATCCCTGCCGCCTTGCAGGCCGTTTCCCCCTGGGTGTGGCAGGATAGCCCCATATCAAATATTCGCTTCCTGTAAAATCAATGCCGTCAACTCTTTTGAAAGATCATCGGAAAGCCGGATACGGAGACCCGTACGTCCGGTTTGACGAGGGGAAGGGGCAAGCTTTGCATGGTCTGCTGGCCTTTTGCCGCGCCCCCCGAAAGGGCTGATACTCTGGAAGCTTCGGATGGACCTGCCGGTGTTGCAGTGTTGGGGGAGCACCGCCCACCATTCCTTGATCCATTCTCAGACTGCTGAAGTACTACGTAGTATCAGGAAGAGTCAGAAGAACTTACCCTTCCAGAGGCTTGATTTCCCCTCCGCCTATTTCATAGCCGAGGGCTCTGGCAATCTGCACATGGAGTTCGGAGGGTTTTTCAAAGAGTCGCTCCGGCTTGGCTTCTTCAGAGAGCAGAAAGATGGCTGTTCTGAGGGAGCGCATCTCTTCAATGGCTTCTTTGGCATTGAGCAGGAGACCCGCCTTATCCAGTCGGCTGTCCAATATGCCCTGATAGGTCAGGGCCGCCATGCAGACAAAGACATGAATAGGGATCTTGGACTCAGTCCAGTGGTATTGGGGGGTCAGAGCAGATTGAAAGAGGGTCTGCGGACGGTTGAAACTCTCTCCCAAAAGACCGCGACCCACGGCCAGACCGCAGACCTCTTGGGCCTGCCAATCGAGCCGGTCGGTGCGGACAACCATTTTGCCCATTTTTTGCAGCATAGCGGCACACTGGCGGCGGTTAAGCTGCGACTGGACAAAAGATCTGCCATCTTCCCGGCCAAAGGTCAATTTCATGACCTCAAAGTCCAGGGATAGATCTTTGCAGCGAGAGACAAAGCGGCCTTTGATTTCCCGTATGAAGCTCTCCAGGGGCTGCGACCGAAGTTCGCGTTGCCAAATGATCAAGTCCTGTCGGAGCTTTTGTAGCCTGTCCCGCAACTCCCGCCGCATTTTTCTATACAAGGCCGGGTCAAAAAGTATGAAGGCCTGCTCTTTTTCCGCTCGGCTGGGACCGAAATAAAGGATGCTGAGGTGTTCTTCGCCCAGGGACCGGAGACGAAGGTTATGTTTGCAGGGAAGAACTTGATAGGCGCGGGTAGAGACGCTGAGCAGTTCCGGGTAGGCGTCCGGCGATACGACAGCAATAAAGCGAACGTGGTCCTTGTCGGCAATCTTCTCACACAGAGGAGCGGCATTAAGGTTGGCACCGATGAGGACGGTAAGGTCTTGAAAAGAGGTGCCAAGGAAAGAAACCTTGGCAAGCAGATTATCCACCATCGGCCCGAAGTGTTTGATGACCGGTTCACCTTCATCAATGGTCTGATAATATAAAGGAATCCCCCGGCGATTAGTCAACAGGGCAATTTTTACCTGATGCTTGGGCGTTTTGTTAAACCGAACGGAGCTTACCGGGCTGCGACCGATAAAGGCATTCTGGCCTGCCGACGGGAACAGCAGACCGGTTTCCATCAACAGATGAGCATTTTCTTCCACTGACACCGAGGCAATCACCTTTTTAAAAAAACGGTTTTTGATCTTTTCCAACTCCGCAGTGCGGATGCGGTCCCAATGGTTCCAAAAGTTTTGAGAGCTCAGGGAAATAAGGCGAACCGGCCTGATCCGTTGGATATCCGTCTGCTCGAACCAGGCTGCCAACTTCCTTTTGCTTGTAGGGGCAATGGCGCGGTTCATGGCGGCATAGAAAATAATCTCGCCCAACGAGGGACCGCGAATCTTTTTGCCGGGCGGAAGGATTTCGTCGATGATGCCAACCAGATCTATCTTCAAATCTAAGGCGTGGATGAGAAAAACTGAACCATATTCTTTGGGTGAAAAGCCTTCGGGAAGATTGCCTTCTCTGACCTCGAAGAGGGACCGGACATTATCGGCGGTGCCTAAGCAGACCTGATTGACTATGGTCGGTCTGCCTTTGATGCGTTGGGATTCCCGGATATAATAATACGTCAGGTCTTTTTTGACTTTCTTATGAAGATGGGCCATAGAGCTGTCCTTGCGTAGTTATTAGGTTGGCATGCAAAGGCGTATCACACTGACTAATGCTGCGTTTCACTAACCTGAATATCGGTCGTAATAAACTAATTCATCAAATAAATTTTAAACTATTTATTAAGCTAAAAAAGTTGTCATAAAAACCTAATTTTATAGGTAAGATTTCTTACCTAGATAAAAATGTCTACTTTCGGGCAAGAACAGGCTACCGCACTTCCCGCCCAGTTCTAGCAGGCAACGTGGCAATCGAGGGAATCTGGCACGCCGGTAGCAAAAGAGCGGCAGACTCCGTCTGGCAGCTCCCCACCTCGGATGACTACTACAAGAGCAGCACTTGATCGGAGGTGTAGCCTTTCTGAATGGCATAGCGCACTAATTCGGCTATCTTCCGACATCCGAGCTTGCGCATCATGTTAGCCCGATGGTGTTCAACGGTGCGGGAGCTGATAAAGAGCACTGCGCCGATTTCTTTGCTCGATTTGCCTTCGGCAATGAGGCGGAGAATTTCTTTTTCCCTTTTAGTCAGGGGATCTTCGGGAAATTGAGAGCGGTCTTCCCGATATTTGCGGAGGAGCAAGTCCTTTAGCTGGGGTGAAAGCAGGGGAGAGATATACGTTCCTTGTTGGCGGATGGTATCGATGGCAGAAAAAAGCTCTGTGTCGGCGTCTTCTTTTAAGAGGTAGCCATCGGCGCCGACGCTCAGAGCATAATTGAGATATTCATTACTTTTGTGCATGGTGAGGATCAAGATTTTCAGCTTTGGATACCGTTTTTTAATTTCCTTGGCAGCCTCCAGACCCTGTATCTGGGGCATGGAGATATCGAGCAGGATTAAATCTGGGACGGTCTGCTTCAACATCTCTAACAATTCGACGCCGTTGCTGGCCTCGCCGATAATTTTTAAGGCCGGATTGGCATTAATAATTTTTCTAATGCCTTGCCGGAACATGACATGATCATCGGCAATAATTAAGGTGTAAGGCTTCATCAGAAATCCTTTCATGAGAGAGTTTTTTGTTGTAGAGGCACTGTAAAAACAACGTGAGTGCCAAATTCCAAGCCACTGGAGATGTCTAAGGCGCCTCCTAATATATGCACCCGTTCGTTAATGGACGATAGACCTAAACCTACATCCAGAGATGATCGATTCAGGGTCGACCCGAGTTCGAACCCCTGACCGTTATCGGCCACCGAGACGGTCAACCTGTCTGGCGTGCGGTCAATGTGTACGGTCACAGCCGTTGCCTGGGCGTGCTTTTCAATATTGGTGAACAGTTCCTGAAAGATACGATATAAATGAATCTGCGCCTGGGAGGAGAGAGAAACATCGATCCCGTCTAGTTCCTGAAGATTTTCGGTAATCTGATAAAACCGACGGTATCCGTCCAGAAGATGCCGGAGCGCCGCCGCTAAACCGACATTTTCCAGGAGTGAAGGGCTGAGATCATGGGCCAGGCGCCGAACATTCTCCACCACTTCATTGATGTACGCCGCCATACTGGTGCACTCCCGTTTCAACCTGGCTTGATCTTTGCGGAGCTTATCGGCAACAGATTTTAGTTGCAGTTTAAGGGCTGTGAGGCTCTGTCCTAATTCATCGTGCAGTTCGAGGGATAGCCGACGGCGTTCGGTTTCCTGGGCGCGGAAGATTTGCGAGGCCAGCATCCGCAACCTGCTGTCCGATTGCCTGAGGGCAGCTTCTAAATGTTTCCGTTCGGTAATATCCTGGGCGTTGATGACAACGCCGCCCACCGCCGGTTCGTGCAGCAGGTTTTTTCCTTTGACTTCCCAAACCCGCCAGGAGCCATCCCGACGTCGGAGCTGTACTTCGGTAGTAAAGGTCTGGCCCGTCTGTCGCAACATTTGTGAAAAAAAGTTTTTTAGCGGCTGGCGTTCTTCCGGATGCACCAGCTCGAAGGCGTTCTTGCCGATAAGTTCTGCCACCGGATAGTCAAGCAGTCGGGTAACGCTCGGATTCAGATAGCGGCAGACACCCTCCGAGGTGAGCAGGCCGATCACATCGGAGATGTTCTCGGTGAGCAGGCGGAAATATTCTTCCCGGCGCAGGGCAGCAATTTCGGCCTCGCGCCGGGCCGAGATGTCGGTGACGATACCGACGCTACCTTTAAACTCACCCTGGGAATCAAATATGGGTTGGGGGGATACGATAGAGGAAAATGCACTACCGTCTTTCCTTTGCCACTCTATCTCATATGGTGATTTATCACCGGCCCGACGCTTGGCAAGCTCCGCCCGTAAAATGTCTTGATTCGTCTGATCAAGAAGCTCCAAAACATTGCGACCGACCAGTTCTTCAGCAGAATATCTTAAGAGTTCACAGATTTTCGGATTAGCATAGGTGATACCACCTCGCTCATCCAGCACCCCTAAACCATCGTTCATGGTCTCTACCAGAAAACGGTGGTGTTTTTCGCTCTCACGGAGCGTCGCTTCGGCCTGCTGTCGCCGGGTAACATTGACCAGGCTGCCCAAAATTGCCGGTCGCCCCTGATGCTCCACTAACTGGCCCAATAATTCGCAATAGACTAGCGAGCCATTTTTGTGGAGACCTTTAATGACATATGCCTCTGGGGGCTGACCCTTGAGACGGTTGGCGATCTGTTGTCTTATCAGGTCGCGGTCATCCTCATGTACCAAATCGAGTGGAGAGATCACGTTCAGGAGTTCCACCGGGGTATAGCCGAAGGTCCGGGCAAAAACCGGATTGACATAAATAAAACGGTTATCCTGGATAAGGTAGACCCCTACCAAAGAGCCCTCGGTATACATGCGGAACCGGCGCTCGCTCTGTCGCAAGGCCTCTTCGGCTTCTTTGCGCTTGGTGATATCCCGCCCAACCCCCTGAAGTTCGATGATCCTCCCCTGATCATCGAAAAAGGCATGGCTTATCCATGATAACCAGTAAGTCTGGCCATCGGGCAGGTTGATTGGATATTCGATTTCTCTCACCGAATCTGTGGGGGTGAGAGAACTGATCAGGTCTTTGACCCGCGGTTGATCTTCGGCAGTGAGGAAGGGCGGGAGGGAGCGACCCACAAAATCTTTAGAATCCTTGCCAACGAAGCGACAAAAGGCCTCATTAACGTAGGTCAGGGTGGTATCGGGTCGAAATCGACAGATGATCTCACTCTGACTCTCCACAATGGCGCGGTAGCGTTTCTCGCTGAGCTCCAACTCCTCCTGTATCTGCCTGGTTGTCGTCACATCAATCAGAGAGCCGATATACTCAAGCGGCTGGTCCTGCCGGTTTAGTACCAGGTTGAAGTTATCGTGCAACCAGCGAAACGTTCCATCCCGGTGGCGGAACCGGTATTCGATGACCTGAGGCCCTACCCCCTGTTGGAAAGAGTTTTTCAGGAGCAGGAGGGGACGATCTTCAGGATGGACGTGTTGTTCCCAAAAATCCGGTTCGGACAAGACTTCTTCTGTGGTATAGCCGATTAAGTTAACTATATTCCTGCTGAGGTAGGTTAATACACATCGATCCTGCAAGATGCAGCTATAAAGGGCCGCAGGGCTATGATACAACAAGTGCTCCAGGCGTGCCTGGGTCTTTTCCAATTCTTTTCGGGTCTGGCGGTCATCGGTGATGTCCAGAACATAAATGCCCACCCGAACAACCTTGCCCTCGTCATTAAAGATGGGGTAGACGGTATGATAAAAAATCCGGCCACGTGATTCATCTTCGAAGCGGTTGATTCTACCGGTCTGAAAGACCTCTGCAACCTTGGCCCTCCTGGTCTCGCGCACCTTCTCAGGGAGTAACGCATAAACATTCAGACCCACGATCTCTGCTAACGGCCGCCCCGCACGCTGGGCGGCGGCGTCATTGGCGGCGATAATGGTGCCTTGCGAATCTAGCAGCAAGGCTACGTCTTGCAGGGCCTGGAAAAGCGCCTTGTGTGCATTCTCGCTCTGTCGGGCCGTTTGCTCCAATGCCTTCCGGGCTGAGATATCGCGTACGGTGGCAATCAGATATCTTTTCCGGCTGATGGTGGCCGAAGTCAGATTTAATTCTACCCAATGCTGGCGTCCATGTCGGTCCTGTGCCAACCACTCGAAGAGTTGCGGACCTTCCTGCAGAGCTTTGGCGATATATTCCTGGGCTTCAGCGAGGGAGTACGGCGGCTTGCCGGTAAAAAGCAGTCCTAGAGATAGATTAGAGATTTCGTGATTGGCAAAACCAGTCATCTCCGAAAACTTCTCATTCGCCGCCACGAATGTCAGATTTTCAGCGTCAATGACCACGACGGCGTCATTAATGACATCAAAAAGTAAACTATACAATTCGCGCGGGAAAGCGCAAGGACAAGAGGTCTGATTCTGATAAGGAAATATCAGCTCGGATTTGGGTTCGGGATTTTTCTTACTTCTCTGGTTCATAGTCCGTAGGATGCAATAACCGGTTTAAAATACAATTCAATTCTACTAGATGTCAAAGTACTTCACAAGATTGCCATATTACCTAAGATAATATTCCTAATATTGTCAATGTATAAATAATGAGTAGTATTTTATCAGCTTGTTAGACTAATAATCAAAACTAATTTTCCGTCTCTTTTTTATCAGATAAATGTGTGGCAGAGGGTTTCCAAGTCTGCTAAACTTTCGCCTGGAGTGAACAAGGTCAAAACCGGTTTTTGCCAATGAGGTATCTACGTGCACGTGTTTAACTGGCAGGAAGTGGATTGGGTGCTGCTGGATATGGATGGCACCCTGTTGGATAAGCATTTCGACGATTATTTTTGGGAAACTCTGGTTCCCCGGGAATACGCTTGCCGCCAGGGGTTGGAACTGGCTGCGGCCCGACAGGAAGTATTTGCCCGCTACCAACGGCAGGAAGGAACCCTGAACTGGACTGACATTGATTTCTGGTCTCGCGAACTTGACCTGGATATCCCGGCCCTGAAGGAGGGCATCCGGCACCTGATTGAGGTGCATCCGGACAGCGAGCCTTTCCTGCGGTATGTGCGCCGCCTTCATAAACGGGTGATTCTGGTCACCAATGCCCATTACAAGACCCTGGAGCTGAAAATGAATCAGGTAGGGTTGCTCGGTTGCTTCGACGCCGTATTATCTTCCTTTGATCTCGGCGCCCCCAAAGAGGATCGCCGGTTTTGGCAAAGATTAGAGGCCAAGCTGCAATTTGAGCCCGGGCGTACCATGTTGGTAGACGACAACCGTGAGGTCTTGCAGGCTGCCAGGAATTACGGGGTTCGTTTTGTCTTTTTTAAGGCCCGCTCAAGTTCTCAAGCGGCCCCTGAAACCTCCCGCCGATTTCCTGTGATCCATTATTTCACCGAGTTGATGCCTCCTTTGGAGAGCGCTGAGTAATATAGCATGGAGATGATCATCCCGAGGAAAGCGGGGTTTATGCAAACTAGCTTCTTTTATTATCTAGAGCCTTGAGGAGGCTCCGGCAGTGATAATGAACGAAGCATTTTTCTGCTTCGCTTATTATAACCGCTTCTTTCAAGAAGACCGGCGGCGGAAAAAACTATTTAGGTAGCGGCCAGAGATTACTCAAGCTTTTTCCCGCCAGATGTTCGCCCCCAGAGCTGACAGTTTTGTTTCTATCCTTTCATAGCCCCGGTCCAGGTGATAAACCCGATGCACCTCGGTCTGGCCCCTAGCGCCGAGGCCGGCCAGGATTAACGAGGCGCTGGCCCGCAGGTCGGTTGCCATAACTGGTGCACCCTGCAAAGATTTTACGCCCCGGACCACCGCCTGATTGCCGGAAACGACGATATCGGCGCCCAACCGTTTGAGCTCGCTGACATGCATGAAACGTTTCTCAAATATGGTTTCAGTGATGACACTTACACCTCGCGCCAAGGTCATCACGGTCATGAACTGGGCCTGCATATCCGTGGGAAACCCGGGGTAGGGCAGGGTTTTGACATCCACGCCGATCAGATGCCCCCCAGAGGAGACTTTGATAGAGTCATGATCAACGCTTATTCGCAATCCGGCTTCGGCGAACTTATCCAGAACGGCAGTCAGGTGTTCCACCGGGGCCTGGCGGATGACCACTTCACCCCTGGTAATGGCGGCTGCAGCCAGGTAGGTGCCGGCTTCAATACGGTCCGGCATAATGCGATAACTGGCCGGCCGGAGGTATTTAACGCCCTGAACAGTAAGCACGTCGGAACCGATCCCTTGGATATCAGCGCCCATGGCCTGAAGGAATTGGGCCAGGTCCGCAATTTCGGGTTCCTGGGCGGCGTTTTTAATGACCGTTTTACCGCGGGCCAACACCGCTGCCATGAGCAGGTTTTCCGTTCCGGTGACGGTGGGAAAATCAAGGATGATCCGGGCACCCTCCAGGCGTTTTACTGTGGCCTCCACATAGCCATGCTGGAGGGTTATCTTGACACCCATCTCCTCCAATCCCTTGAGATGCAGGTTGATGGGACGGGCGCCAATGGCGCAACCGCCAGGGAGGGAGATGCGGGCTCGGCCCACTCGAGCGACCAACGGACCCAATACGAGGACTGCGGCCCGCATGGTCTTGACTAAATCATAGGGAGCCTCCCAGGAGGTGAGTTCACTGGCGTCAACTTCCAGACCCCCAGAAAGGTCTTGAAAATGCACTCCTAAATTGCCCAGCAGTTTTTTGGCGGTGCGAATATCGGCCAGGTTCGGCACGTTTAGCAAAGTATGACGGCCTGGGGCCAGCAAGGTGGCGGCCAGGATAGGCAAGGCGGCGTTCTTGGCGCCGCTGATCAATACTTCGCCCCGCAATGGAACGCCGCCGGCAATAACAATCTTATCCATGCCTTCAGCCCTATCATAAAAATCAGATAATCTCAAGCATTATCTTAGGGATAGATGAATTTTGAGCAGAACCGCCTGGTATATTCGGATGGGGAGCAAGAATAGCGAGGGAGAAAGGGGGATTGGGAAAATTTTCTCAAAAAATTTCCCTATCAGGGTAAAATGGTTGCTTATCAGCAAATTTTAAGTTTATTATTAACAGATTAAGGTATTTTGGATAGAGGAAAGGCGCCAGGGGTGGTGGATGGGAGAGTCTGGCCGAAAGGTGGAATATGAGGCGTGACGTGAGGTTTAGGGCTACCGGGTCGTTAAGCTATACAATTTTTCTCAGTCTGCTCGTGATTCTGAGCGCCTGCTGTTTCGGGAGCTATCCGGTTCGGGCAGAGGTGATCCGCCTCGGCGAGATCAATCCCTTGACCGGAAGTTTCGCCCTGCATGGCTTAGAGATTCATCAAGGCATAACCTACGCCGTGGAGGAGGTAAACGCCAGGGGAGGGGTGCAGGGTCGTCGGGTGGAGCTTCTCAGCCGGGACGATCAGAGCCGCCCCGATGTGGCCTTGAATCAGACCCAAGACCTGCTCTACCGTGAGAAAGTCGTGGGCCTGCTGGGCGGTTATGTAGACTCGCTGGTGAGCCCCATCAGTTCTCTGGCAGCCCGTTGCAGTGTGCCTTACGTAGCCGCCGCCAGTCTGCAGAAGTCCTTAACTGCCAAACCCAATCCCTTTTTCTTTCGCGTCTCCTGCATCAGTGGCGTCATTCAGCCCTTATGTCGGTTCTTAGGCGAAGAGCTGAAGCCGAAAAGAGTGGCCATCCTCTATATGGCAACCCCCGGATCCACCGAGTTTGCTCAAGGAGTCAAAGAAAGTCTCGGCAAATATGGTATCCAAACCGTGGTTTGCGAAAAATTTCGCCCTGGGGCACCGGATTTCTCCGTTTTTCTGTTAAAGGTGAAGCAGCAAAAGGCCGAAGTAGTAATTTCGGGCGGTTTCTTCCAGGATAATTTATTGTTAGTCCGTCAGCTGGGCGAACAGCAGACTTCCATTCAGGCCTTCATTGCCCCCTGGGGAGTGGCTTACGAGAAATTTATTCGAGAAATGGGCCGGAGCGGCGAGGGTCTTATGGGTATGTGCGCCTGGAACCCAGGCATTACCCAACCGGGGACCGAAAAAGTTTCTCAGGATTTTGTGCGAGGGTTCAGCCAGCGATTCGGACAGATGCCTAATACTACTACCATGCACGGTTATACCGCCGCCCGGGCGCTCTTGGCGGCTGTTGAGCAGGCCGTTCTTAAACCGGAAGGTCTGAACGGCGCTGCCATCAGCCGGGCCTTACGGAATTTAGATCTCCTCCTGCCCATGGAGCGCCTACGCTTCGATAATCAGGGCGATCCCTTGGACTACAACCAGGTAATTGTGCAGGTTCAAAAAGGGCAGCTCCAGGTGGTCTATCCAACCGGACGGGCCACTGCTGGCAGTATACGTTATAAGTAAAGCAGAGAAGATAGACAACCATGAGCGTCTGGCAACAGGCTGTGATTTCCGGCATTTCTTTGGGCTCTTTTTACGTTCTATTGGCTATGGGTTTCTCCCTGATCTTTGGGGTTACCCATGCCTTTAATCTGGCCCACGGAGAACTGATCCTGCTGAGCGGCTACCTGGCCTACGCCCTGTGGAAATTTCTTGCTGTGCCTTTTTACTGGACTTTGCCGCTGTGCATGCTGTTGTTGCCGACCGCAGCATTAGGGCTGCAATGGCTGCTCCGGCGGCTGCCGCAACCTTTTGAGATGAATTCCCTGGTGGTCACGTTCGGTCTGGCCATTATCCTGCAGAACCTGTTTCTGGCGTTCTTTTCCGCTGACTTCCGCTTAATTATGCTGGAGCAATCGATCATTTTGGACCTGCCGGGCTGGTCCGTTCTGATAACTGCCAATCAGGTGCTGCTATTTTTCTGTTCACTGGGGGCTGTCGCGGTCATACATCTCTTCCTGCACCGGACTTTTCTCGGCAAGGCCCTGCGGGCGACCATTCAGGACCGGGAAGGGGCGGCGTTGGCCGGGATCAGAGTCGGGCAAATGCAGGTCATTGCCTTCGCCGTGGGCGGCGGGCTGATCGGCTTGGCCGGTCCGTTGTTTGCCACCAACATGTATTTGTATCCCGCCGGCGGCATGGAGGCGACCCTCATTGCCATCATTATCACTATCGCAGCCGGGGTAGGCCGGACGCGCAGCCTTTTGTTGAGCGGTTGGCTTTTGGGTCTGGCAGAATCTTTGGCCACCTTATTGGCAGGTGCCAGTTGGCGGGAGATGATCAGTGCCGCCGTCCTGATTCTCATTCTGCTTCTGCGGCCGCAGGGACTTTTTGCCAAAAAAACTGCGAGTTAAACTGCCCACTGCTTACTAATTTCATATGAATGTGGCCCTTGGTTTATGATGCCTACTACTGTCTGAAAGCCGACCAAAAAGTAATGTCTCGTCATATCGTGGTTAAGATCCTGATATCAGCGGCGGTCATGCTGTTCTTTGGCGGGCCGCTATTCCTGCCCGGGGCGGATTTGTACCTGCTCGTATTCGGGCTTGCCTGTTTTTATGCCACCCTGGCTCTGGCGTGGAATATCTTTGCCTTGAGTGGTCTCCTTTCCTTGGGGCACGCCGCTTTTTTCGGTTTGGGCGCTTATGGGGCGGTGCTGCTGGAAAACTGGGGACATTGGCCGACATATCCGGCAATCATGGCCGGTGGGGCATTGGGCATGGTGTATGGCTGCCTTTGGAGTTTAGCCTTTCAGAGACTGCGCGGGGCCTATTTTGCCCTGGCCTCTCTGGCGGCAATGGAAATCCCGCGGGTGGTTATCGATAACTGGGAAACCCTGACCTCGGGTTCCTTAGGCATTGTCGGCATCAGTCGCCTTCCCAGCCTTAGTATCGGTTCTCTGGTGATCCCGGTGGGCGACAACCTGCAATCCCAATATTGTTTTCTCTTTTTTCTCATGGCGGCGGTCGGACTTCTCCACTGGCGGGCGATGCGGTCAAAATGGGGCTGGGGTCTGCGGGCCATCCGGGGGGATGAAGAGGCGGCGGAAGTCTTAGGGGTCAATGTCTTTGGGTATCGATGCCTGACCCTATGCCTGAGTTCTTATATCACCGGCGTCTGCGGCGGGGTGTATGCCCATCTGGTAGGATTGATTGAACCGGCCATGGTTTTCAACCTGCAGTTGGCCGCCTTTCCGTTGGTGCTCAGTTTATTTGGCGGACGCTATGCAGTTCTAGGCCCGATTATAGGGGCGTTGACGCTTTATCCGTTGGACCAGTTGGTTTTGCAGCCTTGGTTACCTCAAGGGCATGCAGCGATTTATGGGCTGGTTATTATCTTGACAATCTTCTTTTTCCCGCGCGGGTTGGCTTCATGGTTCAGCAGGCTTCCCAAGAACTCCTAGAATTGCGGCACCTGGAAATTATCCGGGGAGGTCGGCGGGTGCTGTGTGACATCGATCTCAAAGTAAAGCAGCAGGAGATTATCGGCATTGTCGGCCCCAACGGGGCAGGCAAAACGACTCTGATGAGTGCTATTGCCGGTCAGATAAAACCTGCGGCAGGAAGTATCCTGTTTCGAGGGCAGAATATCAGCTCCTGGCCGCCTCATCGACGCTGTTGGGCCGGAATCGCCCGAACCTTTCAAATTCCGAAGCCGTTTCCCGAGATGACCGCTTGGGAAAATGTTGCCATCGGTGCCTGGTTTGGCAAAACCGGACGGAGACGGAGCATAACCAGGAGTCGGGCCTTGAAATTTTTGGAGATGGTGGGGTTACCGCACAAAGCCGATACACTCGGGAAAGAACTGACCCTGTCGGAACAGCGCCGCCTGGAGGTGGCACGGGCTTTGGCAACGCAGCCCCAGATCTTATTGCTGGATGAGGTAGCTGCCGGCCTGAGTCCGAAGATGGTCAGCCAGGTGGCAAAATTAGTGACCAGACTGAGACAAAAGGGCGTAACCCTGATCATTATTGACCATTTCCTTAATCTTACCCTGGAGGTTTCGGATCGGCTGGTGGTTCTGGATCGGGGGGAAAAGATCATGGAAGGACCGCCCCCAGTAGTCATCCGCCATCCGGAAGTAGTCGGCGCCTATCTCGGCACCCGCCGGCTCCTCAAATCTCAGGAGGCTGAGAGTTGAAATCGGAAACTTCGGGCGAACCGCTGCTGGCGATTGAGCACCTCTGCACCTCGTATAACCACACCTGCATCATTAAGGATGTGTCGCTACGTCTCTGGCCGCAACAGGTAGTCGCCGTGGTCGGACCCAACGGCGCCGGTAAAACCACAATATTGAAGGCCGTGGGGGGCTTATTGCGCCCGGTCAGCGGCAAAATTTACCTTGTCGGAGAAGACCTGACCCAATTGCCGGTCTGGGAAGTAGTGCGCCGCGGAGTGGTCTACGTCCCTGAAGGAACAAATGTATTTCCCGATATGAGCGTTTTGGAAAATTTAGAAATCGGTGGTTATCTCAATCGGACGTTGATTCCCGAACGTTTAGCATTGGTTTATGAGTTATTCCCGGAACTCCATCTGAAGTTGCGGATACCTGCTGGCAGCCTGAGCGGCGGCCAGCAGCGGATGCTGGTGCTGGCCCGCGGTCTCATGGCCGGGGCTCGGCTGCTGCTTTTGGATGATCCTTTCTTGGGTCTTTCTCCCAAATATGTTAAAATATTCTGCGATGCCTTCCGCGTCCTGCGGCGGCAGGGCATGACCCTGTTTATTTCGGGGCAGCATGTCCGCCGTATACTCAATGTTGCTGACCTGGCCTTTCTCATTGAAGAAGGGGAGATCACGCTGACCGGTTCGGGTGCCGAACTGTTGCAGAATCATCACTTGCGGCGGACCCTCTTTGGCATCGAAGCCACCTGTGATCCGGCGGACGTTTTGACCTAAGCGTGCAGCGTTTCCTCTTGGAGCAAAGATCAAGAACTACAGTGAGGCATAAAAGCAGGAAAAGCACGTATCTGCTGCGGATAGCTTAACTATCGGTTTCTGTTTATCACTAGTCGCCGGCGTCTGGCAAAAGGAGAGACAACTGATGAACCGCGCCAAAAGCTGGGGGGTTGAAGCCAAAGTTGGTGTTTTTGTATTGGCTGCATTGCTCCTGCTCGGGTATATGAGTCTGCGAGTCGGAAAATTCAGCTTTGTCACCTGGGGGGAGCAGTTTCCTCTCCAGGCCCGTTTTACCTCTGTCTCCGGTCTGGCCGAAAACGGCCGGGTAGAGATCGCCGGAGTTGAGGTCGGGCGGATCAAAGCCATCCACCTGAGCGACGGCCGGGCTCTGGTGGATTTACTGCTCAGACCGGGGCTGGACCTGCGTCAAGACGCCCAAGCCCGCATCCGCACTAAAGGGATGCTAGGGGAGAAATACATCGAGCTGGAATTGGGCTCTCCTGACAATCCAGCCCTACCGGCCGGTGGAGTGATCAGCCGGACTGAGTCGGCGGTGGAATTTGATCAACTGTTGAGCAAAGTCCCTGCTCTCTTGGATGATTTTCGTCCAATCCTGAATGATGTCCGGGCCGTCAGCCAGACCTTGCAACGGGTCATCGGCACCACCGAGGGTGAGACTTCCCTGAAAGAGATTCTGGAGAACTTTAACCAGGCCAGTAAATCTCTCAGCCAGGTAGCCCGGGGACTGGAACGGGGCGAAGGTACGCTGGGCAAACTCCTGAAAGACGACGGGCTCTATCGTGAGGTGCAGGGCGTCGTCCGGGAGGTGCAGTCAGCGGCGAAAAATCTCACGGCCTTTTCGGATAAGCTTGCCAGGGGAGACGGCACCATCGCCAAGCTGGTGAATGATAAAGGCCTGTATGAGCAGGCCAACCAGGCCATCACCCGGCTAAACCGGGTGGCTCACAAGATCGATGCCGCCGAAGGTACTCTCGGTAAACTGGTAAACGATAAGTCGCTCTATGATGATGCCAAGAAAGCGGTGAAAAACGTCAACCAGGCCATGGAGGGCATTAAGGAGCAGTCGCCCGTGACCATGATGGGCGTGGTCGGCTCCACCGTCCTGCGCTAGCGCCTGATCTCTAAAGCTGACCGATAATATGCAGGTTTTCGGGATCCCGATCCGACCGCGGCCTTAACATGTCGCTCTTTTCCCGCTACGGACAGAAGATTATCCTCTTGGCCGCCGTTGTCGGAGTGCTCCTGGCTGGCTGCACCGGTACCCCCCAGGGCGGGCGGCGTTTAAACCTGTCGCCGCTGCTCTTCTACAGCGAGGAGCCGGCTGTGGGCCGCAGCCGCATGGAGCTGTTGGGACCGATCTATTCGCGCCAGCGGGACGGCGGCAGCACTCTTACTACTGTGGCCCCCTTGTTTTATATCTGGCGCAACGGCGACGGCGGCACTGAAACGGAATTTTTGTACCCCCTCGGGCACTATAAGACCAGCGGCGGCGATTCCCGATTCAGTATCATCCCCTTCAGCGCCTGGACCGAGGAGCTGCCCGAAGGCGCCTCCACCTGGCAATTTTTTCCCTTTTACGGCGGCCGCACCTCCGGCGGCGAGGCTTACGGCGGTATCTTTCCGCTCTTTGGCACTTATAAAGAGCGCTTCCACCGGGACTCCGGGGCCTTCTTCCTCTGGCCGTTGTATTCTACCTCTACCGAAGGCGAGGCTCGTCACTACCGTTTTCTCTGGCCGCTGTTTTCTTATTCCACCGGTGGCGAGCAGGCCTGCACCTTCTGGCCCCTGGGCGGAAAGATCATCAAACCCGGCGTTTATGAAAAGTACTATGCCCTGTGGCCCCTGATTCATTACCAGCGCCTGCAGTTAGATACCGAAAACCCGCGCACGGTGAACATGGCCTTGCCTTTCTACGTCTGGGACACCTCGCCGATGGGTTATCGCAAAAGTATTCTCTTTCCCTTTTTTACCCATTACCATCAGGACAAAGGTAATTTTGAACAGTGGGATGCCCCCTGGCCCTTATACCAACAGGGCGATGGGGACAATTTTTATCTGCGCAATTACTTTCCTTTTTATTACCGTAAGATCGAGCGCTCCAGAGATCAGATGAAACTTTTCTGGCTGCTCTATGACCGCATCACTGAGGATGACGGCCAGAGATGGGAGAGAATCCACCGCTATCTGATTTTTAGCACCTATCTGGCCGAAATAGACGGCCAGGGGAATTGGTCAGAAAAACACCGGTTGTGGCCGCTATTCTATGATAGTGAACGTTCGGACTTTCGGCATTTCCATGCACCCGTTATCCTACCGATGCAATCGGAGGGATGGGACCGCCTCTTCGGTCCCTGGCTGTATCTCTGGACTCAGGACCGGCAGAATGAGTACCGTCAGGGCAGACTCTTGTGGGGCATCTATCGGTGGGAGGAAACCCCGGAATACCGGCTCTGGGAACTGAGTTTCCTCGCCTCCCGGCAGACCACGGCCACCGGCGGCGTCTTCCGGCTGTTGTCGGGACTGTTGACCCTGGAGCGGGAGGGGACGATGCGGCGGCTGAAGCTCTTATACCTCCCTTGGGGGTTGCATTGGTAAAGCAGTGATCAGTCCACAAAAACTAGTTACCCATACAACACCGGCCATGACTCGGCGCTATGCTCACTTGCGAGATGAGGCTTTACAGGCGGCGGCAAGTGTGGCAAGCACTATCATTGCCCAACGAGAATAACTTTCTGGAAGGTCGCTTTATCCGTGGTTTCTCCAGGAAACACCTGATGACAGAGAGGAATACCATCTTTGGTCATGACCAGTCCCAGCACTACCTGAGGGCAACCGGAATGGTCCCGATCATAGCCGTAATTTTGCAACGTCGGTTTATCTGATTGGGAGGAGGGATTTCGGACCTTATCCGCTCGCTCAATCTCACAATAGCACGAGGTCAGGTCGTAAAAAACCAAGTCCAGGGGTGCGTCGAAGAGGGTCAGGATCGGCCAGGCCAGTTTGGGCTCCAATTCTGCTTTGTGTTCAATGAGAAAGTCCAAAGAGCGTAACAAGTGATTATAATCAACCTGCTCCCGGTCGATACCGGGAAGGTGCACCCCCTCGAGCCAATCCAAGAGGTGGAGTTTGGCCATGGGATCTAAGAGACGCTTGGCTACCATAACTTTGAGGTTGGCAATGACATCGAACTCGAACTGCCTACCCTGGAGGAATTTTTTGAAAACCTGGGTCCAGTCCATCTCCTCCCAGAGGCGGAAGATGGTATAAATGGAGCCGAAATCCAGGCTACCCGTAGGAGGGATGCTCTCTTGCGGCTTTGCTTCTTCGAGTTTAAAGAATATTTTCAATCCTGCGATAATTTCTTGGATTTGTTCAGAGGAGTATTGCGAAGCCGAGCCGAAGTTAACCAGAATCCGCTGCCGAACTTTGCCCTCTTTAGTCCGGTAAGATTCGACGATGTGGAGGGACTGATAAATCTTATCGCCCCGTTTTCGAGTGGTCGTCCGCAAGTACATGACGCCACTATAGCATGGTAGCTTAGATTGTCAATATATAAAGATATTATATATATATAATATTATATGCCGACACTACAGGGTGGTGATTTTTCGTATCTAACCGATTGAATTTGTTCAGGGGCAACCTGGAATTTTGTGTTTTACTGATAATCTCCGGTGGTAATTAATTCCAGAGAAATGATATTAAACGCATGTGGCTATTGTCAAGCGATAAAATTGCCGAGAGTGGAAATTATGGCTAAGAAGATGTTTTCCAAAGAGATCTTTCTGCGGCAGGTTAAAAAGCTGATGGCAGAGAAGGGCATCAAGGACCAGAAAGTCTTCAATGACATGGTGGGAGTGCAACGGGCCATTAGCCGTTGGAAATCGGGAGAGTCCCGTCCCTCGGTGGACAGCCTCATGGTGATCCAGGAGATTTTCGGTAAATCCATCGACTGGTTGCTGACCGGGGAAGAACCCCCGGCTTTCCGGCCGGTCCAGCCCATCATCTCTCTGGCTGGGACCGAGCCCGAGGTTCCGGAGGGCTTACGGCCGGAATATTACCTGGCCGTCCCTATGGTCGAGGGGCGCATTGCTGCGGGGTATGCCGGCGCCATTCCCGGGGATTATGTGGAAGATCTGGTGTGGGTCTATAAACCTGAGATCGGGGCCCGCCAACACCACAACCTGCGGGCCGTGCGTTTGCGTCACGACTCCGAATCAATGGAACCCACCATCCACCGGGGCTCCATCGTCATCATCGATCCCACGGAGATCCAGATAACACCAAAGGCCATTTTTGCCGTACGCTTGGACAGCGAGGGAGGATGCGCCCTGAAGCGGGTACAGCAGACTAAAGATCTCTGGGTGCTGGTGTCGGATAACCCCGAGTACGACCCCATCGCTATTGAAAAAGCAAGAATTCCGACCATTATCATCGGTCGGGTGATCTGGTCCTGGACTAGCTGGGTGCGGGAGCCGTTATATGAGGGACGTGCAGGGAGTAATATGAAGAAGAACGGTTTGGTCTAACTTTGCCTCTAATGTTTTCAGACGATAGAGGAATAAAAAAATAGACTTCAAATTATAGAGACTAAAATATATGTCTGATTATTTCCATTATATTTCGACATCCGATTATAATTTCAATATTACTCTTCTAAATGTTCCTGAGGCAGTTTCTTTGTTTGACGATATTGACAAGCAAACACATGACCTCCAGAAACATTTAAATGCATTACCAGATTTGACGAGCAAAGATGCTTTTTACCTTATTGGGATTTTTCTTATTATTAGCCATAGGCAAATGAGGAATGCATTCTTTTTATTTCTCAGAAGAATGTCTTATGATGGCATGTTACTCTTTCGCGTTGGCCTAGAAAGTGCCATATTTGCTTATAGAATTTTCAAAGACACATCACTTGCGACAGTATGGGCGTTAAAGAATGATAATTGGAAAGATTTTTCAGATAAATTTCGTAGAGCTAAATATCCCTTAGATATCCCATATAGAGATGAAATTAAAAAAACATGGATTTGTTAAATAACTATTGTGCTCATCCAAATATTAATTATTTCTCTGGGTCTATAGTATTTCCTGAAGATATTAAAAATGAAGAGAATAAGGAGATAAAAGTTCACTTCTTTGACCATAAAGAGACTAATTTTCGCAATAACTTAATCTGGTTTTTAGATTGTTGTTTAAAGATAATTGCAATTTATAGAAAAATTCTTAATGACAAATTTCCTATTCTCATTACTTCTACTGAGCCAACTTATCAAAAGATGATAATTAATTTTGAAAATTTTAAATCGAAATATAAATATGAATAGGCAAATTGTTCTCACTTACTATGAATGAATTGAATTTACAGCGATTTTAAGAAAGCTAACGGTAAACAACATGATATTGTCAGAGAGATTGGCTCGCGAGCTAAGAGAGGTCCATCAAAAACTGGACGCCGCAGGGGAATTACTTTCAAAGTCTCAGTTGGATGAGTATTATGCGGTATTTCGCCAAAAGTTCGGTCCTGAGGTTATCTCCCGGTGGGAAGGCGAGGAACTCTTGGAAAAGCTTCATGACCACAGCAATCGTGATAGCCTGGTTTACTGGTTAGAATTCAAAAATGATGAGGAATTCACGGCTCATTTTGGAAGCATCGCTGGGGGTAGCGCTCTTAAATTCGGTATCTACAGGCGCAGGGAAACCGGGGCATGGACGACTGGCAGCCCCCGCAGCCAACGGGAGCTTTCTTTAGACGAGGCAATCACCATCGCCAGGAAACATCGAGACCAGCTACTTGCGGGTGTGGGACTTTTGGAGAAACTCCCTGCATTCGCCACTGACGCTGAATATGCGACCTTGCAGGATGATATGAACCGCCTGGCTCACCCAGTGAACGACACCGCCTGGGGGCACAAATATTTTAGTTTGCTCTTCCCCGAGAAACTTGATGATTTCCATGTGCCAAGCTATCAACGCTTCCACCTGATCAAACTGCTACAAAAGCCGGCAGCCGACATGGGAAGATACACCTGTGCAGGGCAATACGAGCGTATAGCTCGCGAACTTAATTTTCCCATAAATCATTTAACCTCGGTTCTCAATGCCAGGAACGGACGCCCCTATCGTTATTGGCGCATAGGTACACGGCTCGACCCCCAGGGGAGCATCTGGGAGCTAATGCAGGACCAAAGCTGTGTTGCAGTGGGGTGGTTGGAGATAGGCGCCCTTGCTGATATCGAGTACAACCAAGCATCCAAAGAAAAGATACGTACCCTTTTGAACACACATTACCCCGGCAGAGACCCTCGTGCTCAAGGACGTGATGCCCAGCAGATTTTCAATTTCGTCGCAGGCCTTGGCGAAGGGGACATAGTGGTAGCATCTGATGGAATGCGCGTTTTGGGCTTGGGCCGGATCACCGGGCCTTACGTTTTTGAATCCCAAACGGATGCCCCCCATCGACACCCAGTAGAATGGCTTTGGCATGGTGAGTATTCATCTCCCGTTCAGGAGGGACTCAGGACCACAGTATATGAGTTAAAAAAATCTGAAAATCTAATTGAAATTGAAAGCAGGTTTCTTGGACCGTTGGTTCCCCCTCCAAGGCCTTACCCTCGTCCTTCGCCATTAATTCTTGCAGGCATACCCGGACGCATCCAAGATATACTCGAACGGAAGGGTCAGGTAATCCTCTACGGACCCCCAGGCACAGGCAAGACCTACTGGGCAGTGAAAACTACCTTAACCTTAGCGTCTTTTGCTAGCTTTGGAGCCACTTATGATCAACTCACCGATGGGCAGCGAAAATCGATCCATGACGACATTGTCCGGATGTGTACTTTTCATCCCGCTTATGGGTATGAAGACTTTTGGGAGGGCTATCGCCCTCAGGCGATAAATGGTTCTTTAGCTTTTGAACTCCAAGATGGCATTTTCAAGAAATTGTGTGAAGATGCTCGTAACCAATCGGATCGCAAGTTTTACTTAATCATCGATGAAATCAACCGAGGCGATATTCCGCGAATTTTTGGGGAACTCCTGACTGTTCTTGAAAAAGATAAACGAGGTAAAACCATCTTTCTTCCACTTTCGAGACAGCCTTTTACTGTACCGAATAATGTTTTCGTGATCGGCACCATGAACACTGCTGACCGCTCCATTGCTCTCCTGGACAAGGCACTACGGCGGCGGTTTGGCTTTGTGGAACTCATGCCCGACAGCTCTGTTTTGGAAGGGGCATTGGTCGCGGACATTCCTTTGGGACCCTGGCTCAATGCCTTAAATCAGCGCCTTTGCGAGCATATAGGCCGGGACGCACGTAATCTCCAAATCGGCCATTCCTATCTTTTGGACCAAGGCCGAGCGGTGTCGAGTTTCACTCTCTTTACCCGCATCTTGCAAGATGACATAATTCCTCTAATAGAAGAATACTGTTACGAGGACTTCTCCACTTTAGCCAAAATTCTGGGTGCGGGACTGGTTGATGAGCAACAACAGCGCATCCGGCATGAACTATTCGAACCTACCCGAAGGGATGAACTTATTCAGGCACTCCTAAGCCCAGAGGTGGTCACATCCATGGAAGCTACTGCTGCCGAGACCCCGAGCGATACGGAGACCGGGGACAGAGATGAGGATGATTCCGTTGAGGGCACCCCGGAGTGAGTGAGCTGTCGGTTTCTATCCAGGAATGGCAGACTCTGGAGCCCATTCCCGGAAGCCCCTTAGCCGGTATAGGGTTTGAGGAGCCGACTACAAAAAGAATTGCTGCAGAGCTTACACAGTCCGGCAAGCTAGAAATTTTGGAATTGCGGCACGGACTTTCTATTCGTGCCACTTCCTACGTTGGCAGCCTTAAACTCGGCCAGATAAGCCTAAACATCTTACCAAAGCTGGCAGTCAAGCCACTTTTAACCCTGCTTCGTTACGCCTATAATTTCCGAAGGCTCACTCTGTTCTTACCATTGGCCCACGGCTATGCCCCTCGAACCTTCCAAGACCTACTGATTCATCAACTTGCAGCCGAAGTCGCGGAATTGTTCTCCCGTGGTCTTCACCGTCGCTATGAGGCCGTGCATACCGACTTACAAAGTCCTCGAGGAAAGATTGATTTCCAGTCCCTCATGCGCCAAGGAGGATTGAGCCAGGCACGTCTACCTTGTCGTCACCATCCCAGATTGGAAAATACACTTTTGAATCGGTTTATCCTGTCGGGGCTGCTTCTCAGTGTTCAACTCACTGAAGATCGTATTCTTAGAACCTTGCTACGACGTCTGGTGAGTTTCATGCAGGACTCTATCATTCCAATTAAGTTGGACAGGGAAACAGTCCGACTGGTGCGACGAATGGATGACCGGATGACTAAGGCTTACCGACCCGCCAGGGGGATCATCGAACTTCTTTTGGATGGATTGGGGATAACCTTGGACGGCTCATCATCGTCTACGCAAGCACCCGGCTTCTTGTTTGATATGAACCGTTTCTTTCAGGAACTAATGTCCAAGTTTTTACGGGATAATCTTAATGGCCTGACTGTCGTGGATGAATACCGCCTCAAGGGTATGATGGCGTATGACCCCTTATTCAATCCCCTCCGGCGCAGGCCCCCCGACTTGAGGCCAGACTATCTCATTTTCAACCGCCACCAGCTTGTGGCTATTATAGATGCGAAATATCGGGACTTATGGGAAAAGCCGCTGCCTCGGGAAATGCTTTACCAGTTAACAATCTATGCTTTGAGCCGGTTTAACGGAGTAAAAAGCGCCGTCATCCTATACCCCACCGAAGACAGTGCCGCTAAGGAAGCCAGGATCAAAATACTGGACCCAATAAAAGGACAGAATCGCGCCCAGGTAATTCTGCGCCCAGTGAACTTGCTTAAATTGGAAAGTTTGCTCTTTCAGTCACAAGGAATCTCTCTTTTAAGGCAAAGGCAAGTTTTTGCCAATAACCTTGTTTTTGGCCCTGATTCTCATCTTAATTAGCAGATATCTGAATCTCTAATCTTTCCCCATAGAAACTTTCAAAAAATACACTGATACGGTAATTTAAGCTTGACTATTATGCCGCATAGGGGTATCATCCTTCCCAGATAAAGAGGAATTATCCCTCTCAGGGATTGTCCTGCACCCAAATTCTTGGGAAAAAGATTTCTGGAAAAGGATGGACTAAATATGGAGAATAGCAATGTCACTCTTCCAAAGTTACTGAGACCAGCAGAGTTATCGGATCACCTGGGTGTTCCCAAGCCCACCATTTACTCTTGGGTCAGGCGAGGCGACATACCTTTTGTCAAACTCGGGGGGCTGGTCCGGTTTGATCCTGGAGAGATCCACGACTGGCTCAAGGAACGTAAGCATCCGGCATGGAAGAAACTATTGTTCCTCAGAGAAGCTCCCTCAATAGGATAGAGCAATGGCCACTGTCCGCAAGGTTACCACTGAACAAGGAATCTCCTGGAAAGTGGATTACTACGATCCCCAGGGGCGCCGGATCAAGAAACGCTTTAAGAAAAAGGCCGAATCCGCTCTGGTCCGGCCTGCGGCTTGCAGGACCGCCTCCTCCCTCTAACAGGCATTATCCATTATCTAAAAAACACCAAGGAGGTTAGCAGTTTTTCACTGGTGGGGTAACGGGAAAAATAATTGTCGTTGACAGGAAAAAATAGTTGACGCTGATCAATACGAGGACATCTTCGAAAAGAAAAAGGGAAGTCAGCTCAACTTTAATGAGTTGGCCGATCATTATCTGGAGATCTATCGCCAGCAAAAGTCATTTCACAATTTCAAGAAACAGATTGTCCAGACCTTGACTGAGGCCTTCGGCTCCACGCGTCTCTCCCAGATAACCTACCTGGATCTGGAAAAACACCGCAACACCCGCAAGGCCACTCCCACCTGGCGAGGTGAGACCCGCTCCGATGCCCGGGTCAACCGGGAAATGGCGGTGCTGAAGCATATGCTGAACAAGGCAGTCGAGTGGGGGATGCTGGAAGGCACGCCGTTTAAAAAAGGCCAGAAATTGATGTTCAAAGAAAACAACCACAGCCTCCGCTTTCTGTCAGAGGCCGAGATCGAGGCCTTGCTGGCCGTTTGCCCGCCCCACCTGCGCCCCATTGTGGAAACCGCCCTGCTGACCGGGATGCGCAAAGAAGAGTTGCTCAGCCTCAAGTGGGAGCAGATCAACCATGGTTTAATTCATCTTATCAGAACCAAGAGTGGCAATCCCCGGCATATTCCCATCAGCGGCCGGCTGGTGGAAATTTTTCAACAGTTGCGGCACCAGAACCAACTAAAATCTCCCTATGTGTTCTGTGACGGGGAAGGCCGCCGGTTCAATTCCGTGAAAAGATCCTTTGCCACCGCCTGCCGTAAGGCAGGGATTGAAAATTTCCGCTTCCACGACCTCCGCCACACCTTCGCCTCCCATCTGATCATGCGCGGCGCCGGCCTGAAGACGGTCCAGGAACTCCTGGGCCACTCCGACATCAAGATGAACATGCGCTATGCCCACCTCTCCCCCGGCCACCTCCAGGAATCCGTCAACTTGCTGAACAACCTGGCTACAAATCCCGGCTAAAATTATTGGGAAACTTTATCAAAGATATCTATGGGCCTGCAACCAAATAGTTGCCAACCCCCTGATATCTTTGATGCCTCCGGCCTGACCTCCTATTGCCGTAAGAGTATCGCTACTTCATATTAAACTCCTGCCTATTATAAAAATAAATTCTCATAAGACTTTTTTTTCATTGACAAATTACTATTTTTGTGAAAATATTTGACATAATATAATAAATTATGTCAAATATGGAAAATTACAATTAATTACAATGGGTTTTCAACAAATAAAGTAAGTGCCATGACTGGAGTCTCGGCTCGGCAACTACGTTGGTGGGAAAAGCAGAAGCTTGTAAAGCCAGGCGCTCTTCCTGTCCGCAAGTCAGGGCAAACGCGTCGCTATACTCTTCAGGACTTGGTTTGTATAATTATTATTAAAGCACTAAGGGATAGAGGCGTGAGTCTTCAGAAAATCAGAAATAGTGTAGAGAGGATCAAAGGTTCCGGCGTCCAAAATCCGCTTTCCCAACTCAGAGTCGCCTGCTTGGCCAACAGGATCGTATTTAAGAAGGGAGAGAACTACTTAGAGGTTTCTGGTCAGACAGTCATTCAAGAAACTTTGCAAAAAATCCGACCTGAATTACGACGCAGAGGGATAACCGAACGCGAGGTGGAGATAGCAAATAGGCAGTATCTGGAAAAAGTGGCAGCTTTTTAATTTTCTAGATTAATACCTTGCATTTGATTTCACTTAGTGATTAAAATAACAAGTTATTACTCGAAATGATACCATGATCATGTCGATTATGAAGGTATCGAGCTTAACTATACTTATCATCGAATTTTTTGATTATTATTTTAAAGATCATTTAAATAACGATTTGAGTTAAGGACCAGCTCGGGTTAACAGCCAATAAGATGGAAAAAAGCCGGGAAGACCTTTTGGATATTGTTGGGCGTATGGCTAAGGGGGAAGTAGAAGCCCTTCGGGACCTTCGCAGGGAAATTGTGGACTTGGACCTTCCCAATCAGTCTTTAAGTCCTGATAACGCGCTCTTCCTGGCTATATATTTGGCCAAGAGAATAACTGGAGACGTTTGGGAGAACCTGGCCACGGATGCTTCATTCGATTTTAATGAGGATATATTAAAAACTTTTACTATTTCTTTGGGCGAGGCACTTCAAACAATTTTGTCCGATGATCCAGCTAACCACACAATCACGAACAAGTTAGGCGAGTTGACAAGATGCCTTTATGAGTATTTTCACAAGATTTCCCTTAACCCTGGCCGCGTTAAGAAAGGAGAAAGCCAATGAGCAAGCGATCTATTAACCCAAAGACCCAAAGGGCCATTGAACGGGAGAAATTATGGATTGCTCGCGAGTTTTTCCTGAAGCCCGGGGTGATTAAATCCAGCAGTCACGGTTTACGTAGTGGCAAGAAAGACGATTATTATTTTGATTTGGATTATTTGTTAAATGAACCATATCAGGCTGAGATGCTTTTAGACATCTATGCTGGTATGATTAACGTGATTAAAGAAGAGAACTCAATAGATTTTCTTGCCTTTATCGAAAAAGCATCAGGAGGGACTGTAGGGGCAATTCGCTTATCGGTGGCACTATCGATCAAAACGAGACTCCCCAATTTATCAGTGAGGCTTCGCAAGGAAATCGCTTTCGAGAAGATCAAGGCCAGATTCCCTGAAAAGGGACTAAGAGGCCTTCGGGCCATCATCGTTTCAGATCATTGCACGACTGGCAATGAAGTTTTGCTTGCTGCTAATGCCTTGAAACAAAACGGCGCCTCGGTAAATCACGCGGTTGCTTATACCATTCGATCCGATGAACTTGCAAAGGATAAATTTCTGAACTCAAAAATTAGTCTCAGCTACGCTTTTGAATTGCCTCCATCTTACGAAATGATTCCTAAGGAGTCTAAAAATTTGGGAATTATTGCGATGGCTGTTAACTTTTAAATCATAAAAGGCATAGCTTTGTATACCCAGGTCCAATGGAATATAACGTTAAGTGATAAAAGGCAAGGAGAGCATGAATTAAAAATTAAGATATTTGACTACAAGTCATCAGATACAACTTTTGACGAAATTATAGCCCTTCCTCCCCAACTTTATATTTCTAATTTTCGATCAGAAGCTAATAATTCAGCACTGTTATGGGCAGGTGACCAAACTAAAACTATTGAAATTTCACAAATCGCCAAATGCTATCAAGACCCTCTCCCCAATCCACTAATTGTTCATTGCAAGTTTGATACAGAAGAATTTACTTCAACTTATGATGATTTTGCTGTCGTCGCTTTATATCATAATGTTCAAGACTTAAAATCCACTTCTATAGATATGTTTATAGCATTGCCAGAGATTTCGGTATTAAGGTTTTACATCGACAATATCTTATTGAAAATACTATCATTTCTTGATGTAGGCAAATTTTGTGGCAGGAAAGGCTTTGAAGATGTTGTAGGAATATATAAAATCACAGCAGCATCTGGAGCTAAAGTTCAAAGATGGGAAGTTTTAGAGTCTGGTCCTCGTCACATTTTAAAATTCAATATATCTGGTGGAGCATTCGAAACATCTGTTGATTTTTCCTATGTGCATGCACTGAACCCTTTTTGGTATTTAATAAGTGCTTATGTTTCTTATAAAGTATTACATTGGCTTTTGTCCGTTATTTGAGGGACAAGATGGATATCTTACAAAATAAATACGGGATTATTCCTGCCTGCGACGTGAGCGATTTAAGGGAATTAATAACTCTAGTTAAAGAAACGTGCTCGTTAGATTTCATCCAAGCATACAAGATAGGCGTGAAAATGCTTGCCTTGGAAGGGGCTAAGAAGGTTATCCAGGAAATACGCCGCTTAACCGATTTACCCATAATATATGATCACCAGAAATATGGAACTGACATCCCAGAGCTTTCTGGAGGGGATATTCTCGAAAGTTTTAAGAAGTCAGGGATAAATGGGTTAATTATATTTCCCTTTGCCGGCATCAAGACCTTACAAGCTACTGTTGCAGGGTGTAGAAGGGCCAATCTTCTTCCAATTGTCGGGGGAGAAATGACCCACCCCGGTTTTCTGGCTTCAGAAGGAGGCTATATCGCTGATAATGCTCCCGAGAAGATTTATCGGGATGCAGCACACCTTGGAGTGGATACCTTTGTGGTGCCTGGTACAAAAATAGACAAAATAAAAGAATATGCTGGGCTTATCGGAGAAGTGGTTCCAAATCCACGAATTATGTTTCCTGGGATAGGGAAAGGCCAGGGAGGAGATATCTCAGAAGCATTTAAAGCTGCTTCACCTTATAGTTGTTCCGCAATCGTCGGCAGAGGTATTTACGCAGCAAAAGATATAAGGGCGGCTGCAAAAGCTCTTTGGGAGAGAGCTTCCTCTGTTTTGTAATTTAATGTTCTCTTTTTAAAATCCTACCTTGACTTCTTTTTTATACAATAACCTAAAAATATTTTTTAGAATTTAGCCGGAGCAAAAGGATCCAAGAGCTCCTGGGCCACTCAACATCAAGACGACCATGCGCTATGCCCATCTCTCTCCCGGTCACCTCCAGGAATCAGTCAACCTGCCAAACAATCTGGCTGCCAATCCTGCCTGAAAATCGATGGGAAACTTTTGGGAAACTTTGCTAAAAATGGTCAAGGGGTTTGCAACGATAAGTTGCTAACCCCTTGATATTCTTGGTGCCCCCGGCCCGACTCGAACGGGCGGCACACGGATTAGGAATACGAACCCTTGAGCTTCACAAACTCCTCAATTATTGGCAACTTACTGAAATTGCTCATTCTATATTTTCCATACTTTAGCAGGTTTTTCACTGTTTGGCAGATTTTGGAGGTAAAGTCTCACACAGAGTCTCACACAGGAAAGGCCCTGGGGAGGGTCCCAAAAACATACTCGGTACGGTTTTTAATATCCTAATTTTCCCAGTTGGAATATCTGATAAAATTTCATCAGAGTCAGGAACACAATTCTCTATATGGATTCATAGACCATCTTATTATAACTTCCAAGAATTTTCTGCGCCTCTCCCTTGACCATCTCAATTAATTCTTCCGGACCAATAACTTTCGCTTCACTGCCAATACCCATGACCCAATGAAAGATTTCAAAGAGATTGCTGACCACGACCTTCATTTGAAATTTACCATTCTGGACGGGGCTAATTTCCTGATTGGCGATCCATGAGCGATTAGCCACATAATCATAGAGGGTTTCGGGGAATTCAATCACCACGGTAATCCTACTTCCATCATCCCCCTTATACACCCCAAAGGATTTTTCATAGAATAATTCAGGCGAATAATCAATTGGATAATCAAAATAATCTTTGGTCAATTTGGCCTGTAAAATATTATCAACTCTAAATGTCCGGATCTCCCCATAGCTATCCACCCAGGCATTGAGATAAAGGGCATCCCGGTGCATCACCAGGGTATAGGGTTGCACCAGATAGTCCCTTTCGCCTTTTTGCGACCGGTAATGTAATTCCAATTTATACTGGTTTAACAGACCCCGAAGAACCATATCAATATGGTCATCCATGTCTTCATAACGCCTGCTGCCAAACCCAGTGGTGTAAAATTTCTTCTGATAATTTTTCAAAAGAGCCCGTTGCGCCAGAGGAATTGTCCCTTCAAGGTCAGAAAACATATCCATCAATCCATCCCGAACCACTGTTTGGTCTAAAGAGGACATGAGAATTGAGCCCAGGTAGAGGGACATCAATTGATAGGGTGTGGCTTCCAAAGGCATGGTTTCATTTAAGCGCCAGCGTTCAATACCGCCTGTCTTAATGACCTTAATCAGAGGCTCCCCCTGACGGTTAGTGAGAAATTCATTAATGGCCTTTAGATACCGCCTGACCGTCCTTTCGGAGATGTCAAGAATTCTCAGGATGTCTTCCAGGTTGAGGGAACGACCTTGAGTAGCCAGGGTATATATCAACTTGGCCATATTCAATGCTGCCGGATAGGTTGGTTTTCTCTTCTCATTCATAATTATTTTTTAGCATACCCCAGCATAAAGTCAACGGTTGACTTTTCCATTAAGTATAATCTATTCATCGACAATGAGAAAGGGGTTGATAGTCTGAAAAATTCAAGGGCTATTGGCTGACTGCGGATTAAAAACAAGAAGACATAGATAGGAGAAAGGCTAAAGGATATGGAGATTGTCATATATGGCATAATTGGCGCATTAGCAATATTAGTATGTTGGCTACTAGATATCTATTCATCGACATCGGAAAAGGAAACGATAATCACATATTCAACAGATTGTCTGCGGTCAGAAAAATCCACGGTCATCCTCCCCACTTGCTGTTTCTGCCATAAAATCAGGGATGAAAAAGGCAATTGGCATGAGAGAAGCGAATATCAGGAGGATTATCAAGACGTGCTCTTTACCCATGCCTTCTGCCCAGAATGCGCCTTAAAACACTATGGAGAGTTCTATCAGGGAACTGAATTGGAGATTAGGGCTAATTATTGAGACTTTGTTATCTTGAAAAGATTAGGAGGTATCGAGACATGGAAAATAATTTGGCGACATTTTTAGCCGATATATCAGTAGGCCCGGAGCAGTTCTATAAAAATATGGCGGTATTCCCCTTGTTGGCTGACCAGTCGGCTAATTTGGAATTTATCACCCTGGATGAAGCTCTGGCCCAGAGAAACTTGGTCATCACTGAAATCGATGAAACTGGCCAGGTTCCCGAATTAAAAGTAGTCAATAATTCCAGCCAGAAAATTTTATTACTGGATGGTGAGGAACTGGTAGGTGCTAAACAGAACCGGGTCTTGAACGTGACGATTTTATTGGCTCCTAACTCAGAGACTTTAATCCCGGTATCTTGTATTGAACAGGGTCGGTGGTCGTATAAAAGCCGGGAATTCAGCAGCGCTAACAGGACTATGAGTGCTGATTTGCGGAAGAAAAAAACTCAGTCGGTACATAACCGGGTGCGTGAGTCTGGTTCTTTCGCTTCCGACCAGGGAGAGATTTGGGAGGAAATCAGTCTCAAATTTGAAAGAAGTCATGTGCCACCTTCTCCCACTGGAGCCTTATCCGACCTCTTTGAAGCCAAAAAAGATACTAACAAAGATTATCTGAAAAACTTTTCTCCTGTGGACAAGCAATTGGGCCTGGCGGTGTTTATTGACGGCAATATAGCAGGGGTCGAATTTTTGGGGCAACATGATAAATTCCAACTCCTCTACCATAAATTAGTCACCAGTTATGTCATGGATGCTCTGGAGACAGCCGATGATATATCAAAGGAGTATCCTCCTCTTTCTCCCAATTCAATCACGGAATTTCTGGCAGGCGCGGCTGGGGCTAATATGGACAAAAGAAAATCTGTTTCCCTGGGTTGGGATATTCGCCTTGAATCCGAAACTATGGTTGGGGCCGGTCTGGAGTTCGAGCAGGATATTTTACAATTGAGCCTTTTCAAGAAAGAGAATGGTCGGAGAACCGGCAATAATGAAAGGCCAATGCGCCGGGCTTCCGGGAGACGCAATTCTATTTTGAGATGACGGGTAAGGTGGTAAAAATGTTTGGCTTGATTGATAACCAATTAAATATGATTGCTCATATGACCAGATTGATTTTGATTATGCTGGTTCTTATGTCTTTGAGTTGCCCTGCGGCTTGGGCCGAAGATATAGACGTCTATGACGACAATTACCGGCTCCAATACCGTATCCGGGGAGATAAAGTCTATGATCGGGATTACCGTCAGCAATATAGCATTGATGGCAAGAAAATTTACGACCGGGATTATAAACTGCAATACCGAGTTGATGATGGGAAAGTTTATGACCGGGATTACCGGTTAAAATTTCGAACGGATGGTGATAAGGTATATGATGGGGATTATCGATTGAGGTATAGGTTGCAGAGGAAACTTTTAAAATAATTTTGGGTTTCAAGAAGAGCATTTAGGTATTCCAAGATCACACCAGTCAATTCCTTAGGTACTCAAGGCTCAGGTTTATATTCATTGACCAAGATAACTCGTTCATGGCATAAGTAATATAGGAATTTATTATCTAACATTCCTGACCTCATTGGGTTCTGCCCTAGCTGAGAGAAGCCATGAGAAATGTTGCGCCTTACTGCACCAGATCATCATTGATTTAGAAAATGCATGATAGCGGTATTGCAATCCTTTATCCGGTAATATATTGGGCTCGGCAAAATTGCGGTTTCGGGAATTTCTTACCTCAATCCGGCCAACCCGTTTCATCTTAGCTTTTTAAGCGATTTAGGGTATATATAAATTTTAAGAACAGGTAAACTTTGATTACTGGCCAACCCTGATCTGAATATTGTGATAAATTGGGTACCTAAAACGGGGCTGTTTTCTCTCTGCGATGGCTATCGCTAAGAATATATTAATAAAGAGGCATGTCGAACTCATTACTGAACGGGCGGTGGAAAGATTTCTCGAAAGGCTGTTTATTCGCAATGCCCCGTTAAGATGCCTCTATATAGTTTCGCCATTTATAGCGGCGATGCAGGAAAACCGCTTTTCTCTGGCAGATTTGCGAACTAAAATTGAATATAGTCAAATACCTACTTATTTAATTACTCGAACCCCGGTTGAGGATTACCATTCCACGGCTATGGAGGTCCTTCTCAATAGCCCGTGGATAGAGATTCGCTATAATCAGTTCATCCACGCTAAGGTCTACATCGCCATAGCAAAAAAAGAATCCGAATCATTCGCCCTTTTCGGCTCAGGAAACTTAACCGGCAGGGCAAGAGCAGCAAACATCGAGGTGGCAATGTTGGTTTCTAGCGAAGGGCCAGGTAAAGAAATCTTACGACAGCTCGAATACTGGGTATCAGTTAGCTTGCGGACACTCAAAGCCAGCAAGCTTATTCAGCCAATAAAAGTTAGGGGGAATTAAGTCATGGAATTTAAAGATTGGTTCTGCTTGAGTCAAAGAGAAAGTTTTACCATTGATCCCAAGATTAATCCCTCGGATGCCCAGTTTTATTTTGGCCGCAAACAACTAGCGGAACGGATGCACAACCAGATAAAAAGAGCCTTTATTGATCCTCAGGTGCCTAAAATGATGGTCTGGGGGCCTTATGGCTGCGGCAAAACCCAAACGCTTTATTATCTCTCCTACTGGCTCAAAACAAGTAAACCGGCATCGTGCAAAGGAATTCCACATACGGTTCATCTTGACATCGAAATGCAGAGCAAATCAACTGCCGCAAGTTGGCATCTGCAAAATATGGAAGCTCTCGGCATGCAAGCCGTGCAAAAATGGCTAGATAGTCTTTATGGTAAATCTGCCAAATTCGAGCAAGAAATATCAAAATTAACCGGTGATCCGAATATATTCCAAACTTTTTACCAATTGAGGGGCGGGGGTGATTTAGGCTTTACGGCCTGGAGATGGCTAACCGGGCAGAAGTTGGCTGCCAAGGAACTGCAAGAAATCAAGGTGACCCGTAATCTCGGCGAAGTAGGGGTGGGCGATATGGTGGCAGCCCTGCAAGCCTGCGGGAATCTTGCCAAAGCCGTTGGGGAAGCCCTGATTTTATTTATCGATGAAATGGAAGAATTGCAAAATGTCCGGGAAGGGGACGCCGCCGAGTCGTGGCATCAATATATTCGTAAACTGGCTGATAATGCAAACTCCTCAGTCGGTTATATTATAGGATTTAAGGCCGACACCCGAGATGATGCCCCCCGAGTTTTAATCCGGGACGATGTGGTTTCCAGAATGAGCGCAATGAATTTAATTGAGCTGGAAACTCTGGCGGCACCGGCAAATGTGCAAAATTTTGTGAAGGAAATGTTACAGCATCTGGTAGATGCTACAAAAGCCAGCAAGCTCATCCAGGATGAAGGATTAGCTTCTACAATCGAAACCTATCCTTTCACTGCCAGCGCTTTTGAGCTCTTATGCGATTATGCTTGTCAGGATGTAATCAAATCAACCCCACGGAATATCATCAGAACCATTAATGAGTGTGCTATTGCGGCATGGGACGCCCAAGAGAAAGTCATTGATGATCACATTGTCAATGAAATTGCACCGATCATCTTTGGTTAACTCGGGACAAGATGATGAAAAAGTTTACCACCAAGCCGAAAGTTTTTCGATCCTCGCCGGGATATGCCGGTACTCCTCAATTCGAAAGTAAGAGCTGGGTTTATCTCGGGAGGCTGGGGGAGGCCGGAGCTTTGACAGATGTCCGGTTCGACACTGACATGGCTCATGTGGTGGCTCTGTTTGGCAAACGGGGGTCCGGGAAATCATATACTTTGGGGACCCTTTTGGAGGGTCTGTGCACTCAACACCATGAATCCACCATTGCCAGCAATCCCCGAAATAAATCCATCCTACTTTTTGACACGTTAGGCGTATTCCAATGGATGAGCATCCTCTTAAAGGAAGACAGCCAGAAAGAAATTTTAAAAGAACAATTCGCCCTGCGTCGGGGCTGGCCCGTTAAGCCGGAACCGTTAGACATCGCCATTTGGATTCCGAAAGGGACCCGGACCTCTGGCACTCCTGCCGATCACTTAGAATTCTCCGTCGATTGCTCCGACTTTGCGGCGGAAGACTGGGGCTATCTTTTAGGGTTGGATATTTATCAGGATAGGATGGGGCAGCTTTTAAATGATGCCTATATCAAGGTAACTCTTGAGGGTTGGAGCGACAATAACCGACGGTATAAACCAAAACCCCAATATTCCATTGAAGAGCTCATCTCATGTGTAAAAAACGACGTTGAACTCAATACTGCCTATCAGGGTGAAACTCTGAGGGCAGTGCTGCAACAACTTATGACTTATCGGCGCAACCCTCTCTTTGAACATCAAGGCACCACTTTGCAGGAGTTTTTAAAACCTGGCCGCATGAGCGTTATCGTTATGAATAAGATGTCCGATGAGTTGCGGCTTATCGTGATGTCAGCTCTTCTGCGGCGTTTGATTGCTTTGAGAGTTAAAGCTTCGGAGGCCGAGAAGCACCTTAAAATTTTAGAAAATATAACTAACCAAGAAAAAGCCGATCTCCAAGAAGTGCTTGCTAATTCTGTGCCCTCAACCTGGGTGTGCATTGATGAAGCCCAAAATATCTTGCCTGCGGAAAGGCGCACCTCTGCCACAGATATTATTGTCAAGTATGTAAGAGAGGGCCGGAACTACGGCCTATCTTTTATGGTGGCCACTCAGCAGCCAACCGCCATAGACCCGAGAATCTTAGCTCAAGTTGATACCCTGATAGTGCACAAATTAACTGTTCAGGGAGATATAGATTATATTCGGAAAAATATAAAGTCCAACCTTCCCGAGGAAGTAAAATACGCCAACTCGGTTCTTGATTTCAGTCAACTGCTACGTAGTCTCGATGTGGGCCAGGCAGTAGTTTCCAACACGGAAACCGAGCGAGCCTTTGTTATGGATGTGCGACCCCGTATTAGCGTCCACGGAGGTTTTTAATGGCAGGCAGAATCAGGGTATTGGATACAGCCGGTCGCACGATGCAAAGGCTGGGATACCTAAAGCCCCTCTGCGCCCTGGTCAACGAGACCGAAACCAGTAATTTATTTTCTCTTGGCAAGCGTTTGATCGACAGGGTTACCAAAAAAATTAGAATATCTCCCCCCCTCGAAGACCATATTCAAAAATATGTCAAGCTTCGTCTAACCGACGGCACCTATAAGGAATTAAGAAAAGCAGTCTTAAACGGCGCCAATAACGCTCAAATAGCTATGGAGATTCAGGACCTCTACCTTGCTGATAACGATCTCCCATCTCGCACCGGTAAGCTAGTTGAAGCCAACTGGCAACGCTATCCTTATTTGGGCACTTCCCTGGAGTTGATCAAAAAAGGAACCTACTCCGCTCTGACACGCAGCCTGGTTCTGCTTGCCCTCACTCCCAAAAAAGAACAGGATGCTTTTCAGGAATATAATTCAGCCTGTAATCCCATGCGTCTATCAGATGCTCAGGCTATACTCCTCCTCTATTGTTTTATCGACAATGACGCCGAGGTCATCTTACCATTATTTAACAAACTCCTGAACGTGAACGCAGACAGTTTTAACGAAAGGCTAGCTGGAGAATTCCTGCCGGATATCTTGCGGAATATCGTCAAAGATTTTTCGCAGCGAAGTCTCACCATTGAAGAACGAGATCGACTATCCCTCATAAATAAAACCGCAGCAAGCATTGATAAAAATAAAGGCAAGCCTTATACCGGTGGGGGAGCACGGGAAGAGTCCATCAGGGTCCGACTGGAACCATTCTGCGATCTGGGACTTTTTCAAAAACCTAATAAAGACCGATATGAATATGCAACAACCCCAGCTTTCAAAATACTCTTGGAAAATTGGGGAAGTGTCGCGGAAACCGATGTGTTTCTGCAGCAGACCTTTTTTCAGACCTTTGCCGCCGGTCGGGGATTTTCGGTACAAGAATCTTCAGAAAGCGAGGCAGTGGCAGCCCTGGTACGAGCCGGGGAAATTCTGAAAAGTTCATTGGGATATACCCCCATAACCGATGTCGGGTTGCTTGCTGGAATACAGCTTCTCACCGGAAAAAAGAAGATATTAGAGCTTGGTCGCACCTTCGAGCTTCTGAAGGCTTTGCAAAAACGTGACCCTGATTTTGTCAGATTTACGGTTGATCGTATGGGCGCACTGGCCCATGTAAAATTTTTAAAGCCGCAACCTGAGAATGGCGCTTGAATACGCACGTAGGCGAAATATTTCAACGGTTTCTCGCTCTTTTTCCTTCCGAAGCAGATGCTCTCCTGAGCATTGAGCAGATTCAGTCAGCCGATGCCATTGCCAGCACCAAGACGCCTTATTTTACTGTTCTGATAAAAGGGCGACATTCCCAGGGTGATGAACCTCTGGCTATGGTATTAATGACGCTGCCATCACTGTCAGCCGAGGATCACGCCATCCTGGATTTTGCCAGCCGCCGGGCAAGAGCCTACAAAGCCCCTTTTTTTCTTACCTGGACCCTTCGACAGGCCATCTTATGGCGCACTCCCAAACCTGGAATTCCCGCCAGCCGGGATTCCTTGGAAAAGGTGAAGCAGTATCCCGAATTGTTTGAGGTAGATGCCACTGAGCAGCATCAACAATCTGAACCCGTCAAACTGACTATCCTCAATCGGGGTAAAGAACTGATCCGGGATTTGGAGAGTCTCCATAAAAACGAAGCCCTGGAATTAGTCCAATTAGACGCCACCTATTTTGTGGGCCGTTTATTGGAGGCGGTTCATACTCTCCTGCCCCTGGTGAGTGCCTCCATCCATCAACGTCTCCAGCATGAGATACAATTCAACAAAGAAATTTCGGCCTGGGCTGTCAAACAGGCTATTGCCGGTTCTCCCAGCGATCCGGAGTTTGCCCAAGCCATCGCCCGCCAGATTATTTATCGTCTTTTAGGCAAAGTCCTGTTTTATCAAAGCCTGCGGCGTTCCGCCCGCCATCTGCCGAAACTGGAACTGGATAGGGTTGACACTTCCCAGGTCCTGCCGACCTTACGAGCTGCCTTTACTCAAGCCTTAGCCATAGATTACCATGCCGTATTTGAAGAAGACGTTCCTGACCGGCTGCAGTGGCCTTCCCAAGCCTCCTTGGAATTGGCAAAACTCATTGGGGATTTTAATACCCGAGACTTTGCCCATCTGCCCCAGGATGTCGTGGGAAACGTCTTTGAACGGTTGATTCCACCCGAAGAACGGCATGGTTTGGGCCAATATTTCACCAGTGAAAATCTCTGCGATTTCATTGCAGCTTTTTGCATTCGTTCACCTCATGATACCGTGCTTGATCCGTCCTGCGGCACCGGCACCTTTCTCATCCGGGCTTATGACCGGCTCCGCTGGTTGGGCCGCCATGACCACACCAAACTCCTTTCGCAGATTTGGGGGGTGGACATCGGCCCTTTTCCGGCGGAATTGGCCACTATCAATCTTTTCCGACAACGCATCAGTGAACATGGCAATTTCCCCCGGATCATCTGCCAGGATTTTTTTAGAATCACACCGGGAGAGTGCTTTCCCTTCCCACCCCCAAAAATGGACCTGGATAACCCGCAAACCATCGAAGAACCTTTCCCCCAGTTTGAGGCCATCATTGGCAACTTTCCCTATGTCAGCGCCGATAGAATAGAAAAGTATGAAGCCGGATATTTAGATTTTATCCGTCGACGTCTCCTGAATGGTTGGTTTGAAGATTATCCTCAGCTTTTCTGCCATAAAAATCAGAATGCACAGATAAAGTTTGAGCGTGATATCGCTGAGAATCGTCATAAGCGCAATGACTACCAGAAAAATGGCCTCCAGATTCACATTTCCACGTATGCTGATCTCTACGTTTACCTGTTCTTTCATGCCGCCCGGTTCTTGAAACCCGGCGGCCGCATGGGGATTGTCACTTCCAATGCCTGGCTGGATGTCAATTATGGTTTTGAGCTGCAAAAATTCTTTCTGCAGTATTTCAAGATCGCGGCCATCCTGGAGAGCCGCTGCGAACCATGGTTTACCGAGGCGGCCGTCAATACCATAGTCACGATTTTGGAGCGGTGCGACGTCCCCCAAGATCGGGATGCCCACCTGGTGCGATTTGTCAAAGTCAAGCGGGCACTCAATGACTTGATTCCCGGTGACCCGGTGATCGAAGCCTTGCCCCGATGGCAGCATTTAACCGGACTGGTGCACCACCTGGAAAAGGCCGGAAATAAATATGGCAAAACCTATCCCTTGGGGATGGTTACCGAAGAAAACGATAATTTCCGTATCCGCATTCTGCGTCAGGGGGAGATGAGCCAGGAGGTGGAGAGGACAGGCAAAACGGTAAAATGGGGTCGGTATCTGCGGGCGCCACAAGTATTTTTTGATCTAATAACTAAGGGGAAAGTGTGTTTATTTCGAGATATTGCTGCCTTACAACGTGGAGGGTTAACTCGAATCAATGAATTTTTCCATATAACCCAAGAAACTGCTGCAAAATTCAATCTTGAGGATGAATATCTGTTGCCACTTATGAAAAGTCCCAAAGAAACCAGCACGATATTTTTAAATCCAAATGATCTTAAACTCAGAATTTTTGTTTGTAGGAAAAACAAAAAAGAGTTAGAAAAGGAGGGCCATTATGGTGCCTTACGATATATTGAGTGGGGAGAAAAACAGACATACAAGACTGGCGAATTTAAGGGGTTGACATGGCCCGAAGGTACATGGCTAAAAAAACGATATCCTGGCTGGTGGGCATTACCTGATAACGAAACACAAACAGGACAGATATTTTGGAATAAAGATCGAGCAGATAGACATTTTACGATAGTATCCCAACTCCCTATCATCCCTGATTCCACTTGCTACTTCATAAAGGCGGACAGAAATATTATTTCTGACATGATCTTGGCGGCATTTCTGAATTCCACAATATGCTATTTATTTATAGAAATTGTTGGGAGAGTAATTTTAGGAGATGGTGTCCTGGCGACAAAGGTTGAAGAGGCTAATGAATATCTTCATATTCCCGATCCCCGTTTATTAAGCGAAGATGAGAAAAAAGAAATATTATCAGCTTTTGAAAAATTATCCTGCCGTCAAATCGAATCAATTTTTGATGAGGTTAAGCAAGTTGATAGAAATGCTTTAGATACTTTAATCCTCAAAGCCATGGGCCTTGATCCCAGGCAGTGTTTGAAGCCGCTTTATGAAGGACTCTGCGAATTGGTGCGGGAACGCATTCAGTTAGGTCAGATGCGGCAGAAGGCCAGGAAGACCAAGACCAGGGTGGCGAAAGCGGAACAGAAAATTGCCGAAGAAGTATTGGATGAAATTATACCGGAAGGTCCCCGGCGTTTTCCGGAAGACTTTTTCTCCCCGGCTGCTGCGGCAGATATAAAGCATGCGGTGGAACTGCCACCTGAACCCATATTATTTAATAATATTCCTCTATTTATGGAGGTGCAGGCAAAGGACGGGGATTTCCGGCACCCGGTCGCCTCACCAGCGGAGGGAAAATTTCTGGTCTATGCCCAACAGGCCGGTCACCAAGTTGCCCAGGTCCCTGATAAGAAAGTCGAGATTAGCAGGACCGTGGCTAATTATGAGAGGTATCTGCGAGAGCTCCGGCAGCAGCTAACCGAAGCGTATTACCGCTGGACTCTGGACGCTCGGGCAGCCGCCCGTTTAACCCAGTCAGCCTTTAATCGTTTTCATCTCCCTACCCCCGAGGAATAACGTGAATCAGGCTCCTGTCATACCTCTATCTCTGGGTCCAACCATTGACCGGATTGTGGAAAACCTGGCCAAAGGGCATGATACTGCCTTGATTGCGCCTCCAGGCTGCGGAGCTTCCACTTTTTTAGACCATCTTCTGGAAAAATTTGCCAATCAGCGTTCACTCATCTGCCGTTTCGTCAATCATTCACAAGCAGAAGTAACAGAAACTATTGCCGCAATAAAAACCTTTGCTGCTGATCCAAGCAAAATCGCCCCCAAAGTAGTCATTCTAGATAACACAGCGAAATTGTTACCTGACGATTTTAAAGAATTACTGGGAGTTTTACAGGAACAGCGCCGGCTGGCCGAGTTTCAATGTCTTTGGATCGGCCCCTTGGATTCACGAGCCGTTTATCAAGATTTCGGCTTTCGGCTGCATTCTGTCCCCAAGTCGCATGTTTCCTTTCCAATATTGCTCCGGGACGAGATTCTGGCGATTTACCGTGCCATTGCCTCCGCCAATAGCTGCACCTGGGGTGAGGCAATTCTTTTTCTCATGCTGGATTTCTGCGGCAATGACCTCTCCCTGGTAAAAGGCGCCACGGAATATTTTTATGGTAATTGGGGAGAAAGATTGTATGACCAGTCGGTTTGGGATCGCCTCAGCGAGTGGCTGGAACAGGATGCCACTGTGGAAGCCTATCGCCAACGTTTACAGAATCTCCCTGACAAATGTCAACAATATTTAAAGCTCTTCCGGCTGGGCGGAAAGCCCATCAGTTCCAGGATGGAATTCTATGAAGAGGTAGATGATGCCCTCCGGACCTTCTGTCTGCAAGGTTTTCTCGTTCACAATTTCATACCTGGATTTTACCAGTTGCGTAACCTGACCGTCAGAATGCTTATTCACGAAGGGCTGCAACCGGAGATTATTTTCCGGCGGGCAACCAACGAGCGGGTGGCCCAGCTTTTACAGGATGTGGAAAGTATGCTGCGAAGCGTGCTGCTGTCGGTGTTCCACACTCTTGGAGAGGAAAGGGTACGGGGTTATTTGGTAAAACGCCAAAGTGAGCAAGAATTCATTCCCAGTGATTTGAACCGAGAATTGTTACAATGGGCCAGAGAGCAGGGTGTGCCCGATCTGCGAGAGAGTTTAAGTGAGCTCATCAATCGACACCGGCTAAGCTTTAAGGAAAAAAACTCCCTGTGGTCTCGGATTGAACATCTGATCCGGCAAGAAGGCCTTATTGACACCGATGATCAATCATCGACCTATCTGCGCTACGTCGATTACCTTACCTTCGGGGAACTCGGTGCTGCCATTTTGGATAACGTGGGTGAGGTTTTCCCCGGTTTGACCACTCAGCCAGATTCCAAAAAACAAGATTTAATCGCCAGATGGCGGGAATATATTTCCAGAGTGCGTCGACTGCGTAATCAAGTAGCTCATCTCCGTAATGTCAGTTTTCAGGATGTTGAGGACCTAGTTAATGTCGTCGGTTATATGCGCAAAGACCTCATTGCGTATGCCGCTTGGAGATAATAGAAACAAGGGACACTAAACAAGTGAGATGTCCAAAGATCCTATAGTAATTTTTGGATTAAATCCTTCTACCTATATTAAAGGGAGATTGTGAGTGTCAATAATAATTAAACAACTCATGGATGTCCTGGAATATATAAAGAATAATTATAGAGGCTATGATATTAGTGAAATCCGTATTAAAGCAGATAGATTTGTGGCAAATAAATATAATGTTAATCATCGAACAATTGCAGATGCTTATAGAAGGAGATTGAAAAATAAAGATGGAAATGACCTTGGTACTCAATACTTTGACCGATTATTAGAGAGTTGGTTATCAAAAGGGGATCAAGAATTAAAAAATATTGTTTTAAAACATTGTAAAGATAGTAGCGATACTAATTTAGTCTTAAATTTTTTTGGCATTAAAAATGATAATTTAATTGATAAACCGAGAATAACTGGCAAGCAAGAGCCATTAAAACCCCGAAAGCCAAATAATATTCCTGATTATGAAGAGCTCATAAATTTGGTAATAGAAGTAATTGCACCAAGAGGGGGAAAAAAATTTCCAGAGGAATTTCTAAATAATAACGAAATACATAGTATTTTTGAAGTTGAGTTGCCCGGAACGTTCCTCCAGATAGACTCTTTGTTCAAATCAATTATTGCTTCACCCAAAAAATTATTCAAGTACGAAGCAAGAAATCCTGCAGAGGCAAAATATATTTACTATTCTCATGGAATAGGTATAAATAAAATTTCCATACCTCAAGACAACCTTATCCTGTTTAAGGCAGTTAAAAACTACGAAAAATATTGCAGAAAAATAAAAGAAGAAGCATTTGGACATGTTATAGAATTTACCAATGATGAACATCAGGCCGATTTACTTACTCAGGAAATAGTTAAACGACTTGGATTAAGGGGCATATAGAATATATTCCTGATGGAGATAGCAGTGGAAGACCAAGACCTGGGAACTATAATATTAGCTGTATCATCAGAATTGGTTTTTAGTATTGGGAGTTATAAAGGGAAACACTACGCCAAAATCAGAAAATTTGTGAAGACGGGCAAATATAGCGGCCCTACCAAAGCCGGGCTTTCTTTCACAGGACATACCCTTGTTGCATTAATCAAAATCCTCCAGCAATTGCAGGCCTCATTGCCGGGCGTTCAGGAACAGGAGATTGCTCGGCTGCCCAAAACTGGAGACAGAGAAATTGTTGTCCTCATCATGCCTCCAGATGATGTCCAGTCTCTTCCCAATATCGATATCCGGGAGTATATCGAATCAGCAAATTTCACTGGGTTCAGTAAGAAGGGCGTGCGATTTAATTGGCACAAGCTTCAAGATGTTTTGGCGCTTCTGCAAGTCCAGGCCCAGCAACTCCAGCAGCATGAAAAGCAGACCCCGACCCTTTTCCCGGAAGCCAGACCGGAGTGGGTGAATGAAGCAGAAAAGTTAAATAGTCCCGCCAGCGGAGGAAAAGACGAGGTCCTTGAGAAGCTATTACCGTCTGGGCCTAAAATTTTTCCCGAGGATTTTCTGGATAACGTGCAGGGTGGGGCACAAGAGGTAGAGCTTTCCAGTGACGTTCTGAAGGTGGAGCAGCAATCAGACGGAACCTATGCAGTCTGCTCCGAGTTCGGCTTTTGCCATGGTGTCAGAAACCCCACAGAAGGAAATTATCTTTTTTATAGCTGGCTAAGGGGTAAAACCAAGGTGCAGTTACCACAAGAGATGATAACTGTTTTTCGAACCGTCAAGGCTTATGAAAATTACCTCCGCAACCTGCAAAAGTCCCTTATCCAGGCCTACGAGCGTAAGAGCGGCCACCGGCCCATTGCCGAACATCGGGTCAAACAGGTTTTTAACCGATATGGGCTGCCCTGGATTGAGGGGTCGTAAATGTAATTACGTAGATTTATTTACTTATTTTAAAAGGTGTCAAACTTAGGCAAATAGTCAGGTATTTTTTCCCCTAAATAGTCATCATTGTCGAACTTCCAACAGGCCGCCCCGGTTCATTTCAAGTAAAGTAATAATCTTGATTACCAATAATGCTTGATATAAGATCATTATATAGCGTTTGCCAAAAATTTTGACAGAATTAGAGGTCATCCAAAACAAGAAGAATATTGTTTCGGCGAAACCTCTGTTATCATGGCTTCATTCAAACTTTAAGGATATAAAAAAGCAATTTCCCGGGGGTGTTCTGGCAACGAAGCCTGGGCTTTATATGACCATATGATCATCGAAACCTTGAAACCTATACTGGAGAAGAATCTTGGAAAATGACGTTATAAAAGAAGACAATATCTGGGTAGACCCCGAAGAAGATGGATCTGATTCATTTGAAGACATCAGTTTCACTGAATATGATATCTCCACGTCGCCGAATGATTTTAACATTAAGACGCTATTTGATTTCATAGGCTCGGGTGTCGTTAAAATTCCTGGCTTTCAGAGAAATTATGTATGGGATATAAAGAGAGCCTCGAAGCTAATAGAGTCAATAATAATTGGAATACCAGTACCTCAGATTTTCTTATACGAAGAAGCAAAAAATAGATTTATTGTTATAGATGGTCAGCAGCGATACATGACTATTTATTACTTTATGAAGAAACGATTTCCACGAAAGGAAAAGCGGCTTGAATTAAGGGTTATTTTTGATAAAAATAAAGGCATACCGGATGCTATTATTAATAATAATGATTTTTTTACAGATTTTAATCTTAAGCTTCCAACTTCACAACCTAATAAAGTCAACAAGTTTAATAATCTTAATTATTTCACCTTAGACGATGAAGACAAGACATCTTTTGAACTTAGAACAATTAGAAACATTATTATAAAGCAAAATGCTCCAGACGATGAGCATTCTATTGTATTTGAAATATTTAATAGACTTAACTCTGGAGGAGTAAACCTAAAGCCACAAGAAATAAGAACCAGTCTTTTTCATTCAATATTCTATGATATGCTTTATAGTCTAAATCTGGAAGAAAAATGGCGAAATCTTACACCATCTGCGACTCCGGATTTAAACATGAAAGATGTTGAAATACTACTTAGAGGATTTGCAATGTTAATTGATGGTGAAAACTATAAACCATCGATGACCAAGTTTCTTAATAAATTTTCGCTGAAAGCTAAAAATTTTCAAGTTGAGAATATTAATTACTTAAAGAGTATTTTCTTGGCCTTTATAGACAAGGTTGCTCACTCGGATGGTCGCCTATTTCACAGTAAGACAGGTCGTTTTAATATATCTGTATATGAGTCAATATTCGTGGCAAGCTGCAACAAGGCCTTCTCAGCAAAGACTCTAAATGTAGCCAATATAGACTTTGATAAAGTTAGTTTGCTAAAAGAAGACGATGGGTTTATCAATGCAACTCAATCGGATACAGCCAGCGAAAAGAACGTAAAATATAGAATAGAACGCGCTAAAAGGATGTTAGCATAACATGACGCCAGTTGAATTATTGAATGAAGAATATAAGTCAATAGTAGGATTTCTGAACGAAAACGTTCAACCATCTCTTTCAAGTGATGTCGATAAGTCATTTAAAAAAGTCATTGTTCTATCCTCAGCAAGCTATTTCGAGCATTTAATACAAGAGATCCTAATTGACTTTGTCACTAAAGAAACTAAAAACAACATGAAAGCTATTAATTTTTTTAAAAAGAAAGCTATCGGCATGCAATACCATACATATTTCAATTGGGGTGAAAAAGATAACCCAGATAAACCAGGTAAAAATGCTAATTCATTTTTCGCCTTATTTGGTGATACTTTTAAGAAGGAAGTAGAGGATGAAATAAAAAAAGACCAACGCCTCGACAAGTCGATGAAAGCGTTCATTGAGATCGGACCCTCTGTGTCAATATAGCTGAGACACCCTCCCTGTGATAAATTACTGTAGGGCGGGGAGGGAAAAAAATGAAAGAAACCGGATCACCAAAGATGATGACATCCCCCAGGGAGGAGATGGCAGAGGCCCCGGAACGGAGACCAGGTGAGCGTAGCGAATCTGGTCGAAGTGGAGGGGCCTCTGCCAAGAAGCTGGCCGCTCCCAACCCTTGCCAGCCTGTGCTCGTTCCCAATCCTGAGGTGTTAGAAAAACCCATACGGCGTCGGTTCACGGCAGAATATAAGCTGCGCATTCTGCAAGAAGTTGACGCCTTAAGCGAGTCCGGCCAGCTAGGCGCCCTCTTGCGTCGGGAGGGGCACTATTCCTCCAACCTCACTACCTGGCGCCGTCAGAGAGATAACGGCACCATCGAGGCGCTTAGTCCAAAAAAACGGGGCCGCAAATCTCGCCGGCAAGACCCGTTGATCCAGGAAAACGAGCAATTGCGCCGCCAAAATGAGCGCTTGGCTCGCCGCCTGAAAAAAGCCGAGGCGATCATCGATTTCCAAAAAAAAATCTCGGAGATCCTGGGGATCCCCCTGAGCCAGCCCGAATCAGAAGAGAACGATTCATGACGGCCGCCCAGTCTGCTCCGGAATTGGGGGTTTCAACTGCCTGCCAGGCTTTGGGACTGAGTCGTGCCACGTTTTATCGCCATCTTACTCCTCAAAGGCCCCAGGCTCAGATATCTTCCCCATTGCCGCATCACCGAGCCTTAGACCAGGGTGAACGTCAGGCGGTGCTCGATCTTCTCCATCAGGAACGATTCGTGGATAAAGCACCTCGGGAGGTCTATGCCACTCTCCTCGATGAAGGGGAATACCTGTGTTCGCCCAGTACCATGTATCGCCTTCTGAACCAGGAAGGCGAAGTGAAGGAACGACGCAATCAGCTGCGCCACCCGCCTTACCAGAAGCCCGAACTATTAGCTACCGGCCCCAACCAGGTGTGGTCTTGGGACATCACCAAGCTTTTAGGGCCGGTGAAATGGACCTATTTTTACCTGTATGTCATCCTGGATATCTTTAGCCGTTATGCCGTCGGCTGGATGGTGGCGCACCGGGAAAGCGCTGCTCTGGCCGAACGGCTGATCCGTGAGACCTATGACAAACAGGGCATCGTGCCTGGACAACTTACGATCCATGCGGATCGGGGCTCCTCCATGAAGTCCAAGCCAGTGGCCTTATTACTGGCAGATTTAGGAGTTACCAAGACGCATAGCCGCCCGCATGTTTCCAACGACAACCCATTTTCAGAAAGCCAGTTTAAGACCCTGAAATACCGACCGGATTTTCCCAAACGATTCGGCTCGTTGGAAGATAGCCGGCTATTTTGTCAAACCTTTTTCGAGTGGTATAACACTGAACATCGTCATAGCAGCATCTCCTTGCTGACTCCGGAGACCGTGCATTACGGCCTCGCTGACGGTGTTCGGGCCGCCCGGCAGAAAGTACTCCAAGCAGCCTATGTCATGCATCCGGAACGCTTTGTCCGCAAACCTCCAGTCGCTCTCCCCCTACCCGAGGCCGTCTGGATAAATCCCCCCATCAAGAGCAAGGAGGGAAGCCTAACAGAGATACACTAATTATAGAACCCGGGTGTCTCAAAATCATTGACACATTCCGGTTCGTCAAGTACGAGGAGGTGTATTTAAAGGACTACAGCACAGTAAGGGAGGCAGTCACGGGCCTAAAAAACTACTTTAATCTTTACAACCACGAGAGGCCTCATCAAGCTCTCAATTACTCGACCCCGGCAGAGATTTATTCTGGGGCTAACTTAGGATAATTACATAATAATCGGCGATATCACAAAAGCACATTAAAAAGTTGGAAAAAGCTTAATTTTGAAATTTTTTGTCTTGACTTTAGGGGTAACCATACCCCTGAAATCCAATGCCTGCTTCGAGGTCATCGAAACGTTGAAAAATCCCGCTCCTGACAGGGTTCTAACTGACCAAATCATCCGTTTGAACTCCGAGCATGGTCTTCATAGCTATCAAGGCACCCTGCGCCGGGTGCACTACCGAGACCCTGAAACTGGCAAAGAATATGTCTTTTTAACCAATCGCTTTGACCTGTCTGCCCTCGCCATCGCAGATCTTTACCGGCAACGTTGGCAGATAGAGCTTTTTTTCAAGTGGGTCAAACAGAATCTGAAAATCAAAACCTTTTATGGCACTTTCCGAAATGCCGTCTTAATTCAAATCTGGACTGCTTTAATAGCCTATTTGCTGCTCATCTGGTTAAAAATCAAAAGCACCATAAATATCGGCATCTTAGAATTGTCTCGACTCATTCAAGCCACATTGATGGAACGACGTTCACTTTGGGAAACCATTTGTCCAAAAAAACGTCCACCTACCTCCATAAATAACCAGATGGACTTACTCAATTATTGTGCCGGACACTAATGATTTTTGGAGATATTTTTTCAAGTAGATACCAAATAAAAAAGCTATCACTTTTTTCTTGTAAAGCTGAAATTGCTGCAACTCCTCGTCCAATGCAAAGTTCTCGGTCAGCAAGATTCAAACGGCCAGTGGTATTTCCACGAACACACACAATAATATCACCGGGTTTACATAACCGAGTAGGTGAGGTTGTCCACTTAACAATAATTGGATATATTTTTCCATATTCGGCAGGACCATTTACTAAAGGGACACCATTTCCAATAGTGTTATAAGTAGAGCTATTTGGAGAACTACCCATTTTAATTTCAGTCAGACTCCCTAAGTTAGTAACTTTCCATTCTTTTGGCATTAATCCGATCTCCGTCTCCTGCAACTTCGCCTTTTTGACTTCGTGGAAGGACACGGGGCCGTAAGTGAACAGGTGCCGCATGAGGCTTTGCTTGAGCTGCCGGGCGGCGGCGATAACCTTTTCGGTGGCCTCCTTTGCCCGCTGCACGGTGCGCAGGACGTGGGCAATGGCTTGTTGTTCGGGGAGGGGGGGGAGCGGAATATCCAGGTTGGCAACATCAGTTCGTGGCACCCCTTTAATGGTAGCCCCACGCTTATTATCTTCAAACCATTTTGGATGGATTGCTGTTTTAAACTTAGAACAAGGAACCCTGGCTCAACGTCGGAAACTGGTATAAAACCTGTTAAGTCCTGGCTAATGGCTATATCAAAAGTTGCTACGACAGCTTTGCCAACGCCAACCCTTGTTCCGATTAAAATACCGCCTTTAGGCACCATGTTTGAAGAAGAATTGACAAGTCCTTCCTCGGTAATACATCGCTGATAGCGGTCAAGGTAAATGTCGTCTTTTTGAATAACTGCAGAAGTAGTCCATGGTTGATCCCCATCCCAGAACTCAGGTTTTTTAGTTGATGGGGTTCCGCCTCCAAACATTCTTGTGGCCAAATCTCCTAATTTGACCAGTTGCCATTCTTTTGGCAATTGAGAATAATTTTTAAGTTCCTCAACCACTACGCCACGCCACAAATCCGAGCTTGACCAACACCTCATCTAATTGCCGATCAGCCTCAGCCCGCTCCTTATCAGCCTCTTCCGGGGGGTCCGGCGTTTTCCAGCTATTCTTGATCAGCATCTTTGAACAGGGATAAGTAGGGGGTGTAAATAAACCGGCGATGCCGCTTCTGGCCGGTCGTTTCTTCCATGAGCCCCAATTTTACCAACTGATTCACCACCCGGTTGGCATTGCCGTAAGTTAATGCGGTAGTAGCCATGGCAGCTTGCACCGAAATGACGGGTTGGTAATACAAGGCCTCCAGCAAAGCCAGGGCCTTAGCGGCACTGCGTCCCAGAGAGTGGGTGACGAGATTTCGGTGGTCTTCCCGCAGATTGACGATTTTACGGGCAGTTTCCGTGGCCTCCTGGGCCACTTCGTAGACCCCTTGGAGAAAAAACTTCAGCCAGCCTTCTAAGTCCCCCTTATCACGGGTGGCTTGCAATCTCTCATAATAAGCGCCCCGATGTCGTTTAAAGTAATAGGACAAATAGAGCAGCGGGCGTTTTAAGACCCCCTCCTTACAGAGCAGGAAGGTGATCAGCAAACGTCCCATCCTGCCGTTGCCGTCGATGAAAGGATGGATGGTTTCGAACTGGGCGTGGATGAGTCCAACCTTGACAAGCATGGGCATCGGCGTGGAATCATAGAAAAAGTTTTCCAGGTTATGCAAAGCCTCTTGCATCTCCTGGACCGGGGGCGGCACAAAGCTGGCTGTAGTCAGGCCATTTAACCCTGGTATGCCAATCCAGTTTTGGCTGCGCCGAAATTCTCCCGGATTTCTTTCACCACCTCTTACACCTTCCAAAAGCTTCGCATGAATCTCCCTGATCAGACGAAGGGATAAAGGCAACTCCTGCAATCTTTCCAGACCGAAATTCATAGCGGCAATATAATTCACGACTTCGGCCACATCTTGAGGGTGGTCCGGCTCCAAAGCCTGAAATTCAAATTCCAGGACGTCCAGTAACGATGCCTGTGTCCCTTCTATCTGACTGGATAGCACCGCCTCTTTACGGACATACATGGCGACAAAGAGTTCCGGATTCGGTAAGGTTTCTGTGGCCCCGTCCAACCTCCCCAAGGCCCGGTCAGCTTTAGATAAGATCGCCCATAAATCAGGATCAATGCGAATAGGCGGCTGGGGGGGCAAACCTTTGGGAATAAAGGCACGGTAGCCTCCCGATTGCAGAATATATTGACCGGTGCGTTGTGTCTGTTTTGGCATCTGTATTATCGTTTCCGATAATTGAAATAATTTTATTATCGAAAAAGCCCACTAATCGACAATATAAATTTCTTTATTGCTCTTTACAACAATAAAGAGTGATCTTAGCCACTCCGCCAGCCTATAAACCCGAGCTTTTTCAAAATCTCGTCCAACTGCCGGTCGGCCTCGGCCCGCTCTTCTTCGGCCTCGGCCAATAACACCACGGCCTCATCCAGGGGGAGCACTTCGCTCTCGACGCCGGTGGAGACATACCGGCTGGGGGAGAGGTTATAATCGTTCCGGGCTGCTTCAGCTTTGGTGATAACGGTAGCAAGGCTCTCTTTGGCTTGCCAATCTTGATATACCTGGGCGATCTGCTCCAGGTGGGCCTCTTCCAGATAGTTCTTAGGTCGGCCCTTGGCAAAGAGCTTGCTGGCATTGATCAACAAAATTTCGCCGGGATGGCGCTTGCGGCAGTTGAGAACCATGACAATGCCCGGCGCCGTGGTGTTGTAGAACAAATTCTCAGGTAGGAGCAGCACCGCCTCTATGCGATCCTCTTCCACGAACTTCTTCCTGATGTCCCGCTCTTTGTTGGAGCCGGTGTTGCCACTGCCCCGGCTCACGGCCCCGGTATCCAAGACCACGGCCATCCGGCCCGAGTCCGACAGGATCGCCGTCATGTGCTGCACCCAGCCCCAGTCGGCGCTGGAAGAGGGTGGCACCCCACGCCCGAACCGTTCATAGGTGTCGTTCTCATAGGTGGCGGCACCGAACTTCTGGTTCCACATGGGATTGGCGGTCACCAGGGCGAAGTGCCGCAGCCGCCCGTCGCCCTCGGTAAAAGCCGGGCGGTGCATGGTGTCGCCCAGGGCGATGTCGGCCTCCATATCATGGATAAAGGCGTTCATGCGGGCCATGGCAAAAGTTACAGAGTTGATTTCCTGGCCATAAAGCTGCAGAGGGGCGATGGCGGGTGGGAGTTTGAGCCGCCCGTTGTGCTTCTCACCTTTGGTCTCCAAAAGCCGCAGGTGACACTTGATGAGCAGGCCCCCGGAACCGCAACAGGGGTCACAAACGGTCATGCCCGGCTGCGGTTCCAGGATGCGGGCCATGACGATGCCCACCTCCAGGGGCGTATAAAATTCCCCGGCGCTCTGGCCTTGACCCTCAGCGAATTTCCGCAGCAGGTATTCATAGGCCCGGCCCAGGATGTCGGGCTCCACATCCTCCAGCCCCAGGCGATAGTTAGGATTATTGAGCACCTGCACCAGGGCCGCCAAGCGGCTGTCATCGACGATACGCTGCCCAGCGGCAGTGGCATTGAAGTCAGTAATATCGATCACGCCTGATAGCTTGGGATTTTCCCGGGCCACAGCCCGCACCGCATCGGTAAGAGCCTGTCCCAAACCGGTTGTGATGGTGGCGATATGGGGCCAACGGGCTGCCTTGGGCATGTAAAAGCGCACCAGCTTATGGTCCTGGTCCACCAGAGTGGCGGCAATCTTACGGTCGCCAAAATCATGAGCCAGATGCTCAACTTCGTCGTCAAAGACATCAGAGAGCCGCTTCAAAAAGATGAACGGCAGGATATAGTCCTTGAACTTAGGGGCGTCCAACGGCCCCCGAATCTGACAGGCCGCCTCCCACAGCCAGGACTCCAGGGCCGGGGCATCCAATTTGTTGGCCAAAGCGTGTTACCTCTGTGTTGTTATAAAGGCGCCGACGGCGCTGTCTCGGGAAACCAGCGCCCATTGGTTCTCATTGCTGTTTTGCCGGGTTTTAATCCAATCTTATAACAGATGCAGGGCAAAGATAAATGAAAAAGCATCTTATTGATTATATCATGAAATATTATTGGCTTACCTTTGCTTCAATCTCCCCTTGGCAACTAAACATCGTTAGGGCAATGTGAATAACAAGAATCATTAGCAGTCTTATGAAGTTATATTTTTATGGGAGCTTTGAAAATGAACTTCCTTTCAGGAACTTGGGTGGGAACCATATCGGGAACCAATGTTGGCAGTTTTATATTAAATTTAGAGGAACGGGACGGCCAACTTTCTGGATTGGTTCACCTAACAGATTTTAACAACGGCCTTTTTATTTATGACTGCGTTGGTCAAGTATATGAAAATCAACTGGATTTTGAAGTAAAGCCACGAGGATTTCCTGAATTAGCCCGGGTTTCTCCGGGAAAAATGACAGGAACAATCCAGCCTGATGGGAGCATGACAGGAAGTTGGTCAACGGAACAGGGCACAGCCGGGACCTTTCTGGCTTTCAAGCAAGAAATCCCGGCAGGTCAGATCGTAAGTGCCAAAATCTCCGACGCTCCTGCCATGGTGGCCTTCTTTGAAAAGCAAACTCATGTTCAATCATGTGTGGTGGATATTGACATCCTGCGAAGAATCCATCGTGAGCTTAGTAGCGGTAGCGATGAAGCTGCCCGCCTTGAATTAGCCCAACAAGCGCAACTATCAACTGCGCCGTCAGCGGCCAAAGTGCCCTCTCAAGGACTCGATTACCCAAATATCAGGGCTCTCTATTCCGTGACGATTGTTGCAAAAGGTCTTTATGGGGAGCAGATAATGTCGATCGATCCGGCGATTCTCGATGAGGGCCGTCTTCCCAAGCCATTGGCTTCCGTCGAATTTAACATTGGCAATTTTTATTCATGGAAACGCAACATGGTCGCACCAAACCGGGCAACGGTTCGATTAGATTTTACCAAGCCCCCCATTTTTGATTTTCCAAACCCATCGATATTGCAAACTCAAAATGACAGTATCATTCAGGTAGCTGGCAATGATTCCATATGGGTGTCAGGTATATACGACAAGATGAAAGCAACACTTAGGCATGGGCGGGTCAAGAGTTCGTGGCTCCATTCCCGTTATACCTATGATATTTTGCTTATTATTATAGGCCTTCCCGCAGCACTTGCTGCAGCAAGCCTCATAGGTGAATTAATAAATGGAATTGTATTGAAAAAACTGGCAGGATTTATCTTTACATTTTTATTTTCCTTATCAGTTTTCCGCATTGCTTTTAACACAGTTCGCTGGTTGTTACCTGTAATTGAGTTTTCTGGTTTGCCCCAACCTCTACATCGGCAGTTGAGATTGGGTTTGTCAACTATCGTTCTGGGTGTTATTAGTTCATTGGGTGCCGCTTTAATTTGGATGGTGATGACCAAAGGTTAATTGCTATCAATATCAAGCAGAATAATATCAAGACTTATTGAATGCGACGATACAGGCGTAGTTTCATACGCAATGTTCAGGTTTGCTTTTTTCTTGCTCCAAATCCGTATACTCCCGGAGATTATCAGTCAAGACTATAAATTATAGTAATATCAGTCCATTGAGTTTTTTTGTCATCACTACATCATTGGGTCTTGAAGATTTTGGTGATGAGGCGTGGGCACTCCTAGGGCTTTAAAGAGATCAAGTTGTTCCGGTGTGGGTGGAATAAGGCCTTCGAAATTTTTCCCATCAATTTCAGCCTGCACCGTCCTTTGTAAAGCGAGTTTTTCTAACGCCCTTTCCGGCGAAGTAAATATTTTGGCTTCAAGCAAACGACTCCGCATGAGGCGGTGCAGTTGCAAAGCCATGATGCAGAGGAATATATGAGCCCGGATGCGGCGGTCCACCCAATGGTACACCGGGCGGATATCCAAGGAGCTTTTCAGGGTGCGGAAACACCGTTCGATATCCTGAAGTTCTTTGTATTGGTGGACGACCTCTGCTGGTGACAGCGTTTTGTTGGTGGTTTCCAAGAGGAGTTTGCCGTCGATGAGCAGTTCCCAGCGGCGATTTTCCTCATCCGGATCACAGGCCACCCGGCCCTGTTGGTCAAGCCTGAGTTGATAATAGCGGCTCAGTTGCCGTTTTTTCAGATAGTCGTGGAGATGAACCAGGGTTTCCGGATGAGTGAGAGTCTTCCCCGGCATGTGCAAGCCGGTTTCCTGGTTCTGCAAGCGAGCCAAGCGACCCCGGATATACTCCGTGGCTACGGCCAGTTTCCGCTGTCGGGTTTTTTTGGTCTGCCGGGCAATTTCGGCCTTATAGGCCACGACAAAGCGGCGGCCGTCAAGGGTGACTTCCCGGAAACATTCTTGCTCCTCCAGGGGGGTGCCATCACTCTTCCACCGTTTGATTTGTGCCTGAACATCCTGAGCCGTGGCCTGGATGGCCTGCCGGGAGATGAGATTATGCCTCAAAGGCCGGGCGACGATATAATCCAGCTGAGCTTCGCCCAGGACCGCCAGGTTGTCTTGGCTGAGCAGTCCCCGATCACTGACCACGACGCAGCGTTGCACCGGGAAGCGGGCTTTGACATCGAGAATAACTTTCCGGAAGATCGCTTTATCAGTGGTTTCTCCAGGAAACACCTGATGACAGAGAGGAATACCATCTTTGGTCATGACCAGTCCCAGCACTACCTGAGGGCAACCGGAATGGTCCCGATCATAGCCGTAATTTTGCAACGTCGGTTTATCCGATTGGGAGGAGGGATTTCGGACCTTATCCGCTCGCTCAATCTCACAATAGCACGAGGTCAGGTCGTAAAAAACCAAGTCCAGGGGTGCGTCGAAGAGGGTCAGGATCGGCCAGGCCAGTTTGGGCTCCAATTCTGCTTTGTGTTCAATGAGAAAGTCCAAAGAGCGTAACAAGTGATTATAATCAACCTGCTGCCGGTCGATACCGGGAAGGTGCACCCCCTCGAGCCAATCCAAGAGGTGGAGTTTGGCCATGGGATCTAAGAGACGCTTGGCTACCATAACTTTGAGGTTGGCAATGACATCGAACTCGAACTGCCTACCCTGGAGGAATTTTTTGAAAACCTGGGTCCAGTCCATCTCCTCCCAGAGGCGGAAGATGGTATAAATAGAGCCGAAATCCAGGCTACCCGTAGGAGGGATGCTCTCTTGCGGCTTTGCTTCTTCGAGTTTAAAGAATATTTTCAATCCTGCGATAATTTCTTGGATTTGTTCAGAGGAGTATTGCGAAGCCGAGCCGAAGTTAACCAGAATCCGCTGCCGAACTTTGCCCTCTTTAGTCCGGTAAGATTCGACGATGTGGAGGGACTGATAAATCTTATCGCCCCGTTTTCGAGTGGTCGTCCGCAAGTACATGACGCCACTATAGCATGGTAGCTTAGTTTGTCAATATATAAAGATATTATATATATATAATATTATATGCCGACACTACAGGGTGGTGATTTTTCGTATCTAACCGATTGAATTTGTTCAGGGGCAACCTGGAATTTTGCGTTTTACTGATAATCTCCGGATACTCCAGTGGATAAAACCGATTTTCCAAAAAATTTCCGTGCCAGGTATTGATAGAGGGGGGGATAGGAGTCCCAGTCTCCGGGTTGGCGGTTTCGGGTAATAGCAGGGTGGGTAGGCGGAGGCAAGCAGGCGGCCCGCCTGGCTCCCTTCCCTCTCCCCCAAGGACGGTAGGCGGTAGGCGGCAAGTCCAGGGTAGTCCATTTACCCGCTGAGATAGCACGAGATAGGGAAGAGTCTGTGACAAAGGAACTGGTCCCTTCGACGACTGGTTTTATGGATAAAAAAGCTACAGTACGAAATATCAGCGCCCAAGAGGAATGGCGTCAGGGGCGGACTGCCGCGCTTATTACAGCAAGCAAGGTTCACCAGAACATAGGCAGTCGAAAGGAGATAGCTTCTCGGTCCGTCCTACCAGAACTCTCCAACACACACATGATCAGGGTGGCCTGAGATGCTGAAAAAAACTTTTTTTGCCATGACAGGTTGGAAATGCGGTTGGAAACAAAAAACAAAGGGCTGGCCATAATCAGCCAACCCTTTAAAATCCTTGGGGTGAGCGACGGGATTTGAACCCGCGGCCACCGGGGCCACAACCCGGTGCTCTGCCACTGAGCTACGCCCACCATCTAAATTTAAAATGTATCACAGTATGGCAGAGATGACAAGCTCCTGACCGAAAATTGGCAGGAGGGAAAGCTGCCTCCTCTATGACAGACCAAGGTCTTGCTTAAATCGGTCCAAGCCGACTTCGTCGATAATTTTGCCGAGGCGCTTTTTCTTCCCGGCCTGGGCATACCATTCGATGACCTGGTCAACGAGTTGCAGAGCCTGTTGGTCGTCCAGGGCGTCGGCGATAACATCGGCCAGTCGGGGCTTGATGCCGGAGACAAAACCGCCGGCATAGACCCGCCAACCGTTTTTAAAACCTACCAGGCCGACATCTTTAATGGTGCTCTCGGCGCAGGAGTTGGGACAACCGGAGACTCCCATCTTAAATTTATACGGCAGTTCGAACCCATGATATTTGCTGTCTAATGCCAGTCCCACCTTGACGGCGTCCTGCAAGGCAATGCGACAGAAAGTGGTACCGGGACAGATCTTCACCGAACGGACGCACAGGCCGATAGCAGCACCGGGAGGCATCCCTAATTCTTGCCAGACCTGGTCCAAGTCTGCTTCTTGGAGCCCCACCAGAGCCATACGCTGCGCCGAAGTTAATTTGATAGCCTTGACACCGTATTTTTCGGCGACATCCGCCAATCGGCGTAACTGATTAAAGTCGGTGATAATTCCCCCCGGTATATGGGGGGCGATGGCGAACGAGGTCTTGTCTCGCTGTAAAATAGCCCCTTTTTTCAGGATGTCTTCAGCCATGGAACTCCTCCTTGTTCATGAATCACCTCGGGATAGGGTAATAGCTCTGTACTGCCTAATCCTGCAACCGCACCCAGACCGCCTGCGGACCCTTGAGACCCTCCTCCAAGGCCAGCTTGACTTTGTGGCCTACCTGGAGTTTGTCAAAATTGCCTTTTTTTAGCGCATGGGCATGAAAATAAACTTCCTCGCCGTCTGCGGTTTCGATAAAACCGAAGTCCTCATCCGGAAAGATCCGCGCTATTTTACCCAAGACGGTATTTTCCGGGTGGGTTTTGACCCGCTGCTGCCGGGTATCGGAAGTTTCCTGCAGCCGGCGATCCAGGACGTCGAACGCCTCAATGATAAGGGGCGACACCAGCTCCCCCTGACGGGTGACGGTCAGGGTGTTGCCCGGAACCGCAGCAATGATGCGGATTTCGAACTGGCCCTGTCGGTGGCGTCCACCCCCGATCAGTTCTACCCTGGCGTTGACGATGGGATCATTATAACGTTTTTGCAGGCGGGTCAATTCTTCTTCGATTTTCTCTTTCCATTCCGGCAAGATTTCGATGTTTTGACCCTCAATAAAAATGTTTAACGGAAGCATAGGCTAACCTCCTGCTATCATCAGGATGTTGATTTTTTAACAGATTTTTCAGAGTTTGTCGACGATAACCATTCATTTCGGCGGAAAAAGAGTTATCGAGCGCTTTCCGTCGCCGTTGTCTTATGGTAAATTTATCATAAGTGGATAATCTTACCACTAAAGGGAGGAGCAGTCATGCAGCAGGCCAGGTTCTATGAAGTAGAAGAAGATAACAAGGTAAGGTGTTATCTGTGTGCCCATGGATGCGTCATCGACCCAGGAAAACGAGGCATCTGTATGGTACGGGAAAACCGGGATGGCGTCCTATATTCTTTGGTGTACGGCAAAATTATCTCTCGTAATGTGGACCCCATTGAAAAAAAACCTTTATTTCATTTTCTGCCTGGAAGTCGATCTTTCTCCATTGCTACAGTAGGATGCAACCTGCAATGTCAGCACTGCCAGAATTATGAAATTTCTCAATGGCCGCGTTTGAGAAAAAATGGATTTCCTGGAGACGATCTGACACCTTCCCAGATCGTAGCCGAAGCCAAGAGCAGCGGCTCCCTGAGCATTGCCTATACCTATACCGAACCGACGATTTTTGCGGAGTTTGCTTATGATACAGCCGTGTTAGCCAAGGGCGAGGGCATCCGCAATGTCTTTGTCTCCAACGGCTTTATGAGCGAACGGTCCGCAACGACCATGGCCGAGGTGATAGACGCAGACAATATCGATCTAAAAAGTTTTTCGGACTCGTTTTATCGGAAGATATGCAAGGCCAGATTGCAGCCGGTGCTGGATACTATTGAGCGTATGAAGCATCTCGGAGTTTGGGTGGAGGTAACCACCCTGATCATCCCGGGTCTGAACGACTCCGACCAGGAGCTTAAAGAAATAGCTGATTTCATCAAGGGGGTAGGGGTAGATATTCCCTGGCACGTCTCCGCCTTCTATCCCACCTATAAGATGCTTGATCGGCCCCGGACGCCGGTAGCAACCCTGCGCCGCGCCCGGCAGATCGGTTTGGAGGCGGGCCTGCGTTATGTCTATACCGGCAACATCCCAGGAGAAAATGGCGAGAAAACCTTCTGTTACGCCTGTGGCGCCATGGTCATCGACCGCTTCGGTTATGCCATCAACCAGAATCTCCTGAAAAATGGCGCCTGTCCTCAATGCGGGGCGCGTATCGACGGCGTCTGGAGTTAGGCATCCTTGCGATTATAGGCAGACGGGAAAAAAATTTTTCCCACCCAGGCGCCGATTATTGTCTCCTGTGGGGTTTAGTAGGACATAAAGGCGAAAAAAAGCTTTTCGCACCCACAGGAGGAAATCAGAAATGACGATACATTGTCGTAAAAGATGGTTGTCTTTGATCTTAACCCTGGCCCTGAGCCTCGGTTTAGCTGGCATCGCCACGGCTGGCCATTGGGGTATGGACGGATGCTGCGACATGGATATGGGCCACGGACGGGGAATGCACGGCATCCGGCTGACACCCGAACAGGCAGCCCAAGTGTTTGATCTACATCAGAAATTTATGAATGATACGGTCGACTTGCGCAAACAGATGATGATCAAGCGGGCAGAGCTGGGAGAGCTGTGGCGGGCCAAGGAACCGGACAAGGCCAAGATTGCGGCCAAAGAAAAGGAGATCAGCGTCCTGCGCGACCAATTCCGGGAAAAGGCTATAGCACATAAGATCGAGATGAAGAAGAATTGTCCTATGATGGGCCGCGGCATGGGGCCCGGCCCAGGCCAACCTCCCCAAGGTGGCAAGTAGTCTGCTGTAAACCCTCACCCCGCCCAGCCAGAGCCGGAGCGGCCTTTGGGTCATCCTGCTCTGGCTGTTTTCTTCATCGGTTGCTTGGGAGGAATACAAGTGGGGCGAATACAAGATTTGCCCTTACGGCTGAGACTGCCGGTGTTGCAGTGTTGCAGGGCGGAAAAGCGGAGCGCATCCCGTCTTCTAAAAAGCTCCGACACCAATTTGCATGATTCGCAGGTAACCCACAGGTAATGGTAATTATCGAGAAATCGAGGTTTTTAAATGCAGGGTGGGCACCGCCCACCACTCCTTGATTTCTTCTCTCAGATAGCTGAAGTATTACGCATTATTTCAAAATTACCCGCAACCCCTGAATATGACTTATTATCATGGCTTGTGAGTAATTTTTAGAAATTGACAATTACCTCGCTTTTCTCCCTATCCCTGCATTATTTCGCCTGCATTTCTGCCAGCAGGCGCAGCACCCGTCCGGCAGCGCCGCTGGCCTGGCAGACGGTGTCAGTGATATCCTGGGGGCCCAAACAGGTCCCGGCCAGGAAGATGCCGGGTCGACTGGACTCCACCGGGTGCATGATGTGGTGTTTCGGTATATAAAAACCCTGTTCATCCCGTTTCGGGGCCTGATCCAAAAAAGGCGGCAGGGTCTTGGGACCCTCCAGACCGACCGCCAACACCGCCAGATCCACGGTGAGATACCCCAGCCGCCCGGTTTCCAGGTCTTCGTAAACAATTACCGGTCGTTCCCCTTCATCCGGGCAGATGCGGCCGGGTAAGGCCTTGACAAAGCGTACCCCGGCAGCACGCGCCCGCAGGTAGAGCTCTTCGCAGCCTTTCCCCGAAGTGCGGATATCATTATAAAAAATTGTTACTTCGATCGTCGGATCATGCTCCAGGGCCAGCATGGCCTCTTTAATCGAGGCGGTGCAGCAGTAGCCGGAACAGTAGGGCAGAAACCGCCGGTCCCGGGACCCGACGCACTGGATAAAGGCCAGTTTCCGCACCGGTTGGCCCGAATGGGTTACCAGGCTGCCCGAAGTGGGCCCCGAGGCGCAGACCAGTCTTTCAAACTCCAGGTTGGTAAGCACCTGGGGCAACCGGCCATAGCCGTATTCGCTCTTCAGGCTCGGGTCGAAAGGAGCGGCTCCGGTTGCCAGGACGATGGCCCCCACCTGAAGATGCAGGGTGCGGGGGACGTCGTCCAGATTAATGGCCTGGCGGCCGCAGGTCTTGGCGCACTGCCGGCAGTCGATACAGTATTCTTTCTCGATGGTGGCTCGCAGAGGCACGGCTTGGGCAAAGATAATCCGGATGCAGGTGCGGGGTTTCATCCCCAGGTTCCATCGACTGGGCAGGATAACGGGGCAGACCTCGGCGCAACTGCCGCAGCCGACACATTTCGTCATGTCCACGTAGCGCGGTTTGAGGGTGACCTTGACGTGAAAATTCCCCGGTTCGCCCGCGATCTGTTCGAGTACGGCGTAGGTGAGCAGCTCGATGTTGGGATGGGTCGCCACTTCCACCAGTTTTGGTCCCAGGATACAGATGGAACAGTCCAGGGTGGGGAAGGTCTTGTCCAGCTTCGCCATATTACCGCCGATGCTCAGGGATTCGTCCAGCAGATAAACCTTCAAACCGGCTTTGGCCAGATCTAGGGCTACCTCACATCCCCCCACTCCTCCCCCGACCACCAGAACCGACCGATGTACCTCTGCCGGTCGGGGAAGAAAAGACGTCTTGGCCTCCAGGGCCAGGAGCAACTCAGCGGCGGCGCTCTCCACGTCCCGCCAGGCCCACAGATCAACCACCGGTGCCCGCAAGGTGGTCAAAAGCTTAAAAAATCGGGAGCTTAACTCCGGGCCGCAGGCCGCCAGGACATACTGCTCAGGCGCCTCCTCTAAGATCTGCTGGAGCCTGGCCAGACCGGTGGGAGTGCAGCACGGCTCCAACACCACCGCTTCGACCTGTTGGGTCGCCAACTCCGAGACGACCGCGTGTAGGTCCACCTTCAGATCAGGACAGTTACAGAGCAGGAGCTTTTTGCCAGCCATAGGTGTGCAGTTTCCGGTTTTTCCCCTGGTTCCCAAGCTAGAGCTCGGAACTGAGATAGATGAGAGCTTCTCCCCTAATGCAACGGCCTTGAGAGTCAAGGTGAAGGGGTTTTCGGTTCCTCCACCGCCTTCGAACCAAGTTCAGCCAATTTCCGGGTCATGTCTATGATCAACTGTTGGAAGGCCCGGCCTTCGGTAGCCGAAATCCAGGCTAGCTGCAAGCGCTCCGGATTAATGCCCTGGGCCTCCAGTTTTGCCTGCAAGCGCTCCATTCTGGTCTTGGCCCGTAGGTTGCCGCTGATGTAGTGACAGTCCCCGGGGGGGTGACAGCCGGTAACCAAAACCAAACCGGCGCCTTTGGCAAAGGCATGCTGCACGAACTTAGGGTGCACCCGGCCGGCGCACATGGTGCGGATCAGGCGCACCGCGGCGGGGTATTGCAGACGGGAGACGCCAGCGAAATCGGCTCCGGCATAAGAACACCAGTTACAGGCAAAAGCCAGGATTTTTTGCTCCGGGGATTCGGCCAGGGCTTCATCAATCTGGGCCAGGATCATCTCATCGGTAAATCCGTAGGCGGTTACCGCTTCCGCCGGACAGGCGCCGGCGCAGACCCCACAGCCTTTGCAGGCCGCCACAATAACCCGGGCCTTGGTCTCCCCCTCCCGGTCATAAAGCTCAATTGCCTGAAAGGGGCACTGCTGAAAACAACGCTTGCAGCCGGTACATTTTTCCGGGTCAATTTCGCAGACGATACCGTCGAGGGTGATAGTATCGCGACTAAAGAGGCCCACTAGCTTGGCGGCGGCGCCGCTGGCCTGGGCCATAGAAGCGGCGATATCTTTAGGTCCCTGGCAGGTTCCGGCCAGGTAGACGCCGTCCAGGATGGTATCCAGAGGCCTGAGTTTGGGATGAGCTTCCAGAAAGAAACCGTCCTCGCCCACCGGCAGTTTCAAAACGTCCCGCAAAGGCTGGCCATCTCCCGGCATCATCCCTACAGCCAGCACGACCAGGTCTACCAGGTCTTCGGTCTCGATCCGGAATAGTTCATTTTCTGCTGTAATAGCGACCCTATCGCCCGACGCCGCCAGTTCCCGTACCGGTCCCCGGAGAAACAAGACACCCGCCTCCCGGGCCTGGGTGTATAATGCCTCCCATTCTCTCCGGATGGTGCGGATGTCCCGGTAGTAAAGGCGAATCCGGGCTTCAGGGAATCTTTTCTTGAGCTCCAGGGACTGTTTCAAGGCGGTGGGGCAGCAGATGCGGGAGCAGTAGCGGTTGCCGTCTTCTTCTCGGGAGCCGACGCACAGGATAAAGGCAATATCCCGAGGTGCTGGACCTGGGAAAATGCCGCTGTCTGGCGCGGCGCCGGACTCGATGGCTGCCAGACGTGCTTCCAGTTGCAGCGAGGTCAGCACCTGGGGAAGACTGGCCCAGACCTCGTAGCGGCTGCCAACCGGATCAAAGGGGGTAAAACCGGTGGCCACGATGAGGCTGCCGACGGTGAAGGTATACAGTGTCGGACCGGACTCGAGAGTGATGGCCTCCTGGGGGCACACTTCGAGGCAGGCTCCACATCGGGTGCACTGTTCCGAATCGATGACATATCCGGTCGGAAAGGCGTGCGGCGAAGGCAGGTAGATGGCCGCGTGGTCATTGATCTGGACAGGACAGACGGCGGCGCATTGACCACACAGATTGCAGGTGGCGCCCACCATTCGAGGTTTTTGCGTGATCTCAAGCTGATAACTTCCCAAATGCCCGGTCATGGCGGCTACTTCACTGCCGACCAGGATTTCAATCTGAGGGTGGAGACTGGCTGCGGCCATGAGAGGATTGATGAGGGTGAAGGCCTTCTGGCCGTAAGGAAAAGTGCGGTGCAGGCGGTTGGCCCACCCGCCCAGAATTGGGGCTTTTTCCACCAGGACGACTTTATGGCCGGACTCGGCGATGTCCAGGGCCGCCCGCAATCCGGCCGGTCCGCCGCCGATCACCAGGGCCTGGCGAGTTACGGGGACTTGCCGATCAGACAATGGTTGAGCCAGACGTGCCTTGGCCAATCCCATGCGGATCAATTCGAGGGCTTTGGCTTCAGCCGGCTGTGGCTCGCGGGAGTGGACCCAGGAACAGTGCTCCCTGAGGTTGACGATCTCGAGGAGATAGGGATTTAATCCGGCCCCGGCTAGCATCCGCCGGAAGGTCATCTCGTGCATCTTGGGAGAGCAGGCCGCGATAACGATCCGGTTAAGGTTCCGTTCGGCGATGTCCTGCAGGATTTCCTGTTGCCCCGCCTCGGAGCAACTGTATAGTTGATGTCGGCAGACGGCTACATCCGGCAGGTTTTGTACCTGGGCCGCCAAGGTACCGGGGCGCACTACGCCGGCAATATTGAGGCCACAGTGGCAGATATAGCATCCGAGTCGCAGGGGTTCCGTCATGGCACTACAACAACACGAGTTTGCACGCATAAATTGGCATGTTCTGAGGAACACAACGAAATACGAAAGAATGATTGGTGGCGCAGGCCTCCTGGCCTGTGCACCAGCGTGTTGGCTGGAAAGCCTGCACCACCTTCTTTCATCAAAGGTTCGCCCATCTTCCGCTCACATTCGATTTACAAGGCACCGCCACTTGTCAACCTGGCCACCGCTTCGTCCCAGACATGGGAAAATTCCCCCGGCAGGGCCACCACTTCCTCGCGGATGATGGTGATGGCGCCCTCATCACAGATGTTCCGGCAGACCCCGCAAAGGCTGCAGGTCTCATTCTGGAGATATACCCGCTCCCCTTCCCGGACAATAGCCTTGACCGGACAGAGATCGATACACTTGGTGCAAGATACCGGACAGAGTTCATCCCGGATGATTACCCGGCCAATAAATTTCGGGCTGATTTCAATAGCCTGAGTACGGCAGAGCAGCAGGCACTGGCTGCAGCGCAGACAGAGCTCGGGTTGGGGAAAGACATGGCTGCGGTCTTCGGCCAACTGTATGACCTGACGGGGACAGGCGTCCAGGCAGACCCGGCAGTTTTTGGGGCAATCGGTTAAAGTATTGGGAATCAGGCGGCGCTCCTGACGGCACCAATGGACTTCGCCTTCCGGCAGTGGCGGACAGGGCTCCGGGCATTTAGCGGTATCGATAGTGATAGAGGGATAAAAATCTGCCATCCCCTGGTGGTCGGCCAGTATTGTCTTGGGTTGACCGTTATAAAACAGGGTCACTGCTCCGGTAGGGCAGAAATGCGAGCAGACCTCGCAGAGTACGCAGATCCGGGGGTCGATGGTGATATCCAGGTCAACTTCGCCGGAAATGATGCTCACCGCCTGCCGAGGGCAGACCGTGGAGCAGACCTCACATTTGAGGCAGCGCGTTTTATCCACCACCAGGCTGACCTGTTCCGCGTAGAGGGACAGGGTGAGTTCCAGTCTTTGGCCGGTCTCCCGTTTTTTGATCGGATAACGCATGCCGTCCTACATTTCCTCTTTATACAGGTCAGATACTACCATTCACTATATCACCGACCCTGAGTGAACACAAGGAACATCGGTTGCGGGCAGGATGTCTTTTTAATTTTTTTAAAGGATTTAGGTCGGTTAGAAAATAAGTTTTGAGGTCGAAGTTCCGAGGATCGAATTGAACAGAGATTCTTGAATTAACTGAGTAAATTTTGGTTCATTCGACGAAGGCGTACTTTATTCCGCCAAAAACCTTATTTTTGTAAAGGAGTCAGTCGTTTCTTCCGGACCGTGCTCGGCTATGCTTCCGGTGCCAGTATTTCTGCCAGTACCGCAACTACGAGTGGTTCGTCTTCCGGCAAGATGGTCCGCAGGTCCAACAGCAACCGTTGTTGTTCCAGGCGGGCGATGATCGGCGGCTGTGCCTGCCGCAGGGCTTGTTCCAGGCGGTGGGGTGGCCAGTCCGGGTGTTCCAGGCTCAGGGCGCGGCTGGGAAGTTCCACCTGCGGCAGGGCGCCGCCGCCGACGCGGGCGATGCTGGGCCAGAGGTTCACCCGGAACGGTGGCGGCAACCGGCGGCGCAGGCGCCGGGCCAGATTGAGTGCCTGGCGGTTTATGGCCGCTAGAGGTTTGGTAATCATCCGCAGAGTGGGGATTGCTTGTACCGCCTCCTGTTCGTCCCGGTAAAGCCGCAGGGTCGCCTCCAGACCGGCCAGGGTCAATTTATCGGGCCGCAGGGCGCGGGTAAGGGGATTGCGTTTTAACTGCTCCACGTATTGCCTGTTTCCCAAGGCGATGCCAGCCTGGGGGCCGCCCAATAGCTTATCGCCGCTGAACACCACCAGGTTAACCTTTTGACCCAGGGCTTCAAGCACCGACGGCTCTCTGTCGATGCCATGGCGGCTCAGATCCAGGAAACAGCCGCTGCCCAGGTCCTCCGCCACCGGAAGATGGTATTTTTCCCCCAGGGCCACTAGGTCGGCCAGAGGCACTTCTTTGGTAAATCCGGTAATACGAAAGTTGCTGGTATGGACCTTGAGCAGCAGAGCGGTTTCGGAAGAGATGGCCTGTTCGTAATCGAACAGGTGGGTCTTGTTGGTGGTCCCCACTTCCCGCAGGATAGCGCCGCTGGCCCGCATCACATCGGGCATGCGGAAGGAACCGCCGATTTCCACCAATTGGCCCCGCGAGACGATTACTTCCCGACCCTGGGCCAGGGTATTAAGCATCAGCAGCACGGCCCCGGCGTTGTTATTGACGATCAGGGCGGCCTCGGCGCCGGTCAACTCCCGAAGCAATTTTTCCAGGTGATCATGACGGGATCCCCGGCGCCCTTCCTTTAGGTGATACTCCAGATTGGAATAATGACCGGCGACCTCCAGCATCTGCTGGATCGCTGCCCCGGGCAGCGGTGAACGACCCAGATTTGTGTGGATAATAACGCCGGTGGCATTAACGACGCGCCTCAGGCAAGGTCGCTGCAACTCCTCGACGACATCTTCTACCCGTTTGATAAGCTCGGTTTCCGATAGCCTGGCTGGTAGCACTGCGGCTGGGCTTTCTAAAAGCTGCTGCCGATAGTCGGTCAGGACCCGACGGATGGCTTTAGTCAGTAACGGCCGTGGGAACGCCTGCGGGTAGGGATGTTCCTGAAAATAAAGCAGCAGTTCCTCCACCGCCGGTAATTGGCGCAATAATCGCTGACGTTGTTCATCCATGCTGACACATTCCTGTTATAGTAGTTGCCGAAAGCATTGCCATATTATTTTCCCCATCCCGATCCGAGCCCTCAAGGGGGAGTAGAGATTAAGGGAAGGATACATTAAAAACTTGAGTTTCACACCTAATAACGGCTCGGTGATACATAAAAAAACTTTGCTAATATGAAATAAATAGAAAAGGTTTCCGGATTGTGGCAATATAACAATGCGAATAGATTAGATAAACCACAAAAGGGGAAGGTGCACCGGGGCTTTAACATCAATCAGTCGATCGCCAACAAGATATTCTTTACTGATGGCAAAGGTGATGAAAGACCTTTTGTGAGCCAAATTCTCTTTACCAGGGGGATATCAACCGTCAGCAGAAAAAAGGCGGTGATCCAATCCTCCAGGCTGCGCACTCCTGCCCGGACAGATGTGAACATACCTGCATCGTGGTTCGGGTTAAAGACAATTTTTACCCCAAGCTTATTAAGGATTGGCTCAAGCTCCGTAGACCAGTGGCCGGTGACTACCCGGATATCCTCGACACCAGAGGTGTGAAACCGTGGGATTGCTTCCCCTAGGAAGGTCGACTGGCCCAAGGGCAGCAACGGCTTGAAGCCACCGAGGCGAGAGGAATACCCGCCGGCCAGGATCAGGGCTGCGATGCCGTCCCCGAAGTTCATCGGTTTTTCCCGGACCTTACCTAAATGAGCTCCGCGGCGATGCTCACGGCAATCTCTTCCGGGGTTTCAGCGCCGATGGCAAGACCGCTAGGCGAAAAGATCCGGTAAAAGTCCTTTTGGGGAAAACCTTCTTTGGTCAGGGCCGCATAGATGGCCTCCCGTTTGCGGCGGCTGGCAAACATGCCGATATAGCCGGCTGGAGCCGCCAGCGCCTGGCGCAACACCGATTGGTCGTAGGCATGGTTCCGAGTAACCAGCACCAAGTAGCGGATTTATTGGTGGTTGATGGTAATCCCCTGGACTTAAGATTGCTGGAAAGCCCGGAACGCCTCCTAAGTCTCATTATGAAGGAAGGGAAAATTTTAAAAAATCAGCTCGCTTGAAATAAAATAGGAGCAGCGGAATCTCGATTCTTTGGATACTATGGTAGACGCTCTTAAAACTTTTGTGGTTACCAGTTCCTTACCCCCCTTGCCTGGGGCAAAGCTCTCGGCTGACTGAATTGTTACCAGACCGGAAACCGGCAAAAAGGAAGCGTTTATGCAATCAGATCATTTGGATAGATTTTACCGCACCACTTTGGCGGCCCTGTCTCCCATTGTCGATACCCTGCGGTTGATGTGCGGCGCCATCCGCCATGCCTTTAACCGCAGCAGCCTGGCCGAGTTGGAGGAAGTGGAGCGGCTGCGAGATAACCTTACTCTGGATATTGACGAATTTTTTAATAAAGTGGAACAACTACAGCAGGATAAGATCAATAAGGGCAATTTGCGGCTTATCCAACTTGCGGGGGTGCTTACTCACCTGGAGCATATCGGGGCCGAGATCAGCAATATGGCAGGTCCGGTGCAACGCAAGATCAGAGAGGCAGTGATGATTTCCGATCAGGATTTCTATCATCTGAACGATCTTTTTACCCGCGTCAAAGGTCTTTTGCGCGGTCTGGCAGATCTGTTTCATGCCGAAAACCAGCCGCTCAAGAGATATCTGTTTAATGAGGCCAACAATCTTATCGAAGGGTGCTTCCAGCGGGAAACAGAGCACGAAACCCGGATGACCCAAAGTTTCGGCCAACCCCATGCCTTCGCTATTTATCTGGCTATCTTGGAGCAGCAGAAACGTATCCTCCAGCATCTTATTGATATCATCGGTATTGTAGATAAACGGTTTGAGAGTCGGGATTAGAAGAGGGAGAAGGGATGAGTGTGGATCCGGTTCTGGCTGCTGCCGAGCGCTTTTCGCCAGAGGGCGGGATTGTTGCGGTCCAGGAATATGGCGGGGGCAATGTCAATGATACCTTTCTGGTAACGCTAGGGGAGGCGGCCGATTCGCGATTCATCTTGCAGAGGCTCAACCGGCGGGTCTTTCCGCAACCGGAACTGGTTATGGGCAACCTCAGAACCTTTACCCGCCATCTGCAGCGAAGCGAGCAGCAGGAGCTTCACAGTTCCGACCGGCGCTGGGAAACCCCCGAGGTGCGGTTCACCCAGGACGGCAGCGACTATTGGATTGACCCTCAGGGCTCGTTCTGGCGCAGCCTCAGCTTTATCGAGCAGGCCAGATCCCTAGACTCCATTAATGGTTTAGACCATGCCGCGGAAGTGGGTTACGCCCTGGGCCGCTTTCACCGACTGTTGAGCGACCTTCCTCCCGATCTCCTTTCAGACACACTGCCCGGGTTTCACCTTACACCGGGATACGTGCGGCAATATGACCAGGTTTTGGAGGAGTGCCGCCAGCCGAGATCGCCGGAAGTCGATTTTGCCCTGAAGTTTATCGACAGGCGGCGGGCTGGGGTCTCTGTCCTGGAGCAGGCCCGAAACGACGGTACGCTCACCCAAAGGATTATCCATGGTGATCCCAAGGTCAACAATGTCCTGTTGGATAATCTTACCAACTTGGCCGTGGCCATGATTGATCTGGATACGGTCAAACCCGGCCTGGTGCAGTATGATATCGGCGACTGCCTGCGCTCCGGCTGCAATCCGCTGGGCGAGGAAACCGCCGCCTGGGAGACGGTCCGTTTTGAGGCCGATCTGTGCCAGGCCATACTGCGAGGGTATCTTTCCCAGGCCCGTGATTTCATGAGGCCATCTGATTACAATTATCTCTACGATGCCGTGCGACTCATCGCCTTCGAGCTAGGCCTCAGGTTTTTCACCGACTATCTGGCCGGCGACCTCTATTTCAAGGCCCGAGATCCGGAGCACAACCTGGCCCGCGGCTTGGTGCAGTTCAAACTGACCGAGAGCATCGAATCTCAGGCCGGGACAATTCAAACCATCATCAGAGACCTCAGATAAAGAGAGAAAATTATCCTTTTTTTCTCTTCCCCTTGCCACAAAGAATAATCATTCCTATCTTTAATCTACAGTTAAATCTTTACCCATAAGGAGTTGTCCATGTCTGAAACCGGTATTCCCCTTTCTTTTGCTGATTTTAAAGCAAATCTCGATACCTCGGTTCTGGGCCGCTTGGTGGCGGAACTTCGTCTGGCCGCCGATAACTGTCCTCAGTGCCAGGGTTCCCGGGAATATGTCTTTGCCTCTCGAGGGCGGGAAAATATGGTCCCCTGCGTCCGCTGCGAACCGGTTTATGCCTTGCTGGCCACCCTGGAGCCGATCCTCGAATTCATCCGCGATGAATCTCCTTATTAAATCAGTTGGGTGGGCTAACCCCCTTTATTCAGGAGGGTTAGAAAAACCTCAATGAGCTATTGAAATATCATAGATTAAAAGAGCTTGTATAAAAACAGTGAGCCGTGAGCCGTGAGCAGCAAAAACATTATTGTGAGCAGCCGCCACGATTCTGTTTTTATGCTTCGTTGTGTTCGGCAGAACATGTGAACTTGTATAAAAACAGTGGGCCGTGAGCCGTGAGCAGCAAAAACATTATTTTGAGCAGCCGCCACGATTCTGTTTTTATACTTCGTTGTGTTCGGCAGAACATGTGCACTTATATAAAAACAGTGAGCCGTGAGCCGTGAGCAGCAACAACATTATTTTGAGCAGCCGCCACGATTCTGTTTTTATGCTTCGTTGTGTTCGGCAGAACATGTGCACTTATATAAAAACAGAATGTATTTGTAGGGTGGGCAATGCCCACCCTACGCCTCTACGCCTCTGTTTTTATGCTTCGTTGTGTTCTTGAGAACATGTGAACTTATCAAAAAAACAGAATGTTCTTGGCACGGGCTAGAAAGCCTGTGCCACCGGTCAGGTGCTATTCAAATGAATGTAATACTTCAGCTATCTGAGATAATAGAACAGGAACATGGTTGGCGGTGCCCACCCTACAGCACCAAAGCATCGACAGACCCGTCTGTAGGGGCGAATCTTGTATTTGCCCCAAGCAACTGTTCCACCAGTCGATCTCTGCAATCTCCCTACAGCAATAAAGCATTGACAGACCCGTCTGTAGGGGTGAATCTTGTATTCGCCCCAAGCAACTTCTGAAAAAAAGGGTAATGTTATGACCGAAAGACAGGGTGTTATCACCATCCATGGCAATCCCCTGACCTTGCTCGGAGATGAGATTAAAGTCGGCTCTCCGGCGCCGGACTGTGAGTTGTTGGACAACGACTTGCATCCCGTCAAACTTTCTTCTTATCGAGACAAGGTCCTGGTCTTGGCCTCGGTGCCATCCCTGGATACCCCCGTGTGCGATTTCGAATCACGGCGTTTTAACGATGAAGCGGCAGGACTGGGTGAGGCGGTCCAGGTGGTGGTCGTGAGCATGGACCTGCCCTTTGCGCAGAAACGCTGGTGTGGCGCGGCGGGGGCGGCCAGGCTGCAGACTTTATCGGACCACCGCCAGGCTGATTTTGGCGCCGCCTATGGTGTTCTCATTAAAGAACTGCGTCTGTTGGCTCGGGCCGTTTTTATTGTCGACCGGGAGGGAATTGTGCAGTATGTTCAACTAGTCCCGGAGGTCGCGGCCGAGCCGGATTATGAAGCGGTCCTGCGGGCCTTAAACAGCATCATTACTGAGAATCAATAAGCCGGGATATACTGTGATCAGATCGGGGTGTCGATCTGAACCGGAAGAATCTCCTTGACAACGCGGTTGCCGCCTGTTAAAAAGTGACCATGAATATGTCAGCGATATTACATTTTTGGTACTGGTGGTTTCCTCGTGGGACCCCGGCGCCCTGATTAACTTGAACCGCCCGCCGTGGGGTCCCAGTGGGAACCCGCGGCTTTTTATTTATTATAGAGAGGCTGTGGGTTATGCTCACGGCCTCTTGGTTTTTTAGGCGGGCAGGAGGGAAGAATGCTTATCGTCATGGATAAAACCGCCAGCGAAGCCGAGATTGCTGCGGTGGTGGCCAAGATCGAGGCCTTAGGATACACTGCCCAAACCATACCGGGCGGTGAGCGGATGGCCATCGGCATCCTGCGCAACCCCGGTCCGGTGGATCCGGCCCTGTTCATCGACCTGCCGGGTGTAATTGAGGCTATCCCGGTTTCCCGGTCCTATAAGCTGGTGAGTCGCGAAATGAAACGGGAAAACAGCATCATTGTTCTGCCTCAAGGGGTCAAGATCGGCGGGGGCCATTTTGTGGTCATGGCCGGTCCCTGTGCCGTGGAGAGCGAGCTGCAGGCATTTACTATTGCCCGCGCCGTTAAGGCGGCGGGAGCCCAGGTCTTTCGGGGGGGTGCCTTTAAACCCCGCACCTCGCCCTACAGTTATCAGGGTTTGGAGGAGGAGGGATTGAAAATTTTGGCCAGGGTTCGGGACGAAATCGGCCTGCCCGTCATCACCGAGGCTATCGACCACTACTCCCTGGATCTGGTGGAACAATACGCCGATATCATCCAGATCGGTGCCCGCAATATGCAAAACTTCTCTCTATTGCGCCGGGCTGGACAGGCTCGTAAGCCGGTGCTGCTCAAGCGCGGCATGTCTGCTACGCTGGATGAGTTTTTCATGGCGGCGGAATATATCCTGGCCGAAGGCAATACCCAGGTCATCCTCTGTGAGCGAGGTATCAGGGGTATCGGTGCCCACGCCCGCAATACCCTGGACCTGGCCGCCATTCCCTACGTCAAGAAGGAGAGCCATCTGCCCATCATCGCCGATCCGAGCCACGCCGCCGGCCGCCGCCTGCTGGTGCCGCCCCTGGCCCGGGGGGCAGTCGCCGTGGGGGCTGACGGCCTTATTATTGAAGTGCACCACGATCCGACCCATGCCCTCTCCGACGGGCCGCAGTCGCTCTATCCCGAGCAATTTGCCGCCCTGATGCGGGATATCCAGACCCTGCGGCCGGGGCAGTGGCTATGAAAGAGATATTCGTCCAGCTTCCGGGGCAGGATCGCTCTTATCGGATTCTGTTAGAAGCGGGTCTACGCTTCCGTTTGGACGACTATCTCACCCAGGTCTGCCCGAATCCACGGGTCTGGGTGGTGAGCGATGCCCTGGTAGCGCGACTCTACGGCTCTGGAACAGTAGCTCTTCTCAAGAACCGGGGCATTCAGGCATCGTTGCTAACGGTGCCCCGGGGAGAGAAGAGCAAGTCCTGGCCTGTCCTATCCCGCCTGGTCTGCCAACTTTTGGAGCAAGGCGCCGACCGCCAAAGCCTGCTCGTGGCCCTGGGTGGCGGCGTCATCGGGGACCTGACCGGTTTTTTGGCTTCCATCTTTATGCGCGGGATCCCGTTTGTCCAGGTGCCCACGACACTGCTGGCGATGGTGGATGCAGGCATCGGCGGTAAAACCGCTATTAATCTCCCGGCCGGGAAGAATCTCATCGGGACCTTCCATCAACCCCGGCTGGTCCTCATCGACCCGGAGTTTCTCCTGACTCTTCCGGCCAGAGAGAGGCGCAACGGCTTGGCCGAAGTTATCAAGGCCGGTTTCATTCACGACCTGGATCTCCTGGTAATGCTTTCCGGACCGGGCCAGACTCTCTGGCGCGACCGGCAGCTCCGAAATCGGGACCTGCTCGCCGAGATCATCGGTCGGGCCGTTGCAATCAAGGCCCGGGTTGTTGCGGAGGATGAGAAGGAAGGGGACCGGCGTCGGATTCTCAATTTTGGCCATACCGTGGGACACGCCCTGGAGAAAGCTTCAGGTTTTAAGATCAAGCACGGGGAGGCCGTGGCGATGGGTATGGCTGCGGCCCTGGATTTTTCGGTGGAGCTCACCGGTCTAAGCCCGGCCGAGGCAAGCCAGGGTAAGGAACTGCTCCGATCCCAGGGCCTTCCTCTCCGGCCGCCATCCCTGTCCCGAGAGGAGGTACTGGGGGCTTTGCAGATGGATAAAAAGCGCCAAGCCGATCACCTGGTGTTCATCCTGCTGCGCCATTTAGGCGAGGCGGTGATTTACCCTAAAGCGCCCCTGACTATGATCTCCGACTGGCTCAGAGCCTAGTAAATGGAGAGTATGAAAAAAGAGAGGGCAATGATTGAATCAATAGTGGCAGCCACCTTCCTTAGGTTTAGCCGCTGCGTTCTATCTGATCATAGTAATAACTGATAATATCTCTCTTGGTAATAAGGCCGATGATGGTATCGGGTCTGTCTTCACTCACTACCGGCAGTTCATCCACATTGATCAGGGCCATCTTATCCATGGCCTCTTGCAGGGACTCATGCAGAAAGACCCGCACGACATTAGGGGTGGCCACATCTTTAGCTACGATCAACCCGTGAATATTATCTTCCAGGATATACTCCCGGATATCATTAATGGAGATAATGCCCTTCATTTTCCCTTTCTTGTCAACCACGGGAAAATGATAATCCTGGGAGGTAGTTACTATCTTAACAAGTTCTGGAAACGGCATATTTTCCGGGATAATAGTGAGGGGCCGCTTAATGATGGCTTTTTCCACCTGCAACTCCTCCAGCACGCCGCGGGCGAACTCGCCGATATGGGCCGGGGAGGCTAGGCGGGAGACTGCCTGATTTTCATACAGGCTTGTTTTACCGAGAAAGATATAAGAAATTGCCGAAACCAGCATCAGGGGCGCCAGGAGGGTGTAATTGCCGCACATTTCGCAAGCCATGATAATGGAGGAGATGGGGGCCTTGGCGATCCCGGCAAAAAAACCACCGATGCCTACCACCACAAAAGCCGCCGGATGTATCACCCAGGCAGGGGCCAGGAAATGTCCCAAAAAACCGAAGCCGCCTCCCAACATGGCGCCTATGAAAACCGATGGAGCAAAGACGCCGCCGCTGCCCCCGGAACTGATGGTGCAGGAAGTGGCCAGGATCTTCATGAACACCAGGAGCCACATGGTTCCCCAAAATATCTTGCCCTCCATAGCCGCCTGAATCCAACCGTAACCCCCGTCCAAGATCTGGGGGGTAAGCAGTGCAATGAGGCCGACTAAAAATCCACCTACCGCCGGACGTACTATCTTGGGAATCTGCAGCCGTTTGAAAAAAAAGTCCCGAGAGCCATAAAAAACCTTGATATAGACAAACCCGACTGCCGCACAGACCAACCCGAATAAGGCATATGGAATCAATTCGATGAGGTGAAAATCCACCGTTCCCGGAAAGAAAAGCGCCTGACGGCCGTAATATTGGTCAAAAATGGAAGAGGCGATAATAGCCGAAACGATGCAGGGGAGGATGGCTTCGAATTCAAATTCAGTGTCTTTATATAATACCTCGGGTGCAAAGAGGGCCGCGCCCAGGGGTGCATGGAAGATAGCCCCAATGCCGCCGGAAGCCCCGGCCAACACCAGGATACGACGGTCCCGGGCTTTCAGGCGTAACACTGAGGCCAGAAAAGAGCCGAAGCCGGCCCCGATCTGGGCGATGGGACCTTCCTTGCCCGCCGAACCGCCGCTGCCGATAGTGATGGACGATGCCAAAATTTTTATCAAGGGAATGCGTTTTCTGATATACCCCTCGCGTCGGTGAAAGGCTTCAATCATGGCGTCGGTGCCATGGCCCTCCGCCTCCGGCGCTATCGTAAAGACTAATAAACCGGACGCCAGCCCGCCCAGAGTGGGAATAAGCAGAAACAGCAGGGAGCGCACCGAGGCCAACGAGGATACCTGTTCAGGCGCTGAGCCTCTGGCCGGCTCCAAAAACGCAGTGGGCAGGTGCAAGAAATGAGTGAGCGTCCAGCGGAGTGTTTCTTCAAAGAGGATAGCCCCTAATCCCGCGATGACACCTACCAGGATACTCAGCAGGGGCCAGCGCAACTGCCCCGTCCAATCAAATCTTTTCAACTTCCGTAGTTTTTTTAGCAAATCAAAACACCTACTTCCCAGAAGGTAGCTGTTTAAGCGCAAAGGGGCCTGTCCCCTTTAGGCATGGAATAAGAGTTATCCGTTATGTCGGGATGTTATAATCTATCTAAAATATTCCTGGTCCGAAACAGGAAGAAATACCGCAATTTTTTGTAAGTATATCTTTTAAGGATGATTGAGTACGATTTTCATGGTAAAAGAAAGGTATGGAAAAGAAACCGCGGTCTGAGAGTACGAAGCGCCTGGCAGACCCTTTCAACCGTTTCTTCCCAGGTGACAATTTCGTGAGAGAAAATTTCAAGTTGGATCGGACTGCAATGCCTCCTGAGTTGCAGCTTGTCCTTGCCTGTCTGCGGAAAGCGCCGCATGAACAGGAAGTGCAGCAGATCGAAAGATTGAGCCGGGGGAAAATCGCCTGGCCCGATTTTCTGAGGTGGGTGGACCGTCACCGGGTAGCCCCTTTGGTTTACGAGAACCTCCGGCGCTATGGCGGAAACGGTGTGCCGGGAGCCGTCAGGAATGCTCTCCGCTCCCGCTTCGAATCCAACGCCCAGCGAAGCCTCATCAATGCCGCGGAATTGCTGCGCCTTCACACCCTCTTACGGGAGAACAACATTCCCTGCATTCCTCTCAAGGGAAGCCTGTTGGCCCTGCAGGTTTACGGCAACCTGGCCCTGCGCCATGCCGGGGATATAGACCTGCTGGTCGATAGAAACCACGTCGACCGGGCCGATCTGCTTCTGCGTCAAGATTATTCCAGACTATCGCCGGGTCCTTACCTGACCCCTTTTCAGAAAAGAGCGTTCTGTCGCTTACAGGAACATTTAGTTTATACCCATGAGAGCAAAAAGGTAAAATTAGAACTCCACAGTCGCCTGTTCTATAACCGACCTTATTGTGCCACGGATTTTACCCGACTCCTGGAGCGGCTGCAATCCATAACCGTGGCGAACTCTTCGCTGCTGGCGATGCCCTTAGAGGATACCGTCCTCTATCTGGCTGATCATGGAGGGCAGCATAATTGGAGCCGTCTGTTTTGGCTGAATGACCTGGCCGAAATCATCCGCTGGAATTGGCTGCCTGATTGGGACGCATTGCTGGCGGGCGCTCTCGAAAAAGGCGTAACCCGGCCTTTGGTGCAGGGGGTAGTTCTGGCACATCATCTCTTGCAGGCGCCTCTCCCGGAGGCAATCCAGGCCCATGCCGCGCAGGACCGCATGGTGAACTATCTGGTTGATGCCGCCTTAAGACGGATCTGCACGCTCGAACAACAGAAACCACCGATAACCGAAATTCTCTACGGCAATATAATTCATAGGTCCAGGTTGTATTCTGAGGTTAAATATAAGATTAAAGTTATGCAGCGAGTTTTATTGTACAGCCGGGACTGGGGAACTATTCGACTGCCCGATATCGCCTTTCCCACCTTCTTTATGATGCGGCCCTTCCTGTGGCTGTACCGGAAACTAGGCCGCTATCGGGAAAAATCAGGCCGCAGGCGGACTGAAGGGAGGAATACCTGATCCCTGGGGCATTCAACTGTCCTTTAAGATTGACAACAAAGCCCTTCTGAATGAAACTGTTATAATAACGCATATTGCGGCGTATGCCATCCAGGAGCCCGCCGGGACTTTTCTTATTTTAACAACAGCTTCCTCACCGGGGTCATTTCATAGTCCCGTTATTTAAATGGTCCGGTTACTGAAAATTTAATTGATTTTTTTGATAGCGCGATGTATAAGTTTATGAACCTAGGGAAAATTTAAGTAGACCGGTATGACTATTTCTTTTTTAGCTAGACGAACAGGGAGGTTTTCATATGGACCGCATGAATCGCTCAGGCAACAGGTTGAATAACCCCGCCTTGGATAATCAATCACCCGGACCTAAGGGCGGTTGCGCTTCGTCTCCCCGCAGCCCCTGGAAGGCTCCTCACCTAGTGGATATCTCCTTACTGAATGAGACATCAGCTCATACAGGGATGGTTTATGACGGGGAAATTGGGGCGGGATCATAATATTATGTTATATTTATGATATTCACCGGTTCCCTGACTTAAGGGTGCTAATTGTTCGGTCCAGAGAGCAACCTGGGGAGTTTTTAATTACAAGTCCGGCCAAGATGTAACCGTAATTTTTCCCATGCTCAAAAGGGGGGTCCCAAAATGGGATGCCCCCATCCCTTGGCAAATAGATTGAACTTACCCCCCCGAAAGCAACCCATCCTGCCCCCCTCAAGCCAGTTCCTCCCTGCCGTCTAGCGGCCCCTGGAAGGCTCCTCACCTAGTGGATATCTCCTTACTGAATGAGACATCAGCTCATACAGGGATGGTTTATGACGGGGAAATTGCGGCGGGATCATTATCTTAGCAAATAGAGTGGACTTAAAATGGAACGCCGACATCATTTAGAAAGCAGGTTGAATCTACCTCCTAAAATGAATCTATCCCGCCGTTCTCCAGGCAATGGCACCCCGCCGCCTAGCAGTCCCTGGCAGGCTCCTCACCTGATGGAACTCTCCTTATTGCATGAAACCTCAGCCGGGACAGGTGGAGCAACAGACATGTTAGCCGGTTATGGCCCATCTTAACAATCTACCAAACGATTGCTTGCTATCCTCCCACGAGCACTCAGCTTGTACCGATTTTCGAGCTGGTGGCAATCTGCCATCATGCGTAAGTCCTACCAGCAAGGGCGGATCTTGTATTCCCTGTACCTCTTCCCCAAATTCTCGCGGATATTCTTTTGGGTAAATTATACCTGTAGGGGCGAATCTTGTATTCGCCCCCCCATATAAAGTCATCATCCTCTCAGGAACACAACGAAATATGAAAGAATGGTGGCCTAAGCCTCCTGGCCTGCACACTCATCTTTCATATAAAATTTTTTCTCATCGACCATGTTAAACAAAAGCGGCGGCCATGGGCCGCCCTATCCCATTATCGATAATTTATCGGCAATTAACTCATAGGGCGGGCCGCGCCCGCCGTCTTTGAGATTACTGTTTTCATACAAATTGGCATGTTCTGATAATCACGACGAAGCATGAAAACCGAACCTTGGCGGCTGCTCCCAATAATGCTTTTTCGGCTCACGGCTCACTTATCACTGCCCACCGCCCACTGTTTTCATACAAGTGCAATGGTCTTCAGAACCGCTGGAGGAAGATCCCGACCCCCAACCCCCGTAGGAGAATGGTTCCGGCCTCACTTGAATTCTTGCGGGTGGTCCCCTGCTGAATCGAGCGGAGCACCCGCCGCATCTTCGGCAGGTCGAGGATCGCCGGGGCCAGGTTATGCCTTTCCAGGTCTTGCAGCGCCTCTTCGATGTCCGTGGCCTGATCCCGCAGGCGGCGGCAGATATCAGCCGCCTGCAGCCCCCGGCGGCGGTTGAGGCGTACCAGATCCGGCAGCAGATCGCGGAAGGCCCGCCGCAGCACTGCCCGATTACTGCCCTCGGCGGAATGGTAAATATCAGGTATGCCCAGGCAGAATTCGAGCAGACGCTTGTCCAAAGTCGGATCGCGCGTCTCCAGGCCAAAAGCGCCGCTGCTTTCGCCCCATAAGCCCCCCCCCGGCCACCGGCCGGGCTGGATGATCCGGTACCTGGTGGCTAAGGGGTTGTAGTCTGTATTAAAATAGGGATCATGACCCTGGGCCCGCATGAGGCGATCCAGATGCAGGGACTGCGCCCAGCGGGGATGGATGGCCGAGTAGGGCAGGAACACCGGGCCATTGGGGCAGAGGCCGTATTCCAGGCGACTGAGGATTGGAAGGACCAAAGGGCCCGCCAGGAAGCGTTTGACCCCGGCGAAAAGGGAGAGACCCTGGCGCTGTTGCAGATCCAGGAATTTCTGCCTGAACCGGCTGAGCTGTCCGGACCCCAGATACGGCCAGAGGTTCACCGCTCCCCCGGTCCAGGAGACGGTGGCGTTGCCTCCCTGGCCGGTCAAGAGCACCCGGAAGCCATGCTCCCTGACCCTATCGAGGAGCGCTATAATCCAGAAATAATTGCCGGCGGCATGGCCCGGTTCATCGTGAACCTGCAGCATACGGTCGATGCCTGCCAACGGAGAAACCTCTGCCGCCCTGATCCTGGTAAGGTCAATATTACCGGCCTGGTCGGCAGTGGCCTGGGCGAAGGCCGACTCATCGCCGAAGCGGTGTTTGAGGGTATAAGGACTGGTGTCCTCCAGGGGGACAGAGGTGAAGGCGGACAATCTTTGCCCCTGTTGGGCCAGCGCCCGGGCCGCCAGGGCGCAGACCGAACCCGAATCCAAGCCGCCGCTCAAGGTGGCGCTTATCGCCGTAGTCGACCGCAGACGGGCTCGCACCGCCCGATCATAGTGCTCCAGGAAGGCCTCCAGATAGTCTTCCTCTCGGGGGAAGTAAACCCGAGGGGCGTTTTCGGCAAACCAGTAGCGCTTGATCTTTACTTCGCCGGCTTCGATGATCAGATAATGGGCCGGAGGCAGGCGGTAGATCCCGGCATGGGCGGTGAGAATGCCATCGCCCGGCCAACTGGTGAGGGTCTGGGCCAGTCGCAGCAGGTTCGGCACCCGAGGCACTTCCGGGAGCGCCAGCAGGGCCTTGCGGCTGGAAGCGAAGGCGAAAAATCCCGGCCCCTGGATATAACAGATTCCAGTATTGCCATGATGATCCCGGGCCAGGAATAAACGGCGATTCTTCAGGTCCCAGAGGGCAAAGTGCCAATCGCCCAACAGGTGATGGATGCACTCCTCCCCCCAGCGCTCGTAAGCCCGATGGATGAGCCGGGTGTCGGACAAAACCCGGCCTTCCGGGGCTGACAGGCCCAGTTCCGCAATCAGGTCTTCCCGATTATCCAGAAAGGCCCCGGCGGTCAACACCCAACCGCGTTCCGGGTCATGATACGGGAAAGATTTTTCGGTCTCTTCCGGGGTGCAAAAACAGAACTGGCAGCCCAATCCAACCGGGCCATCGCTCCACTCGGTGGAGCCATCCACCCCCCAATAGGCCATGGCCTGCTGCATGACCGCCAGTTTCGTCTTAGCCACCGGGGCGCCGTCTAATCTCAGATATCCTAATATGCCATTCATGCTAAATAGTAATTTCCTGTCGCATGGTAAGAGAATAGCAACAATTCAACTAGCCAAGTGAAGGTTTAAAAAGCCGCCCCACCATCTCCCCAAACGGCTTAGGATTTCCTACAGGTGGAAGTTCGGTACAGGAGGAAGTTCGGTAACGCCGACCTCCAGGTCGGCAGCTCAGAAACTGTTACCGAAAATATTCCAATGCGCCGGGCGGGATAGCGAAGCGCCTCCCACCTTCCGGGTTATTGTTTCTCAGGCCAGATCATGATACTTGCCTGATCGTGTTCCGCATTGAGACAGACGAGATCGCCCTGCCGGACCGGCAGTTCCTCCGGAAAGAGGTGAATCACCGGCCACCAACATGACTTAAGCGGCGGACGGTTCTCAAAAGTGAGATCATCGCCAAAATTCAGCCGATTCCATTGCATGAACCCCTGGGCCAGGCCGTTTTGGGTTACGGCAACCTCCAACCGGCGGTGCTCTCGATCAGGATAGCGAACGGCTCGCAAGTCAAAGCGGAAGATTTCCAACGGCTCGCTCAAGGCCTCAAAAAGGCCGCCGCCTTCGCCAGTCGTTATCACCGGCGGGGCTAGGGTATTAAATGGGGAGAGATCAAAGCCCATAAATGTGCCCATACGAAAAGACCGCGTTTCTAAACCGCCCACCAGCATCCCGCCGGCGGCAATGGTTTCGGGCAGGACGCGAGCCTCAGGTGTGAGTAGATGTTTGCGGGCATGGCTGTAGAGGGGCAACACGAGCTCGCCCAGAAGATAATTATCCACGATTTCGGCCACCAGGAGATCGGCCCGCCGCGGCAGGTCGGTGCCTACGGTAAGTCTGCTGAGCTCTTTGGAGACCACGGTCACGCGGTCAGCCAGGCCGTTGCGGACGATAATGGTGTGCGCCCGTTCGGCGACCAATGGCTCTTTTTCGCAGGTGATGACCTGTGCCGCTCCCGCCCTGGCCGCCAGCATGGCCAACAGTCCCGTGCCCGCTCCGATTTCCAGTACCAACATGCCCGGCTGCACGAAGCGGTTCAAGGCCCTGGCGTAGGTTTCGTTTCGCAGGGTGTCGTTCACAATGTTGAAATGCCACCCTGGCGCTGATTTTCGTACGGCGTGATGGGTCAGGTAACGAATTCTCGGATCATCCGGCGCCAGCCTTCGGGCCTGGAGAGCCAAATCCGGCGAGAGATAGCACTGCTTCTTGGTCCGTCTCAATAAGAGAGCCAGACGGGCCAACCGTTCGGGAAAGTCGGGCTTGTCTTCAATGGCCCGAATCATTCTGGCGATATCATCCGGAAACTTACTCAGCTCCATCTTACCGCAATTGTACATAAACCGCTGGTCTCACGTCATTCAGATTCCGTACGAAAAATTTTATTGTAGGGGGGAATCTGGTATTCGCCCCGAGATGCAGGTATTAGCCCCGTAGGAGCAGGCGAACACGAGGTTTGCCCCTACATTTCGGCTATCACACGAATCTCCGACAGGCGAAGAATATATATTGTAGGGGCGAATCTGGTATTCGCCCCGAGATGCAGGTATTAGCCCCGTAGGAGCAGGCGAACACGAGGTTTGCCCCTACATTTCGGCTATCACACGAATCTCCGACAGGCGAAGAATATATATTGTAGGGGCGAATCTGGTATTCGCCCCGAGATGCATGTATTAGCCCCGTAGGAGCAGGCGAACACGAGGTTTGCCCCTACATTTCAGCTATCACACGAATCTCCGACAGGCGAAGAATATATATTGTAGGGGCGAATCTGGTATTCGCCCCGAGATGCTTTTTGGAAGGCTATCTGTCATCATTTCCCGTCCTCGGCGAAGGTGGCGATGATGGTGAAACCTGCCATTCCACGCCGCCCGGTGAGAATCCGCTCTCCACACCGCAGCCAGGCGTGTGCCTGGAGTTGGGCCTCGCCTTCTTTGGCCAGGCCCAGATACAGCGTGCTGGACACCCCGCGGCGTTTGAGCATGGCCTTCCCGGCGATAGCCTGGGCCAGGCAACGGCAGTCCCAGGGCAGGTGGCGGCTGGCGGTGGCCACCGCCCAGGAGATGCGATCCAGCAGCGCCACGGGTGCCATTCCCGACTCCTCCGGCGAGGTGGCCATGTGTCGGCCCAAAACCGGGGCAATCCGCCGAAAGGGCAGGATCAGGATGGCCAGCCGGGCGATCCCCAGCCAGAAGGCCGCCTCGAGCAGGCTACCACGCTCCGACGCAGACAGGGCCAGGAACTTACCGAGTCGGCTCATCAAATACCTTGATCAGGTTGTCCTGGGCCAGTTCGTTTAAGAAGACCAACACATCGTGTTGGCACTGCGAAGCTTCGACCTCAAATTCCTGCAGCAGGATGGCGCATAGGTCGGAGACCGGGCGGGCCTGTTCCAAAAGAACCCAGATACGGCTGCCGACAGGGTCCAGGCCGTAGTATTTGCCGTTGGCCACACTCATGAGGGCGGTCTCGCCGTCCAGATCACAGGAGACCAGGTCATCAGACCTTTGAATGGTCTGGTTCAAACCGATGGATTGATTCATGCGGATTGTTACTCCTTGCCGGGAACTATTGGCCCATTAAAAAACCGGCTCCCCGTTTGCAGTCAGGTAGCCGAACTGTTGCATAACTTCCCGATGGTCCCGGATGATCCGGGCCGCCTGGGCCGGCGTCAATTCCCGGCGCCAGGCCCCCCAGCCGTCTTCCCGAAAGAACCTTTCAGTTTCGGGCGGTCTTTCCCGGAAGCCGCATTCCTGCTCCTGGCGCTGGAGTTCCCGAAAATCACTGAACTCCACGGCCTTTCGCACCCGCGCCGGATCATCGGGCAGTCCGGCAAACTGCGCCGCCTCAGCAAAGGTTTTCTGAGGCTGCTGTTTCATATCCTCATAGCGCAGCACCTTCACCGGAATGGGCGCCGCCAGCCAGCTCAGAACATGGGCGCTCCAGGTAAGCAGACGTTGGCGCAATTGGTCGGCCAGTCGGCCGTTACCGGCGGCCAGGGCGAATCCCTCATCGCCCATGCGGTCGATAACGGTATCGAGGTCGCGGCTGGCATGATTGGCAAACGCGACGGCCACATCAAGGGGATTGCGGATAAGGTAAATGGCTCGACTCCCGGTGGCCGCGAGCAGGGGGCGGCCGTCGGCGGCGTAGGTATAGGCATCGTGCACCTTTAAGAAAAGGACTTCCTTGGCCTCGGCGGCCAGGCGCTCATAAACCTCGGGGCGCAGCCGGTCGATCTCCGCGGCAGTAAGGTCCGAGGCTTCGATGCCCGTCATCTCATCGAATAAGGTTCGGGCGCTGGCTATCGGTCCGCCATCCAGGTCGTTAATGTTTGCCGGGGCTTCACCGCCGCGCCTCAGATTCGTCAGAAAGATGCGCAGCCAGGTGTTGCCGGATTTGGGATAGGAGGCCAGCCAGATGATGCCGCTCTTCATGCCCAATCCTCCTCTACCAGATCGGCCAGCTCTGTCAGGCGAAAGGGAGTCCGGGGTCGGACCAGGCGGCTTACCCGGCAATGTTGCGCCGCCTGGCCGCACTGTTCAAAATGGCGTTTTTTTCCTAAGGTCCCGGCCAGGAACTGCGGGCGGTAGGTGTGGCGCATGAGGACGGTAAGTTTGTCCAAGCCCTGGAGAGGAATGAGTTCAAGCTCTTGGGAGTTGCTCTCCGCCAGTTCGTAAACCCGTTGGAGCGGCGAAGGGTTCCGGGAAAAACCATCCTTCAGGGGGAGGCCGTATTTCTCCAAGCCGGCTCTCACCAAGGGTAAACCTCTGGGGTCTCTCCCTAGTTTTTTTAAGGCGTCAGCCCAGAGTTTGAGTTGCGGATAGGCCGATATGACCAACGGAGTCCCTGATGAGGCAAAAGAGATTACGCAGACATCGTCGGCCATAATCCGGTAGCCCCGCTGATGCAGGGCTTCGGCCAGGGTGGATTTGCCGCAACCGGAGAGCCCCACAAAGACGGCGGCGCCGCCGTTGACCTCAACGGCGCAGCCATGCAGCGGCAACAGACCTCGCTGCTGCAGGAGCGCGGCCAAGGCGGAACCCAACAGAAAGAGACGCACCTCGTTGTCCTGGGCCCCGGCGGCGCGTTCGATGATGATCTGCTTCCCCGCAGTTACGAGATATTTGGCGATAGTATTGAGTTTGAGGAGAAAGGCCTCGGAATTAACCTGGAAACAGACTCCCTGTCGTTGGACCGACTCCAGGCCGTCAGGAACCGTACCGTAGCGAATAGTGACTTCGGCGGCTCCTTCGGCCGGCAGGAGCTCCGGGCAGGGCAGGGCGCTGGCAATCGTCAGGCCAAAGGCCCGGTAATAGTAGGGCGTCGGGCAGTTGTCACCGGAGCGCGACAGATTGGAGGATACCATAGCAGTGCGACCTTGGGAGGAATGGTCCCCTCGGTGAGAATTGCGTTAAAAGAATTCGGTGTCGGTGAACTAATTATAAAAAAGTTGCCTAGTTAAGTCAATGGAAGGCTTGACGCCAAAGATTGGCTTGGGCTGTCTCCCCCTTGGTCGTCAGGGTAGACAGTATTAGAGACGATTCGCTCGTTTAATCAATGGTTAGATTGCGGTGGAAGGTGCCAAATTTTATTCTGTTCAGAACAGACAGTGCCAGGAATTTTTGGCGGAGATGGAGGCCACGAAGCTGACTTTACCGCACGCGGGCATCAAACCCGGTTATCCACCAGGTACCCGGCATCGGCCAAGGTCTCTCTGATCTCCTGACAGTGTTGTGGGCCTTTGGTTTCGAGGGCCAGGTAGACCCGGGTGTCTTTCAAAGGCAGGTCCAGACCCAACCGGTCATGATCCAGGTGCAGGATATTTGCCCCTGCCTGACCCAACAGAGTTGTCAATCTGCCCAAGGATCCAGGACTGTCGGGGAGGATTACCCGAACTGTCAACAGGCGGTGGGAGTTGATCAGGCCGCGCTGCACCACCCGCTCCAGGAGGGGGATGTCAATATTGCCGCCACTGATGAGCAGCACCAGGCGGCGGCCCAGATTCCGGTCCTTGAGGACCTGAGTTAGGGCCGCGGCCGGGACGGCGCCGGCGCCTTCGCATAGGATTTTCTTTTTTTCAAGAAGCAGCAGCACCGCGTCGGCAATCTCGGATTCGCTGACTAAAACCAAGTCGTCGAGGTATTCCTGCAGGATTGGGAAGGTCTGCTGGCCCAGGCAGGTGACGTTAATACCGTCGGCCAGTGTTGCCGAACTAGGCACCGGTACCGGCCGGCCTGTTTCCCGAGCCGCCTGAGCTGACGGCGTCAGTCGGGCCTGGACCCCGATAATCCGGACCGATGGCTTGATAGACTTGAGCGCCAAGGCCACGCCGGCAGCCAGGCCGCCACCCCCCACCGGTATCAATATCGTCTCCACCTCCGGCAGATCGGCCATGATCTCCAGCCCGAGGGTTCCCTGTCCGGCAATGATCTGGGGATCATCGTACGGGTGGATGAAGGTAAGACCGGTATCGGCCAATTCTTGGGCCTTAGCCAGAGCCTCCGTTAGGTCCTGGCCATGCCGCAGCACCAGGCCGCCGTAGCCTTCGGTGGCCAGTTGTTTGGACAGCGAAGCCCACTGGGGCATGACAACGGTGGCCGGGATGCCCGCCAGCGAAGCGGCGTAGGCCACCCCCTGGGCATGATTGCCGGCCGAGGCCGCCACTACCCCGGTCGTCCGGGAGGCGTTAGGCAAGAGTTTGATCTTGTTAAGCGAACCCCGCAGTTTAAAGGATCCGGTGGTCTGCAGGTTTTCTAATTTGAGAAATACCCGGACGCCGTACATCCGACTCAATGTCTGTGAAAAAACCAATGGCGTCCTAATTATCAGGCCCGAAAGGCGTTCCTGGGCAGCTTGAATATCCGACAGGCTTATCATAGGGGTTTCCTGGATAGGAAATCAGATATTTTGGGCTTTTCGCCAACCGGCGGCCTTGAGGTCATGGACCCGTTCCAACATGGTGGTCTTCAAGGCATTAATGTAGGCTAACCGATCCTGGTTCAATAAGGGGGCAAGTTCGGCATGCAGGATGGCACGCTCCTCCAGATCATGGGGGGTCATGCCGTTCCAACTGCAATACCCCTGGTCGAAGATGAAATCCGGCGTTACCTCATCCAATAAGCCTTTGTGCCACATCAGAAATCTGGCTCCTTCGATGTCGAACTCGAGGACCCAGCCATTATCTTCGGTCATGCAGTCGCCGTCCCAGGAGGCCTGGCTGCGACAGCTCGGACAGTATAGATTTACCAGGATACTTTTCGGCAGGATATTATCGCGATGCATAAACTGGGCCTCTTCCCGGCCACAGACGCAGGTGCGGCGGATGGTCAGACACATGTCAAGCACTCCTTTACAGTTGCAGCTCATTATTTTCTTGCTTATAACATAGTTCGTTATCATTATAATTGCAATCGGGGCAAACGCCATTGCGGCGGATTTTGGGCCCGGTTTTGATATCACTGCTGTTATCCGGCTGCCCTGACGTGCTGGAAAGGACCCATTATGACTGATGCACCCCATGGCTCACACCATTGGCAGATTGCCGCCTTCCCATTAATGGTTTACTGGCGGCAGGACTATCGCGCTCTGTCTTTTTACTTCCCGGATCTGCAGTTCGGCCGTCTGGAAGAAAGACCTGAGGCATTAGGATTTTCCTCGATGCTGCAGCTTCCCCGGCAGGGAGCTCTAAGAGGGCTGGGAAGGGCCTATCATACCGGCGAGTTGAGGCAATGGCAGGCGTATCTTGATTTCCTCGCCTCTCATGATAAAGAGGAAGACTATCTCAAGGAGGCCATCCGCGGGCAATTGGCCCCGGTGTTGCCCAAGACCACTGATCCGGCCATCCTCTGGCCCCTGGCGCATCAATTGGAACAGATGTTGGCCGAAAAAGAGGCTGGCATGTATCTGGTGGGGAAGCAACAACAGGCCTTGGCGGCTGTACTGGGGCCTGATTTAGATGAGGAGGGAGAATTAGCGGGTGCGGCGATTTCCTACAATCCATCCCTGCGCGGCGGTTTGCCAGACCCGGAGTTGGCGAGGGTGCGGCTCAAGTTCTGGCAGGCCATTCTGACTCCCTGTCTCAAATCGCCTTGGGCGGCTCTGGTTTTAGAAACCGCCGCCAGCGACAGCTCACCCCGCTGCCTCTGGGAAGAGGCCGCAGCTGCAGGGGGTGGAGTCTATCACCTGAAGCTGGAGTTGCCGGATTGGCACCTGAATACGGCGGCGGCCGAAAGCGATAGTCCTCACTCAAAGCTCCAACTTGAATTCCGCCAGGCGTTAGAGGACCTGCTGACAGGCCTATCGGTGGACCAGGAGGTTGTAAGGGAGGCCGGGCAGGCTGTTCAACGCCTAGTGCAGGAACGGCTGTGGCCGGCCTCGGGCCTCCCGCCCAAGGCCGCAGTTTGGCTGGAGCTCTTCGGTTGGCAAGGCCGGGCGCCGGAATCGGAGTTGCTTACAGGTCCTATGATGTTGTGGTCTCGAGCCTGAGAAGTGATTTTTTCTCCACGCGAGGTTTGCCAGGCTTAACCGAAGTAACTTTCCCCTCGGCAATTTCTCGCAAGGCGACCACGATTTCCTTGTTCTTGACCCGCTCCTCTAAGAGCACCGGGGCGCCTTTATTCAATTGCCGCACCCGCTTGGCGGCCAGATGCACGAGAGCAAAACGGTTGTCAACTTTTTCCAGGCAATCTTCAATGGTGACTCGGGCCATACTAACCCTCCAGGGATATTACTACGGTTTTAATTCACAACTGGCAGCGGGCGCCAACTCGCAGGATTGTCTCTTACTCTTCACCTGTTCTACTATCTGGCGAACTTCTTCTTCAGAGTATTTATAGCCGCAAACCTTGCAGCGTATCTTAAGACCTTTTCAACTGGTGCAGATAAGGATTTCACCCGTTTGACAATGCAGACACTTCATATTTCCTTATTCCTCCTAAAAATAGGCCGATAATCTCGGCAAGGTCGGATCTACCTGACCAGACTCCCGCAACAGGGCGTTGAGGTAGAGCCAGGCAAAGCTGATGAGAAATTCCGGGGCGTATTTTGCCGCGCCTTGGGCTTCGTAGGCAACTTCGAGACCTGCCGCAGTGCAGCCCACCCTCAGTTCCAGATCAGGCAATACCTGCCAGGTTGCCGTCCAACCGGCGGCATCGCCCTCATAAACGCCGCTATCCAGCCGCATCAGGGCCGTGGCGGCTACCTCAGGAGAAATCCGTTGGACGATATCTTTCCTGCCCTGAAGGGTGAACCGCTGTAGATCCCCGCCGTGGCGGGACTCAATGTCTGCCAGCGAATACCAGTGGTTGCTAAGTGTCCGGAGGTTCAAAGGATAAACCCCTTTACCATAGCGCGCCAGCAGCGCCAGGAAGTCCCAAGCGAAGACGTAGGCGTCTTCCGTAGGCAGGACCAGGCTTTTCCGGGGATAGAATATCCGGAGATCAGAGCCGAATTCAGGGTCAAGATTATAAAAGAAAAAGAGCTCCAGGGGACGAAAAGGGCGCAGCCGTAAGCCCCAGAGGATAGTATCGTAGGGAAGTTCCGACACCAGCTCTCCTCCGAGACAATGGGCTAACAGGTCCGGCGCCAACCCGGCTAGCAGCTCTAAATCGGCGCGATATTTTTTCCGGATATAACCACGTAATTGCCCTTCCCAGCCCCAACCATTCTCAAAATGGCCCAAGGTGACCAAATCATACGGGAAATCTGTGGCCATGCCGTTTAATCGGTCGCCTTGGATACCAGTTTTTTCATAAACTTATCGGCATTGATGATGAACCGTTCGTGTGTGGCCTCGCCGATCTTCTCCTTTTCGTCAAAAGCCTCCAGCTTAAAGGTTAGTTTCTTGCCCTCGATGCCGATGAGTTCGGTAACCACCCGCACTTCCATGCCCAAGGGTGTCGGGGCCGTGTGTTTCAGGTTCATGCCGATACCGACCGACTGTTCTCCCGACTGAAGATGCTTGGCCATCAAGTCGGCGCTGACCCCTTCCATCAGCCCCACCAGAAAAGGGGTGGCAAAGGCGTCGGGTAGGTCGGGAAAAAACCTCCGGGCCGAGTGCTCCGGACCGGTCTTCTGCCGCAGTTCATTAATCATACCTACTTTAAAGGGCGATTCCATGCCGTTCTCCTCTGGCGCTGCATCGGCCGACACCCTGGATGCGTTTACTAAAAGGTTTTCCTTGCTAAACTACCGGGAAAACCTTTACTTTGCCGAATTGCTCCCCTTGTCCGAAACGCCGCCCGAGCTCTCTCGCTTCTGCCAGGACCTCCGGCCGCTTCCGGATGGCCCCTTTTTCGTCCACCTGCTTTACCAGAACTTCGGCGGCATAGCGGATATTGATGGCATCGAAGAAATAATGGGTGACTAGTCTGGCGCCTACAAAGACATGCTTGCCTTTAGTGGCCGCAGTGGCCAGCAACACCCCTTGCCGGTTTTCCCCTGGGAATTCCTGTTTCAGAACATAGCGCCGGGCCCAAAAGGCCTGGGTGCGGTCAATCATGGCCTTGGCCTGGGCAGTCAGGCCATAGAAAAAAATAGGGGAGGCCAGGGCTACTACATCTGCGGACAACAGCTTGGGGTAAAGCTCCTGCATGTCATCTTTGATGGGACAATCGCCGTCTTTAAAACACTTGTATATTTCCAGGCAGGGAGAAATTTTCAAAGACCGCAACGCCACTTTTTCAATTTCGCCCCCGCCCTCCTGGGCCCCCTGTAGGAAGGCGTCCAACAATACCTCGGAATTGCCGCCGACCCGAGGACTGCCCCAGATCCCCAGAATTTTCATTAAGCGCTCCTTTTTCCGGCACTCCCATTAGTATCGCCGCGCTTTTATCAGGTTAATAGATCGCTACCATTTTGTCAAGTTTTTGTTTGCAGGTATTATATTGATATTATTATTTTTATTAGAGAAACCGGGCTGTCGGGTTCAGGCCATTTCGCTGCCTCGCGACCGAACGCCCATGGCCACGCCGCGTTTGGATTGGCGGATAAATTCCAGAAGATGGGCGACCTCCGGCGTCAGCGGGACCTCAGCCTCTACCTGCTGCATTGCCATCTGGAGGTTGACCCGTTGGCGGAAGAGGAGGTTAAAAGCAGCCTTTAAGGTCCGAATCTGTTCCTGGTTGAAGCCGGCCCGTCGCAGACCCACTAAATTTAGGGCTCGTACGGTGTGTTCCCAGTCAACGATGCAGAACGGCGGCACGTCCCGGGAAGCCCGCGCCCCGCCCCGCATCATGGCCAGTCGACCTACTCGGCAGAATTGGTGGATGACGCAGTTGCCGGAGATAAGGGCCCGGTCACCCACCTCCACATAGCCGCCGATCAAAGCCCCGTTGATGACAACGACATTATTGCCCAGGGAAGAGTTATGGGCCATATGGGACAAGGCCATGATGAAGTTATGGTCTCCGACTCGGGTGGCGCTGCCCGGTTTGGTACCCCGGTGGATGGTGGCATACTCCCGGATGATATTGTGATTGCCGATGATTGTGTAGCTTTTTTCTCCTTGGAAGGCATAGTCCTGGGGTTCATGGCCGATGATGGCGCCAAAGGAGATGGTGTTATGGTTGCCGATGGTGGTGTAGGGGCCGATATAGGCGTGGGCTTGAATTGTACACCCTGACCCGATGCTTGAAGGCCCTTCGATAATGACGCCGGGGCCGATGTTGACCTCCGAGCCCAGTTCAACGTCATCGGCGATTCTTGCCGTGGGATCAATCTTCAAGGGGCTGACCTCCGTCTTTAGCCCGCTGTTCGTGCAGCTCTCGAAATTTATAATATTTCAGGAAATTATAAGTGCTGTAGAGAAAAGCCAGGGTATAGCCGGCCCTGCCTTCCAAAAATCCTTTCTTAAGGGCATAGAGACTTAGAAAGGTGAAAAAAGGCCGCCAGACAAGCTCCCCGAAGTGGGGCTTTTTATCCTGCTTGAGCAGCTCCTGGGCCGCCAGGGTGGAGTAACGGTCCATGCGCAGGACAAAATCGCTGATGGTCCGATAGGTGTAGTGCAGCATCGGTTCCCGCAGGGTCCCCACGGAACCGTTAATCTCTACGCTCTCGTGGACCTCGCGTTCGATAAAACGGCCGTTGGCCTTGCGAAACAAGCGGATGGAATAGTCCGGATACCAGCCCAGATGTCGGATAAAACGTCCGCAGAAATGGTTTCGGCGTGGGACCCGATAGCCATCGGCCGGGCCGTCACCCTTCAAGATCTCCTGAATCTCCCGGCGCAGGGCCGGGGTAATCCTTTCGTCGGCGTCCAGGACAAAAATCCATTCCATTCGGGCCTCATCAATGGCCTGATTCTTGTTTTTGCCAAACCCGTGCCAGGGTACGGAGTAGACCCGGTCGGTAAACTGTTTGGCCCAGAGGACCGTTCGGTCGGTGCTATCGGAATCCAGTACCACGATCTCATTCGCCCAACTCGCCGACTCCAGGCAGTCAACGATGTTGGCCTCCTCGTTATGGGTGATTACGGTCACTGACAGGCGAGACTTCATGGACGCCTACTCGAGTCTTTTCGCCTTCTCAATGATCATAATGGGAATGTCATCTTTGATTTCATATAGGAGCTTGCAACGCGGGCAGATCAACCCATCGCCTTGAGGAGTCAACTGCACTTCACCCTTGCATTGCGGACAGGCCAGGATTTCTAAGAGCTCTTTACTGATAGACATAATCACTCCGTTAGCATTATACGGTTGACATATAACTAAGGTTTCGGGTTTCTAGTTTCTAAATCCATCGGAGCAACCGTGGTGGGAGGTTGCCTTACATCTTATAACCGGAAACCAGAAACCTTTTCAAATACGCTGAACGATGATCTCAAATTGCCCGTCCCCAGTCCTGTGAGGTGGTAATCGCCTGTGGGTCTGCCTTCCTGCGGTCTCTAAAACCTGCTCCACTACCGGCAGTACGTCTGCCACAGCAATGCCATTCATACACTCGGGCTGCGGGCAGCGGCGGCGAAAACAGGGAGAGCAGCGTATGCCGGTACGAATCACCTGGTGAGGTCCAAAAGGGCCGGTGCGCCAGGGGGCCGTCGGGCCAAAGAGCGCCACGAGCGGGGCGCCCACTGCGGCAGCCAGGTGCATGGGGCCGGTATCGGTGGTCACGACCGCATCTGCTTGATACATGAGCCGGGCGAGTTCTTTTACCGTTGTCCGTCCGCTCAGGTCGAGGACGGCGCGGTGCAGGCGCGACCGGATGCGACCGATAAGAGGGCGGTCGTTGCTGCTGCCGGTAAAGACTATTTGGGCGCCGGTTTTTCGGGCAAGTTCATCCGCCAGTCGGGCAAAAGATTCTTCCGGCCAGAGCTTGGTCTCCCAGCGGGCGCCGGGGTGCAGAATCACCAGTGGGTGGGAAAGCGTTCGCCAGGGCGGTTCTCTCAGCCCGCCGCCCCCTAGCGGCAGGGCCAGGCGAAATGTAGCCGGTCCTTGAGGGGCGCCCAGATAATGCGCCGTCCTTAGATAGCGTTGAACGGCGTGTTCGTCAGGGTCATAGGGAGGGAGCCGTTCGGTCAGCGCCAGGTAACTGAATTCCCGGGTGCGATCAAAACCGATCTTCCGGGAGCTGCGGGCCAGGGTGGTCCACATGGCACTTTTAAACAGGCCTTGCAAATCGAGCACCAGGTCAAAGGGATGTTGCCGAATGGCGGCGACCAGACTCCCAAATTCCCGTCCTGCCTGTGCTAGGTCGCCGCTTCGCCTGGCGGCCACCCAGGTGCGCCGACGCGATACTAGGATATTATCTAAAGCCGGATGCCCCGCCAGCACCGGCGCGGCCGCCTCTTCTACCAGCCAGGTGATCTCGGCTTGCGGATGAGCCTCCCGGATGGCCTCCAGCGTGGGCAGCGTCTGGATGACATCTCCCAGGGCGCTCAATTTTATCAGCAGAATTCGCTCAGCCAAGCGAGGTCCTCATACCAATTGCCAAGCAAAAAGATATTACATGGTAGGGGCGAACCTTGTGTTCGCCCACACAAGCTAGCCATGTCGGGCCGCGTCCCGCAAGATCCATTCTACCGCCTCCGTCAGATCGGCGGCGATATAATCCGGTTCGGCCCGCCGCTCACCCTGGTAGTTTTCCAGCTCTCCCCGGCCATAGCCGGTGAGGACCAGAATCCCCTGGGCCCCGACGTTGGCCGCTAACTGGATATCATTATACCGGTCGCCCACCACATAGGATCGCCCGAGATCAATACCTAATTCCTGAGCTGCCTGGAGGAGCAGACCCGGCCGGGGTTTACGGCAAGGACAGCCTTCGTCGGGGGCGTGCTGGCAGACGTAGATAGCGTCTACCGCCGCTCCCTGTTGTCTCAGGAGTTCGATCATCAGGTCATGAACCTGGTCAATCAGGGAGGCGGGGAAATATTTTCGAGCTACACCGGATTGGTTTGTTGCTACTACTACTTTTAAACCCTGCTGATTCAGCCGGGAGATGGCGGCGGCGCTGCCCGGCAGGAGCCGGAACCGGCTTAAATGGTTAATATAGCCCATTTCCTCATTAATCACGCCGTCTCGATCAAGAAAAACCGCCCGCTGCATCTAATACCTCGTCAACCAGAACCGGGCCTGCTCCAACACCTCATCCACAGTGATCAAATCCCAGCACTGGCCGCCCTCGGGACACTGGCGCTGCCGACAGGGACTGCAGGGAAGGTAGTGGTGTACTACCGAGGCCAGAGGAGTAAAGGGGCCGGTGGCCACCGGATCGGTGGAGCCGAACAGGGCTACCAGAGGCGTCCAGAGCGCGGCCGCGGCGTGCATCAGGCCGGAATCATTGCTGATCAAAAGATCAGACTGACTGATGAGAGCGAAGGCAGTGCGCAGATCAGTCCTGCCGACCAGATTAACCGGAGGCAAATCCATGGCCTCGGCCACCTTGGCTGCTGCGGCCTGATCACCGGTACTGCCGAGGAGCACGATGAAGGCGCCAAGTTCCTGCTGCAACCGGTCTGCCACCGCAGCAAAGCGCTCCGGTCGCCATTGTTTCGCAGGACCATAAGCTGCTCCAGGGCTGAGGGCGACGATTTTCTGCCGGGGGCGCCAACCGTAAACCGTTAACTGCTGGAGACCCGCCTCCATCTCATCCGGACTCAGGATTAGCTTCGGAAAGCCATCGTAGTTGATCTGATTGAAGGCTCGCAGGATGCCGTGGTGCCGGTACACCTGATGAAATCCATCCATGAGGTTAGGCCCTTGAACCGCTTGGGTGAGGAGAAAACCCCGACCATCGGTATCGTAGCCCGCCCGTTGCGGCGTTCCTGTTGCCCAGGCCGTCAGGGCGGATTCAACCGAGTTGGGAAAGATGATCGACAGGTCGAAGCGCTGCTGGCGGAGCCGAAACAGCGATTTCAGCCAGTCCGTCAGATTGGCGCCGGGTGGCTTGGGAAGATAGGGGATAAGCTCATCCACTACCGGCTGCTGGTAGAAAACCGGGGCGACGCGTGGCAGGGCCCAGACTGTGACCCGCGCCGCAGGGAAAAAGTTCTTGATATTGTTGAGAGCCGGGAGGGTTAAAATAGCGTCGCCGACCCAGTTGACGGCGCGCACCAGGATATTTTTTATCTGATGCCGATGGTATGGCCGTCGAGTTTTCACAGTCAACCGGCTCAGGGCGGATCGCACCGCCAGAGGCAGCGGCGAGTGGTGGTTGCCGACGGAAACGGGTTGTTTAACCAAAATTTTTTTCATACTTGCCAAATCTTAGAGTTTCGAGAAAAGATCATTATATTCACATCTATTCGATAACTCTAAAAAATAATTTTGTATGCTTGAAACTTGAGACTATCGACGGCACACCCCGGGGGCATCAAGGCCTCCGGCCAGGGATCTAATAGTTCCACCCGCAGGGACACCACGATTAACGGCAGCGACGCAGACCAGCGTTCGGCCAACCGGGCCCAGTCTTTTTCAGTGGTGATCAGAGCCTGAACTTTCAAGCGGCGGGCTGCTTCGATCAACGACGCCAGTTCCTTGGTTGAAAAAACATGGTGGTCCGGATAGATAAAATAACGATGCAGATGGACACCTAATTCCTGCAGACTGGCCGCAAAACTTTCGGGGCGGGCCAGGCCTGCAAACGCAGCCAAATGCCAGGTCGCCAATTCAGCGAGAGGTAATTCTACGGCCCCGGGATAACGGACAGCGGCGGCGGGCCGAAACACCGCCCGCAAAACGTCCGCCTGAGGGAAGGCGGTTTTCAACTCTTCCCAGAAACGCTGATGGCGATCAACCTGGTATCGGGTCAACAGCAGGATCAGGCGTCGATTCAGGACGTCTCGCGGTTCCCGCAGAGGCCCGCGCGGCAATAACCAGCCGTTACCAAAAGGGCGTTCGGCGTCCAACAGCACTACATCCAGGTCGCGATGCAGTTGGAAATGTTGGAAGCCGTCATCCAAAACAATGAGGTCGGGATGAAACGCCTCCCAGGCTAGCATGCCGGCCTGAAAACGGTCCACCCCGGTTACGACTGCTACTTCCTTGAGCTTGCGGGCAAGCATATAGGCTTCGTCGCCGGTTTGGGGCGGCTGCAGGAATACTTGATTCCCATCGCTGATCACTTTCGGAGCGGTTTCCTGGCCTCCGTAGCCCCGGCAGACGATTGCCACCCGGCAGCCTGCGGCTCGCAATCTTTCGGCCATAAAGGCCGTGACCGGCGTTTTGCCGACGCCGCCCGCCACCAGATTGCCGATGCTCAACACCGGGCACGGCAGGCGTTTAACCTTGAGCCAGCCGCGGTCATAGATCAGGCGTCGTCCGCCAGCGCCCAGGCCATACAGCCATGACAAGGCCGCAGCGCCGGTGCGCAACGCCCAACCCGGCGCTGCTTTACCCGGCTCCTCCTGCAGGCTCTGAAAGGCGCTCTGCCACCAATGGTACATACCGGATTACACCAAACCGCTGGCCTGTAACTCGGGAACCCCGGTGGCGGGTTCCTCCTCCTCGGACCCGAATTGCAGGAAGTATAATTTGGCGTATACCCCGCCCTTGGCCAACAGCTCGGCATGCCGCCCGGCTTCGACGATCCTACCGTTGTCCAACACCACAATGCGATCCGCATCCCGGATGGTTGACAGTCGGTGGGCAATGACCAGAGTTGTCCGGCCTTGAATCAGGTTGTCCAGGGCCTTTTGGACCTCCCGCTCGGCTTCGGAATCCAGGGCCGAAGTCGCTTCATCTAGAATAAGAATGGGGGGGTCTTTAAGCAAGGCGCGGGCGATGGCCACCCGCTGACGTTCACCGCCGGAGAGCATTACCCCCTGTTCGCCGATGATCGTGTCCAGCCTCTGGGGCAGGTTTTGAATAAAGTCCCAGGCAAAGGCCGCCTGGGCCGCCTGAATGATTTCCGCCTCGCCTGCCTCGGGACGACCATAGGCGATATTGTTGCGTACGGTGTCATTAAAGAGAAACGTCTGCTGCGTTACAACACCGATCTGACCCCGCAGCGATCTTAGAGTCACCTCTCGGATGTCATGATTATCAATGGTGATAGCTCCCCGGGTGACTTCGTAAAAGCGCGGTACCAGATTTACCAAGGTAGTCTTGCCAGCCCCGCTGGGACCCACCAGGGCTACCACCTCACCTTTTTTTACGGTCAGATTGATATTCTGTAGAGCGAGTCGGTCTTCGTAAGTGAAATCAACCTGCGCGAAGCGGATTTCCCTGGCTATCGGGGGCAGGGTCACGGCGTTCGGGCGATCTCGAATCTCCGGTTCCAGGTCCAAGATCTCATACACCCTTCTGGCCGCCGCCATGCCCTCCTGCAAAGAATTATTGATGTTGCTCAAACTCTTGATGGGTTGATACAACATCAGCAGGGCCGCCAGAAAGGAAAAAAAAGTACCTGGAGTGGAAGTTCCCTGGATTACCTGATAGCCGCCATAGGCCATGATGGCGGCGATGCCAAATCCTCCCAAAAGCTCCATCACCGGCGACGAAATGGCCTTGGTGGAGACATTTTTCATCAGCAGACGGAAGAATTTTAGATTTTCCTGATAGAATCGCTCAATTTCATAGTCCTCGCGACCGAAAGCCTTGACAATATTGCTGCCCACGAGGGTTTCTTGCAGGTGGGTGTTCAGGCGACTCATCGAGACCTGACTCGAAGTGGAGATTCGCCGCAGACGTCTGCCGAATTTGATGATGGGCAGAACTGCAGCCGGAAAGACTATCATGGCGATCAAGGCCAGCCTCCACTCCCGATAAAAAATCACTCCTACCAGACCTATGATGGTAAAGACGTCTTTGAGGAAATTAGTGACCACCCGGGAAACTGAGCTCTGCAACAGGTTGACGTCAAAGGTTACCCGGGAAACCAACAGGCCGGTAGCGGTGCGATCAAAAAAGAGCTGCGGCAGGGCCATATATTGCCGGTAGAGGGCGTCGCGCAGGTTGGTAATAATCATACCGCCGACATAACTCATCAGGTATTCGTGGGTGTAGGAGAACAGACCCTTGAGGAAATACAGGATAATTACCCCACCGGAAAGCCAGATTACCATGTCGAGACGTTTGCCGAAAAAGATGTCATCCATCGCCGGTTTGATCAGAAAGGCAATCAGGGCGGTGATCCCGGAGACGCCCAACATTGCCAACATGGCGATAAGCAGCCGCCACCAGAATGGTTTCACCTGCTGTAACAGACGGAAATATAATTGCCGGAATTGGGACATAACTGAGAAAAGCCGACCAGAGAATTTGAAGATTTATTTGAGCTTTACCCTACTGTATAACTCAAAGGAGAGGAGTGATTCAAGCAAAATACCACATTACATGTGATCGGGTTTGGGGCCACAGATAGTCTGCTTGATTTTCTCCGGTTTCTCAAGCCTTCCCTGGCTGCAGACAATGGCTTTTTATCGCTGGCGCAGCATTTCTTGCCTGTGCTTACGTGTCCGGCAGACGGGAACTGCAGATCTGGAGAGCGGTAAAGGGTGTCGCCTTTCCCCACCCCGGATTAATTTCATTTGACCAACCCCGGGATTTGGGGTACACATTATAATAAGGGAAATGAATTTCCTTAAGTATGGATGTAACCGCAACTGCGTACAATGAGGCCATGAAGGTGTCCGGAACGCCACCGGGACCCCGTTGATGGCCTTTTTGTTGACTACCTGGCAGTGCCAGAGCCGCAGCAGATTTTAGGGAGGACTTATGCACGAACACGCCCATGGCCGCAGGGCCATCGAGACTATGATCCGCAGCCAGGACTTGGGAGGGTTGCTGCGCCTGGTCGAGACTTTTCACGGCCATCTGTGCCCCTTTATTTCTTTAGGGGTTAAGGCCGGGCAATACGCTATGAGCGAATTGGACCGTCCCAATACCGGCATGGAAGAGATTGTCGCCATAGTAGAATGTAATAACTGTTTCACCGATGGCATACAGGTGGTTACCGGCTGCACCTTTGGCAATAATGCCTTGATTTTCAAAGACCTGGGGAAGACTGCGGTAACTGTTGCTCGCCGGGATGATGGCCGGGCGGTGCGCCTTCTGGTCCGACCCGACTACCGGGAGAAGATGTTTGCCCGATATCCGAACACTAAGCCGCTGTTTCAAAAAATCATCGGGCAGCGCCAGGGGTCTGCGGAGGAGCGGCACCGCTTTGAACACATGTGGGAGGCTATTGCCCGCCGGGAGCTGAAGACGCCTCTGGAAGAACAATTTGTCATTCAATCTCTGAGCATTACCCTGCCGGAGTACGCCCGCCTCGTTGATTCCCTGATCTGCTCCGTCTGTGGCGAATCAGTGATGGCTACCCGCACAGTAGGTCCGGTGGAGCAGCCGCTCTGCCTGGAATGCGCCCGCCGGGAACATTATCTGCTTACCGGCCAGGGCATCTCTTGTGTCAGCCGGGAACAGACGTGAGTGAACCTGAGATGCCATTCCTGGATCACCTCCAGGAACTACGGCGCCGACTGATCGTTTCCCTCATTGCTCTATTTATCGGCACTGCCCTGGGCTGGTCCTTCTCCCTGTCGGCCCTCACCGTGGTCCAACGGCCGCTGGCTCAACCCTCTCTGATCAAGCGGCTCCACTATAATCTGGTGATCCGCATTCAGCAGGATTTTCCGTCTCTGGCGGAACAGTTTCACTTAGAGCTGCCAGACCTGGCCAGCTCCCCCCGTAAACTCAATTATATGGCTCCCCTCGAGCCGTTTTTTGTCCAGATGAAGCTTTCTCTGATCTTGGGCCTCATTCTGGCCTTGCCGGTGATCCTCTACCAGACCTGGCTGTTTATTGCGCCAGGACTTTACGCCCACGAGAAAAAATACGTTTACCTCTTCGTTCCCGTAGGCACCCTGGCCTTCATTTCAGGGGATATTTTCTTCCTTTACATCGTCTGGCCCCTCATTGTGGCCTTTTCCCTGGGCTACGAGAGCGCGACACTGTATCCCCTGCTCAACCTGACCCAGTATGTCAACTTCTGCCTGCGTCTGCTCGTGCTCTTTGGCCTGATCTTTGAACTGCCGCTTATCCTCTTGATACTGGCCCGACTCGGGGTAGTCCGGTTGGAGTTTCTGCTCAAACAGCGGCGTCTGGCCGTTCTGCTGAGCCTGATCGTCGCTGCCTTTCATGCGGATGTCATCACCATGGCCATGGTGGCCCTGCCTCTCTACGGTATGTATGAAATAAGCATTCTGGTGATCCGATTCTGCGGCGGTTCGAGGAGCAGACAGACGGAGGCGCCGCCTGATACTCCCCTGCCGCCCTCGGCAGGACAGGCAGCAGGATAGGGAATTTCAACTTGACACAGTAGATATTATCTGTTTTAATAACTTGCAATTGATGTAAATATACCTACCTTAAAAAGTCTTTTCGGTTGTTCGAAAATAGCCATGAAGGCTTCTAATCCTCTCCGAGAGGGAGAAGGGCCTGAGTGGTTTTTTTTTACCCCTCTGGCTTCGGTTTCATTTCTACTACTGGCAGATATGATTCGGATCATGGCTGGACCTTCCGGCCGATGAACAGGATGCCTTATCTCAGAAAAAGGAGTTTCGCAGTGGGGAAAAAAATCGCCAAAATCAAGTTGGAACTGTACGGAGACAGATTTGTCCAGATGTTGGGGGACAATAAAAATAGTGAATTTCGCGAAGCTATCGTGCACGTCCAACCGGGGGAGACCAAAGAAGAGGCCTGGGCCCGGCATTTATTCGATAACCCGCTCGATGTCAATGCCATCGTGAAGATATTTATTGTGCCCAGCAGTATAAACTCCGGATAGCCGCCCCAACGGCAGATGCCTCGGTAGAGATTGAAAATACGTCCACAGATGTTCAAGGGGGGCGTTACCGAGGTAATCTGCCAAAACAGGGAAGGTCACGATCGCCTGATTTGGTCTTCGGACCAGATGCAGCCCTAGTCTCAAACTGCGCCCGAGCAGGTCATATTTTTCTGCATTATCCTTTCCTTATGTGGTAATTAATTTCAGGCTGGGGGGTAATTTTGGACGTACTACTCCCTTTTGTCTCCGGCTACCTTGATTTGAGATACGTCGTTAACCTGGGCTTGATTGTCAATTTTGGAGAGCTGTCTCCAAGAGATGACGGAAGGGACACCCTGAGGCCAAGTGCACCCAGATGCGTCGGCAGGTTTCCCGCATGCGGGCGCCGATCTTGAGTAGCTGGAGCCTGATAGTATTAAATGACTGTAGGGCATAGAGGGAAAAGAATGAAAGAAACCGGATCACCAAAGATGATGACATCCCGCAAGGAGAAGGTGGCCACTCCTGACAAACCCTGCCAGTCGGTGCTCGTTCCAAATCCTGAGGTGTTAGAAAAACCCCTACGGCGGCGGTTCTGGCCCGGGCCTCGACAAAATCCGCCTTCGCGGCTGCGCCTTGTCGATCATGGCTTTGCAGGTTGCCCGCCACAGGTGGCCGGGATAGGCTGCTTTGAAAGAGGCGTTTGTCATGACTGGCGGTGGCGTTCGCCCCCTATCATGCTATTTTCTGCCGCGCAGCGGCTACGGTCGGGGGCCTTGTCAATATTATTTTTCTTGAGCCAATTAATCAGGGTAGCGTTGGAAACATTATAGCGCATTGCAATGAATTTCAGCCGGGAACCATTTTTCAACAACGCCTCGATCTCCGGTTGGAATTGATCCGGTTTGCTTTGGCCCGGCCCCTTGGGGCGGCCCAGTTTGACGCCGCTGACCTTTTCTTCCAGCCATTCCACCGGCCCGAGTTTCCGGTTGTTGGCGAAACTCAAGATGGCGGCCTTGTTCTTTTCCAGGTCTTGGTCCTGAGCGCTGACTCGCAGGTAGCCGATGACTTTGGGATGGCCGGCCATATCACTTCCGGTTTTTATAGAGGTTCAATCCCAGCTTGATGCCGTCATGCCCCGGAATGGGCATGTTGCCTTCGGTTGAGGCAATAATGGTAGTCTTGCCGCTCTTGCTGGGACCATGTTCCTCATCCAGTTTGCAAGTAATAATTAGTGTGGAACCTTTTACTTCGATGTTCACGTTTTTTGCCATAGCCTTAGTTCCTTGTTGTCCTGGTTCCGGGGTAATGACGCGCTGGCCAGTCTTTTTTACTATTGGTTGTGTTTTTAGGCCTTCGGAGCGCTGGTTTGATGAAAACCAAAAAAAACACTTAAATTATACTATGACAAAATATGAAATACATACTAATTCATCAAGCTTAACGTTCCAATAAAATGATCGTTTATTTTATACGTTTGGGCCAAAAAACCCGTTGACAAATTGGCAACGCCCTTTCTGCACCGCCTCCTCCCGCGGCTTACCCGGTTTAAACTTCACCGTCTTGCTGGCGGCGATCTGGATCATTTTCCCGGTGTGGGTGTGGCCGTTCGCTCCGCTCGTTCATTTACCGAAAATACGCCAGACCGCAATAAGGTCAGCCGGCCATCAGTCTGAAAACTGGCAGTTATCACTGAGATAAGAGCAGGATAACTACAAGTCCGGAATGCAGATTATGCTAACCAGAGACCGGAAATAATTCCTGCAATACTGCGGCATACGCCTCAAAGGCCTGCTGTCCGAAAAGCACGAACCGCACTAACTCAATCTCCGGATGCTCCTCCATAAAGGCCTTTACGGCGCCCAGGGCAACCTGAGCGGCCTTGCCTAGCGGATACCCATAGACACCTGTGGAAATCGACGGAAAGGCCAGGCTCTTAATGCCTCTGGCCGAGGCCAGCTTCAGACACTCGCGGTAGCAGGAGGCCAGCAGTTCGGGCTCTCCCGCCAGACCGTTTTTATAAATCGGACCTACGGTATGAATAACATTCGTGGCCTTCAAATCGCCACCGGTAGTGATCACCGCCTGCCCAGTAGGGCAATAACCGATCTTTCGCGCCTCTTCCTGAATCTTGGGTCCACCAGCCCGGTTGATGGCGCCGTCCACCCCGCCGCCTACTCGGAGTTGCTCATTAGCGGCGTTGACGATGGCCTCGGTGTCCTGCCGGGTAATATCACCCTCCACAAGTTCCAACATGCCCCGATTGATTTTTACCTGCATAGTGCCTCCAATACGGTAACCAGCGTTCAGTGTAAAGAAGCGAGATCATGGCTCCTAATCAGTCATTAACAATCACAAGATTGACGAAATGCAATTGTTAGCTTATATTTCAAGGAGTAGAATCAGAGAGTTTTGAATACCGAGTTTTGATAAGAGATAATATTATCCATACCTTAGCCTGACAAAGAATCTTATTCGATGAGGACGTTAAGATCACTACACGGTATCCGGGAAAGTAAGAACAATTATTTTGCCAGGGTCTTTAAAATCTCCTTACTGTGAAAATCTCCCGGTTGACAGGGGTATGGTGTAGTGCGCCCTGACGATATAATTTCATTTCCGGGGGTGGCCAAGATCGGCCATGCTGGTTTTTGATTATAATCTCGAAACTAAAAACTCGAAACTCGAAACCATCGGTCAGCAGATGTGCAGCAACATAATCTAAAAAAGTATTTGGGGGGGTAAACATCTTGTCTTTTCTCATTGCAATGGCCGGGAAAGGCGGTACCGGCAAGACCACCCTGGCCGGATTGGCAGTTCGGTACCTGATAGAGCATGGCAAAAAACCCATTTTGGCGGTTGACGCCGACGCTAACAGCAATTTCAACGAAGTTCTGGGCGTTACCGTCGAAACCACCGTCGGGCAGGCCCGCGAGGAAGTGAAGAAGGGCGGCGGCAGAGTCGATATGACTAAAGACCAACTGGTGGAATTCCGCATCAATCAATGTCTGGTGGAATCAACCGGCTTCGATCTGATCTGCATGGGCCAACCGGAGGGTGCCGGCTGCTACTGCGCCGCCAACCATCTGATCACCTATTATATGGATGTCTTGTCTAAAAACTATCCCTATATTGTCATGGATAACGAAGCCGGGATGGAGCACCTGAGTCGGTTGACCACCAAGGACGTGGATCTCCTGCTGATTGTCAGCGATCCCTCGTTCCGGGGCGTACAGGCCGCCCGCAGGGTCTTTGAGGTGGCCAAAAGTCTGAAGATCGTCGTCGGCCAGGCTGCTTTGATCATCAACCGTTTGACCAACGGCATTCCGCCGCGCAGCCAGCAGGAGATCGACAGTTGGGGCCTGCCCCTGGCCGGAACCGTTCCTGAGGACCCCTTAGTGGCCGAATTCGACGGCCTGGGGCGTCCGACCATTGAGTTGCCCCCGGATTCCGTTTCAATTAAAGCTATGAACCAGATCTTTGACAGGCTGATAATCTCAGCCTGACACGATGGTATCCGATAACTTCATGCGATCCCAAGCCGGAGCTTGGGATCGAGATGTTTATATAAGTCCTCATGTTCTCAAGAACACAACGAAACTTGAAAGAATTATTGGTAGCATAGGCCTCCTGGCCTGTGCATAGTAATCGGTAGCATAGGCCTCCTGGCCTGTTGCATCTCAACCCGGCAAACCAAGACCCTAGCAGGCCGGATTGGTATTTGACAGACTATTTCGATCTCTGGCAGGAGAGTGGGATCGGTAGGTTGACCGCTGACCATTGATCACTGCCCACTGACTGCCGGTCACCTACCTCAGCGCCAGATAATCCCTCAAGGCGTCCCGGGTACTCGTAAAAGCAATCTTTTCCCAGGGGATCTCTGCCGGCTGGAAGACCCTGGCCTCCAATGTCTCGTCACCACCTCCAGGCTGCCCCGATATAACCTCAGCGACGTAGGCGACAATAACGGTGGTGCGGCCGGTATACGAATAGACATTGAGCAGCCGGGTGATCCGAACGTTCAGCCAAACCTCTTCCTGCACTTCTCGGACTATTGCGTCCTCTACCCTTTCTCCCACATCCACAAATCCGCCGGGCGCCACCCACAGACCGTAGCCGGGCTCGATACCACGGCGGGCCAGGACCAGACCACCCTCCCAGGGAATGATGGCGATACCGGCCAGTTTGGGGTCCAGATAAAAGACAAACCCACAATCGCCACATACCAGCCGCGGCGGCTCTTTTGGGTGAACGATCTTCTTTTCCAGGCGTCCCCCGCATTGAGGACAGAATTTATAGAGTTCGTTTCTAAATGGCATAACCGATATCACCATTGAACCTGGAACGGCGCTGGCATAAAGGTCAGTATAAATACGGCTATAGTAAGAATACCGATGTTACGGCGCTTATGGTCCAGGGGAATCCAATACTGTAGCGGTGTCGGATGCCTGAACCCCATAAAATATACGATCACCGCCCAGAGCAGCCAACCATACCAGGCGGCCAGGCCGCACACAATAAGAAAGATAAAAAAGATCTTGGCGATCTGCTCAGAGTGTTCGCCAAACAGGGCGTATGAAACATGACCGCCATCCAATTGCCCGATAGGCAAGAGGTTTAAGTTGGTTACAAACAAACCGATCCAACCGGCAAACGCCATCGGGTGCATAATAATGTGGTGGTTGTCCGGCAGAGACCCGAGCGTCAGCCAACAGATAAATTTGAATAGTAATGGTTCACCCAGAATAATGCCGTCCACATCCATCGCCAATTCCGGAGCTATCTTGATATCCGATAGCTGCAAACCGAAAATCAACAACGGCAGGGTTATCACTATCCCACTGAGTGGCCCGGACGCCCCAATGTCCATGAGGGCCGGTTTATGGAGGATAGGAGATCGGATGCGGATAAAGGCCCCCAATGTCCCGATCAGAAAGGGAATCGGCGGAGCCGGCAGAAAATATGGCAGAGAGACGTCCAATTGGTGGTAACGCGCCATCAGGTAATGGCCCATCTCATGACACAAGAGGATTAAAAGCAGCGTCAACGAGAAAGGTAATCCTTTGTAAAGCTGCCAGGGCGCTTCCCAGGGGATGACCCCCTGCTGCATGGCGCCAGCCGTGAGCGTCGTCAGAACAGTAGCCAAAAACAGAATGATATGGATCCGGGGAATACGATGCGGAAAGTCATCCTGCTGGCAAGGCTCCTCCGGCAACTGTTCCATGTACCCCAACCCCTGACCTCCGACCCCTGACCTCTGTCCCTCAACCACAGTTAACGGCCTCTTTCAATCGTCGAACCTCTTCCTGAGTCAATTCCCGCCAGGTTCCAAGGGCGAGGCGTCCCAAGCGCAATGGACCGTAGGCGATGCGTTTTAATTTCAATACCGGACAGCCGACTGCGGCGCACAATCTTTTCACCAGATGGTATCTTCCTTCCCGGATAGTCAACTCGAGGACGCTCCGTTCCGATGAGGTCTTGACCAGGCGCACCTGTTCGGGAATGGTTAAGCGGCCATCCAGGGTTATGCCTTCCCGAAGGCGCCGCCTGGCTGCAGGCGAGAATTGGCCGGCCACCGTCGCCCTATAGGTTTTGGCTACTTTATAGCGAGGGTGCATCAGCCGATGGGCCAGTTCACCGTCATTGGTGAGCAGGAGCAAGCCGGTGGCATCATAGTCCAACCGACCGACCGGATAGAGGCGTTCCTCCTGATCCGGCAATAGATCGATGACTTTCCTGCGGCCCTGCGGGTCGGCCATGGTGGTTACACAACCGTAAGGTTTATTGAGCACGATCGTCCGGCAATGCGGTGGAGGCAGAACTTTGCGGCCATCGACCATAACTTCGGCTTTTTCCGAATCGATGAGCTGACCCAGGGTAGTGACAATCCTGCCGTCGACGCTCACTCTTCCGGCGCGGATCAGTTCCTCCCCCTGCCGCCGGGAAGCAACCCCCGCTCGCGCCAGATATTTTTGCAGCCGCTCTTTAGTCATGCCGCTCTGCGAACTTCCTGCCAGGCGTCCAGCGGATGATGCAGATATAATTGCATTTTTGAGGACCGCGACAGGTGACATGAAACGATAATCACCTAAACCCCGACGTTTGATCTTTAGGCCGCAGCAAGATTGATAAGCAGTCCAAGCTAACCCGCTGGCCCGAGTCGTGGGAAATATCTGAGACCTGGACCCAGAATCATTTTCTCAAATTTTGATTGCCTCGCGCACTTCGGCCATGGTGGCCCGAGCCACGGTTCTGGCCCGCTCATTGCCATCAGCGATGATAGCCCGAACTTCCTCCGGATGATCCAGATAATAGTGCTGCCTTGCTTGAATCGGCTCCAGGGCCTGCACCAGGGCGTCGGCCAACATCTTTTTGCACTCCACACATCCCAATCTGGCCGCCCGACAATCAACCACGATCTGCGCCAAGATATCCGTAGAAAGGTAGAGCTTATGATAGGGGAAGGCCAGACAGCGATCGGGGTCGCCCGGATCTTTGCGCCGCGGACGCTGCGTGTCCGTTATCATGCCGCTCACCTGCTTCCGGATGGCCTCGGGTGTGTCGCTGAGATAGATGCAGTTCTGATAACTCTTGCTCATCTTGCGGCCATCGGTGCCGCACAACTTGGGAATTTCGGTCAACAGGGCCTCAGGTTCTGGAAAAATTTTACCGTAAAGAAAGTTGCAGCGCCGGGCAATCTCCCTGGTCAACTCCACATGAGGCAGTTGATCGACCCCCACCGGCACGCCGTTGGCTTTATACATCAGGATATCCGCTGCCTGCAGCACCGGGTAGCCCAAGAAACCAAAGGTACGCAGGTCCTTATGAGACAGCTCCTGCAACTGTTCCTTGTACGTGGGGTTGCGTTCCAGCCAGGTAATAGGGGTAATCATGCTAAACAATAAAAAGAGCTCAGCATGTTCTGGAAGGGCTGATTGGACAAAAAGAGTCGATTTTTGCGGATCAAGGCCGACACTCAGCCAATCTATAAACATGAACCAGATATTTTCCCGGATACCTTCGGTCTGCTCGTAGTCCGTAGTCAGGGCATGCCAGTCGGCTACAAAATAGAAACACTGGTATTCATCCTGCAGTTTGACCCAATTCAGTAAGGCCCCGTGCAGATTGCCCATGTGCAACCTGCCAGTGGGACGCATACCGCTTAAGATGCGCTTCTTCTCCATATAAAAAAATCCTCGATTAACGGTAGAACTTAGACAGACTTACAGCCTGCAGCAGCCAGTTATTCCCAAGAATAGTCTCATCATAGAACCGGCCTGATTCTTGTCACTCTCCTAAGACATTCTCCCCCAAAGGCTGCGAGCCCCAGAAATCGCGGTCGCGCGGAAAGACCATTTCCGCGGCTTTTTCCGCCATAAAACTCACAGTTTTGAGACACTGTTTGAGACGGTCCCTGGTAAACCATTGGCCGCGCCAGGGTTGGGTGATCTCCCGGCACAAGGTGGTCCCGAATCGCTCCTGGAACACATTGGACAGCCGATTATAGATACGATAGAGGCCGGGATTACCATAAAGCTGAGCCCGCTTTTCCTCCAGCGTGCCGTCGGGAGGTTGACGGCGTCCATACACCAGTCCGAGGGCGGCGATGGCACCGTTGAGAGAGCCGCAGGTACCGCCGAACAACCCTCCCCCAGACCCGAAGCCGGTAACCACGCACATTACTTCCGGTGACAGATCACCTTCGAGTTCGGCCAATACCGCAGTAAAGACACTTTCGGCACAGTTTAGACCGCTTTTGAAATTATCTACCGCCCGCTGTCTGACGCGAGCGATGATCTCTTCTTGCTGCATACGCAACCCCCAGATTGGATCATTCAGTGGCCAAGGTTAAGAAATCTTCGGTTTCCCCCGCAATCTCCTCCAGGGGCCGGGTTGTATCCAGGATCAATACCGGCGTCTCCTCGAGGTCGGTTATCGGCTCGAAGACTTTCTGCTGCTCCACCAGAATTTCCTGGCGACCGTCGGAGATGGCCTGCGCGTCCGCGGCGCGGCGGGCCAGACGGCGCAAGGTTTCTTCAACCGGGCAGGTGCATAAAATAAAGAAGACTTCTGCCTTACTAGCCGCCGCCAATCTCCGGGCCTGCTGGCGGTCCACAGACCGCATAAAAGAACCCTCCAGGATGACGCTGCCGCCGGTCTGCAACCGTTCTTGGGCCTGACGAAACATCTCCTGGTAGGTGTGGCCGGAGAACTCAGCGGCGTAAATACCCTGACCATAGGATGTCTCCACTCGCCTGGTGGGGGAAATGCCGGCGAGAGTTTTCCGCACCAAATCGCTGTGAATCACCGGCCATCCCCACCTCTGGCCGAGAGCCTTGGCCAGAGTGGTTTTTCCCGAGGCAATCAGTCCAAAAATAACTATCAGGAGAGTCCGTTTCATGCTGCCTCTTTCCGACTATAGCTCCAGGCCAGGTCAAAATAAGCCTGAGCCGTTTGCCGGGCCTGTTGCTGAGCCTCGGGTGCCAGTTCGGGTTCGACCGATGCCAGGGCGTTTATTTTCCCGCGCACTACTGCTCGGTAACATTTATAGAAAGTGACCAGTCGAAAGATTTCGGAGTCATGAGAAACCGATGCAAATCTGTTGATGAAGTAGTCGCTTAAATCAGAGTAGTTATGGAAATCAAGGTCCATTGCCAGAAAACTGATATCCGCGGCCACATCACCGTAGCGGAAGCGCGGATTGAACTCGATACAATCAAAGACATACACCCCATTAGTGATACAGATATTTTTCATATGCAGATCGCCGTGGCAATCCCTGATCTTGCCCGCCTTAATCCGCTGAGTAAACAGACTGGCATACCGCTGCATAAAATTTTCCGAGAAGTTTACCATATCCTGAAATGCGGCGGCTGACAAGGCGGTGCCTACGAATGACCGTATCTGAGAGAAGTTCTCCATATGATTATAACGGATAACCGTTAGATCGCCAAATTTGTTCACCCGGGGGCCGGTAGCAGCCTGCGGATAAAACGCCGCCAATCGCTCTATCAGGTTGTCAATCATGACGGTCGTCAATGCCCTGCGGGCGGCCAACTCATCCATCATCTTATCCTGGGGCAGGCGCACCATTTGGAGAGCGTATTCCACCGCCCGACCCGAGCCTCCCACCTGCAGCCTTCCCTGATGAACGACCAACGGCAACACCGCCAGATAGATCTCCGGGGCCAGGCGGCGGTTCAGGTGTAATTCCTGCTCCAGAAAATAATGCCGTTTCTTGAGAGTCGAAAAATCTAGAAAACCGAAATTAACCGGTTTTTTTATTTTGTAGGCATGACGTTCGGTGAGAAATATATAAGAAATATAGGTTTGGAGGAACTCCACCCGGGATGCTGCGTCCGGATAAACCCCTGGATCTCGCAAGGCGGCAATAATATCCATGACTAAAAGGAATATAGCAAGAATCTCTGGTTTTTCAAGGTTTTTTTGCTGAGGCCCGGTAATGCCGGTATCTGCGGTTCCAAGATGTCTGCTGATTATATTTGACAATTCGGTGCAATTATGGTATGGGAAGGCAATTTGTAAGCGTTGGGTCATCAGTTCCCGGCCGTTTGCTGATGATTAATTGTGACTGGTGAGTCCAGAGAACATGCTGCCATGCTAGAAATAACCCCCCCCAATTCTCGGATCACACACACAACTGATACCTTAACGCCTTACGATCATTAATCTTGGCTAGTTCGTGGTGGTAAGATGCAATATAAACTGGTGAAAAGGGAAAGGCGGCAGCGTCTTTCCCTTTTTTTCAGCCGATGGCCCTTATCCTTGCCCCTAGCCAAACGTTTTAACCTGGTATTGGTGTTATAAGGAGGAGCAATGAAGTACAGAGGCAAAGTTAAGTTTTTTAACGAAAGCAAAGGCTGGGGGTTTATCAAACAGGACGATGGGCCGGAGGTCTTTGTACACTACTCCAACATTCAATCCAAAGGATTTCGCACGCTGAAGGAAAATGAAGAGGTCGAGTTTGAACTAAGCGAAGGTGCCAAAGGGCCACAGGCAATTAATGTTGTTAAATTGTAACTGCTAACATTTGTCTTGCGGAAAAGGGCGCTGGCCGGCGCCCTTTTTTTGTCGGCCGCTTACCAGGGCCAGTGAGCGGCAAGATAGGTGAGCGATGGCTGCAGGCTGTTTTCGTGATGCGGCTCCAGTGTAATAATCGGCCGTTGCCGGGCATTGGTAAAATATGCCAGGATACCGGGAAACGGAACGATCCCCGCTCCTAAGGCCAGGTGGTCATCGTTAACGCCATGATTGTCATGCAGGTGAAGCTGTCCTACCAGCGGTCCCAGGGTTTCTAACCACCCCTGGAAGTCCCCCCCGCCAAAGGCCTGCAGGTGCCCTACATCCAAACAGAATCCGACCTTGACTCCCCGGAGCCGCGTTAGCAACTCCTTGATAAGCTGCGGTTCCGTTTCATAGACATTCTCTAGGGTCAAAAGCGTTCCCTGGCGAGCCGCCTGATCGGCCAGAGGCGCCCACGTGCCAATACTGTGGTCCAGCCAGCGGTCTTCCAGCCCTTGATAATGACGGCTCTCATAACCGATATGACAGACAATGCTGCGTGCCTGAAATATATCCAGTTGATCGAAAGCATCCTGGAGCCGGGAACGGCTGGCAGCCAGAATCTTGGCATCGAGCGCCCCCGGTACCAGATCCTGAAACGGGGCGTGCAAGGTGATGCTCAAACCGGCCTTATGAAACATATCCGCAACCTTGGCAAAATCCCGTTGAGAAAAACAGTCCAGGCTGCTGGCGTCCAGACCGATTTCCGGATTCAGACCCTGCTCGAGAAACAGAGGTAGATAGCGCTCCCATAACATGCTGAAAGGAGCGTTTACCTGCACCTGGGCTTTGACTATCCCAATCATCTCTGCACCTTGCCCGCTAGACCCGCCCTAGTGGGCATGTTGACAGAGTTCTATCAGCACCCCGTGCGTGGCCTTAGGATGAATGAAAGCGATTTTGGCCCCATGGGCGCCCTCCCGGGGTTTCTCGTCGATCAATTTGACGCCGGCGGCCTTGAGTTCCTCCAAGGCTGATTCTAAATCCTCTACCTCAAAAGCGACGTGATGGATTCCCTCACCGTTTTTCTCAATGTATTTGGCTACCGCACTCTCGGGGCTGGTAGCCAGCAACAACTCAATATTGGTCTCTCCGACTTTAAAGAAGCTGACTTTCACCTTCTGAGATTCTACCACCTCCTCATGGTGACCTTCTAATTGCAGGTTTTCTCCGTAAAGCTTCTTAACCGGCTCCAGTTCTTTGACCGCGATGCCCAGATGGGAGATACATTTAATTTTCATGAGTCCAATCCTCCGTTAAAAGTTTAAGTTCTCGGTTTGTGCGTTTAGGGGAAAGGTGGGATTCCCTGTCCCTCAGGCTATTCTTGAAGTCGCCAGGTGTAGTTCAAGTTTTTAGGCTAGCATGATTTCGGCCAAAAACTTCCAACTATTGCCCAAATACCTATTTTTTTTCACCTTTGTAATACTTTTTGTGGTAAAATGAGTTATGTTCGGTTGTTTGGGCGAGGTCTGTCTCTGACTGCCAACCTGCGATGAAATTATACACATTTGGTTGTAAGGTTTCAGCATTAAAAAGCGGCCCGGATAAGTAGCCCTCCCCGGAAAACCGTTATTTTCTTTTTCATGCCCGATAATACGGTACGATTATATCAACTGCTGATGGCGGTTGAACCACGGCAGACGCCGCTGGAGCTTTATGGCCTGTCCCCGGCGGCCGCAAGCCTGACACTGGTCCGGCTCTGGCGCGAACTTCATCGCCCGATCTTGCTGGTAACTCCTTCGACCGGACAACAGGTCAGTTTCTATGGTGACTTGAAGTTCTTTCTGTCCGGCTGTCAGGAGGTTGTTTCCTCCGACGCCAGCACCTCGCCGCTCTATATCTTCCCGGAACATGAAAACTTGCCGTTTGTCGAACTGACGCCGGATTGCAAAACTGCCAGTCACCGTCTAGCAGCCGCTTATGCTCTGTCAGCCCGAATCAATATGCCAATCATCACCGCAACCCCGGCGGCTTTGTTACAGCCCCTTCCCCCACGGGACAAGCTATCGACAATAATCGAATATCTGGTGGTGGGAGAGGAGATTGATCGTGACCGATTTTTGGCCCATCTTCAGGCCGGCGGCTATACCAGGCGTCCCTTAGTGGAGGAGAGAGGCGATTACAGCGTGCGTGGCGGAGTAATAGATTTCTTTCCACCACTGAGCTCGTATCCTGTCAGGGCGGAGTTTTGGGGAGATACCATCGATTCTCTGCGGCATTTCAACCCTGCCACGCAGCGCTCTCTGCGCCATTTCGAAGATGCCATCGTCTTACCGGTAAGCGAGGTCTTCCTCGATTCCGAGACCCAAAAAGCCGCCAGCCGCCGCCTGCGGTCAGTTAAAGACCCTTTGATTCTGGAATACCTCCAGCGCCGGGAACATTTTCCCCAAATTGAGCGATACCTGCCGTACTTCTATGATAAAATCGAATATCTAGGGGACTATCTCCCGGAAAACTGCCTCGTAGGGCTCTGGGACCCGCTTAATATCTCCCAGGAGTTAAAACGGTATCTGGCAATTGAGAGCCAGGAGCGGCCCGGACTGGAACTATCTCAGGATGACTGGCAAAAATTTGAGGAGAAGTTTCAAACGCTCCATTTCCACACCGTCCCTTTCAGTGATCATTCCATTCCGACGCCAAAGGTTTTTCATTTTTCAGTTGCAGGAAATCAGGAGCTGGCGGCTTCCCTGGCAGCTTCGGCCACAGAGCCCGGACGTTTAATCGGACCGCTGGCAAACCGGTTGCAGCAATGGCGAGAGAGCGGTTTTCAGGTGATTCTAGTCTGCCGCAGCCGCTCTCAGGCAGAACGGTTGAGCCTGCTGTTAGCCGATCGTCAGGTTCCGACTGATCTTACCCCAAGTTTTCAATGGGATTGCGTTGGCGCCCTGCAATTGACCTGGAACGGACTTTCGGCCGGATTTCAGTGGCTGTCTGAGGCCCTCATCGTCCTCACCGAAGAAGAGGTTCTGGGAGCCTCCCGGGAGCCATCGAAACGCAAGACCACTCGCCCCCTGCAGTTCTTAACCTCTCTCACCGACCTTAAAGTTGGCGACCCGATCGTTCACCTTGACCATGGGGTCGGGTTATATCGTGGTCTGGTCAAGTTGGCGGTGGGTAGCGAAATAAACGACTTTCTCCAACTCGAATATTTGGGCGGCGACCGGCTCTACCTGCCGGTGGACCGATTGCATCTGGTCCAGAAATACATGGGGGTGGATGATAAGATTCCCCCCCTAGAAAAATTAGGCGGCAAGTCATGGGAAAAGACCAAAAAACGGGTTCGTCAGGCTGTAGAGAAGATAGCCAGGGAACTCGTGGAGCTGTATGCCGCCCGGCGGGTCCTGCCAGGCCATCACTTTTCTCCGCCTGACCCGGCCCTGCGGGAATTTGAAGCCACCTTTGATTTTGAAGAAACCCCCGACCAATTAGAGGCTATCCAGGATGTCTTGGAAGACATGGCCAGCGACCGGGTGATGGACCGGTTGATCTGTGGTGACGTGGGCTATGGCAAGACCGAGGTGGCTCTGCGGGCTGCCTTTAAAGCTGCTATGGACGGCAAACAGGTAGCTTTTTTAGTTCCTACCACAGTCCTGGCGGAACAGCACCTGGAGACTTTTAAAAGGCGGTTTCGCTCCTATCCACTCGAAATCAGAGCCCTCAGTCGGTTTCGAGCGTTTAAAGAACAGAAACGGATTTTGGCCGACCTGAGCGCTGGCAAGGTTGACATCATCATCGGTACACACCGGCTGCTACAGAAAGACGTCCATTTTAAGGAATTGGGTCTGATTATTGTGGATGAGGAGCAGCGTTTTGGCGTCAGTCATAAAGAAAAATTAAAGAAATTCCGCCAGACGGTTGATGTTCTGACTCTCAGCGCCACCCCCATCCCCAGGACCTTGCAGATGGCCATGACCGGCATCCGGGAGATGAGCATTATCAACACTGCCCCGGCAGAGCGCCAGTCGATTAAGACCTATCTGGTTCGGCCGAATGACAGCATTATCTGCGAGGCTGTTCGGAGAGAACTTGAGCGGGGCGGACAGGTGTTCTTCGTCCATAACCGGGTGCACAATCTTCCTTCTTACGTTGCCTATCTGAAGCGGCTGGTTCCGAAAGCCCGGATAGGCATGGCTCACGGGCAGATGCCGGAAAAAGACCTGGAACATGTCATGTGGCAGTTTTGGCGTCGAGAGATTGACGTCCTGGTCTGTACTGCCATTATTGAATCCGGCCTGGATATCCCGGCGGCCAATACCATCATTATCAACCGGGCCCACGCCCTGGGATTGGCCCAGATTTACCAGTTGCGAGGGCGGGTTGGCAGAGGGAGGGAACAGGCTTATGCCTATTTATTGGTTCCCGAGGAGGAACACCTGAATCCCGAGGCCCAGAAAAGATTGAAGGCGCTGATGGAATTCACCGAACTCGGGTCCGGCTTTAAAATCGCCCTTCATGATTTGCAGATCAGGGGGGCGGGCAATATTCTGGGCGCTGCCCAGTCCGGCCACATCGCTGAAGTCGGCTATGAACTCTACCTGCAATTGCTGGAGGAGGAGATTAACCGTCTGAAAGGCGAACCGAGGGATGAGACCCCCGATCCAGAACTTCACCTCCCCCTGGCGGCTTACCTGCCGGAATCCTATATTCCGGACATCGACCAGCGCCTGATGTTCTATCGGCGTTTAAGTGGTCGCTTAACCGATGGAGAGATCGATGGCATTGCTGAAGAATTACTGGACTGCTATGGCCCATTGATGCCGGAGGCGGTAAATCTGCTAGAGGTGGTTCGGGCTAAAGGGCGCTTGCGAGAAATCGGCATCAAGCGGTTGGAGATGAATAATGGGCTGATTACCATTACGTTTGCCGATATGCCCCAGATTGACCTGGATCGGCTCATCGCCCAGGTTCTGAAACAGCCCCGACTTTACCGCCTGACGCCGAATAACCAATTGCGGGTGCATCAACAAGACGACGGCGCCCCCCTCGATCGGCTGAAAAACTGCTTGAAAGAAATTGAATTTTTTGTTATTGGGGAAGAAAAAAAGAGAATCGTAGATTCTCGTGCAGTTCACAAGGAACTATCTCCATGAGACTTATTGCATCCCTTCTTTTCTGTGCCTGTCTGGCAATCCTGCCCGACGGTATGGCTGCTGCCAAGATTGTTGATGAGATCGTGGCACAGGTAAATGATGAAGTTATTACTTTATCTGAACTAGAACAGGCCATGAAGTACATTCAAGCCAACCCGGCAGCCGGCGCCAAGGTCAAAAATAATCAGGCCTTCCGACGACAGGCGCTTGAGATGCTCATCGACCGCAAGTTAGCCAAAGAAGAGGCTAAACGCTATGGCATTACGGTACCCGAAAAAGAAATCAAAAAGACCGTCGATGATATCAAACAGAAGTACGGTTTTACCGACGATGAGACACTCTCCAAGGCCCTGGCCAAAGACGGAATGACCATGGAGCAACTGCGGCAGCAGTTAATTGAGCAGATTCAGCAGGATCGTCTGATGCTCTCGACAGTGCGCAGCAAAGTTAAAGTCTCGGACGCAGAAATACAACAATTTTATGAGCAACGTTATCGTCAGGCAGACAACCGGGTTCATATTAAGATTATTAATCTGCCGGTGGCGGCGGGTAGCAGTGCCGAAGAACAGGAAGAAGTCCGGGCTTTGGCGGAAAGGATATTAATTCAGGCGCGCCGGGGCGAGAGCTTCGATAAGCTCATGGAGACCTACTCCAAATCTACCCCGAACGTTCCGGGAGGGGACCTGGGCTATATCCGCCAATCCGATATAGACCCGCGTTTTTTTGAGTTTCTGTCCAACCTGCGACCGGGAGAGATCGTGCCCCTGCGGGCGCCTTTCGGGTTCCAGATCATCAAAATGGTTGATGCTAAGGTGGGAAAGGCGAAGAGCCTGTCAGAGGCCAGAGGGGAAATCGAACAGATTCTAATACGCGAACAGATGGCCAAACTCTTTTCAGAATATCTCCAGTCCATCCGCCAGAAGGCCCATATCAAGATATTGCTCTAGACCTGATAAATCTATGAGGTCTTGGGAAGAAATCTATAAGACCTGGTTCCCTGCAACAACGACGGCATTCGAGTTAACGCATTATGTCTGATACCATTAATGGTTCTGTTTATATCGCCGACCTGCCCGACAAAGTTGGGCAGGAGGTCTCGCTTCGAGGTTGGCTGTATAACAAACGCTCGAGCGGCAAAGTGCGGTTCCTCATCCTGCGGGATGGGACCGGCCTGGTGCAGGGCGTCATGGTTAAAGGAAAGCTGCCCGAAACGGATTTTACCGCCTTCGACCGCTTAACCCAGGAATCATCGCTGAGCCTGGAGGGAGTAGTACGGGTCGAGCCTCGGGCTCCCGGTGGCTATGAGTTGGAGGTTACTGCGGTTCATCCCTTGCATGTTGCCTCGGAGTATCCCATCTCCCACAAGGAGCATGGGGTTGATTTTCTCTTGAACCACCGCCATCTGTGGCTCCGCAGCCCTCGCCAGCAGGCCGTCCTGCGGGTACGGGATGAAATTATCCGAGCCTGTCGGGATTTCTTCGCTGACCGCCGGTTTGTCCTGGTGGATACGCCGATCTTTACCCCTACTGCCTGCGAAGGTACCACCACCCTGTTTGAGACCGACTATTTCGGCGACCGCAAGGCCTATCTGACCCAGAGCGGTCAACTCTATCTTGAGGCCGCCGCCCTCGCTCTGGGACGCGTCTACTGCTTCGGACCGACCTTCCGGGCCGAGAAATCCAAGACTCGGCGCCATCTGACCGAATTCTGGATGCTGGAAACCGAAGTCGCCTTTGCCGACCTGGAAGATATCATGGCCCTGGCGGAGGCCCTGCTCTGTGCCGTTGCCGTCCGGGTGTTGGAAAACCGCATCGCCGAATTAACCTTCCTGGAGCGCCCTCTCGCCCCCCTCCAGGCTATCCGCCCCCCTTTCCCGCGCCTGAGCTATACCGAGTCCTTAAAACGCCTAACGGCTGCGGGTCATCAGCTCGCCTGGGGCGAGGATCTCGGCGCTCCGGAGGAAACCGCGCTCTCCCAGATGTACGACCGTCCGGTGCTGATCCACCACTATCCCAAAGAATGTAAGGCCTTTTACATGAAGCCGGATACAGTCGACCCCCGCACCGTCCTCTGTGTCGATGTCCTGGCGCCGGAGGGTGTAGGCGAGATTATCGGCGGCTCGCAGCGGGAAGACGATTTGGAGGCCTTACTTACCCGTATCAAGGAGCATCATCTTCCCCAGGAGCCTCTGGAATGGTACTTAGACCTGCGCCGTTACGGCAGTGTGCCCCACAGCGGCTTCGGTCTGGGCATCGAACGTCTGGTGACCTGGTTTTGTGGTTTGCACCATGTCCGGGAGGCAATACCATTTCCGCGCCTGATGGACCGCCTGACGCCGTAAGTCCGGGGATAGGAAACGGGACAATTTATCTGGAGAAGCCGTTAAAAAATAAGGGCGGGAAAGTGAAAGACATCCCGCTTCCTTGAGCCTGAAATAATCGAGGTTGGCGGTAGGTTTCTGATAGCGCCAAAAATGGGGATCTCAACATGGTCCTATCAAATATAATGGAAGAGGAACTTAATAAATATGCCGAAGAGATATCTGCTACCTTCAGCCTGCCCATAACCTTCAATCCAGAAGATCAATTGAAAACCCCCGTGGCCGGCCTGCTTAGACGCTCGGGGGCAGTGATGGGGGTGGCCATCGAGGTGGTGACCGAAATCCACGCCAAGGAATTGGGGCGGCCGGATATGGGGGTAGTGGTCGAGGGCCTGTTGAACGGCCATGTGGAATTAAAGGCTCCGGGAAAAGGGGCCAACCCCGAAAAGTTCAAAGGCGGAGACCGAGGCCAATGGGAAAGGTTCCGCAACCTGCCGAATCTCATATACACCGACGGCAATGATTGGGCCTTGTATCGCAGCGGCGCCCGGCAGGGGGGCGTGGTGCGCCTCTCCGGAGATGTGACCCGAGACGGGCGAAAGGCTGTGGGCGGCAACGATGCAGCCGCTTTGGAGGTATTGCTGCGGGATTTTTTCACCTGGCAGCCCATCGTCCCCGCACTGCCGGCGGCCTTGGCCCAGATGCTGGCCCCTTTATGCCGCCTGTTACGCAGTGATGTCTTGATAGCATTACAAAAGCCGGATTCCAACCTGAATCTACTAGCCGCCGACTGGCGGCGTTATCTTTTTCCCGATGCCGATGATCTGCAATTTGCCGACGCCTATGCCCAAACCCTCACCTATGCCCTCCTTCTGGCCCGCCTGACTGGGAAAGGCGAGGGATTATCCGTCCATGACGCTGTCACCACCATCCGCACCGGCCACCGCCTACTGGCCGATACCCTGAACATCCTTGGCGATCCCAAGGCCAGGGACGAGATCAAAACCCCGGTGGATCTGCTGGAGCGGGTCATCGGGGCCATTGACCCGGCCGCCTTCCTAAAAAAGAGTAAGGGCGAACCCTGGCTCTATTTTTATGAAGATTTTCTGGCGGCCTATGATCCAAAGATGCGCAAGGAACGGGGCGTATATTACACGCCGGTAGAGGTGGTACAGGCCCAGGTGCGCCTCGTGGCGGAATTGCTCACCGAGCGTTTTGAGGCGGATTACTCCTTTGTCAGCCCCGACGTAGTCACCCTGGACCCCGGGGCCGGCACCGGCACCTATATCCTGGCGGCGCTGCAACACGGGTTGCAGCAGATAGAGGAGGCCAAAGGGCCGGGTATGAGGGCCAAGGCCGCTGCGCAAGCCGCCCGGAATATTCATGCCTTTGAAATCCTGGTGGGACCCTATGCCGTGGCCCACCTGCGTCTGACTCAAGAAATCCTGGCCGAGGGCGGGCAACTGCCCGAGGACGGCGTCCACGTCTATCTGACGGACACCCTGGAATCGCCCCTCAAGCCCTTGCCCCACTTCCCTTTTATGTACAAAGAACTGGCGGCAGAACACCAGCGGGCCCAGCAGGTGAAGGCCGCGGCCCCGGTGCTGGTCTGTCTGGGCAATCCGCCGTATGACCGCCAGCAGATAGACCTGGAGAACCAGAAGTCGATTAAACGGAAAGGCGGCTGGGTGCGCTATGGCGATAACCTAATCGGCGACCGCCCGCTCCTGGCAGATTTCCTCAAGCCTTTAGAAGAGCTGGGTTGGATGGTGCACGCCAAAAACCTCTACAACGATTATGTCTATTTCTGGCGCTGGGCCTTGTGGAAGGTCTTTGAAAACAAGGGCGGCCCCGGCATTGTCAGCTTCATCACCGCGTCTTCGTATCTGCGGGGGCCGGGCTTTGCCGGAATGCGCCAGGTGATGCGCCAGATGTTTGACGAAATGTGGATCATAGACCTGGAGGGCGGCAGTCTGGGGGCGCGCAAAACCGAAAACGTCTTTGCCATCCGCACGCCAGTGGCCATCGCCATCGGGGTACGCCACGGCGAGCCGCAGCCGGAAAGCGCGGCCACGGTGCACTATACGAGGATCAGCGGGACCAGGCAGGAAAAGCTAAAAGCCCTGGCACAGGTTGAACAGTTCAGCGACCTGCCCTGGCGGGAGTGTCTGCCCGGATGGACCGACCTGTTTTTACCCACGAGCGATAAACCATACTGGAACTGGCCGCTGGTGACCGATATTTTCCCATGGCAGGAAAACGGGATTCAATTCAAAAGAACCTGGCCTATTGGCGAGACTTGGGAAGTTTTGAAAAATCGCTGGGAAAAACTAGTCAGAGAAATTCCGGGGAAAAAAGGTCTACTGCTGCGAGAAACAGAAGCCCGTAAGACAACAAGCACAATTCATGATCCAGTTAACGGTAATAATTTATTATCGCTGAATAATATTGATTTAGAGACGAAAGCTCCAGAAATAGTTCCTTACGGATATCGGAGCCTCGATAGAAGGTGGGCTTTACTAGACGTACGTCTCTGCGACAGGCCGAGGCCGAATCTGTTGAGAGCACACAGCAACCGCCAGATTTACCTTACCAGCCTGTTAACAGAGGTTTTGGGTAATGGATCTGGAGCATTGGCAACCGATCTGATCCCTGACTTGCATCATTTTCGAGGTTCTTTCGGCGGTGCCCATATCATTCCCCTCTGGCGGGACGCCGAAGCCACGGAGCCCAACATCACCCACGGAGTATTAGAGGTTCTCACCGACACCTACAGGTGGGACGTCACGCCGGAGGACCTCCTGGCCTATACCTACGCCCTCCTGGCCTCGCCGGAATATGTGCGCCGGTTTTGGGATGAATTGACCATTCCGGGGCCGCGGCTGCCTATTACAAAGGACGCCTCTTGGTTCAATAGGGCCGTGGAGCTGGGCCGTCGCCTGATCTGGCTGCACACCTATGGGGAGCGTCTCGTTCCCCCCGGCCAGAAACCCGGTCGGGTGCCACCGGGCCAGACCAAATGTATGGTGGGGACTCCGGCCGATCCCAAGAACTACCCGGAAACGTTTTCTTATGATGCGGCAGGGCGCAAGCTGCACGTGGGCCACGGGGTTTTTGCGCCGGTGGGCTCGGAAGTATGGGAGTTCAGCGTTTCGGGGTTCGAGGTAGTCAAATCCTGGCTGGCCTATCGGATGAAGAAGGGGGCCGGGAAAAAATCTTCTCCCCTAGATGACATCCGGCCGGAACGGTGGGAGTTCGATGAGGAGTTGCTGGATCTGCTCTGGGTGTTGGAACATACAGTGGCGATGTGGCCGGAGTTGGGAAAGGTATTGGATGCCATTGTGGCGGATAGGTTATTTGTTGCTAAAGATTTTCCCGAGCCGACGCCGGTGGAACGGGCGGCGAAGAAGGCGGCACCACTGTTCGAGATGGCGGACGGTTAGTATCTAGGCCCGAAGGCGGGAGAGCTTTGCTTTCCCGCCCCAATTATCATCCTAAGCTACTGCCTATATTAGGAAACGGCCGTACTGAGCAGATAGGCTTCGATGAAAGCATCTAGATCGCCGTCCAGGACAGCTTCAACATTGCCTTCCTCATGTTTGGTCCGGTGATCCTTGATCAGACGATAAGGCTGAAGGACATAAGAGCGGATCTGGCTGCCCCAGGCAATATCTTTCTGGGCATCGAGCACAACTTGGGCCTTTTCCTGACGCTTGCTCTTCTCCAACTCATACAACCTGGATTTCAGCACTCTCATGGCCAATTCCCGGTTGCGGTGTTGGGAGCGCTCGTTCTGCATGGAAACCACGATACCGGTAGGAATATGGGTGAGGCGCACCGCCGAACTGGTCTTATTGACATGTTGGCCGCCAGCGCCGCTGGCCCGGAAGGTATCGATCCGCAGATCCTTCTCCTGGAGGTCGATCTGGATGTCCTCATCCGCTTCCGGATAGACAAATACCGCAGCAAACGAGGTGTGACGGCGGCCGCTGGCATCGAACGGTGAGATGCGCACCAGTCGATGGATGCCGCTCTCGGACTTCAGATAGCCATAAGCATGAGGGCCGCTGACCGCAAAGGTGGAGCTTTTGACGCCTGCTTCGTCACCCGGCAACAGATCATATATCTCGGTCCTAAACCCCTGGCGCTCTGCAAACCTGAGATACATCCGCAGGAGCATTTCGGCCCAATCCTGGGCTTCAGTCCCGCCAGCACCGGCATGTATGGTTATGATCGCATCCTTGTCATCGTCCTCGCCTCCCAAGAGCATTTCCAACTCCAACTGCTGCAGGGCTCTTTCCTGCACCTTGAGATCAGTGAGAACATCGACAAAGGCCTGCTCATCAGTCTCCTCCTGGGCTAACTCCAGAAGTACTTCCAGGTCTTCAATCTTTTTGCCCTGCTCTTGCCACACGGTCAAGAGGTGAGTCAGGGCGCCGCGTTCTTTGAGAATCTGTGAACTTTGAGAGGAATTTTGCCAAAAATCGGGTTTGGCGGCTAGGACTTCTATCTCCGCCAGGCGGGCTTTTTTCTTTTCTAAATCAAAGACGACCTCGCAGTTGGGAATAGCGTTGAGAAAGGGTTGACAAACGATTTTTCAGATCAGCAGGGTTTATTAACATATACATCTCCTCATAAATAATGTCAGTTATAACGTCTGGCAGGCTAGCCGGCTGCAGTCAAGATGGTTGCCTGTGTCCCCTCAAACCTCTGTCCTATCTCTTCAACCTGCATATCCTTTCCGCAAGAGGGAAAAAGTAGGGGGGCGGACCTGAGACATCACAGTTAATCAGGGTTACCAAGCTGGAAAATGGTCACGCGGGGAACTGCTTTTAACGCATCTTATTATAAATAATATCATAGATTTTATTTGAATACTACAAGAAGTTTTCCCTGCCCCGGGAGCATATTAAAGGCGCTAAGGTGTGACCTTTGTGGAGTAAAAAATAGAGGAGTACTCACGGGCACTATTCCACCCAGATATTTTCAGCCTGGTTTTTATCCAGACAAAGTCTCAGTCCCAGGGCGGTTTCAATAATTATGGCGCATTCTTCGCCCATGCACAATGGGGGTAGGGGTTCTATTCCCTTTAAGCGCAGGAGAGTTTGAGGCCTGATACCGATTGTTCCTAAGTTCATATGAGCCCGTTTGCTTCCTAAAAGTTTCTCGACCTGGAAAGGCTCTCCCATGGGAGAGAGAGGTAGCTGACAGGATTCCCTGCCACTAGCCGGACGTCCCCAAATTTTTGTCGCCAAACCGCTCAGGAGGGCTATATGCCTTTTATCATCAACCAGACAAAGATAGCGCATGACCGGCAACAGGGTTTTGAGTTGAATTTCTTCGCCAATGACAAGTCCCAGAATAGTTAAGGACTCCCGGAGCTGCCGTCCTCCCCGAAAGTTGACAATCGCGGCCCGTTCTCCGACTGCCAGCTTTGCCAGCGGTATCTCCTTTTTATCTTGTGTGACGATAACCTTTTCGCTCATACCGCTGGGCAGGAGGACGTGCCCCTTGGAGGTCAGGAGGAACAATATGGGATAGCGGTTCTCTTCTTTTATTTTTGAAATTACCTGGCCTATTGTAATGCCCAGGTCGCGCAAATCTTCGAGTCCCTTCCCCAATCCGACTACTCGCAAGGGTGTATCAAAAGAAGCCTCCCAAAGCGTACTCATTTTTTCTCCTCTCCGCTTAGGCTTAAGGAGCGCATGAGAATCCCCACGGTAATGGAATTATGGAAAATCGAAGTGACCAGGGGAGAGATCCGACCCAAAAGCGCCAAAACCAATATTGCTGAATTCAAACCCGTGGCCAGGTAAAAGTTCTCCCGGGTATAGCTTATGGTCTGTTTGGAGAAGGAATAAGCCCACGGCAGGGGGCGCAGGTCATCCTTTTGCAGCAGGACCGAAGCGGTTTCCCGGGCCAGGGAAGATCCCTCCCTCAGGCAGATCCCCACATCAGCGCATATGAGGCCGGGGGCATCGTTGGCTCCGTCTCCGATAAATGCCACGGTTTCGCCCTCTTTTTTCAGAGAGTTGATAAACCCACCCTTCTCTTCCGGCAAGAATTCCCATTTTACTTCATCGATCCCTAATTTTTGGCCAATGGCCTGAGCGGCTTGGCGGTTGTCACCGGTGAGCATAATAATTCTCCGGGCGCCAAGGTCTTTCAGGTTTTTTATGGTGTCTTTGGCTTCAGGTCTCACGGTTTCGTTCAAGGCCAAGAGGCCGATGAGCTTGCCCTCCTCGGCGATATAGAGGATGTTATTGCCGGATTTATATAATTCCTGTTCCGGGACGTCAGCCGGGAGACAATTGATACCCTCATCATCCTCTAAAAAATGTCGGCTGCCCACCAGGATTTTCTTTCCTGCAATGATCGAGCTGACCCCATGAGCGACAATATATTCGGCCAGGCTCCGGGGAAGAAGTGGGACCCCTCTCCTGGCGGCTTCCTGGCTTAAGGCCTGAGAGAGAGGATGGTTGTAAGGTGCTTCGGCGGTGGCTGCCAGACTTAATATTCTTTCTTCGGAAGACGCCCCGTCGAGGGGGATAATTTCACTCAACTGCAGGGAACGCTCGGTCAGGGTGCCGGTCTTATCAAAGACGAAGGTAGTAACTTTAGAGAGCTTCTCCCAGGAGCGGCCATCCCGGACCAGTATCCCCTCGGTCGCAGCGCGATACATACTGGCCCGCAGGGCAATAGGAGCAGAGAGTTTCAAGGCACAGGAATAATCTACACAAAATACCCCGGCAGTTTTCTGCACATTTCGGGTAAGGGCAAAAACCCCCGTCCCGAGGCCGAAGGTGAGAGGTACCAATTGATCGGCCAAGGCCTCGCTCTCCCGTTGATACGGGGCTGGCCGCTGGATGGCGGTGGTGATAAATTTCCCTATTCTGGCCATGGTGGTCTCGGCTCCGACCCTTTCGGCCTGATAGGTAATATGGCCTTCCTCGAGCACGCTGCCGGCCAGGACCTGGCTGCCCGGCTGCAGGTGCACCGGAACATATTCGCCGGTAATGGCAGACTGGTTGGCCAAGGCGTCTCCTGACACCACAGTCCCATCCACGGGCATGAGTTCTCCGGTATGCCCAATGATCAGGTCACCGACCCGAAGCGATTTGACCTCTACCTCCACTTCCTGGCCATCCAGATTAATCCAGGTTTTGTCTACCGGCGGCTTCAAGAGCTGGCGCAACAGCCGGTGAGACTTTCTTTCGGTGCTGTCCTGCAAGTACTCCCCTAGGGTGAGCAAGAAATTGATGGCATTGGCAGTAAGATAATCCCGGCGCAGCAAAGACAGGGTAACAGCCGTGGCATCAAGAACTTCTACCTTCAGCCCCTGTTTGACAAGTGTAGAGATCCCTCCCCAGACCAGCGGGAAGCAGGAAATCCAACTCAGCACCGGCACCAGTCGATGGGGAAGGAGAAAGGTTAACAGCACCATGGCGCCGCCGCGGTAGACATCCCCCATATCTGTCTGTTGTGCCGGCTCTATTTCCTCGCCCAGGACTTCCATCGGTAGAGACTCCAAGGCCTGGAGAATCCTAATTTTTGCAGGTTCCCCGCCGGTGAAATGAACCGACAGCGAACACGCCATGGCATTGACCCGGACCGCGGTCACATCCTCCATTGCCCCCAGGTAGTCCTCCAGATAGGTCTCATCAAAAGCCGGATCACACAGAAAATGAGCTCTTAAACGGAGGCGACTTCGGGTTTCATGGACTATCTGAAATACCATTACTCTTCCCTAACGATAGAGATTATGGTGCCAGATCGAAAAGCCAATCAGAGCGGCTGCCGCCCACAGGTGGAGAGTCCTGGCCCCCCGGCCTCTCATAAAACCGGTAACCGCCAAAGCTCCCATGGAGCAAAGCATGGCAGTTTTTGCGGCACTGCGTTTTTCCTTTAAGGATGCCTGCAACATATTCTTCTCCTGGGCAAATCAGGTAACCCTGGCTACTGCTGGTTATTTTTCCGATCTGCGAACCATAGGTGCAGCTTAGTCACTGCACCTAAGTCCGCAAATAGTTTTTCGAAGCAGGTGCTCGGGTAACTCAGTGTTTGCCAACTTCTTACCGCCAACTGACAACCATCCACTGACCCCCTGATGGTTAGGTTTCTTCTGCGGCAGCCTGCATTTCCGCTCGGACATCCCGGGCCTGCTCCTTTAATTCCTCCACTCCTCCCATAATAGAGTACCAGAGCGAGGCCGCCCCCCTGACGACCGCCCTCTGCACCGTGGGATTGGCGACCAGGAACCCCAGCAAAGCGCCAATGACAAAGCCCTTGACATAGCGAGCTTCGCCGAAATTTATCCAGCCATCAAAATAACCTAACGGAACCGGATTTGCCGTTTGGTCCTGGTACTGCTGGTATTGTTGATACTGAGGAGGATAAACCTGTGGTGCCGGCATATGATGATGTGGTGTAAATGACATTGATCCCTCCGTGATGTTTTACTTTTTTTCAGAGGCAACGGCAGTATCCCAGAGATACTTGGTTCCGGTGGCAGTAGCCACGAGGGCCAAAAAACCCAGAATTCCCGTGGCCCCCAAGGTACCCGCGACCGCCGCCGCCGCGGCAGAAGCAATTCCACCTCCGGCGGCCTCTTTAAAGGTATTTCTTATTGCTTCTTCCCGGGTCATCTCGCCGGCTTTGACCAGACGAATGCCTCTGGCCGCAGCGCCGGCTCCCACCGCCACAGCCCCCACGACTCCGGAGACTAACGCCATTCGGGGCACCAGGGGAGTAACCGGCCGGGTCGGATATTGATAGTAGCCCGTATGAGAATGCTTCATTATTGTTCCTCCACTATTTTTTCTCTTCTTTGCCACCGAAGAAATGGGTCCACATGTTGCCGAGGGACTCTTTGACGGTATCGCTGGTCAACACCACCGCCACCACGGCGCCAAGCAAAGCGCCTTTCCAGAAATCCCCAGAGCCGCTGTCCAGCCACGAGGCCATACCGTCCCAATTAGGATTCCCGTTGGCCAGATCACTGAGCATGTTAGTGATCCCGTAGCGATGCTCCTGAAATTTGGGATGACCCCCCATCATCCCGCCGGGATGGCCTGGGCTATATCCGCCACAACTGCAACCGGCCTGGGCCATCGGGCCCATATCGCCATAGCCATAAGGAGGCGTTACAGGAGGCCCATAAGGCGGTGTGCCACCATGTCCATACGGGGGAGCGGCGCCATGCCCATAAGGCGGCGTGCTGCCGTGCCCGTAAGGCGGAGCGACTCCATGTCCATACGGGGGAGCGGCGCCGTGCCCATACGGTGGTGTGATCCCGTGTCCATAAGGCGGAGTGCCTCCATGAGAGGGACCGGCCTGACCGGGTCCCATCATCTGAGGGCCGCCCATCCCAGGTCCCGACATCATGCCACCGGGGTGCGGACCGGGCATTCCTGAGGACCCTTCACACGAGCAGCCTGCCTGACCGTGAGCTGGCCCCATCATCTGTGGACCCCCCATACCATTGCCGCCTCCTGCTTCCGGCCCCATCATCTGAGGGCCGCCCATCCCGGCTCCATCCCCCATGCCGCCCGCCATCGGCGCCGGTCCGGGATGCATACCGGGGTTCTGACCCTGAGGGGGCATTTCTGGCCCGCCTCCCGGTCCCGAATCCGCCTGTTGGCAGATATTAGCCCAATCTTTTTCCATCCTCTTCCACCTCCGTCTTCTGCTGGTGAGAAAGTAAGCGATTAATAAAGCGCACTGCTGAAGCTTCCGTGTTCAGAAATTCCTCCCATTGTCCGGGGGACAATTTTTTCGGGTCATAAGTAATAACTGCGGAAAGTGCTAAGGTGTTTATATCTATGCTCTTAATTCCATTTCCCTGACACCCTGCCAGGCTTTTCAGACGGGAAAGATCGATATTGCCGATATCTTCAATCTTATCAAAGACATTTGCTGATAATCGCAATCGTATCCGGCCGGGGATATGGTGGGCCACTGTAACCAGAGAACGAAGTTCCAACAGACTATTTAGATCCACTGAGCCATCCTTTTCCTTCCAGAAGCGGAAAGAATAAATAAAGTTTTTACCGGGCCGCCCTTCACTCTGAACCGAAAGGGGCGTTTGGTAGGACACAACTATTTGTAACTTTAATGAATCGCCAGAGTGTCTAACCGTCGGGAATCCGGCAGTTGCGTTTCTGCCTGGGAGTCGGCATAAGTCTCATTGGATTGTGGGGCAAAAGTCAGCAATCGGCTGGAGTTGGCCATAATCCCGAGACTGTGGGCCACGTGAAAAAGACCGGCCAACACCGGAGGGAGAAACCCCAGAATACCTAAGCCGGCTCCGATAAGATCGGTGCTGGTTGCCAGCCAAAAGTTCTGGTAGACGATTTTCAGGGTTTGCTGGCTCAATTCCCGGAGATACAGTACTTTTGCCAGATCTCCGTTGGTAAGCACGACATCGGCGGTGGCCAGGGCGATCTCCGAGCCTCCGCCGCCTACGGCAATGCCGATATCCGCCTCCGCCAGGGCCAGGGCGTCGTTTACCCCGTCTCCCACTACCACCACCTTATGCCCGTTTCCCTTGAGCTCATTAACGACCCGGGCTTTATCCTCCGGCAGTAGTAAGCTGTAGTGGACGTCGAAAGGCAGATGTCGTAACACCTGGCGCGCCACTTCGGCCTTATCCCCCGTGATCATCACGGTTTTTTTCACCCCGCGGGCCTGGAGGGCCTCTAGCAACCCGGCGGCGCCCCTTTGCAGGTGGTTATCGATGCCAATCAGGCCTAAAGTGGTATCCTCCACGGCCACGTATACTATTGTCTGTCCCCGCGCCTCGGCTTTTTGAGCTTCCCTCGTCAGGACAGGAACCAGATGAATGTGCTCCTTCTCTAAAAATCGTTCATTGCCCACCAGTACCTGTTTGCCCTGAACCTCGGCTCGCACCCCTGATCCCAGGATATAATCGCACAGAGCATGGGGGAGAGGTCGAACCCCTTGCCGTTGGGCCTCTTGTTTGATCGCACTGGCTATGGGGTGTTTGTTGTGTTGTTCGGCTGACACCGCCCACTCCAGCAGGGTTTCAGGTTTTGTACCATTGGCCCCCAGAATCAGGCTCACCTGGGGCTGACGGGGGGTAATGGTGCCGGTTTTATCGAAGCAGTAAGTATCGGCAGTTCCGACTTCTTCCAGATAACGACCGCCCTTGATCAAAATTCCCTTGCGCATGGCCGCATAAAGGCCGCTACTGATGGCGCTGCCGGCAGCCAGAGCCGTAGCACAGGGGCACGCCATGGTCAGCATAACGGCAAAAGTTTTGGCAAAGTTGGCTGTGATCAGGTAGGTGGCCCCGGTGGCGATAAGACCGGCGCGCAACATCCGTTCCCCCAGCTTGTCTGCCACCCTTTGCACCTCGGCGCGATTGGACAGGGCCTCTTCAGCCAGTTTTAAGACCTGCCGCAGATAGAGATCCTCTCCCACCCTCTGGGCTCTGACCGTGATGACTCCTTCCCGGATATAGCTGCCGGCAAAGACAAATTCACCCGCGGCCTTTTTTTCGGGCTGGAGTTGGCCGGTGATATGGGCGGTATCCACCAAAGCCGTTCCATGGATTATCTCACCATCTACCGGCACCCGCTCGCCGCTGTGCAGAACGACCTCATCCTTAACCTGCAGGGCGTCAAAAGGTATTTCGATTTCTACGCCTTCTTGAAGAATAAAGACCTTTTCCCCGGCCAGAGAAAACAGTTCTCTGATCTTTCTCTGGGACTTGTCTGCCAAATAATCTGTGAGCAGATGGGAACCTTCTTCTATCCACAGCACTTGTAAAGCCGCCAGCGCCTCGCCGGCCCCCACCGCGGCCAGAGCCGCCCCTCCGATAAAAGTCTCTAATGAAATTCCCGGCTTGTCTTTCCTTTCCGTCAGGCCGGATTTCAAAGTTGACAGTGAAGAAAGGCCCGCCACCAGGCCTAAGACACTAAAAGGTCCCTGGGCAATGGCCTGCTTCAACAGAACTTTTTTGATGAACACGTATCCCATGCAGGCTGTGAGCCCGAGAAAGCGGGCCATAGAACCTCTCAGGCTCTTGGGGCTCCCACGCCGGGCAGGAATAGTAAGACCTTTCACTTTGAAAAATCCCTTGACCTCGGACAGCACCGCCGGCTGCGTGATTTTCTTCGGATAGTAGCGGATGACCAGACTGTTGCTTTTTACTCGCCGTTCTACCGAAAAGATAGCCTTCTGCTCTAAGAGATACTGTTGCAGGTCTCTAAGCAGACTACCTTCTTCCCGCCGAAGGGATATTTTTAGGCGCAGGCGCCCTGGAATGGCATGGCAGACTTCGTAAACCATAATTCTCCTGCTCGCTGGGGATAAGCAGCTATCGGGATGTGACGTGTCCCCGGATGCAAAGGTATTTTTAGAAACTAAGACTCAATATCAATAGATTTTCCAACGAGTCATCATCTTCCCAGAATCACAACGAAGTATGAAAACAGAATCGTGGCAGCTGCTCACAATAATGCTTTTTCGGCTCACCGCTCACCGCTCACTGCCCTGCCCACGGCTCACGGCTCACTGTTTTTATACAAGTGCTCATGTTCTGCCGAACACAACGAAGCATAAAAACAGAATCGTGGCGGCTGCTCACAATAATGTTTTTGCTGCTCACGGCTCACGGCTCACGGCTCACTGTTTTTATACAAGTTGGCTCATCCGGTGCGGCAATTGTCAGACCACCGCCTGAGATTGTTTTTTTAAGGGAGAGTTGGAGGGTCAAGGGGAGGAGAAAGATTTGGACTCTCTCCCCCTCTGAACATTAAATCCCGCTTCCCACCTGGTAAACCATAACCGCAATGACATATGCCAGCACGGTGTTAAAAGCCACGGCAAACAAGGCCCAGTTCCAGGAGGATTCTCGGGCCATGGCCACCACGGTCACAAAACAAGGGGCATAGAGCAACACAAAGATAATCAGGGATAGCACCGCCGGAATGGTCCAGTGGGGGTCAGCGGCAATCTTTTGGGTCAGGCTTTCGGGTTCTTCCGGGTCCACCGTTCCTAGGGAATAGGCAGTGCCCAGAGTGGCGACAATCACCTCCTTGGCGGCAAACCCGCCGATGAGAGCGATATTGGTCTGCCAGTTGAAGCCGGCCAGACTCATCACCGGTTCGATGGCGTGCCCCAGGCGCCCGGCCACCGAATACTCCAATGCCGCTTCGCTCTGTTTATCGGCGATTTCAGATAGTTTCTCCTTGAGCAGCTTATCTTTATCCTCGTCCGACAGGTTCTCCCGGGTGGCTGTTGCCGCCACCTCCTGCTCCGCAACTGCCTTTTGCTGTTCGTAATTTTCGACCTGGTTGGCAGGGAGCTGGGGGAAGGTCATGGCCGCCCAGAGCAGGATGGCAATGGCCAGGATGACGGTGCCGGCCTTCTTGAGATATTGCCAGGTGCGGTCCCAGGTGTGGGTCAGCACGCCACGCAGGGTGGGGAGCCGGTAAGGAGGCAGTTCCATGATAAACGGAGTGGATTCCCCTTTGATCACCGTCCAGCGCAAGATTCTGGAAACTACCAGGGAGGCGGCCCAGGCGCCCAGGGTAATGAAAAACATGATCTTGGCCTGGCTCTGCTCAAAAAAGGCCCCTACCATTAGGACAAAGACCGGGATCTTAGCGCCGCAGACCTGAAAGGGGGCCGTGATGATGGTGGCCAGCCGTTCTTTGGGGCTCCTCAGGGTTCTGGCCGCCATGACCCCGGGCACGGCGCAGCCCCCGGGCAAGCCGCCGGAGATAATCAGGGGCATGACCGAGGCGCCGTGCAGACCGAAGACGCGCACCACCCGGTCCATCATGTACGCCACCCGGGCCATATATCCCAGGTCTTCGAGAAAGGTGACCAGGGCAAACATGATCAGGATGAGCGGCACAAAGCTCAGGACACTGCCGACACCGCCAATGATGCCGGAAACAATCAGCGATTGCACTAACCCTTCGGGTATCAGACTGGTAAAGGTATCCCCCAGCCAGCCGAAGAAGACATCCAGCCACCCTTTGGGGTATTCTCCCACGGTAAAAGTAATATGGAAAATGGCATACAGTACGGCAATCATGATCGCCGGCCCCAGCAGTTTGTGGGCCAGCACCTTATCCAGACGGTCAGACTGGTCAAAACGCTCGTGGGAGGCGGTGACCAAAACGTTGGGCTGCCGGAGCACAGAGTTGATAAAACCATACCGGTGGTCGGCGATAATGGCCTCGGGGTAAGAGTTGAAGTTTTTCTGACAGAGCTCTTCCACCGTGATGACCATTTCCTCTAATTTACGGGAGATGGAACCGGTCTGTCGGCCGGCGGCCATAATCTTTTCATCTCCTTCCAAATACTTCAGGGCGATCCAACGGGCGGGATAGCGCTCGGTCATAAAGTTGGCCGCCTCAATCATGTGGGTCATGCCCGCCAGGATGGGATCAATGTCCGGTCCGTAAGAGATTTCCAAGGGTTTCCATTCATGGCCGGATTTTCGGGCAACGGCGACTGCCTCCCGGACAATATCCTCTTTGCCATCGCCTTTGCGGGCCACGGTTTCCACTACTGGAACCTGCAATAACTCACCTAAACTCTTACTATTTATCCGGATGCCCTTCTTTTTTACTTCATCCATCATGTTCAAGGCCAGGACTAAGGGAATTCCCAGTTCCATGAACTGCACTGCCAGATAGAGGCTGCGTTCCAAGGCGGTGGCGTCTATGATGTCCACTACCACGTCCACCTTCTCATCCACCAGAACCTCACGGGCCACCACCTCTTCCAGAGAATAGGCGGTCAGAGAATAGGTTCCCGGGATATCGATGAGGTGTACCTCCTTGCCGTTATGACGGTACGAACCTTCTTTACGCTCCACGGTTATGCCGGGATAATTGCCGACTCGCTGATGGGCCCCGGTTATGGCATTGAACATGGTGGTTTTTCCGCAATTAGGATTGCCGGCCAGGGCTACCGTGATATTTTCCGCCACGATTAACCCTCCGTCTCCACCGTGATGTGGTCGGCTTCACTATTGCGCAGGGCCATGGTGAAACCTTTCAACCGCAAGGCCACCGGGTCCAGGAGTGGCGCCCGGCCGACAATCAAGACTTCCGTGCCGGGCAACAGCCCCATGTCCCTGATTCGCCGGCCCAATTCTTTGTTGGCGGCCACCGTTTTGATAACCGCGCGCTCGTTTAAATCCATGTGCCGCATTGACTTCACCATCGGTCTTCTCCCTTTTAGAGCATTTATTTTTCCCAGATCAAGTGTAGCTGAACGCTTTCCTGTGTCTTAGGGCAACTCCACTGTAATGGCAACCGCCTCTTCGCGGCGCAGAGAGAAATGATAACCCAGGACCTTCACCTCCACTGGATCACCATAAGGCCCCAGTCTCTCAACTTCTGCAACGATTCCTGGAATGAAACCGAGCTCTTGGACCCGTTGGCCTGGACTACTGGAGGTGTCTACGGAGAGAATTATTCCTTTTTCGCCAGGCTTAAGCTCATGAAGCAGTAAAGTCCGCGGCTTTTCTTGTTGTTGCCGTTCCTCAAAGTTTTCCAGGCATTGAAAAATGCACTGCTCACATTGTCTCCTTTGCGCGGCATCCTGGCAGAAACGTTGAAAATCCTGAAGCCACTCTCTGCCACTGCGAGGGCAGATATCGAGAAATTCCCCAAACTGGATGAGCCGGTCCACAATAACCCCCGGTATCGCACGTTCCATCAGGTAGGCGGCTTCTTCTGCGATTTTCTGGTCAATTCCGAGTATCTTGACGAAAAATCCCTGGAGGACTTCATGACAGCGCACCACCCCCTTGGCAAGAATGATGCCTTCCGGGGTCAGTGTGATCAGGCCGTAGGGAGTGTAATTAATGAGCCGACGCTCCGCTAACGTCTTGAGAGCTCCGCTTACTGTTGACTTGTGTAAATTCAAATAGCCGGCAATATCCTTGACCCGAGCTACCTGATTTTCTCGCTCCAGGTGATAAATCGCCTCCAGATAATCTTCCATCCTGGCGTTTAAGCTCGTTTCTCCCGTGGTTAGTTTGTCTTCATCCGGAAAGTCCTTCATTTTTAAGATTATCCCCTACAGGGGCGGGATATCCCCGTCTCTACAATCAAGATTTCCGCTTTTCCCTTGGTGCTGCAAAGAGCACCGCCGCAGTTTCCGGATGAACACTAGTTCTTAAGTTTGAATTATATAATTAAGTTTTATAGTTATAAATGTGTTTGGCTTTATAACAAATGTTTTGCTGATAAAACAATAGAAAAAACGAACCTGGATGTCAAGCTTTTTTTTGAGAACCGAAAGCCCTGAGAGAAAAACAGGCTAATATCAAAGTCATTAGGCTGTGACTTTTTTTAAAGGGGGATTGAAAGGTTTTTCATGATAAATTAGAAGATATCTAAAAGATAATATCTGAGAAAGTATTCTTGGCCGCCGGATAAGACCGTCTGGCGTGTTACATGTTATCAGGTATAGGTTTTTTAACCAGGTGAGGCCTCTTAACGGCAATCTGCCGAAGGAATATCAGTCGTCGTATGCCGATCCGCCAACCCCGAACCATAAGAATGGGTTCTTGGAGGGACAGGCTTTCTCGCCTGGACAGAACTTATTTTTTGGCCAGCAACCAACAACCGGAAACCGGAAACTATCAACTTTAGCTCAGGTATGCAATAATTATGTGGAAATTGCTCCCGTCTGGTAAGGCTCTTTGGAAAAATAAATTTATTGCGATCGCTGTGGTGGCTGTCATTATCCTGTTGACGTCAATCTGGGTCTGGCGCGCCGATAAACAAGACTCCCTCTCGTATAGTTTCGCAGTAGTCAACCGAGGCGATCTGCAGGCTACCATTACCGCTACGGGTACGGTGGAGCCGGAGGAGCTGGTAGATGTGGGCGCCCAGGTGGCGGGGAAGATCACCGTTTTTGGGAAAGACAAAAGTGGCAAAACGGTCGATTACGGTTCTGTCGTGGAGGCCGGGGCCATTTTGGCCAAGATTGACGATGCCATTTACGCTGCCGAAGCAGCCCAAGCCAAAGCGCAGTTGGCCCAGGCCAAAGCCAATGTACAGCGGGCTGAGGCCGAACTGGGGCAATTGCGGGCCAAGTTCCTCCAGGCCGAGCGGGATTGGGTGCGCGCCCGGAAACTAGGGCCGTCCGATGCCTTGTCCGAAAGCGATTATGATGCGGCTCAGTCGGCCTTTGAAGTTGCCAAGGCCAACGTCGACGTCGGGCGGGCCACTCTGTTGCAGGCCAAAGAAGGTGTGGCACAATCCGAAGCCGCCTTAAGCAGGGCCTCTCAAAACTTGGATTATTGCACTATTAAAGCCCCGGTCAACGGTGTGATCATCGACCGGCGGGTAAATATCGGTCAGACGGTGGTGGCCAGCCTCAATGCTCCTAGTCTCTTCCTGATTGCCAAGGACCTGACCCGTTTACAGATCTGGGCGCCGGTAAATGAGGCTGACATCGGCAATATCCACCCCGGCCAGCCCGTCACCTTTGTCGTCGATGCCTACCCGCGGGACACCTTTAAGGGCGTAGTGGGCAAAGTCCGGTTAAATGCCACCATGACCCAGAACGTCGTGACCTATACCGTGGAAGTTAACACCGATAACGCCGAACAGAAGTTGATTCCCTACCTGACGGCGAATGTTAGGTTTCTGGTGGCAAAGCGCCAAAATGTTCTGTTGGTCCCCAACGCCGCCTTGCGTTGGCGTCCCCAACTGGCGCAGATAGCGCCTGATTTTCGACAGCAGTATCAAAAGGATGAGAGCACCGGGGTTTTGAGGACCGCCTCGGCAAAAGCCAAGAAAGAGGAGTGGGGCGTGGGGACGTTATGGGTGCCAAAAGGCGCCTATATTCAGCCAATGGAAGTTCGGTTGGGTCCGAGCGACGGAACGTTCACCGAAGTTCAGGGTCCGGGACTGCAGGAGGGTTTAAAGGTTGTGGCAGGTGAAAAACGATTGGCAGATGAAGAGAATTCCTCTGGTTCTCCCAGTCCCTTCACACCCAAACTCTTTGGCGGTAAAGCACCCCGACCTCACTAGGGTAACGGAAAGGTTCTGCCGCAATCAAAATAATCCATGATAATGTGCGACCGTTAGTGGCATGAAGCTCATAGAACTGCATAATGTTTATAAGACCTATCAATTAGGGGAGATCGAGGTCCCGGTGCTCAAGGGCGTCTCCCTCACCATTTCCCAAGGAGAGTTTGTAGCCCTCATGGGGACGTCAGGGTCGGGAAAAACGACGCTGATGAACATACTCGGGTGTTTGGACCGGCCGACCTCTGGTCAATATTGGCTTGATGGCCTCGATGTCACTGCCCTTACCCCTGACGAACGGGCTTACCTGCGCAACCGGAAACTCGGGTTTGTGTTTCAGATCTTTAATCTGCTGCCCCGCACCAGCGCCCTGGAAAATGTGATCGTGCCGTTGTCTTACAACGGGTTTGATATTTCAGACCGACAGGCACATCAGCGGGCTCAGGATTTGCTTGAGCGGATGGGATTGTCGACCCGGGTGGATTATGAGCCTTCGCAGCTTTCCGGAGGACAGCAACAACGGGTAGCCATCGCCCGCGCCCTGGTTAATTCTCCCCCGGTGCTCCTGGCAGATGAACCGACTGGCAATCTGGATTCGCAGACCAGCGAAGAAGTCCTGGTCCTTTTCCAGAGGCTTAACGCCGAAGGCGTGACTATTATCCTCGTTACGCATGACGAAAACGTCGCCCGCCATGCCGGGAGGATTATCCGCATCAATGACGGCGTGGCGGAAACCGTTGAATTGGCAGCGGAGCCGGATGCCAAGGATTCTTATGGTCCCAGGGCGGAAAAAAGCCAACCTCATTCTCATACTTCTCTGCCCCGTCTGCGGTGGATGCTGCGTACCGCGCTCAACGGTCTGCGCCGCAATATCTTAAGGGCTGCCCTCACTGCTTTGGGTATCATTATCGGGGTTGCGGCGGTCATCGCTATGATGGAGATCGGCCGGGGTTCGGCCGACGCTATTCAGCGGACCATAGCCAGCATGGGGGCCAACAACTTGATCATCTTTCCCGGTACCGCATCAAGCGGTGGGGTCACCTTCGGCATGGGAGCCGCAATGACCCTCACTCCCCAGGATGTTGAGGCCATCTTACGGGAATGTCCGGCCGTGAAGGCTGCCGCGCCCATAGTACGGGCGCGCATCCAGATCGTCTACGGAAACCGCAACTGGGTCCCAATCTATATCTTTGGAACCACCCCGGCCTTCCTCGACGTACGGGAGTGGCCCCTGGAAGCCGGTGAGCCTCTGACGGAACAGGATGTGCGCAACGTCAGTAAGGTCTGCCTCCTGGGCAAACGACTGGTGCGGGAGCTTTTCGGAGGAGAAGATCCCCTCAACAAGGAAATACGGGTTAATAATATCATTTTCAAAGTCGTGGGCGTCCTCAGTTCCAAAGGGGCCAACATGATCGGGATGGATCAGGATGATATCCTGGTCGCCCCCTGGACAACCATTAGATACCGGGTGACGCGTAGTTCGCTGACCAATGTCAATCAGAGCGCCAAACAGACAACCTCTACTTCTAGTACATCTGAAAAGGTTAACACCCTGAACGAGCTGTATCCCAGCACCCAACTCAGCCTGTATCCGGCCCGTTCCACCAGCCAGGAGGCCAACAACCCGATGCCAGTCCGGTTTGCCAACGTGGACCAGATCATGGTGGCGGCCCACTCTACCCAAGACATCCCCAGGGCTATACAACAGATAACCCAACTCTTGCGGGAGCGGCACCGCATCCGTCCCGGCGAACCCGAGGACTTCAACATCCGGGATATGACCGAGCCGTCCCGAGCCTTGTCTTCAACCGCCACGCTCATGACCAAGCTGCTGTTGGCCGTCGCCTTGATCTCCCTCGTGGTCGGCGGGGTAGGCATCATGAATATCATGTTGGTATCGGTAACTGAGCGCACCCGGGAAATCGGCCTGCGGTTGGCCGTGGGAGCTCGCAGCCGAGACATCCTGAAACAGTTCCTGACCGAGGCGGTCCTGCTATGTTTCTGTGGAGGTATCGTCGGGATTTTGTTCGGCCGCGGCGCCTCTATGGTGATAACGACCGTGTTTGGCTGGCCTACCGGAATATCTCCCCTAGCCATCCTGGCAGCTTTCGCGGTCTCGGTGACCGTGGGGGTCACCTTCGGCTATTACCCGGCCTGGAAGGCCTCGCGCTTGGATCCCATCAATGCTCTACGATACGAGTAAGTTTGTGAGATACCTCATATCCCTCTTCTGGACGGTGTCCTCTCTAATCTTGGCAATCGGCTGCGCCGTTGGTCCGGATTACCAGGCGCCCAAGACCGAGGTCCCGGCAGAATGGAACGGCCAGGCCTTTGTTACCCAGGGGCAGGCCAGCAAGACCACCACCGAGCCGGTCACTTTAGCCCAATGGTGGGGGATTTTTAATGACCGGACCCTCAATTCTTTGGTGGAACTGGCTATCACTGCCAACCTTGATCTCAAGCAGGTGGAGGCCCGGATTCGCCAGGCACGAGCAGCCCGTGGAGTGGCAGGCGCCGGACTTGGTCCTACAGTGGATGCCTCGGTCATCTACCAGCGCAGCAAGAGCTCGAGCGAAACCGTGGGGTCCGGCGGAAGTCCGACGGTTGCCGCCACCGGGGCTTTCAGGGAATTATTTCAGGTCGGGTTGGATTCCTCCTGGGAGCTGGATTTCTTCGGTGGGACCAGACGCAATCTGGAAGCGGCCACCGCCGACCTGCGGGCCGCCATGGAAGATCGCCGGGATGTGTTGATCACCCTGATAGGGGACGTCGGCAGCAACTACCTGAATCTGCGGGGACTGCAACAACAGCTTGCTATTGCCCATAAGAACCTGGAAGTTCAGAGGAAAACCGCTGCCATTGTGCACCGCCGTTTTGAGACCGGTTTTGTCAGCCGCCTGGACGTGGCCAATGCCGACGCCCAGGCAGCCGCCACTGAAGCCCAAATACCCGTATTGGAATCTTCGGCGCAAGCGGCCATCTACAGCTTGGGGGTGCTGTTAGGTCAAAATCCTGCTGCCCTGGAGACTACCCTGGTGCGACCGAACCCACTTCCTCCCACCCCGCCGAAGATTCCTATCGGTCTGCCGTCTGATCTAGTCCGCCGCCGGCCGGACATCCGGCGCGCCGAAGCTCAACTGCATGCCGCCACCGCGCGCATCGGCGTGGCCACGGCCGATCTTTTCCCCCGATTTTTCCTTACCGGTGGTTTTGGCGTCTCGGCTCGGGATCTGAACCGGCTGGGCATCTCCAACAGCAGGTATTGGTCGTTCAGCCCCACCGTTACCTGGCCGATCTTCGCCTCCGGCCGCATCCGCTGGAACATCGAGATGCAAAACGCCCTCCAGGAACAGGCCTTCCTGACGTACCAGAAGACGGTGCTTACTGCCCTCAAAGAAGTCGAGACCGCCCTGGTAGCCTACGCCAAAGAACAGGAACATCGGCAGTCCCTGGCAACGGCGGTCGATAACAACCGCCAGGCGGTGGATCTGGCCATGAAATTATACGTTGCCGGCAAAACGGATTTTTTAAACGTGCTCACTGCCCAACGCTCTCTGTATGTCAATGAAGAGGCCCTGGTGCAGAGCACCCAACGCCTGACCGTCAATCTTATCACTCTCTATAAGGCCTTGGGGGGAGGCTGGGAAGAAAAATCGTAGAGATTTGATTACTAACAATCAATTTTGAACTGTTACCGAGAAAATAAGTTTCAAATTTTGAGTTGAAAAGATCGAGGGCCAGTAAAAGGTTGGAGACTAATTTTTATGGTTTGTAGGTAACTTACAGGTCATAAAGATTGGTCAGGGTTATTTATCAACCGCAAACAATGGCACCAATACTCCTTGCGCCCGGCTAGCAGATCACCATTATGTGAAAACAGTGGGCAGTATGCGGCGGGCAGAAAAAGCATTATTGTAAGCAGCCGCCACGGTTCTGTTTTCATGTCCGGTACAGATCATCACCCCCCCCCCGAAAAACCTTAATGATTCATTGTTTATAAAATAAACGCCTATCCTTTTCCTGTTTAATAATGCAACACCTATTTTATTTAATATATTGGACAGTTATATTATTTCCGTCAACGCTCTGTAGTAATATACAACACATCTGCTATTTATTTAATGAACTCAAGGGGTCAAGAAGACCTAAAATTTTTAATCGCTCGTATATCCGTTAGGTTACACCAGATCACAATTTGGCATATTCTTTGCTTATTAAAAGTTTGAGACCGGTCAGAAGTACACCTTCTCCCAACCTTCTAACAGAGGATTGAGGCATGAATTTTAGGCATGTGGCTGATGGCTAGTCCTTGCTAAGACCTTGTGGGCGCCATGATGAAGAGCGGCGGTGCCATCGCTGCTGAAATAGGTGGAAGTGAAGAGATGTAATGGCGAGGTCTGGTAAGGATGTTTCTCTTCGAGAATGTTTCTGTCTGAGAGAAAGATCAAAAACCTCAAGATCCCGAAGGAAGTCGCGGTTGCATCTTCTCCCGTCGGGACAACCCATTGCACAAAGGAAACGGCGCCATGAAAAAGAAACTTGCTGAGGGCAAGAAGCCCTGTATCTGGATGGAGGCTGGCGTGATCGACTACAAAATCTGTCATAATAATTTTGATTGTTCCCACTGTGAATTTGATCGGGCCATGACTGAAAATGCTAATCATAATCTCGCCCTGCGCCGGGCTGGCCAAACTCCCACCGGCAAGCTGGGTGCCATTGTCCCGTGGCCGGATAAGATGCGGCAGCGTTCCGGATTGCAGCAGCAGTGCCGGCATATGCTAACCGGCAGGGTGCCGGCCCATTTCTGTGGCAACAACTACCTCTGTCACAGATGTGAATTTGACCAGCTCCTGGAAGATCAGGTGGAGTTTTTCCTGGAACCGGAAAGGCCTAAACTCGAAGATGTTTTCGGCTTTGCTGTGCCTACGACCAACTATCTCCATCGCGGACATACCTGGGCAGTCCTGGAGAGTGGCGGTCGCGTCCGTCTCGGTCTGGACGATTTCTCCCAGAAGGTTTTGGGTCCCGCCGATGAGATGAAGCTGCCCAAATTAGGTGAGGAATTCCACCATGACGCCGTCGGCTTGGCCTTGGCCCGCCAGGGTAAAAAGGCTGCTGTCCTGGCGCCGGTAGACGGTATCATTGAGGCGGTAAATCCCAAAGTTCGGCAGAGGCCGGCTTTGGCCCATGATGATCCTTACGGGGAAGGCTGGCTCTTTGTTGTTACCCCCACCAACCTGAAGCCGAACCTGGAGCATATGCTCTTCGGTCCGAGCAACGTTGCCTGGATAGAAGGCGAGGCCCACAAGCTGTTGAATATGCTGGAATCCTCGGCGGGCGTTACCCTCCCCTCAGGTGGGTCGATCATTGACGATGTCTATGGACACTTTCCAGAACTTGATTGGCAGCGTCTGGTCCATGAGTTTCTTCATAGCGTCTGAGACGGCGCAGTAATCCATGGTCACGGAAATAGTCGGCCAGGAGAATCTGACAATAGCTACAGAATGCCAGGTTCTTCTGGTCTAATTTTTCCAGGTTGGCGGCAAAACCCATAAGACAGCCTTTCTGCTGGCAGTGCCCCAGGCCAAAGGTGTGCCCCACTTCGTGCAGGGTTAATTTGGTGAGGCGGGTTAAGACCAGGGATAGCGGTAGCTGAATGCCCTCGGGGTCGCCTCGTAGTCGAAACAGCGACACGACCGCCGCCCTGCCGTTCAACTGAGCTTCGCCGAAGACAAAGGTTAAAATCGGGATATAGAGGTCAACCGGTGTTACTCCGACAATCCGCAGCGCCGGCGATTCAGTCCGAGAGAGCAACTCTTCGAGGATCTGGGTGGAGTTGTGCTGCTGGCGGGTAACGTTATATGTCCGCAAAGGCAAGGGTTGCGGTGACAACACCTTCACCGGGAGATGCAGAAATTTTTTGACAACGGCCCCTAAATACCGCAGGAGCTCCGGGTCTACCGGACCTAGAGCCACTAAACCTAAAAACGGATGACGCATCATGAATCGCAAGGCCCCAGGACTGCCCTGGCTAAGGCGTCAGACCGTATTTTTTGATCTTCTGGTAGAGCGTGGTGCGATTGATGCCTAGGACCTTGGCGGCACTGGAAATATTGCCACTATGCAGCGCCAGTATCCGGGCGATATGTTGTCGTTCCATTTCTAGTAAAGATAACCCCCCTGTTTCCAACGACTCTCCCGTTGGAGTGGTAAATGGCAGATCGCTTAGTTTGATCTGCCGACTTTTCCCCACCACCACTGCCCGCTCTACAGCATTTTCCAGTTCCCGGACATTCCCCGGCCACGAATAGTGCAGCAGAGCCTCCATGGCCGCTGGATGGATGGCATCGATCTTTTTATTGGTTTCGGTGGCATACCGCCGCAGAAAATATTGGGCCAGCAAGGGGATATCCTCACGCCGTTCGCGCAGCGGCGGCACATGCAGGTGAACGACGTTCAGACGATAGAATAAATCCTGCCGAAAGGCCTTTTCCCGAATGGCTTCCTGGAGATCACGATGAGTGGCGGCGATCACCCGAAAATCGCTGTGCAGCGGCTCTGTCCCCCCCACTCTGGTAAACTCATGGGTCTCCAAGACTCGGAGCAGATCAATCTGCATTTTCATGGAAAGGTCGCCTACTTCATCGAGAAAAAGCGTTCCGGCATTCGCCAGTTCGAGTCGACCCTTCTTGGCAAATTTGGCGTCCGTGAAAGCGCCTCGCTCATGGCCGAAGAGTTCACTCTCCAACAGGTGCTCCGTAAAGGCGCCGCAATTGATGGCAATGAAAGCGCCATAACAACGCGGACTGTGAACATGGATGGCCCTGGCTACCAGTTCCTTGCCGACACCAGTCTCACCGGTAATCAATACTGTGGCGTCGCTCTGGGCCACATCCCGGATGGTATCGAATAGCCGCTGCATCGGCGGCGACTGGCCCACCAGATTATCCAAGTGATTTACCTTCGGTTTGCGATCCCTCAGGATCATACTCTCCATGGCCAGGGTCTGAATGCCGGCCAGTTTTTCTATGGTAAGGCTCAGTTCTTCCAATTCAAAAGGCTTGAGCAGATAATCATAAGCCCCCAGGCGCATCGACTCCACTGCATCCCGGATGGAGCCGTAAGCGGTCATCATCACGACAGCCTCGGTATGATCGTTCTCCCGCAGCTTTTTAAGCAGCGACAGTCCATCCATTCTGGGCATCTTGACGTCGATCAGCATAATGTCATAGCGGTTCTCCTGGATCATGGCCCAAGCCGCTATCCCGTCGGCGGCGGTGGCTACCTCATAGCCATCCTGCTGCAGCCAACCGCTCAGAGACTCGCGGATGCTCAACTCATCGTCCACTACCAGGATACTAATTTTTTTCTGCGGCAACACTCTAAGTCCCCTGTTTATAAGCGGGTAGACGAATCGTAAAGGTTGTCCCCTGTCCGACGATGCTGTCCACTTTGATGGTGCCTTTGTGTTCCTGGATGATGCCGTACACCACGGACAACCCCAATCCTGCCCCGGAACCGGCCTTCTTGGTAGTATAAAATGGCTCAAAGATACTGGAATACTTTTCCTTGGGGATACCGATGCCGGTATCGGCGATCTGGACCATGACCCCGGGGCGCCGGTAATTTTTAGTCTTCAGGGTCAATACCCCTCCATCCGGCATGGCATCGCGGGCATTGAGGATGAGATTTAAAAAAACCTGCTTCATCTGTTCCGGGTCAGCCAAAACCGGCATCAGGTCTGGGTCAAACTGGCAATTAACAGTGATCCCCTGCAGCCGCAACTGATATTCGGTTAACGTCAGCGTCTCCGTCAGCAGCGCATTCAACCCCACCGGTTTAAATTCCGGACTGGTCTTGCGGGAAAAGGCCAAAAGATTGGAGACCGTCTTACTGACCCGGGAGGTCTCTCCGTAAATCAGATCAAGGTATTCGTGCATTTTGGCCGATTCGGTCTCGCTCAGCAATCCTTTTCCCATAATACGCTGCATCAATTTGACCAGATTCATGATGCCGGTCATCGGATTGTTGATCTCGTGCACCACGCTGGCAGACAGTTTTCCCAATGAGGTCATTTTATCATCGTGCAGCATTCGGGCCCGGGAGGCGATCTCCTTGGTAACGTCCCGCGCCACATTAATAACCAGGGTAACTTTTCCCGCCTCGTCAAAGAGAGGATGGCAGACCACGTGCATGTAATGCTCCCGGCCATCCTTGTCAAAATGAACATGGGTGCCGGAGCACGCCTTCCCCAAAACCACCGCATCTCGGAGTGGACACGGGAGGTCGGGACCGGAGCAGGGCTTATCCAGGTGATGGGAAATTTCATAACAGTATTTGCCTACCGTATCTCTCCGCCTCAATCCTACCATCTTCAGCAAAGCCCGGTTGACTTCGACGACGCGGTAATCCGGCTCGATCACCATCATGTGGTCTTCAATGCTGTTGACAATCGTTTCCAGGAAGGCCTTCTCTTTGGCGGCCTGTTTGAAAAGCTGCCGGGTCTGTTCCTCCGATTTTTTCAGGGCCTCTTCCAGCTGCTGGCGGGTGGTGATATCTTTTATGACCTCAATTACCCGCCGGCCGGCAATTTCCGGCGGACACAGGGGAGAGATGGTTATTTCATAGTAATGCTCAACGCCGTCCGAATCGGTATAATACTGTAAGACCTGGGCCGGCTTGCATTCCTGTAGGACCTGCGGTAAAGGACAGACCATCCCGTGACGGTCGCAGGGCTCAGATAACTGGTGCAAAACCTTATAACAATGTTCCCCCACAACCTCTTCAGCGTTCTTCTGAAAATTAGTCAGAAAGGTCTGGTTAACCTCTTCCACCAGATAATCCTGGTTTAATACCAGCACTGAATCAGGCAGATAGTCGAATATTTTTTGAAACTGATTACGTTGGTTGGCTAATTTGATTTCGCTTTCCACCCGCAGGCGCAGCCGGTCTTCTTCCTTCTGGAACAACTCCCAGAAGAGCCGCGATTGGATATGATCAATAACCTGAGTCTGGGCCGACTTCTTTTGGATAATGCTTTTCCGAACCTCTGGGTCTCCGGTGAGTTCAAGGACCAGATCGGGCTCCTGCGCCAAAAGCGTTGGATAATCCCGAACCGTGGGGATACCTAGAACCGCTGCCTCCTGTATGCCGGGGGCCTCGGGATCGGGATCGGCCACTCCCAGGATACTGATCCGCCGGAGGCTGGACAATCCACCGGTGATCTGCTGCAAGACCTGTTGACAGAGCCCGCCTCCCCCCATAATGGCGATCTTTAACGGGTGGTATCTCTCACTAAAAGATAAGTCCTTGGTAATGAGGTCCCAGAAATTCTCCCAGTCATGGGGTCGATTGCATTGAAGAACCATGACCCCTGCCGGACAATGCGCCATGAGTTCCTCGTAAACCGAGACCATCCCGGTGGCGTCGACCAGGATGTCTAGTTCCGGCAATTGCGTTAAATCAAGGGCGCAAGGAAATACGGGGAGGTTTTGCCGGCGGGCATAGAGGATGCCGGGAGCCTCAAGGTTCTGATCGGCCACCCCTACTACTCGTAAGGGTTGATCAACTCTCCGACTGGGCGCCAGGGCCTCCAGGATGGCCATTCCCTGCCGGCCGGCTCCCACCAAGGCAATATTGTATGACTGTTTGCCAGGATTCATGATAAACTCCAGCAGCGCCGCTGTTCAACTCTGTCGGTTGTCATCTTCGGCCAGGCACGCCCCCTGTTTCTGTAGGGGCAGCCAGACAGCCCGTCCAGGGAAAAACTGGTGCAAGACAAACGTTTTCCATTGTTATAGATATCTACTATACCATTTTTGAAGTTTTGATTATAGGCGAAAAATACAACCACCCGCTTCTGGCTTGCATCCGTTGGTATAAAAAGATAATGAATAATCAGCAGGTTAAATGTGAATAGGAGTTTATTGAGGTTGACAAATGCAATAATAATGATTAGTATACCATATTGAACATAAGTTCACCGTATTTTTTCGGCGGTGGTGTAAGGTAACTCGGTCGTCAAGATTAAGCACGTTACTCAGGTGTTATCTAAAAACGCAGATAATTAAAAATCCGATGTAAGTTGAGGTGACATAACACATGTCAAAATCGAGCGATAAATCTCACGAACCTTCCTGTTCTCAATGCGGTTCTAAAGGTTCCGGTTGCGAACACAGTCATGACAAGCATCCTGAACATTTCGAGAAGGCCCTGGCACGTTCAACCCTGAATCGCATCCAACATAAATTTTTGGTCATGAGCGGCAAGGGTGGGGTGGGCAAAAGCAGTGTTGCCGTAGCCTTGGCGATGACTCTGGCCAGGCAGGGATACCGGGTCGGACTCATGGATGTAGATTTACACGGACCGAATGTTCTACGTATGCTGGGTCTGAACAAGCCTCTCGATCCCACCACGACACATCTTTTCTTTACGGTCGAAGGCCTGGAGAATTTAAAAGTAGTTTCGGTCGAGGCTTTTATGCCGGACCGGGAGAGCGCCGTAATCTGGCGTGGTCCTCTGAAACATCAAGCCATACAACAATTTATCAGTGATGTGGATTGGGGTGAACTGGATTACCTGATCATTGACGCACCGCCCGGGACGGGAGACGAACCTTTATCGGTAATACAAACCATACCGGAAGCCGAGGCCATTATTGTCACTACGCCTCAGGAAATTTCTCTTGCCGATGTCCGCAAGTCAATCGATTTCTGCCGGAAGACGAATATGGCCATCGTCGGTTTAGTGGAAAATATGAGCCGCCTCATCTGTCCGGGTTGTGGCAAGGAGATCCGGCTCTTTTCTTCCGGCGGCGGTCAACGCCTGGCCGCCGCGGCGCATGTCCCCCTATTGGGATCTCTGCCCTTCGATCCGCATCTGGTGGAATTGGCCGATATGGGTCGCATAACCCAATTGCAGCCTGAGGAAAGTCCGTTTTTAAAGGCCTTTGGCGAACTGGTGAAAGGCATCACCGCCAAGTCGTCCCAGTAAGTGCAGGCTCTAGAGCCGATCAAGAAACTACCAGAGGGGAGGTCCCATGGGTTACAGTCAGGAAGGTGTTCGATCCCAAATCAGGCTGGCCGTACCGGAGGACCTTCCCCAGATTCTTGCCGTCGAACGCCTCTGTTTTGACAAACAATGGCAGGAAAGCGAGTTTCGCCCTGCTCTCCGGGATATTTTTTTTGTCTATGAAGAAGACCAAGTCCTCGGTTTTATTATTGCCTGCTGTTGCGAAATCGCCAAAAAAGGCGTGATTATGAGGGTGGCGGTTCATCCGGAGGCTCAAGGTCGAGGTATTGCCTCTCAATTAATGCAAAAGGCGTTGAATATTCTCCGTGAAAGGAAGGTAACCTGCGTAGAATTGGATGTGGAAATCACTAAGACCGACGTTAAGCGGCTCTACGAAAAGTTTGGCTTTAAGACTTTGAAAGTAGTTAATATCGATAGCGATTACGAGAATGACGCCTTTTATATTATGAAACTGCGATTTGTCTAAATATCAGGCGACTAAATGGGGTTGGCTAAGGTCGGCCAATCGAACGTTTTATTCCAGCTCTAAAGCCTCCTGCAAAAAAGTGCTGAAGGTATCAAGATCTTTTTCGATCACAGTCCACTTATTCTGATTCCCCAGCGCTCTATCTGTTCCCGAAAGCTGCATTTCTCCAACTCAATGACATCCACCCAACGGCCCATGAATTCCTCCAGGTCCACCAGCAGCTTAAAATAATCGTAATACTTCAGCTATCTGAGATAATAGATCAGGAGCATGGTTGGCGGTGCCCACCCTACAGCACCACAGCATCAACAGACCCGTCTGTAGGGGCGAATCTTGTATTCGCCCCAAGCAACTGAAGTGTTACAAATAATCTTCCTGAAGCCCTTCCACCGCCAGATCGATGTCCGAAAAGGGGTAGAAGTATTCTGCCCGGAGCAGCGATCCGGTTAAGTAGACTTTTTTACCCGTTTTTTCTGAAAAAAAGCTGGCAATTCCCGTTCGGCCCGTGCCAGTAAAAGCTGTCGGGCCTGTTTCCGTTAGCTGCAGTTCCGCGGCCAATGATTTTTCCCATAAGGCCAAGGTTCGGCGGAGATGTTCTTTCCGGGAGGGTCCAACAATGGGTTGGTCTCGGTTCGGGCTCGATTCCGGCATGGGTCCTTTATTCCTTGAGCAGGCGACTCAAAAGCTGGTTCGCCAACTTGGGGTTGGCCTGGCCCTTGGTCTTTTTCATCATCTCTCCCACGAAAAAACCCATGACCTTGGTTTTGCCAGCCTTAAAATCCGCCACCTCCTTGGGATTGGCGGCCAGGATCTCTCGGGCCAGGGTTTCCAGCGAACCGGTGTCGCTGATCTGAATCAGACCTTTTGCTTTAACGATGGCGTCCGGGTCGTTGCCGCTGGCGATCATCTCCATAAAGACGCTCTTGGCAATCTTTCCGCTAATGACTTCCTCCTCTACCAGGGTCAGGAGGCGGGCCAGACCGGTAGGCGCTACCGGGCAGGTCTGGATGTCCTGGTCTTCTTTTTTAAGTTCCCGCATGAGTTCGGACATGATCCAATTGCTGACTTTCTTGGGTTGCGGAAAGTCTCGGACGCAGTCTTCGAAATAATCGGCCAAAGCTTTCTCCTGAGTTAAGACGCCGGCGTCATACTCCGGCAGGTCATACTGGGAAATGAATCGTTCTTTCTTTGCATCGGGCAACTCCGGCAGGGTGGCCTGGACCTCCTTGAGCCACTCGGGGGAAATGACCAGAGGGATTAGATCCGGGTCAGGGAAGTAACGATAGTCATGGGCCTCTTCTTTGCCGCGCATGGAGTAGGTCTTTCCCTGGTTGGCGTCCCAGAGGCGGGTCTCCTGGATGACCTCGCCGCCAGCATCCAGAAGGCTGCGTTGCCGCCGGATTTCGTATTCCAGGGCCCGCTGGACATTGCGGAAGGAATTCATATTTTTCAATTCCGTTCGGACGCCGAATTCCGTGGCGCCTTGCGGTCGCAGCGAAATGTTGGCGTCGCAGCGCAGAGAGCCTTCTTCCATATTGCCGTCGCAGATCTCTAAATAGAGAAGGATGTTGCGGATGGCTTTGAGGTAGGCTGCTGCTTCATCGGGCGTGCGCAGGTCTGGTTCGCTGACGATTTCCAGCAGGGGGACGCCGGTGCGGTTGAAATCCACATAGCTGATGGGAAGTTGTTCATCGTGGATGAGTTTGCCGGCATCTTCCTCCATGTGTATCCGGGTCAGGCCGATCTGCTTTTTGACCCCGTCCACTTCAATATCCACCCGGCCATGCTCCGCCAGTGGAAGCTCATACTGGGAAATCTGATAACCTTTAGGAAGGTCGGGATAAAAATAATTTTTCCGGGCAAACCTGCTGTAAGAAGCGATCAGGCAATGGGTGGCCAGGGCCATTTTCAGCCCATATTCAACCACTTTTCTATTAAGCACCGGCAAAACGCCGGGCATACCCAGACAGATCGGGCAGGTTTGGCTATTAGGTGTAGCCCCGAAGGTCGTGGCGCAGCCGCAGAAGATTTTACTTTGAGTCAAGAGCTGGGCGTGAACTTCTAAACCGATAACTACCTCATATTCCATATTACTTTTCCATATAACCAGGCTGTTCCTATTCCAACCCGCCTAGGGGCGAATCTCGTATTCGCCCCCTGGTTACTTAAATGAAAACCGTAAGCCTTAAACCGTAAGCCGACATTGCGAACTGATTACTCGGGACTTGCGGATTTTCATGCTTCCTTGTGTTCTCCAGTAGGGCGGGAAAGCAAAGCGCATCCCGCCTTAATCAGCATTCTCAGGCTTCGTTGGGTTCCCCAGAATATGAAAACTTGTAGGCGCCCCTAGCCGGGCGCTACCCTTTCTTTAATCGCTCATCGATCAGGTTGGCCGCCTTTTCACCCGAGAGCATCATCCCGCCAAAAATCGGCCCCATCCGAAAAGTTCCCAGGGTGCCGGTTGCAGTCATGCCAGCCACCCACAGGCCCGGATAGACTTCCGAGGTATATTCCACCGTCTTCGCTTCGCCGACTTCGGCCCACATGGAGCGCTCCCCCATGATGCCGCCGGTTTCGGTTTTAAGGGAGGCAGGCTGATTTTTCCGCAGGAAGATTTTGATGACTTCGACGTCGTGACCGGTGCAGTCGATAACGTGTTTGGCCCGGATGGTCAGTGGGTCAACATGCAGCCCGGCCATATTGACCGCAGTCCAGAGGATGACCAGGCCGTCGATCCGATTTTCCCGGACCATGACGTCTTCCACATGGATCAGATTAAAAATCTTGACGCCGGCTTTCATGGCCTGGGAGGCCAGGGTGGTGGTGGATTCGATGGCATCGGCGGTATAATAACCCCGGTCATAGGGACGCGAGGTGATGCCCAACTCGTCTAATAGATGTTTGGCCTCCTCTTGGACGACGATCTCGTTAAACATCATGCCGCCGCCCCACATGCCGCCGCCGACCGAGAGCTTGCGTTCAAAAATAGCCGCCTTGCGACCTTTTTGGGCCAGACGCCAGCCGGCTACCAATCCGGAGACGCCGCCGCCTACAATAGCCACGTCCAACTCCAGATTATCCAGAAATTTTTCCATAAATCGTTCTATAATCGCTCGGCTAATGATAATTTCATCTAAACCCATGCCATTTTCTCCTTGAACAGGTTATTGAGGGGAATATACCTGCCTAACCAGCGATAGGCAAGAAAGTATTTTTCCTTAGGTCCTTAAAATCCGTGGTCACGCCGGAGGCTTGAAGATAGAACATAATCGACTTCTCAATTCTCGGGGTTTTGGAGTTTGCTTGACCCTCATCGGGTTTTTGGATATAGATTAATAAACTACAACAGGGTAGTAGGGGATGTTCAGAGATTATCAAGGCTAATGAGTGGACTGATGCCAAAGGTAATATTGACCCAGGAAGGATATCGGAAGCTGCTCAGAGAATTGAAACACCTGCGGCGCATCGTCCGGCCCCGCATCTTGGAGGACGTTATGGAGGCCGCGGCGGACGGCCGCCTGGAAAAAAATGACCAATACTGGGAGGCCCGCAGCCGCCAGGTTCAGGTGGACCGACAGATTCACCATTTGCAGGAGATCATTGCCCAGTCAGAAGTCTTAGTAGGAAGTAATCTTACTGCCTCGCAGGTTAGATTTAACTGCCGGGTTAAGATCTGCAATGTTATTACTCAAGAGATTTCGATTTTTCATCTCGTGAGCAGCATCGAGGCCGATGTCCGCCAGGGTCATCTGTCGATCGAGTCCCCGTTAGGACAGGCCTTATTAGGGAAAAAAGTGGGTGAGAGGATCGGCTTCAACCCGCCCGGCGGACCACGCTGGTATCAGGTGTTGGAGATCCAGATGGCGGGCTGCTAATAGTCCTGATTGGCCGATGAACGGTTACCGAGCAGGAACGTCTTGATCCTGATCTCTCGAGTGATCCTGAGGAGGATTCATGCCAATACATGAATGGGAGCTGAAGCCGGAAGAATTGCGCGAAGTATGTTCAGCCGCTCAGATGGGATTTGAAACAACAGATGATTTAGAAATCCGTCCTGAACCGGTGATGGCTCAATACCGGGCCATGCACGCTTTGGAGATCGGTCTGGGGATGAAAGACCCGGATTTTAATCTCTTTGTCTCCGGTCTGGCGCGCTCGGGCCGGACGGAGATGATTAAGGCCCATGTGGAACGGTTGGCCGCACAGGAGGAAACTCCTCCGGATTACGTCTATGTCTTTAATTTTAAAGAACCGGAAAAACCCCGAGCCTTGCGCCTGCCCACCGGGATGGGCAAGACTCTGCGCAATGATGTGGATGAGTTGATTAACACCCTGAAGGTGCAGCTTCCGGAAGTCTTTGAGAGTGAAGACTACAGCAATCGGCGGGAAGCCCTGGTTAACCAATTCACCCGGGAGCGCAATAATATTCTCAAAGACTTAGATGAACAGGCGACAGCCGAGGGGTTTATCCTGAATATTTCGCAGGCCGGTATGATGATCTTTCCCGGTCGCGAGGGCAAGCCTTTGACTGAGGAGGAGATCAAGGCACTGTCGGATGCAGAGCGGGAAGAACTGCGGCAGAAATCCACCGCTTTGCACACTGAAATGAATGAGGCTTTGAGAAAAATCCGCAAGATGGAAAAGGAGTTCCAACTGTCGGAAAAGAAGTTGGACCAGGATGTGGCTCTCTTCGTAGTTGGGCATTTGATTGAGGAACTCATCGAAAAATATCAACAGCATCCGGCTGTGACCGACTACCTGAAGCAGTTGGAAGAAGATATTCTCAAGAATGTTGACGACTTAAAGCGCCGTCCGGGCGCCCCGCAACCCTTTCCCTTTCCTGCCCCGGAGCCGAGCTTTGTCCAGTATCAGGTGAATGTCTTTGTGGACAATTCCGAGACTAAGGGGGCGCCGGTCATAGTAGAACACAATCCTACGTATCCCAATCTTTTCGGTAGCATCGAACGTAGGGCGCAATTCGGCGCACTGCTCACCGACTTCACGCTCATTCACCCCGGGGCCCTGCATCGGGCCAACGGCGGTTATCTGATCATCAATGCCCTCGACCTCTTGAAATGGTATTACTCCTATGAGGCCTTGAAAAGGACCCTGAAGGAGAGGGTTATTAAAATTGAAGACCTGGGCGAACAGTTGGGCCTCATTACTACCAAGTCTCTGAGACCGGAACCCATACCCCTGCACCTGAAAGTGATTCTCATCGGCAGTCCCTGGATTTATCAACTGCTCTATAATTATGATGAGGATTTTCATAAACATTTCAAGATTAAGGCCGATTTTGACTGGATCATGAAACGCACACCCCATCATCTGGAGCGTCTGATCTCATTTGTCCGCAGCTATACTCATAAAGAAGGACTGCCGCCTTTGCACAACACCGCGGTGGCACGCCTGGTAGAGTATGCCAGTGAGATGGTGGGTCATAAATATAAACTGACCCTGCAAGTACAAGAACTGGCTGACATCATCAAAGAAGCCAATTTCTGGGCCAGCAAGAACGGACATACCATAATCCACGGCGACGACATGGAAAAGGCCGTCAGCGAAAAAATCTTCCGCTCCGACCTGTTCGAAGAGAAGATGCAGGACTACATCCAGGAAGGCATGTTGTTTATCGAGACCAGCGGCTCCGTGGTCGGCCAGATCAACGGCCTCTCGGTCTATATGCTGGGAGATTACGCCTTTGCCCGGCCGAGCCGCATTACCGCCACCGTTTCTTTGGGCAAAGAGGGGGTGGTGGCCATCGAAAGGGAGTCGAAGCTTTCAGGGAACATCCACACCAAAGGGGTGATGATTCTCTCCAGCTTTCTGCGCAGCCGTTTTGCCAAGGATAAGCCCTTGACGCTGTCGGCCCACCTGACCTTTGAACAGAGTTACGGTATGGTGGATGGAGACAGTGCCTCGGCTGCAGAGCTCATCGCCCTGCTATCCTGCCTGGCCGAGGCCCCGTTGGCGCAAAACATCGCCATGACGGGTTCGGTGAGCCAGCGAGGGGAATTTCAGCCCATCGGCGGCGTCAACTGGAAAGTGGAGGGGTTCTATAAAGTATGCAAGGCTAGAGGGTTGGACGGTGGGCAGGGGGTCATCATTCCCAAGTCCAACGTCCAGGAACTGATGCTGCGGCAAGAGGTTGTAGATTCAGTACGCGCCGGTCTGTTTCACGTCTGGGCTGTGAGTTCCGTGGACGAAGCTCTAGAAATCCTTACCGGTTTGCCGGCCGGAGCACCCCTGCCAGAAGGTGGTTTTCCGCCGGATACCCTGAATGCTCGGGTGGACCAAAAACTGCGATTCATGATGGAAACCGCCCGTAAGTTGATGAAAGAGGAAGAGGGCAAGAAAGGCGACGAATAAGCAGCCCGGCCTGCTCTACCAGAGTTAAATTATGATAAGCGCAGCAGTCTCAAAAACATTGTGGGAAGAACTCTCCCAACGCTACCAGTTGGAATGGGCCGATATCCAGGTTGGCTCCGTAAAGCTCAAAATACTCCAGCTTCAGAATTTGGAGGGCTATCTAGTAAGCAACATTGAGGCCAATGCACTGTCTATGGGAAATTTTCCCTATTGGGCTATGGTCTGGGATGCCGCTCTCGTGTTGGCGGACTTTTTGGTTCGACAAGAACCGCAGCCGGCAAGAGAAATCTTAGAAATCGGTGCTGGCCTGGGTTTTGTCGGTCTCTGTGCCGGGAGGCGGGGCCATCGGATCACTTTAACCGACAACATGCCGGATGCCCTCAATTTTGCCCGGCTAAGCGTCTATCACAACAACCTGACCAATGTCGCGGTGGAATTTCTGGATTGGACCAAGCCGACCCTGACCGGCAGGTATGATTGGATTGTCGGCTCGGATATCCTCTATGAGGAAAAGACCTTCGCCTCCTTGGGAAACATCTTTGCCACCTATCTCAAACCGCAGGGCAAGATCTATATTACCCAGGGCATCAGAGGATTGGGACCTAAAATATTTTTTGAAATGATGCGCAGCAACTACTCCGTCCGCTATCAGGAGAAAAAACTAGGGTCGAAAGAGGGGGATAAGAAAATTCTTTTCTTTGAGATGCAGGCCAAACAACCATAATGACCCTAAAGCTCCAACCATTGGCTCTGAAAAGTTAGAAATGGCATCGTGGGAAGATCTCCCCCTGGGGATGGGGAGAAATGTTTCAAGAATTGACGGGTGTTATTTTTATCCATTGAGATATTCACCACTTACGGGCTATATTCGTGGCATAGGTATTGCACATTTTAACCTACCGACACTAAATCCTACGAATGAAGATTCTACGAAACGCCTGTATGGGAAATAACTTCTGCACCTGGTGCGGGAAAATCTGTTTCCAGGTCAAAAATTGTCGGTTGACATGAATAATTGCCGTGGCCGGAAAAGACATTTTCGATAATAAAGTATTAATCTGCGGTTGTGGGAATACTCTGTTCGGTGATGATGGCTTTGGACCGGAGGTTATCAGTTATTTAAGAAATCATTGCCACCTTCCTGCCGGAGCGGGTCTGATCGAGGTCGGGGCCACTATCTGGGAAATGTTAGTTAACCTGGCCGTGAGCGAAAAAAAACCGCACCGGTTGATCATTGTCGATGCCGTGGATGAATCAGGGAGGCAGCCGGGTGAGGTGTTCGAACTCTCGGTGGATGAAATTCCGGCAAAAAAAATGCTGGCCTTTTCTCTGCACCAATTCCCGGCGGTAAATATTTTGAAAGACCTACAGAAACAGACAGGTATGGATATCCGTCTGCTGGCGGCCCAGGTACAATCTCTGCCCAAGGAGGTGTCTTTAGGTCTTTCACCACTTTTAGCTGCCGCGGTCGAGACTGCCTGCCAACGCCTGGTCGCCATCCTAGCCGATTCAGGGGTAACGGTGGAAAATTATGATCTAAACCACAAAAGCTCGTTGAGCTCATCGAAGTAGGATATAGGCGTGTTCTCGCAGTTTGGAAAGAGTGCTGGTGATGTGACGGGAAAACTGATTGCCATTCTTTCAAAAACACCCACGAACCATAAAAATGGTTTCCGGGGGACCGGCTTCCAGCCTGTGCGGAACTTAATTTCTTAACTAACAGCCATAAAACAGAAACCGGAAACTATAATTTCTCACAAACCGATAGAAAAATGCAGAGGATGGAACCGCAGGCAGGGGTGAGACAGGGCACTGAACTGCAGAACGCCTTTAAATGAGAAATATTTCCCTGAGGATGGGCCAAATGCACGAATACTCACTTATGCAAAGGATCGTCGAAACAATTTTAAAAAATTTAGAAGAAGGTGCTGATTTTCAAGGTAGAGAGGTGAAAGAAGTAATATTGCAGATCGGCGCCCTCGATATTCATTCCCCCGAGTCATTCCGTCAGGCTTTCGAGGTACTGGTGCAAGAAACCGCTTTGGCACACTCTGTCCTGAAGCTCAATGTCATTCCCGGCGCCATAGCCTGCCCGCGCTGCGGTTATGCCGGTCCCTGCCAGGAGGGGGTGGATGTACACGACCCCCTGCCTTGTACCGAATGTCCTCAGTGCGGTACCATTGCCAGTATCACCGGAGGTCGCGGGGTAGATGCCGTAGAGTTAGTCCTGGAGGATTAGCTCCACCTTTCAGGTACGGTCTCCGGAGACAAGACCTGCCTGGTTATACATGGCGCAGTTTTCCTCATCGCAGCAATTAATATGCGGCTACCAACTGCAAACCTAACTTCGAAAAAGCCAGAAAACCTAGCCGTGACCTTATCCTGCCATTTTTTGAAAGACCCGTCACACTCCGGGGCCTAAGGTCTTTTCCATCGGCCGACGTTCCGGGACATATTTCCGGCTGATTGTGCCTTCGTTCCATGCCCGGGAAACATACAGGGCGCAGTAACAGCTCCCGTATTCTTTGACGTCAGCCTCCCGGTAGATACAGGGACAGAGAATATCCTGATCCCAATTGCGGTCTCCGGAGGCCAAACGGCAAGGACAGCTCATATAGCCGTAGCGGGCTTTATTTTCCAGGAGTGCCGCCAATAGAGCCTGGACAAGGTTCTGATCCTGGTTAAAGTAATAGCCTTTCGGTTCCTGGGTCTGCTTCAACATCTCGTAGAGTTCGGCTACCTTCATCGGGAATTAAGGATCTCCTGAATTTCCTCTTTTTTAAACCCGATCACTACCTTGTCGCCAATGACCAGGGTGGGAAAAGAGAGGTTGGGATTGATATTTTTTATTTCTTCGAGGACCTGTCGGCGTTCTCCCGGTTCTAACCGGTCTACATCGACACAGTCATACTCGAAGCCACATTGTGCCAGAAATTCCTTACAGTTCCGGCAATGTGAACAGGTACTGAGGGCATACAGCTTAATGTCGGACGGTTGCATAAAAAATTCCTCAGGATCAAAAAGGTATAGGACTTATAAAAACCGCAATGTAATCCTTCCGCCATCTGAGAGAATAGATCAAGGAATGGTGGGCGGCGTCCACCTTACAACACTGCAGCACCGACAGGCCCACCCGGAGGGGCGAATCTGGTATTCGTCCCAAACAATTGTAATGTTATCCCTTAATAGTAATACTTCAGCTATCTGAGATAATAGATCAGGAACATGGTTGGCGGTGCCCACCCTACAGCACCACAGCATCGACAGACCCGTCTGTAGGGGCGAATCTGGTATTCGTCCCAAACAATTAAAGTGTTATCCCATGATATAGTATATCAAAAACCAAGGCTGTATCATACCAGAAATTTTGGTTTTTTTTCATCTCGGCAGCCAAAGCCGGACCACCACCGACCGTATTATCTGTTTAAGCCGACAACGCCATCGCTCGGGCAGCCCTGTATTTTTCCCAGCAGGATATTTAGAAAAGCACTCTGATAGGAAGTCAAGAGCTTATTCTTTCTCATCAGGACGGTAATCCAATCTGGGGGAAAATAATGCGTCAGCGGCAGGAAGGCCAACTGTCTGGCATGCAACTCCGGTAATTCTTTTTTAACCAGGGTCGCCAAGGTAATTCCCAATCCCATCTCCACGTACAAGGAACTCAACTCCACATTCGAAGATTCCATAATAATGTGGTATTCCAGCCCCAACCTTTTGAGTTCCTCCTCCATTTTACTCCGCCGGGGATAAGTCGGTGTCTTAGGCGGCAAAATCAAGGGATAACGGGCGATTTCGGCCATTGTCACCTCCGGCTCCCTGGTCAAGGGGTGGCCCACAGGGGTGAGCAGAAAAGTTTCCACTTCGAGCCAGCGACGGGCTGTCAAATCCGGGGGGGCCTGGGACGCCGAGACGATCCCCATATCGACTTCTCCAGACCTTACCAGAGTGATAACCTCCGATTGGGAACGGTCTAAAATGGTCAACTGCACCTGGGGGAACTGCTCCCGGTAGAAGCGTAATACCTTGGGGAACAGATGGTAAATGGTAGTAAAAGGCGCCGCGAGCGTAAGCCTGCCGATCTGCCCCCCTTGCCTGGCTTTGAGCTCCGCTTGGAGCTGTTCTGAGAGCGCGAAAATAGTTTCGGCAAACCGAAAAACCAATTCTCCGACCGGCGTCAGACGTAATCTCTGTCTGCCGATCCGCTCTAGTAATGGGCAGGCCAATTCTTCTTCCAAGGCCTTAACCTGTTGACTTAAGGCTGATTGACTGCGATAGGTTGCCTCGCCAGCCCTGGTAAAGCTCCCCAACTTGGCAACCTGGTAGAAACCCAAAAGCTGCTGCCATTCCATAATTAAATTATCTTATTATTATAATTATTATAATTAATTTTACTAATAGTTTAACCCGATCTACAATGAAGTCAACGATTAATTGCCATTACCTGTCGGTCACCCGCGAATCATGAACTGGTTTCCTGGTGGAACAGGCTTTCTGGCCTGTAGAAAATTTAATTATTGTCCAACAACCGGAGACTATATTTTTTGACAAGATCGGAGGGTTGTATGAAAGATGCTCTTAAGCCTGGTTTGGCCTACGAGTTTCGTTATCAGGTTCCCTTGGAGCGCACCGTCCCGCATCTCCTGCCCGAATCCGAGGAATTCCAGCAGATGCCCAAGGTTCTGGCCTCCGGCTTCATGGTGGGCCTGATTGAATGGGCCTGTATCCAGGCCATCAAGCCATTCCTGGACTGGCCCCGGGAGCAGACCGTCGGCATCGGCTTTCAGTTATCCCACTCAGCCCCGACGCCGCCCGGGCATACCGTGACCATCAGGGTGGAACTGAGCCAGGTGGAAGGCCGCAAACTCACTTTTATGGTTCAGGCTGCCGATGAGAGCGAACTGATTTCTCAGGGGGTGCACGAAAGATTTATTATCGACGCCGACCGCTTTCGGATCAAGGCCGCCAGCAAGGCCCGCTAAAGATTCCCGGGCCGTTTCCGAGGAGGGGCAATGATGTTGATCCATAGCTATCGTTGGGAATTCTGCCGGCCGCCGAACCCAGGGGCGGGGCATCTGCGGGGGGTGGCGCATCTGGATGGTGATATCACTGCTATTTTGCCGCAACTGAACCGCGTCCTGCGCGGGCATTTATACTTCCCGGAGCCGCCGTCTTTGACCATCAAATATCAGGCCAAACTCATTACTTTCTACCCCCGGCAGATTGCTATCAACATCCTTACGGACGAAACCGAGGCCGAGCAGATCATCCGTTGGCTGCGGGATATCATCAATGATACCTGGGAAAAACGGCAGGAGATTCAGCCCCGGTTTGAGGTGGTGCAGCCGTCACGCATGGTTGAGATCTTAAAAATGCTGCCTCGAACCAACTGCGGCGATTGCGGTTATGCTACCTGCCTGATCCTGGCGGTGCAGATTAACGAGGGGAACGCCTCCTTGTCCGACTGTCCTCATCTATGACCGTTGGCAGGGTCCAACCCCCCGACTATGGTTTCCCGGCACGGATGCCGGGAGGCATAGACTCCATCCCAGTCCGGAGTCTGAGGTCACTCCCGACGGTTGATGAGCGCCGCTACGTAACCGGCGCCGAAACCGTTGTCGATATTGACCACCGCAACTCCGGAGGCGCAGGAATTGAGCATCCCCAGCAGAGCGGCAATGCCTCCAAAACTGGCGCCGTAGCCGACAGAGGTAGGGACGGCGATGACCGGCCGCTTGACCAGACCCCCGACCACACTGGGGAGGGCTCCCTCCATACCGGCAACGACGATGAAGACGGAGGCTTCCTGAAGTTTTTCCTGATAAGCCAACAGACGGTGTAAACCGGCCACCCCTACGTCATAGATCGGCTCCACCCGGTTGCCCATGATTCTGGCGGTGAGCAAGGCCTCTTCGGCTACGGGGATATCCGAGGTCCCGGCCGACATCACCAGGATCAGACCCCGACCCCGGTCAGGGGCCTCCTGCAAACCGAAGGTCATGATTTGGGAGACCGGGTGATATTCGGCAGCCGGAAAGGATTCCTGTAGAGTAACAGCCTGCTGCGGGGCCAGCCTGGTGATCAGGATTTGGGAAGCGCCCTGCAATAATGATCTCAGGATAGCGCTTATCTGCTCAATGCTTTTGCCGGCTGCCAAGATGACCTCGGGAAAACCCTGGCGCAGTTGACGGTGGTGGTCCACGTGGGCAAAACCCAGGTTTTCATAGGGCAGGTGTTGCAACCGCTGCAGGGCCTCGTCAATCCCGAGGCGGCCTGATTGCACCTGGAGAAGAATCTGTTGCAGATCTATTGTATCCATGAGTCTAAGACTCCTTTACTTTTTTCAGCCGCCCGTCCGGAGCCACCCGATACCGCTGACCTCGCCAGCTAATCTCATTTCCCAGAAAGCTTAAAACCCACAGCGCGAAAGCGCATATCTCCTTTATCGGAAACAAGAGCCAGTAGCGCCAGGGGAGCGGGCTGGCCAGGCAATAATAATGAGCCACCAGACCTGCCCAGAAACGGACTAGGAGACAGCCCAGGGCCAAGCAACCCGCCCAAGGGGCAAAGGCCGATGCCGACCAGGCCAGCACCCCCCAAGGAAAAGCCAAAGTAATGCCGTAAGCCAAATAACTCTTGGGGCGGCAGACCCGGTAGGTGCGGGCCCATCGCAGTTGGTGGGCGAGGTAGCCCATTACCGTCTCCCGCCGGTTGTTCGTTTCCACTACATAAGGCAAAAGCTGCACCTGCAAGCCGGCTTCAGATACGCGAAGCCCCAACTGGTAGTCGTCGGCCAGATGGTCCGCGATCCCCTCGAAACCGCCGATGCGTTCCAATGTTTCCTGGGATAAAGCCATCACCGCCCCCAGGGCAAACCGGATGTCTTCCACGTAATACGCCATGGCCACTGAGGGGATAAAATCGGTGCTGATGGTCATCGCCTCCAAGGCGGCGCCATTGGTATCCACCGGCCCCGGGCGATACAAACAGGTGGCCAGTCCCGCCTTCGGATCCTGGAGAGCTCCGGCCAGAACGCGCAGGGCATCAGGCCTGACCCGGACGTCGCTGTCGGAAATGAGAATATAATCGTAGACCGCCAAGGGTAGCAACTGGCGCAGGGTGCTGACCTTGGGATTCATTCCGAGCTCCTGCGGACAGATGACGACGCGAATGTCAACTTCACCGAAGGTGGCCTGCAAGTCTCTTAAAAGTGGCAGGATAGGATCGGTAGGGTCGGCAACGCCAAAGAGAATCTGCCGGGCCGGGTAATCCTGCCGGATGAAGCTGGCCAGACAATCGTAAGAGTCCTGCTCCAGCCCTCTGACCGGCTTCAACAGAGAAATTCCCGGCCAGACCCCACTCTGACAGGAAGGAAGAGGCCGCCGTCGGAAACAGATCAGGGCAATGATGGCACTGAACTGATAGACCAGGGCGCACAAGCAAAGGCTAGCAAATAGAGCCGCAATCAGGTTCATCTGGGACTATTGCCGATCAGAGAATTGGACATATTCATTTCCGTAATACTTCAGCTATCTGAGATAATAGATCAGGAACATGGTTGGCGGTGCCCACCCTACAGCACCACAGCATCGACAGACCCGTCTGTAGGGGCAAATCTGGTATTCGCCCCAAACAACTGAAGTGTTACTCATTTCCGAAACCTCGATGGTCCAGAATGCCATAATTTAATGTCAGGTTTGCTTGCTAATGCCGCGGCCATTATTTTTATGAGATAATGGAGACTCTTGCAGAACTAATTGTCATTTTTTCGAAAGCACCCGCAAGCCATGAGAATCATTTATTGATGGGCAAAGCTCTTATCTTCAGCGTAGGACCGAATCTCGTATTCGCCCCCAACCTAAGTCCAACCAGCGTAGGGGCAAATCTGGTATCCACCCCCAACCTAATTCCATCCAGTGTAGGGGCAAATCTCGTATTCGCCCGCAACCTAATTCCATCCAGTGTAGGGGCAAATCTCGTATTCGCCCCGCTTCAGTTATCATTTTATATCAGAGGATGCAAAACATGACCATAGCTCAGGGGAACCCGGAGATTCAAGAAGAAAAAGTAATTTTTGCCGCGGCTGACGTTACGTTGGAAGGACGCCTGGCCCCTGCCGGAGAATCGGGCGGGGTGGTGCTCACTTCCCCTCATCCCTTGTACGGCGGCGATATGGATAACAACGTGGTCTGGACGGCGGCCCGCGCCTTTCAGAACCGCCACTGGACCACACTCCGGTTTAATTTCCGGGGGGTGGGGTTGAGCACCGGAGACTACGGCGGGGGGCAGGCGGAAGTGGCTGATATTCAGGCCGCGATGCATTTTTTGGCCACCCGCGTTGCGAGACCGCAGGTCATAGTCGGCTATTCCTTCGGCGCCGCCGTGGCCAGCCGGGCGCTCATCCAGGGGACGCCGGCTGACGACCTCATTCTGATTGCCCCGCCCATCGCCCTGATGGAGATCAATTATTTGCCCGAAACGCCCCGACTCCGCCTCATCATCGTCGGTGACCGGGATGACTTTTGCCCGCTGTCTCAGTTGGAATATCTGTTCCAGACCTCTCCCCTGGACAGCCGACCCAAGATCAGGGTACTGCCGGGTTGCAGCCACTTTTTTGCCGGTTTTGAAAGGTCCCTGTATGATATCCTGCAAAAATACCAAAGAACCTTATCGGGTTCCGATACCTGAGAACCTTTGGCAAAATAACCGATTGGCTTGTTTGCTCTGGCCTGCATTTCGGACGCATAGGCACGCGCTGAGCTATAATCAATGTAATCTCAGTTAATTGGGAGACTAGCAAAAATCAGTCGTGTGCCTATGTTTCAGTAGTGATAGGATTGATGTTTAAAACAACTCTAGGCATTGGAATATCAAGAGATTTGAGAGTCGAAAGCAGATTTCGGGAAGGTTCATGCCGCTGAAAGAATTGAAATTGCGGGGTCTGAAATTCGGTGGCCTGAAGGGAACTTAGATCGTCTTTGATCCGCTCCCAAGGGAGTTGACAGTGTCGTTCTGCTTCTTCAAGGGGAAACGCCGCCGTGGTGGTATCGTAAAAAATGAGATCAACATCCAGATTGAAGAGATGGGCCGTGCGAAAAAATACTGCCTCCTCCACAGTGGCGCTATGAGCCTGCAAAAAATCCATGGCCTCATACATCTGATCTAATTTGAGGTCTTGACAGGAAGGTAAATGTACCTTGCTTAACCAGCGATTCCAGAAGCCCAGCTTCGATTCCGGTTCACACAAACGGTTGGCGGTCATGGCCAAAAGCGCCCGTTCATAGGCCTCGTTATAACCCTTCTGTTTAATTATATTTTTGAGCGCCGACGCTATCCCTAACCGTTCCCAAAGCACTTCCAAGACCATTGCCGTGCCAAGTTCCCGGGTTTGGATTAGCTTGACCTCGTCGGGAAGTAAATCTTGATCCCGGCCAGCTAGACTTTTTTCCTGGGGAACAGTGATCTCATTAACTTCCGCTCCGCAAACCCGGGCAATGGATTTGCACAAGCGTATAAGACTCCCCCGATCCAATTCATCGGCCCGGCTGAAATTGTGGATGATCTTGGCCACCGCTTGACTGCTTTGCTGGTTCCAGACATTATGGGCCAATTGGAAATATTCCACGATGGAGCCGTCTTTATTTTTCCGTTTTGTGGTCCGCAAATACATGCCTATTATGTAAGCATATACTATCTCGAGTTATAAAGATAAAAATTATAAAACATGTGCCTATGTATTTTGGCCAAAATCATCCCCTCAAAATCATAAAACCCGCATGAATCCTGGACTCTATATTCTCTCTACCCCTTAAATATGACTATTCATCCGAAATTCAGGTCCCAACAGCTTGACAACTCGTCACCCGGATAATTCACCAAAATCCCATATACCCGGTGGCACAGGCTTTCCAGCCTGTGCAAAAAAACAGTCTGTATTTCAGGTAAGCCTGTTAATCCATTTCATTAAAATGAGTTAGCTATCTTTTTCAAAATATCATGAATAAAGCGGGGTCATATTCTCAATCCTGCAGAGCGGCCCAACACAAAAAATAGCAATAAAATACGAGTAAATAACAATAGCGTCCAAGCAATAATCTTTAAAGTATGTTACGGATACTATCCGCAAAGGTGATTTCAATAATATTATTGGGAAGTTGCTAAATCCAGTCCCTCAAAAGGCTGCGGCATGCTGCCGGATGCCTTAGCCCGGATAATTCATCAAAATCCCATATACCCGGTGGCACAGGCTTTCCAGCCTGTGCAAAAAAACAGTCTGTATTTCAGGTAAGCCTGTTAATCTATGGCATTAAAATGAGTTAGCTATCTTTTTCAAAATATCATGAATAAAGCGGGTTAGGCCGGATTTGTTGCGCTCAAGTTATGGGTTGGTCTGATGGATCATTTCAGGCATGGTATCGGGAAGGAGATGGTATGCGGTCGCGCCCCCCTGTGGTGAATGAACATATTAAATGAATGACCAAAAAACTAACGTCTGTGATTTGATCTCAGCAGTAGAAGGTATTCTTGTATATTCTCAAAGGGAGAGTTCACAATGAAATTATTGAATTGCAAGAAATCAATCCTGGTATTGGCTATATTTTTCCTGGTTATTTATCCTGTATATGCTTCTAATAAGATTATTTTAGTAGCGCCGGCATATGGCATTGATCAGATGATTAAGAAATTTAATCAAAAAACAGTAAGCCCGGAAAGGGAACAAGAGTATGAGAAAATTAGATCGCATTTTATAGATATGAAAGACAGAGGAGAAATCTCGATACCAGCTAACCTTATAAAACCATCAGGTCATTATGCTTCGCTTGATACAGAAACTCTCGCACGGGAATGTTTTTCTGGTAGTTATTTCGCGAATATTATGGGTGTATATGCTACCCATGAAGATGTTGCCTTTATACGACTGCGAGTTTTTCATGATGGCTTTGCCGAATTATTCTCTAGAAGTGATATGTGGAAAGGAATACTTTCAGTTTATAAAATGCTGGTTAAAAATCTTGATCCTAAAATGGCGAAGATAGATATTATTAATACAACTACTACATTAGATTCACTTACACATTTATACTTTTTCCCTCCATTTAAGGAGCAGCTTTATGGCAGGGAAGAGATATTTCTTGAAGCAAACTTGGAAGCTTTAAAAAGATTCAAAAGCTTTATTGAGAACTACCATCCAACTGGATCTATGATGAAAATTCCGTTCTACAGGGAACCGTTTTCTGTGGCACGAGTGGCATTAATGCTTCAACAACGGACTAACCCTCAAAATTATTACGCTATTATTCCAGACCTTGCTGGGGTACGTTTTTCGAGAGAGCAAAAAATGACTGACGTAAAAAAGTATTTGGATTTGGTCATCCCTGCTCTGGAAAAATGAAGCCAAGGAGGTAAGTCTGTTAAGGCAGATAACGAAGCCCTCCCTGGAGATGTGCAGGTGACAACCACGTCCGGCGCTTCTCCCATCCTTAGAGACCCCCTTAACGATCCGGTAAATGAGCGCCCAACGATCACTCAAACCAAGCCTTGGAGGCAAATCCATGTCAAGAGTTCTTTGGCTGTTTAGCGCAGTTGTGTTGTGCGCCTGCATGCCCGGTTTCGCACGGGCCGATGCGCTCACGAGAGACCAGGCGATCTCAGTCCTCATTGCACAGGTAATAAACCCGAGTCCCAACAAAGACACCCTGATGGCCTTCGGCCCTCAAAACATGCTCCAGCCGGGAACTGTGGTGGAACCTTCCATGCTCAACACACCACCGTATCCGGGATCTTCCAGGACGATTCAGACCCCGACATGGTTCTTCTGGATAAATGACGAACCGGAGTACCGATTCGTCCACGCCTGCCGATTCATTTACATCGATGCAACCCGCGCCAATCCGATAGTAGGCGATGGCATAATCGTCGAGACGCAAGGATGGTGGCCGAAAATCAACGGTGTCGAGATCTATGAGGGTGGGCCGTACGTGTCTCCCGACCTTGTGTATGGCAACCCTCCTTCTCCTCCTAACCGTTAAAGAACAGTGCATTCATCGAGCACGGAGGTGCGTACATGAAAGTCGTATCGACTGCCTGTAGGATATCAATATTGACCACGATTTTATTTCTTCTGTCACTCCAGATAGCCTGGTGCGCTCCAGGCGCTATTATAATAAGCGGCGTTTCGGAACCATTTGCCCGTGGCGATCTTGATCATATGGAAGCGGCATTCAAGAACACAAGATGGTTAGAGCAAGAAAAAGGAGGTGTTTAATGAATAGAAAAACTGCAACGCTGATTGTCATTGTGAGCCGCTGTTTCACTGTAGCTCTCTTTCTGCCGCAGGCATGGGGTGAGGATCCGAAAATAGTCGTCAATAAGCCTTACGGCTATCAATTCGAGGCACCGGCCGGCCTGATAGTGAAGGTACAGTATAACGGAGAGATTATAGAAATGTATGAAAATGACAAGATTGCAATGAGAATCACAGCGTTTGGCCCAAATCCCAAGGGAAGTATTGCTTACGGCGGCGAAATCAAAAGAAGCGATGATTTGACCCTTCAGGAAAGAATTGCGGTTGAACTATATCAAGTCTGTAGACCCCCGTATGGAACATCGGACCCTGAATTCTTGCAAGCCATTGATTGGAGCTATCCACTTGTCGGGGGCGAAGCGGCGGTACAGGCCAACGGCACTTCCTGGAAAGGCTGCGATTCCCGAAGATTTCCCGTGACCATGGTCCGGAAAGGTGATCTGCGTTTTCGGTTTAATAATTTTCGCTTGGACAGAGAAGCATTCGAACGGGTCCTGTCTTCCTTTCTGTTTATCAAAAGAGAAGACTCCACACTGCCGGCTACGGGAGGTAAGTGATGCAGGCTCCAGAAATATCTCGGAAAAGGATGGCGTTTATCGAATGTGTCATGATCTTTCCTCTTTTATTAATGATTCCGTGCATGGTGCAGGCGCAACAACAATAAAAATATGGGGGGCTGATAAGATGGTCAGTGAAGCCAATAATAAGCGGCGTTTCGGAACCATTTGACCGTGGCGATCTTGATCATATGGAAGCGGCATTCAAGAACAAAAGATGGCAAAAAAAGGAGGTGTTTAATGAATAGAAAAACTGCAACGCTGATTGTCATTGTGAGCCTCTGTTTCACTGTAGCTTTCTTTCTGCCGCAGGCATGGGGTGAGGATTCGAAAATAGTCGTCAATAAGCCCTACGGCTATCAATTCGAGCCACCGGCCGGCCTGATCGTGCAGGTACAGTATAACGGATTGATTATAGAAATGTATGAAAATGACAAAATAGCGATGAAAATCACAGCGTTTAAACCAAATCCCAAAGCGCGCGTTGCTGGGAGAAAACTCGATGACTTAACCCTTCAGGAAATAATGACAATTAACCTATATGAACTCTGTCGCCCCGGAATATCGTATTCTGAATTCATGCAGACCATTGATTGGAGCTATCCACTTGTGGGGGGCGAAGCGGCGGTGCAGGCCAACGGCCCTCCCTGGAAAGGCTGCGATTCCCGAAGATTTCCCGCGACCATGGTCCGGAAAGACGATCTACGTTTTCGGTTTTCTAATTTTCGTTTGGACAGAGAAGCGTTCGAACGGGTCCTGTCTTCCTTTCTGTTTATCAAAAGAGAAGACTCCACACTCCCGGCTACGGGAGGCAAGTGATGCAGGCTCCGGAAAGATCTCGGAAAAGGATGGCGTTTATCGAATGTGTCATGATCTTTTCTCTTTTATTAATGATTCCGTACATGGTGCAGGCGCAACAACAATACCACCGGCAGGGAGCGGTTACATACGCCCAGGCCTATGCCGAAAAGTACTGCACTGACGGCTGGATTTTCAGGACCTGTTCAGGAGATCCTGTGAGCGTTACAGGAGGTGGTGTTATGACCGATGAGGACAAGTATGCCAATCCCCATGGCTGTGACTGCTCCCACTTCGTATCCTGCGCCATCGGCGAACCCGGCGGCGGGCTTGACGTCGACCATCCCTACAGCCCATATGTGTATGGTTATGTCGGCGTTGTGGCATTGGGAGGCTGGCTCCTCAGCGGCCGGGGAGAACTTGTAGACTCGGTTAATGCACTTCAGCCGGGCGATGTGATTCAGTATGACCGCGATGGCACCGGGTGGAAACATAGTGTCGTTTACGTTGGAAGTGAAAACATTTGTGCGCACTCAATTTCAAGGCTTAGCGAGCATTGGACCAGTGTTGATCATGTGGCAGTCCGCTTCATCCACATCACAATCCCTACCGCGATTCCCACCCTCTCGGAATGGAAGCGTATTTTTTTTACTATGGTGATGCTGTCTTTGGTGTTAGGTTTCGTACGCGGCCAATCCCCAGTACTCCCTTCAGCGTGCGGCAGCTTATGTATAGCATCAAATGCATATCGGATGGCTTACAACCGAAAGCTTTTTTATAAGGCCATCAGATGGGTCTATTCGGCCGCAGCATTGGGGCTTGCTGGGGCAACAGCGGTTTTTGGGTATGTGTCGATGCCGGATATAGTCGGGACACTTATCTGCGCGCCCTTGGCAGCTTATATACTCCACCTGGTTTTATTGTCTTTGCCTGAGGGGCGGTAAAAACCTGAATCGAGTTCTTACGGAATCGCTTCATCAGGAATAGATAAAAATGGAAAAGAAGGGCGTTCACTCTTCCGTATTGAAAAATTCTATTTTGAAAAGAGGTTTGTTTTTCATATTGCTTTTGATAGCAATTTGTCTGGTCCTGCACCCCGTTCGGATCAGGCAAATCGTAATTGAACCCTTTACGGCGACTATCTGCGGACAGGCGGCGTGGCTTATCAGGCTTGGGGGTGTGGACGCCCACAGCCATCACACCGCTCTTTGGGGAGCTGGATTCAGCGTGGATGTAAAAGATGGGTGTAACGCTATCTATGAGATTGGAATTTTTGTATGCGCCGTTTTCGCCTATCCGTCCACGCTAAGACACAAATTTCTTGGAATCGCTGGCGGTTCCTCGGTTATTTATGCTCTCAATATGGTGCGTGTCGTGAGTCTCTTCTTGATTGGCGTATACCATCGCAGCCTTTTCAAAATGGTGCACGATCATGTTTCTCAAGGGCTTTTCATTTTTTTTGTGGTTATTTTATGGATATTCTGGGCCTCATCAAAACCAGAGCAAGAAACCTCCGATAACTAAAATACTACCTTTTGTTTGTAGACTTATCTTATTTTATATAATTATACTCCTTCTATGGCACTATTTTTATTTATATTATGAAGCGTTTCTGTGGCAAGTTTCGATAAGAATCGGTTACATTGCGACAAACCTCCCATTAGGCCTGCCAGAACTTAATCTCCAAAATAAGCCGTATTGTGACATCGGTGGCATATATTTCTTTCCCAATATGGCATGGTACACCATTTGCAACATCATGATGATCACCCTTTGCCTATCGACTTCGGGAATACCTTGGAAAATCCGGCTAGAGATGATTATTATTGGCACCTTCATACTTTTTATATTTCAAATCATCTGCGTTTATCTTAGCATGTACAATTGGTTATATGTACACTATCCGGTATGGTCAACAAGTGAAAAGCAGAAGATTGTTGAGATCATTGAGTATGATAGAGCCACTGCGGTAATTATTGAATGGTTTACTCTCGTTTCCAAAGTTATCATACGACATGTGTTAACCGTATTAGTTTGGGTCGGTTTAGTTTTACTATTAAAAAGAGATAACAGAGGTCTTTCAATAGAAATTATACTATGAAGACATTTTTTTTGAACATATTAAAGTTTATAAAACCAAGAGATACAATATTCTTTATCTGCATGCTACTAATTATCTTTCTTGCTCCGTTATGTTTATATGATATGAAAGCTCGACGCATTTGTCTAAATATTAAAGATATTTATTCAAAAGGAATAAGGCAATTTGACGAGAAATCATATAACGAATCACTGCTAAGCTTGACTCAGGCCATTAAATTATGTCCTAAATTTGCGCCAGCCTATTTCTACCGCGCCAGGGTCTATTTTGAACTACGCATGTACCAAGCGGCAGTTTCTGATTACACAACAGCGATCTCCATAAATTCAAGATATTATCAGGCTTATAACAGTCGAGCCATTACCTACCGGGCAATGGGAAAATATGATGATGCAATAAAAGACTATTCCAAATCCCTTAATATTTTTCCAAAGTACTGCACTGCCCTGATTAACCGGAGCATTGCCTACCGGCGAAAGGAGATGTTTAAGGAAGCACTTGCCGACTTGGAAGTGGCGATTGAAATGTATCCTAATGATGAGAGTGTTATTCTCTTGAGAGGCCGGACACATTTGGACGCGGGAAGACCTTTCCGTGCCATTTCTGACTTTAACAGGGTTTTGGAATTGAATCCGAAAAATGTTCAAGCCTGGATTCGTCGGGGTGACGCTGCGGCCATAATAGGCTTACAGGATCAAGCCATATCGGACTATGGAGAAGCCTACGCAATCGCTAGTAGCAATAAGGAGCTTTTGCATAGAAGAAGATTTCTGAAATCCATGGGATTGAGAACCAACTCCAAGCTCTTGCCACCCAACTATCCAATTAGCCAGCAAGACAAGAGCAAGGCCGGCGAGCATAACCGGCGAGGCCTCGAAGGCATAAAACAAGGCAAATTAATCTCCGCCATTGCAGAATTCAATAAATCTTTGAAATTATCACCCTATCTTCTACATAAGGCAAAAGCTGCACCTGCAAGCCGGCTTCAGATACGCGAAGCCCCAACTGGTAGTCGTCGGCCAGATGGTCCGCGATCCCCTCGAAACCGCCGATGCGTTCCAATGTTTCCTGGGATAAAGCCATCACCGCCCCCAGGGCAAACCGGATGTCTTCCACGTAATACGCCATGGCCACTGAGGGGATAAAATCGGTGCTGATGGTCATCGCCTCCAAGGCGGCGCCATTGGTATCCACCGGCCCCGGGCGATACAAACAGGTGGCCAGTCCCGCCTTCGGATCCTGGAGAGCTCCGGCCAGAACGCGCAGGGCATCAGGCCTGACCCGGACGTCGCTGTCGGAAATGAGAATATAATCGTAGACCGCCAAGGGTAGCAACTGGCGCAGGGTGCTGACCTTGGGATTCATTCCGAGCTCCTGCGGACAGATGACGACGCGAATGTCAACTTCACCGAAGGTGGCCTGCAAGTCTCTTAAAAGTGGCAGGATAGGATCGGTAGGGTCGGCAACGCCAAAGAGAATCTGCCGGGCCGGGTAATCCTGCCGGATGAAGCTGGCCAGACAATCGTAAGAGTCCTGCTCCAGCCCTCTGACCGGCTTCAACAGAGAAATTCCCGGCCAGACCCCACTCTGACAGGAAGGAAGAGGCCGCCGTCGGAAACAGATCAGGGCAATGATGGCACTGAACTGATAGACCAGGGCGCAAAAGCAAAGGCTAGCAAATAGAGCCGCAATCAGGTTCATCTGGGACTATTGCCGATCAGAGAATTGGACATATTCATTTCCGTAATACTTCAGCTATCTGGGATAATAGATCAGGAACATGGTTGGCGGTGCCCACCCTACAGCACCACAGCATCGACAGACCCGTCTGTAGGGGCAAATCTCGTATTCGCCCCAAACAACTGAAGTGTTACTCATTTCCGAAACCACGATGGCCCAGAATGCCGTAATTTAATGGCAAATTCGTTTGCTAATGCCGCCGCCATTATTTTTATGAGATAATGGAGACTCTTGCAGAACTAATTGTCATTTTTTCGAAAGCACCCGCAAGCCATGAGAATCATTTATTGATGGGCAAAGCTCTTATCTTCAGCGTAGGACCGAATCTCGTATTCGCCCGCAACCTAATTCCATCCAGTGTAGGGGCAAATCTCGTATTCGCCCCGCTTCAGTTATCATTTTATATCAGAGGATGCAAAACATGACCATAGCTCAGGGGAACCCGGAGATTCAAGAAGAAAAAGTAATTTTTGCCGCGGCTGACGTTACGTTGGAAGGACGCCTGGCCCCTGCCGGAGAATCGGGCGGGGTGGTGCTCACTTCCCCTCATCCCTTGTACGGCGGCGATATGGATAACAACGTGGTCTGGACGGCGGCCCGCGCCTTTCAGAACCGCCACTGGACCACACTCCGGTTTAATTTCCGGGGGGTGGGGTTGAGCACCGGAGACTACGGCGGGGGGCAGGCGGAAGTGGCTGATATTCAGGCCGCGATGCATTTTTTGGCCACCCGCGTTGCGAGACCGCAGGTCATAGTCGGCTATTCCTTCGGCGCCGCCGTGGCCAGCCGGGCGCTCATCCAGGGGACGCCGGCTGACGACCTCATTCTGATTGCCCCGCCCATCGCCCTGATGGAGATCAATTATTTGCCCGAAACGCCCCGACTCCGCCTCATCATCGTCGGTGACCGGGATGACTTTTGCCCGCTGTCTCAGTTGGAATATCTGTTCCAGACCTCTCCCCTGGACAGCCGACCCAAGATCAGGGTACTGCCGGGTTGCAGCCACTTTTTTGCCGGTTTTGAAAGGTCCCTGTATGATATCCTGCAAAAATACCAAAGAACCTTATCGGGTTCCGATACCTGAGAACCTTTGGCAAAATAACCGATTGGCTTGTTTGCTCTGGCAGGAAAGATTTTGAACCTACGCCTCGATGCAAATGTTACAACAATATCAGGATACCTGGAAATTTAACTTTGATAACAGGATATTCGTTTTCTTTAGGCAACTCGCAAATAATTACGTCTTTAGCCGGTTCATTTAAAGATTTTGATATGAGGACCAAGATAGGCTATACTTGATCGTAATACTTCAGCTTTCTGAGAGAATAGATCAAGGAATGGCGGGAGGTGTCCACCCTACATTAAAGAACTTCAAATTCTTAATAAATCACGGCTTAGTTTCGGTTAACCGGAGTGCTGCACTTGATCTAATAACCTAAAATCAACCAAGGGTCTGGAATTTCTTAATTTATCCCAAATAAATAAATTATATTATCAGTCGATACTTGTTATCGAATAAATTGATGAGATTTTTTCTCCCGTTGGCCCAAAATTTGACGAGAAAGGTACTTCGGGTAGTTGCCGACTGCAACCAAGAATCCCAACCCTCCCGCTTCATATAAAATCCTGCTGACTGTGGTCTGCGGCATTGCCTTTGCGAGCTATTTTGCCACCAGCCTGCGACTGCCGGTAGTGCCGTTGTTTGCCGTATCTCTGGGTGCCTCCACCTCCGAGGTGGGGTTTATTAACTCCAGCTTTCTCCTGATGTGCGGTCTGTTGGCGCTGCCCTTGGGATTATTAGGCGACCGGTGGGGGCGGAAACGCATCATTCTTCTCGGTCTGTTGATCGCCTCCAGCTCATCTCTGCTGCTCTACTGGAGCCGCACGCCGCTTCAAATCATCTGGATTTATCTGGCCTTTGGCGTGGGTCTGGCCATGATCGGACCGAGCCTGATGGCCATCGTGGCCGACATCTCACCGGCCACCCATCTCGGCCGGGCCTATGGTTGGTATACCACTTCCATTTATTCGGCCATGAGTCTGGGGCCGGCCGCGGGAGGTCTATTGGCAGAGGCCCTGGGGTACCGCCAGGTCTTTCTGTTCGTGGCCGGTGCCATGTTTCTGCTCCTGATTCCGGTAGCGTGGTTTTTACCCCGCAGCAACCCGAGAGCCGATGATCATCAGCTACCAGACCTGTCGCAGGTGATCTCCTTGGGTTGGTCCAATCACCTGCTGCACGGCTGTTGGGCCCTGACCCTGGGTTCCTGCATTGCCCTGGGGGTCTTCTTTACTTTTTTTCCACTGTATGCCCTGCGCCACGGTTTGAACGCCGGTCAGATCGGGGTGGTGTTCGCCGCCCAGGCCGTTATCAACGCCCTCTCCCGTATCCCTTTGGGACGTTTGAGCGACCAGACGGATAAGACCAGATTGGCGATCTGGGGTTTCTTAGGTCTGAGCCTTGTTCTGGCAGCTTTCAGCTTTAGCCATAGCCTGACCGCCTTTATCGTTCTTGCTATGGCCTCGGGAGCCGTGCAGGGGGTGGGGTTTACCCCGCTGGGCGCTCTGATTCCGGAGGTGGTGCCGGTGGAGGCCCGCGGGCTGGCCATGGGCGGCTATAACACGGCGATTTATTTAGGCATGATGACGGGATCGGCCGGTATGGGACCGGTGATTCACCTGATCGGTTTCGAACCGAGCTTTTTTCTGGCGGCGTTGATTAATCTGTTCTTCACCGGTTGGTTTTACCTTGCTTTCCGAAGGAAAAATGGCGGGCGAGGGCGTATCCCGGCCCATTAGCCCCTGTCGCCGATTATCGCAAATTACTCGGTTGCTGAAAGTTAAACTGATTGACAACCCTCAGAGGTATCGATATTCTCTTTTTGTTGCACTACAATATAAATGTTGTTAGTTGCGGGTCCCTTTTTCGGCGGCTGTCTTCATCTCGGTTGCAAGGCATCGCCGCCTTACTGGAATATCTTTCTTATCTGAACAAGGATGCGTTCCATGCACGCTTCCAAGACTCTGCCTCCGCAACCGGGGGGCTTATGGAATCGCTGGAAAAACTGGTTCCTCAAGATCTTTAGCGGCCGGGATTATCATTATTACGGTTATCTCCCGAGTCGACCCAATTTTCTGCTGCGCTACACACTGGACCGCTTTTTCGCCCGGGTCAATGTCCCTCCCAGACATTTGGAGCGATTGCGCCAGATGGGAGAAAAAGGTGTAGTGGTCTATGCCTTGAAGTATCGCAGCCATCTGGATTTTCTCTTTTTTAACCGCCGCTATCTCAGTTCGGGGGCGCCACAGCCGGAATTCGCCTTCGACCTCAATCTCTGGATGTGGCAGCCGTTTTCCCATCTCATCCAGATCATCTCGGCCGCCATTCATTACTTCACCCGGAAACACCACTGGCCCAACCCCTTTCAGGACGGTTATTTCCGCTGGGTGCTGGAGCAACGGAAATCCGGGTTGCTGTTTCTGGTAGATCAGGTCGGCTTCCGACAACGCTTTTACCAACCGAAAGAAGATCCTCTGCGACACCTGCTGGAAATCCAGCAGGAATTGTCGTTCCCCATTTTTCTGGTCCCGCAGATGGTGATGGATCGAGACCCTACCCGGGAGGATAAAGGTATTATCCAACTCTTTTTCGGAGACAGTGAAAATCCAGGCCGTCTCAGAAAATTGGCCCTTTTCTTCTTTCGGAGCAAAAAGGCCGTGGTGGAGTTGGCCGAACCGATCAATCTGCAAGAGTTGCTGGCCGATCCCAGAAATGAAAAATACCTGCTGGAAGAGGTGGCCCAGAACATCCGCCGGGAACTGATCAACCGCATCGACCTCACCCGTCGGGTGATTACCGGACCGGTGATCAAGTCTATGGAAGAGTGCATGGAATTGACCCTTACCGATCCGAATCTCACCGATTTTATGGAACATATGGCGGAGGTGGAGAACCAGAAAATCTCCAGGATCAAGAAAAAAGCCCAGAGTTATTTCCTGGAGATTGCTTCGGATTATAATGCCATGCTGGTTCACCTTTGGGACAAGGCGCTCACCTGGGTCTGGCAGAATATTTTTGAAGGTATCTCGCTGGATGAAGCGGGAATGGAGCGGATCCGCCAGGTCTCACCCCAGGGAACGTTGATTTATGTCCCCTGCCACAAGAGCCACATTGACTATTTAATTCTCAACTACATGATTTACCAGAATAATATCCATCCACCGCGGATTGCCGCCGGCAAGAATCTGGCTTTTTGGCCGGTAGGCGCCCTTTTCCGCAAGGCCGGGGCCTTCTTCATCCGCCGCCGTTTCCACGGGGCCAAGCTCTATGCCGAAGTCTTTGCCAGCTACCTGAAGACCCTGATTAAGGAAGGCTACAATATTGAATTTTTTATTGAGGGGGGGCGCAGCCGTACGGGTAAACTGGTTCTGCCCCAGTTGGGCCTGTTGAACATGATAGTACGGGCTTATCATGAAGGCGTGGCCCGGGATCTCATTTTTGTCCCCTGTTTCATCGGCTACGATCAGGTCATGGAGGAAAAAGCCTACTTAACGGAACTCACCGGTTCGCAGAAAAAAACCGAATCCTGGTTGCAGCTTTTCAAAATTCGTAAGCTCCTGAAAAAGCGCTACGGCCGGGTTTATCTCCGGTTTAGCGAACCCATCTTTTTCTCGGAATATTTGGATCGCTATCAGTTAAACAGCGATCAACTGACCGAGGAGCGGCGCCGGACGATCGGCCGGGATCTGGCCTTTTCAATTATCCAGAATATCAACGAAGTCTCGGTGGTAACCCCCTTCTCCCTGGTCTGTGCGGCGCTCTTGACCTATCCCCGCAAAGGCGTTTACCGGCGCGAACTGCTGAATATCATCAACGTCTTCTACGATTACCTGGTGGAACGCAAAGCTCACCTGGCCGAGACCTTAAGCCACCTCACTCAAGCTATCGAAGAGGCCCTGACGCTCTGCGAGGCTCGCAAATTGATAACCCCCATCGAGAAAGAGGAAGAGCTGGCCGATGAACTCGGCCTGGGGGCTTATAGCATCGATGAAAGCAAGCGCCTGCTGCTGGAGTACTATAAAGATAATATCATCCATTTTTTCATTCCGGCGTCGCTGGTGGCCATGTCCATACTGGCAACCCAGGGGTTCGAGTTCACCCGCGAACAGGTCGTTGCCGACTATCGCTTTTTAAAAGACTTTTTCAAATATGAATTTGTTTACGATGACCAGGGATCGGAGGCCAATGTCGACCGCATGCTCGACTATTTCTGCACCAGAGGCGTGATCGGGGTCATCAGCCGGGAAGCCGACTCCTATCTACTGTCGGCTTCTGGCCTGAAAGAGCTGTCCTATTTTGCCAATCTCCTGCACAATTACCTGGAATCCTACTGGGTCGCTTTCCGTTCGATCAAATATCTCAAGAAGCGGCCCCGCAATGAGCGGGACTTCCTGAAACGCATTCAATCCATCGGCGCCAAACTCCATAAAGTGGGGGAGGTGGAGCGGGCGGAGGCGCTCTCCGATGCCAATTTTCGCAATGCTCTCAAACTCTTTGGCGAAAAGGGCGTCATCGTCAAGAAGGCCAAAGTGGGTAAACAGCCTACCACCTTCAGCCGACCGGAAGATGAAGACGCCAGAGAATTCTATGGCCAGCAATTAGCCCGCTTTTTACGGCGCTAATAGTGGCCTCCGTCTGAACGGGATCAGATTGCGGCGCCTTGACAAACTTAGGGGAGCAGAATAAACTCCGGCAATGAACCTTCCAGTCTCTGAGAGGTGCCAGGCAGAGCACCTTGACCTTGCCGCCCTGGCCCGCCGCCTTAATATCACTCTAAGGGAACAATTGGGCCGCCATGCCTGGCGCGGTCATAAACCATCCGGGGCAGCGGTGGTGCTGCTCACCGGAGCGCGGGCGGAATATTCTATTCATGACCTGTTAAATACCTTACCTAAATTACATCCGCCGTTTGCTTTCCCGCGCATAATTGCTGCCGAACCGGGTTTTTTCCTAATCTACTCCTTCATCGACGGCGCCCCCCTCAGTAGCAGGGATTTTGAAACGGAAGAATCATTGGCTGCGGCCTTTGAATTAAGCGGCCGTCTGACGGCGCTCTTTCGCAGTCTTAATCTCGCCTCGATGTTTCAGGGTCTGGTGGAAGGCTCGGAATTGCCGCAAAACACACCTTCCGGGGCGGCGCAACGGTTGGCCTTCCTCGGTTCTCGTCTCGATCAGCAATCAGATAGTCTGGCCATTCGCCGCCAGGAAGCCTCATTGAGTTATTCCTGGGCGCGGCAGTTGCCATCTTGGTGCGCCTCTCGGTGGCTGGCGGCAGACACCTGCCCGACCGGCCTGTGGTCAGCCCTCCAGGCCAGGGTGGAGGCGGTGACTTCGATTCATCTGCCACCGCAAGGGTCGAACCTGGCTCATACGAACTTTACGCCCAAACATCTGCTGGTCTGCCCGCCGGACCGCTGGGGCATCGTCGGTTGGCAGGTAGCTTCGCGGCCCTATAACTATATGCGTTACAAATACCTGGCCTGGTGTTTGGTCCATACCGAGCAGGCCAATATTATTGACCGCTATCGGCGGTTTCTGGCCTTGATGCCGGCAATTCAATACTCGGCGGCCGCTTCGCTTACCTTTGCCCTCTGTCTCCTCGAAACCTGGGTCGAAGCCAGCGAGCCGCTCCACCACCGTTCGGAAAAACTGGCGGCCCTGTACGCCTTTGTTGAGGAGGGCATGACCGCAATACCGCTACACAGCAATGTCCCCTACACCTGAATCTATGACCCAACACCACCGCAAATTTCGACGGACTGGTCGACCAGCGGTTTTTAGCAATCGGTTTCCTCTGGTGTGGAACCAGGGACCTGACCATGGAAAATTTAAACGTATCATAACTTAACCTGCTTAGATCAAGGTTTATCCGATTAGGTTTTACTGATTGAGCCTTATGCCAAAGACACGAGAACCAACAGCTTCCCTTCCTCAATCTTTTGATTCCCTTTCCACCGCTCTCAAATGGGTGTACGATCTCCAAAAATTCGGCATCAAATTCGGACTGTCCTCTACTACCCGACTCCTGACAGGCCTGAACAATCCACAGGAGAAATGCCGCTATATTCACATTGCCGGTACTAATGGCAAGGGTTCGGTGGCGGCCATGCTGTCGGCCATCTTCACCCAGGCGGGTTATCGGATCGGATTTTACAGTTCCCCTCACCTGATCAGCTTCCATGAGAGATTCCGTTTGCAGGATCAGGACATCACCGACGATGAAGTGCTGGAACTGATCAATCAGGTACGGCAGGTAGTTCAGGATATCGAGTTGCCGACGTTTTTTGAGTTTGTCACCGCTATGGCCTTCTTATATTATTCCCAGAAGGCCGCCGATCCGGTCATCTTGGAAACCGGCATGGGGGGCAGGTTGGACGCCACCAATATCATCCAGCCGCTGCTGACGATTATTACCAATATCGCCATGGATCACCGGGAATTTTTGGGAAATGATCTCCGGGCGATTGCCGCGGAAAAGGCCGGTATTATCAAACCGGGGGTCCCGGTAGTTACCTACGTCAGTCAGGCCAGTGCCCGCCTTCCCATTCAGGCGGCCTCGGGAGTGCTGAAATCACCCCTGTACTATGGCGGCAGCGATTTTCAGGTGAAAGGGCAGGGGAATGGCCGGTTTCGCTATCAAGGGCGGCACCTCACCTTATCCGGTCTGCAAACAAATCTGGTCGGCAGGCATCAATACCGCAACGCCGCGGTGGCCTTGGCCGCGGTGGAACTATTGCAGGAGCAGGGCTTCCACCTTCCGGAGGAGTCTATCCGGCAAGGGTTGCAGCAGGTTCGTTGGCCGGGACGGTTGGAGGTCGTTTCGACCCGGCCGCAGATTATCCTGGACGGGGCGCACAATCCGGCTGCAGCCACCACCTTGATGCAGGCCCTTAAACACGACCTGATCTATCGCCGATTGATTTTGGTTTTGGGGATCATGGCCGACAAAGACATCCGAGGCATTCTGCGCCGTCTATTGCCCTTAGCCCAGGTAGTAATTTTTTCCCGTCCCCGCTATGAGAGGGCTGCTACTCCCGAAAAGCTCAAATCGTTAGCCGCAAACGCCCCTCGGGAGACCTATGTTATCGATGATCTGGCCGCCGCCATTGCCCAGGCGCGGAGGTTGGCTGACCAGGATGATCTGATCGTGGTTACCGGTTCGCTTTTTACCATCGGCGAGGCCAGGCAATACCTGTAGGCCTTTCGAAAAACTGGCGCCGACGGCTGACAAATCGTCTTGACAGAACCTTGTGCAGATGTTAACCTTCATAAATATTTATAATTATTAGTAGAGATGATCTGACAGGAGAGCCGGCATGCATTTCCAAGACGTGCTCATGACCCTGGAACGTTTCTGGGCCGACCGAGGCTGCATCATTCAACAGCCCTATGATCTCGAGGTGGGTGCGGGCACCTTCAACCCCGCCACCATGCTGCGGGTCCTCGGGCCGGAGCCCTGGAACGTCGCCTATGTTGAGCCCTCCCGTCGTCCCACCGATGGACGTTACGGCGAAAATCCCAACCGTTTGCAGCATTATTACCAATACCAGGTGATCTTAAAACCGTCGCCGCTGAATATTCAAGAGCTTTATCTGGACAGCCTCAAAGCCCTCGGTATCGACCCCCTGTCCCACGATATCCGCTTTGTCGAGGACGACTGGGAATCGCCTACCTTGGGCGCCTGGGGATTGGGCTGGGAAGTCTGGTTGGACGGCATGGAAATCACCCAGTTCACGTATTTCCAACAGGCCGGGGGCATCGACCTGCACCCGATCAGCGTTGAACTGACCTATGGTCCGGAGCGCATCTCCATGTATCTCCAGGGGATCGACAATGTCTATGATCTGGTCTGGACCGATGGCATCAAGTATGGTGATATCCATCATCGGGGAGAAGTGGAATACTCCACCTATAATTTTGAACAGGCCGATGTGGCGATGCTCTTTAACCTTTTCGAACAATATGAACGGGAATCGCACCGTCTCAGTGGACTGGGATTGATATTGCCGGCCTACGACTACTGTTTGAAGTGCTCCCATACCTTTAATCTGTTGGATGCCCGAGGCGCCATCAGTGTGGCGGAACGCAGCCGCCTTATCGGGCGAGTGCGCCAGATGGCCCGCCTCTGTGCCGAAGGTTATCTCAAACAGCGGGAGGCAATGGGTTTTCCGCTCCTGAAAAAATCTGCCTGCTAAAGATCTATTCGCTGAGGATACCATGGTTGCTGATCTCTTAATTGAAATCGGGACGGAAGAAATTCCGGCCAGATTCATCCCGCCGGTTTTAGAGGAGATGAAGGTCTCCCTGGCCAAACGTCTGGAGCAGGAGCGCCTCGCCGTCGAGGTCGTGAAAACTATGGGGACGCCCCGCCGCCTGACCCTGATTGCCCAGAAAGTCGCAACCCAACAGGCGGAAAGCACCGCCGAAATAATCGGTCCTCCCCAGGCGGTAGCCTTCGGCGCCGACGGCCAACCCACCCAGGCGGCTTTCGGGTTTGCCCGGGCTCAGGGGGTTGAAGTCAAAGATCTGATTGTAGTTCAAACCGATAGAGGGCCGTATTTGGCAGTCAAAAAACATGCCGCCGGCCGCCCTGCCCATGAACGGTTATCCGAAATCCTGCCGGAGTGGATTCTGGGGCTTTCGTTCCCCAAATCCATGCGTTGGGGGTCTCTTACGGTCACCTTCGCCCGTCCCCTCCACTGGATCGTGGCCTTATTCGGGGAAGAAGTCATTCCTTTCGCCGTCGGCGACATCACCAGCGGGCGCCTCACCTACGGCCATCGCTTTCAAGCCCCCCAGGCCATCACCTTGGCTACTGCGGATGCCGAGGCGTATATCAATTCATTGCGCCAGGCCCAGGTCCTGGTAGCGCCGGAGGAGCGGCGGGCCAAACTACTGGAGCAGTTGCAGCAGGCCGCGGCCTCGGTTCAGGGGCAGATCGTGCCCAACCCGGAGCTGCTGCAGGAGAATACCTTTCTCGTCGAATACCCAAACCTCACTTTGGGGAATTTCGAGGAAAAGTTCCTGGCTCTGCCGGATGACGTGCTCATCACCTCGATGCGGGAGCACCAACGGTATTTCTCCCTGCGGGACGGCAGCGGCAAGTTGATGCCCCATTTCATCGCAGTTAATAATACGTTGGCCCGCAATCCCGACGTTGTTCGGCAGGGCCACGAACGCGTCCTGCGGGCCAGGTTGAGCGACGCCATGTTCTTCTTCCAGGAAGACCGCAAGGTTAATCTGGACGATTGGGTGGAGGCACTGCGGGGTGTGGTCTATCATTCCCTGTTGGGAACCTCCTACGATAAAATGGCCCGCTTCCGCTCACTGGCAAGATACCTGGCCGAACGTCTGCTGCCCGATAGCATTACCCCGGTCCATCGGGCCGCCACCCTCTGCAAGGCCGATCTGGTCAGCGGCATGGTGGGAGAATTTCCCAGTCTGCAAGGCATTATGGGGCGGGAATACGCCCTCCTGGCCGGCGAGGCTCCGGAAGTTGCCGATGCCATCTGGACCCACTACCTGCCGCGCCACGCCGGAGATCAACTCCCTGACAATCCCGTGGGGGCCATCGTAGGTATGGCCGACCGCCTGGATAGCATCTGCGGTTGTTTTGGGGTCGGTTTGATTCCTACCGGTGCTGCCGATCCTTATGGTCTGCGGCGGCAGGCCCTGGCTATCATCAGCATCCTCGGGGAGAAGAAATTCTATCTTGATCTCAGCAGCGCCGTCAGCTACAGTTTATCGCTGCTGCAAGACAAACTCACCCTCCCGGTTGACCAGACCCATGCCGAGATTATTGAATTTTTCCGCACCCGCCTGCACCACCTCCTGACCGGGGAAAACTTCAGCGTCGAGGTGGTGGAAGCGGTATTAACCACCTCTTTTACTGATATTGTCGAAGCGATGGAGAAGGTGCGCGCTTTGGAGGAAGTCCGCCGCGGCCTTGATTTCCCCTCCCTGGCCGTCGCCTTCAAACGCGTTATCAATATCTCGCGGCAAGCCCCCGCGGCGGTTATCAAACCGGAACTATTCGATAATACCGCTGAACAGGAGCTGTTTCAGGCCACCATCGCCATGGAGGAGGTTGTTGCCCGGGCCTTGCCGGCCAGGGATTATGCCGAAGTTTTTAAGGCTTTGGCGGCCCTGAAAACGCCAGTGGATAGATTCTTTGACGAAGTATTGGTCATGACCGATGATCTTAACATCCGGGCCAACCGTCTGGCGCTGCTGGTCCGGATAAGCCAGACGTTTTTAAAAGTGGCAGACTTTTCCCGTATTGCTTTTTAATCCGAAAGCGGTGTTTAAACAACATTGCCAGGGCGGGTTCTATACCCGCCCTTGGTGCTCAACCTCAAGGTTTTTTTAATTTCCGATTCTTATCTCGGAACTTATTATTTATGTAAGAGGCTCGTGACCGCCGAAAGATGTTGCTTGCCGGGTTATTATTTAATACCAAACCATCGGCGCACGGTTGGAAAAATATTCTATGATCAGGTGGTTTAAGAAAAAAAAGGGCAGGCCCGAGGTTGATTCCGACCAGGTCCAGGAGCAGTTCGACGGGGATGTTGTCCCGGAAGAAATTCCGGCGGCAATCGAACCGATTGTAGAGGTATCGGAATTAGTCGTCGAACCGGAACCTGAAGTATCAACTCTGCACGTAGCGGAAATTCAAGAAAGCGCGGTATCTGAACTAGCAGCCGCCGTTGCTGATGAAATTGGCCTTCCCGCGGAATTGGAAGATGAAGCAGGGAAATTGTCCGAGACCGGTGACGAGTCGGTCAGCCATCCGGGGAAGCCGGGGCTTTTTCGCCGTTTGCGGGCCAGGTTGAGCCGTACCAGGGAGGCCCTGACCTCGAAGTTGGATCGGCTTTTCCTGGGTAAGAAAATCATCGACGCCGAACTGCTGGAGGAATTGGAAGAACTGCTGATCACCGCAGATATGGGCGTAGAGACCAGTTTGGGGCTCATCGAGGCCGTCCGCGACAAGGTCAAGCGGAAGGAGCTTACCGATCCGGCCCGCCTGAAGACCCATCTCAAAGCCGAAATGCTAACTCTCTTGACCGGGGTGGCTGTCCCTCCTCTACATCCGGGCAAGCCGCATGTGGTGATGGTTATCGGAGTGAATGGCGTCGGCAAAACCACCACCATTGCCAAACTAGCCCATCATGATCTTGAGCAGGGGGAAAAAGTACTTCTCGTGGCGGCGGATACCTTCCGCGCTGCCGCCATCGAACAGTTGGAGATTTGGGGTCAGAGGGCCGGCGCTGCGGTGATCAAACAGAAGACCGGCTCTGACCCGGCTGCGGTGGTCTTCGATGGGTTGGCCGCTGCCCTGGCCCGAAGGGTGGATAAAGTGTATATTGATACGGCCGGCCGTCTCCATACCAAGGTCAATCTCATGGAAGAACTGAAGAAAGTTGCCCGTACTGCCGCCAAACAGATTGAAGGGGCGCCGCACGAGGTCCTGTTGGTGCTGGACGCCACCACCGGCCAGAATGCTATTAATCAGGCGCGTCTGTTTCACGAGGCCATCGGCGTTACCGGCATCATCATGACCAAGCTGGATGGTACCGCCAAGGGTGGTGTAGCCCTGGGAGTGGTACAGGAGACCGGCCTGCCCCTGCAATTTATTGGCGTTGGAGAACAGATGGATGATCTGCGGCCATTTGAGCCGGAAGCGTATCTCGAAGCTATTCTGGGTTAGGTAAAATCGGGCGTCTGACTTGGCGTTTGTAATGACGACGCCTCATCCGTATCGGTGGAAGTTAATATATGTCCATGACTTCAGGAGTGCTTTCGGTGTGGCGATGCCCCTGGCTGGTAAATTTCTGCTTTTTTTGGCTGCCCCCCTTGCTCTTAACTGCCGGTATTTTTATTTTGGCAGGGGATTTAGGCTCTACCAGCAAATTTCGGCTGCCGGTTATTATCCTCCAGTTTCTGCTGCCCTCACTTTCGATGTCGAAAATCGTGTGGATTAGTGATATATTGCGGAAAGTAGCCCATTTTCTGGTTTACGGCCTTCTCTTGATCGGCTATGCCCGGGCCTGGCGCTGGCATATCCGGATGAAACCTCTGCCAGCAATTGTATTGGCCTTGATGATCTGCCTGGCCGTCTCGGCGGCGGATGAGGCCCGCCAGGCGTTGCATCGCTCCCGGAGTGGTTGTCCCCATGATGTGGCCCTGGACATGAGCGGCGCCCTGGCAGCGGCAGGTGTAATGTATCCTATTTTGCGGCGGGGTCGCCGGGATCAGCCGAAGAGTGAATTGTGAAAGCCGGTTTCCAGTTTGTGGCCGGAAGAACTGTTGATCAATAATTCTCCCTGAAAATCTTTTTTCGGTTTACTAGATGATTACCAAGAAAATAACTTCGGTGCGGGCTTGAAACTCATATCGTTTTGCCATGCAGCGGCTGCTATACCGGAAGGCCGGTAGCGCAGACCTCCAGGTCTGCTTCATGAGAAGCACATAATGAGCACAGACTTGGAGGTTTGTGCATTTCAATAGGATTTTGAATGAGCTACATGGAAAGTTACTTTTGCACAGGCTAGAAAGCCTATGCTACCAGTAATGATTTTCATGGTTCGTGGGTGATGTATAAGAAATGACAATTATGAGAAAACAAATTGCCTGTGTGTTAGCCTTGGCGTTTATCTTTTTGGGATTGGCGGTTCCATCCTTTTCCGAGACCGCGGATATTTTCTCCCGAGTGCAGGAACACAAATTAGACAACGGTCTGACCGTTCTGCTGTTGCCGGAACGGCGCGCCCCGATCATTACGGTTCAGATCTGGTATCGGGTGGGTTCCCGCAACGAGGTCCTGGGGAAGACCGGCCTCTCGCACCTGGCTGAACACCTGATGTTTCGCGGAACCGAGAAGTATGGTCCCAAGGTGTTTTCTCGCCTCATTCAGCAGGCTGGCGGCAATAACAATGCCTTTACTTCCAAGGATTACACCGCCTATTTCGCCACCGGTCCCAAGACCAACCTGAAACTCTTCCTGGAGTTGGAAGCAGATCGCATGCGCCATCTTAAAATCGACGAAGAGTTGTTTCAGACCGAGCGCAAAGTGGTCATCGAAGAACGCCGCCTGCGCACCGATGATGATCCGGTGCATTCCTTGTATGAAGAAACAGTGGCTACCGCCTTTAAGGCCCACCCTTATCAATGGCCCATCATCGGTTGGATGCACGATATAGAAAATCTTACCTTACAAGACATGCGGACTTTTTACGATACGTATTACCAACCCAATAACGCTACCCTGGTCGTAGTCGGCGATATCGATCCCAGCGCCGCCTTAAACGAAATTAAGGCAACCTTCGGGGCAATTCCGAAAGGGCCGGATCCGCCTCCTTTCCTGCCGCTGGAACCTCCACAGCAGGGTGAACGGCGGACAGAGCTGAACCGGGAGGCGCAGTTGCCGGCAATCTTTATGGGCTATCACACCCCCAATCTGGAACAGGCAGATGCCTATGCCCTGGAGGTGCTCTCTTTAATCCTCTCCCAGGGGCGCAGTTCGCGTTTGCATCGGCGGTTGGTTTATGAAAAGAAACTGGCCTTGGACGCCGGCGCGGAGTATGAATTCGCTACTGCCAGCCCGTCGCTCTTTGTTTTCTATGCCCAACCGCTGCCGAAAAAACCTATCTCGACCGTGGAAGCTGCCATGAACGCAGAGATAGAGAGCCTCAAAACCAAGCCGGTGAGTGAAAAGGAATTGGCCAAAGCCAAAAATCAGACCGAATCTTCTTTTATCATGAATCAGGACTCTCTTTTTTATCGGGGCATGCTCTTGGGACGCTACCAGACCACCGGCAGTTGGCGGAAATTAAACGAAATCGTTCCCGCTATCCGGGCCGTGACCGCAGAGGACGTTCAACGGGTGGCGAAAAAATATCTGGTAAAAGCCAACTGCACAACCGGTATTCTCTATCCCATAAAACCATCCCGCCCAACCATGGAAAGGTTCCAGCCGCATGAGCAGATCAGGTAGAAAAACTCTCTTTTTTACATTCGCAGTATTGTTCCTCTGCCTGGTGGCCATCGCCCATGCCTCGGATGACAGAGTATTGGGGCAACGCTTTGAACTGCCCAACGGATTGGTCTGGCTTTTTTCGGCGCAATCCGATCTCCCCATGGTCACCATGGAGTTGACTTTTAAGGCCGGTGCGCTCTTTGAACCTCAGGGGAAACAGGGTCTGGCGAATCTGACTGCCTCTTTGCTGCGTTATGGCACGAAGAGCCGCAATGCCAATCAGATTGCCGAAGAAATTGACTTTTTGGGGGCCTCTCTCGCCACCGCCGCGGGGCGGGATGTGGCGAGCTTGAGGCTTAGCGTCCTTAAAAAGGATTTGCGGACGGCCCTCGAGATCGGGAGTGATCTCCTTTTTCATCCCACCTTTGCGCCACGGGAAATCACTGCCATGGTTCAGAGGGTCAAGGCGACGTTGATCAGTGAAGAGGATGAACCCGGTGTCGTGGCGGGACGGGCCTTCCGTCGGATTCTTTACGGCGATTATCCTTATGGCTTTCCAGTATTGGGAACCCCTGAGAGTTTAAACAGAATTACCCGGAGGGATCTTGTCAACTTTCACCAGAGATATTATCGTCCCAACAATGCCATCCTTACTTTGGTAGGAGACCTGACGGTAGAGGAGGCCGAAAAGATTGTCGAGGAGTTTTTTGGCAATTGGCAAAAAGCTGAACTGCCGCCCATGCCCTCCCCTCCATCAGCGCCTCAGGATAAACCTACAGTAGTCAAAATCAATAAGGAAATCACCCAGGCGAACATCATCTTAGGTCAGATCGGGCTGAAACGGGCCGACCCGGATTTTTATGCCTTTCAGTTGATGAACTATATCCTCGGAGGAGGTGGGTTTGCCTCTCGATTGATGGATAATATCCGGGATAACCGGGGGTTGGCTTATAGTGTAAGCAGTAATTTCTCTCCTGGAATAGAGCCGGGTCCCTTCGAGATCAGTTTAGAAACCAAAAACGCCTCGGGGGGAGAGGCCGTCGCCGAGGTCTTGAAGGAACTGGCTCGTATTCGAACAGATTTAGTCACAGAAAAAGAATTAGCCGATGCCAGATCCTACCTGATCGGCAGCCTGCCGATGAAAATGGATTCGAATACCAAACGGGCAGCGCTCTTGGGATACCTTGAACTCTACGGTTTGGGCCTGGATTATCCCTGGCGTTATCCGGAAATTATTACTAAAATAACCAGGGAAGATATCCTTCAAGTAGCTCAGAAATATCTTGTGCCGGACAGATATCTTTTGGTGGTGGTAGGGAAACAACAAGAAATTCAATTGTCTTTGCCCGAACAATGGCAACAGCGAGAAATTACCTCCACAAAAGGAGAATAAGGTAAATGTTAACAAGACAACTGCATGCCATCCTGATCTTAATTTTGGCATTTGGCGGTTTTATCGCCACACCGACTCTGCTGGCGGTTCCAGCCGCCGCCCAGGGGACTCTGGCCCCCGATTCCTTTGCCGTGCTGGCCAAGCAGATTTCCCCGGCAGTGGTGAACATCAGTACCGAAAAGGTCATGAAACGCTCGACGCCAACCCGGCGCATGCCTGGTATGCCCGGTCCCTCTCCCTTCGGCCCGGACGACCCCTTCAAGGACTTTTTCGAAAAATTCTTCGGCGATATGCCTAAGGAATTTAAAAGCCGCAGCCTGGGGACAGGATTCATTCTGGACCGCGAAGGCTTTATAATCACCAATAACCACGTGGTAGAAGGCGCCGATAAGATCAAGGTCAAACTGGTGGATGGCCGGGAGTTCAAGGCCAACATCAAAGGCCGGGATGCCATGACCGATATGGCCCTGATAAAAATCGAGTCCCCTACCCATGATCTGCCGGTTCTGGTGATGGGCGACTCCGACCCCGTCCAGGTGGGTGACTGGGTGCTGGCGGTGGGCAATCCCTTCGGTCTGTCCCACACCGTTACCCAGGGTATTATCAGCGCTAAAGGGAGGGTTATCGGGGCCGGACCCTATGATGACTTCCTCCAGACCGATGCCTCCATCAATCCCGGCAATAGCGGCGGTCCCTTGGTCAACCTGAAGGGCGAGGTCATCGGTATTAACACCGCCATTGTGGCCAGCGGTCAGGGCATCGGCTTCGCCATTCCCAGCAGTATGGCCAAAGGAATCATTGCCCAATTAAAACAGAAGGGTTCGGTTACCCGTGGTATCCTGGGAGTGCAGATCCAGACGGTGACTCCGGAGCTGGCCAAATCCTTCGGCTTAAAAGAGCCGGTCGGTGCCCTGGTGGCAGAAGTAAATCCCAATACCCCGGCAGCCAAAGCCGGAATCCAACGCGGTGATGTCATCATTGAATATAACGGCCACGTCATTAAAGAAATGCACGAACTTCCGCGGCTGGTGGCTCACACCGCTCCCGGTACCAAGGTGAACCTAAAGGTCCTGCGCCAGGGCAAAGAAAAGAACTTCGGTCTCACCATTGCCGAGATGAAACCGGAACACCTGGCCCGGTCAGGGATGGTGGAGCCGGAAACCGAAAAATCCAGTCTGGGACTGCTCGTCCAGGAATTGACTCCCCAGATGGCCCAACGCTTTCAGATCAAAGAAACCAGCGGGGTCATCGTCGTTCAGGTAGAACAGGGCAGCCCGGCGTCTGACAGCGGCATCCGGCCTGGCGACCTTATCGAAGAAATCAACAGCGTTGCCATCCAAAGCCTGAAGGATTATCATGCCAGCATTTCCCAGCTAAAAGCCGGTGATGCGGTGCGTATCCTCATCAAGCGCCGGGGCAAGACCATGTATGTCGTGGTGGAAGTGCCCGAAAAGTAGGAAAGAAAAAGACAGACGCTTTTTTTGCGAAGAGAAAAGGCGTCTGTCTTTTTAGAGGGAGTATTGCAACAATCTCTTATGAACCGACCTTAATCGGCGTGGTCGTTATTCCCAGGCCTCCTCGAGCTTGCTGAGAACCGTCTTTTTTACCGGCTGGATTTTGCGGTAGACCTCCTCGGGAGGACACCGGCGGCTATCCACGGTAAGCAGATCCCGTTCAATACCGATGTCGAAGAGCCGTTCGTTTTCCTCTAAATACGGTCTGATAAGCCGCCAGTCGGCCTCGGTGAAGGGAACCAGTTCTCCTCCGTTAAGCTGATCCGTGGACACCATACCGTAGGGGTCCCGGATATAAACGGCCCCGCCGGAGGCCAAGGAGAAGAGATTGGAGCCGGGATAGGGACTCGGCAGCCGCCGGAAACGCCCCCGCTCATCAAACTCCATGCCGTTAACGATGACGAAACCGCCGTCTTTAAAGACATCTCCCGCCATAAACGATTCGGCCAGAAAGTCCAGGGCGGTGCCATTAATTACTACCTTGGGTCGACCTACGGCGTTGATCAGGGGCCGACCGGCGGCGTTGCCCAGGACGTAAACCTCCCCGCCTTTGGCCCCGTACATAAAGGTCTGGCCCACATCCCCGTGTACTACCAGTTTGCCCCGTTTCATGATCTGCCCGAGCTGATCCTGGGCGTTGCCGTGGACATGAATCTCCATGCCGTCGATGCCCGAAGCCAGATAATCGCCGGAGCTGTCATAGACGTCGAGGCGGACGCCGTCGGTTTTAAGACCAAAGCCGCAGCCGGTAAAACGCTGGCCACGATAACTGTACAAAATAAAGCGTTTCCAGCCTAAATGGTAGGCCTGTACCTGATAACGGGCGTCGCAGTCATCGCCTTCGGGCGGAAAACCGGAGGCATCCAGCACCAGGATGGCATCCGGTTGGGGCGGAGCCGTGATCTGTTCCCGGGTCTGCCAATCCAGGCGGCGGTAGCGGCTGGGGTGTAATTCGCCCATGGGGGGAATCGCCTGAAAGATATCGTGCAATGCTTTTATAGTCAACATTATGATGTTACTGCGTTTTTTGTCACCCGGATCGAACCGTCGGTCGATAACCAGGGTCAGGGCATTGATGATGGCGCTCTTGAGCTGATCGCTCTGCTGGGACAGGCGGGTCAGAACCTGCAGGTGTTCCAGGTAGGTGGCATAATACCACTTAAAGAGGCGCTGGCGCAGGTATTGGTACATAGCCTGACCGGATTCATCCTCGAGAAGTGGCATTAAGTCGGCGGCGAGCTCATCGCCCCGCTCGGCGGATATCTCCGGTATATCCCCGCCCCACGGTTTCTGGTACCAGGGCGCGGCCTTGAGAACCCCGAACTTGTCGACGCAGGTCAACACCCGGCGGCCGTCCTTGGGCTCCAGGGAAAAGATATAAGCCCCGCCGTCGGTGTGGCTGCCGCCGCGGGCGTTCCAATAGATATCCGCTACCGGGCAGAAGCGCCGGTCCTCCTGGGCCAGGCTGCTTAGGGTGGCGTCGATGGCCTGTTTTTCAGAGCAGAGGAGGCCTATCTGCACCTCACCATCCTGAAGGGCAAAGACCTGGGGACGGAGCATGGAGGTGTCGGTGATGCCGATCAACTCATACCGCTGATGCTCCGGGTCGTTGCGGGCAATGATGAAAAACCAGGGGCCATCGGGAGAACCATGAATATGACTGGCCTGAATGAGCCGGTAGATCTCTCGCCGCTTGGCCGGCAGGAGATCAAAATCCCGCTCGGTGGTAGGGGCCAGGGCCTCAATGACATATTCCAGGGGGTAGCCGTAGACCCGGTGGAGCAGATCGAACATGAGCACGGCGACCTCGGTGTCGGTGAGAAACAGGGGATAGGTCTGACGTTGGCTCAAGTATTCGCTGACCGAGTGATAGTTGGCAAAATCGCCGTTGTGCACCAGGGCCATGTTCAGGGCGGCAAAAGGGTGAGCCCCACCGGGGTGCCAGACCCGGCCCCGGGTGGGATAGCGCTGATGTGCGATCCAGATGTGGGCCTTGAAATCCAGGAGATTATAATACAAGGCGGCTTCCTCGGCGTAACCCACGATCTTCAGGATCATAACGTTGCGGCCCTGGGACAGCACGAAAGCCTTTTTTTCTCCCAGGGAAGCGTAAAAGGTCTGATTCAGGCGGTAGCAATTCTGGGAGATAAATTCGTCTTCCACCCGCCGCCAGGAGATGCCATGCAGGTGATGCCGTTGGATGAAATGCTGCAGCACCTCGGTTTTCACTCGAACAAAATAGCGCCAGACCTCGGGCGGCGCTACTGTCAGGCCGGGCAGATCACGCCAGTCAGCCATGGCCGACAGGCGGCCGGCGTGGTCAATCCGGAGGAATGGCTTGATGAATTGTTCCTCTACCAGCGACCGCACCTCCGGGTCCAGGTAGGCAATTTGAACCAGGTAGTCATCATCCAAGATTTCCCGGCTAACTCCCAGACTGTCCGGGTCCAGCCCGACCGCCGCGATGCCGCCGCCTTTGCCGTTGCCCCGGTTATGCATCTGGACCGAGGGCTGGAAAATATGGCGGCCGGATACCGGGATGCTGGCTGCAAAGCCGGTGACGCCGCACCCCCCCTCAGCCTCGGGCTTCAGGGTCTGACCGGGGAAAAAAGTCGGAGAAAGGTCACGGCGGCTAGCCAGTAACCGGTTGCCTTGATCGAACATACAGCCGTTAGACTTCATCGTTACCCTTTAAGCGGCGCGCCCCGGCGGAGATCATCTTCCACCGGGCGGTCATAATAGTCCAGATGTACCAACAGGTCGGTGCGGCCCACCAGTTCAGTAATGCTTCTGAGCCCCAACCGCCGCAGGATTTCCTTCAATTGCCAAGCCCAGGCATGATACATATTGCTGATGCGGTTTAAACCCCAGTCCACCTGCATGAGCTGAGTCATTTCGGGATCGGTGGTGGCGATGCCGCGGGGGCAGCCTCGACCTGACTCACAGTTATAACAGCGGGTACATTCCAAGGCCACCATCTCGGCAGTGCCGATGACCACACCATCGGCCCCCAGGGCAATGGCCTTGGCTACATCAAAGGCCGTCCGCAGTCCCCCGGAGGCTATGAGGGTGATGCGGTCCCGGATGCCTTCATTGCGCAGGAACTGATGCACTTTAGGGATAGCATACTCAATAGGCATAGCGATATTCTTCTTGGCGATATCCGGCGCGGCGCCGGTGCCGCCGTAGCTGCCGTCCAGATGAATGATATGAGCCCCGGCGTCGTAGCTCCCCACGGCCACCATGTCGACGTCAGTGGGAGTGGAAACTTTAACCGAGACCAGGCAGCGGGGATTGACTTCCTTGATCCAATCCACGTGTTTTTTGTGGTCTTCCACGGAATAGACGCTGTGAAAGGGGAAGGGTGAAAATAGGGCGCTGCCGGTGACCGCCTCCCGCATGCGGGCCACCTCCGGGGTGACTTTATCGCCCAGCAGGTGTCCGCCCAGCCCCGGTTTGGCGCCTTGGGCATATTTGAATTCCACTATCCGGACTCTTTGAATGGTATCTTCGCGAACACCGAAGAGACCGGTAGCCACCTGGGTAATGATATGATCATCGTAAGGCATCAAGGCATCGGGATAGCCGCCTTCGCCCGTACAGGTCATGGTATTCCATTTGACGACGGCCCGGGCCCGGGCCAGCATGGTGTGTAGGCTGATGGAACCGAAGGACATGCCGCCGCCGTACCAGGGGACCGACAGTTTTACCTGGGGCCGGCCATCGGCGCGCCGGTTGAGAACGAGTTCGAGCGAGATTTCCTCATGGCTGAGCTTGGAATCCTTGAATTCCCGGGGGAAGATAAACCGCATCTTATCAAAGCCGCCCCCGGAATCGCCGGTACGGTACTCGATGTCTGTGTAAGGCAGTGTGCCGAATTCCGCCATCCACCAGGTGCTCAACAACAGATCGCTGCTCCAGCGTTTGTCCCCGAAAGATTGATAATTGGGATTTTGCACCAGGCGCAGGGCCTTCTCCGGACACTGATCGATGCAATAAAATGACTGGGTCTTACATTTGAAACCGAGACAGCGATAGCTTAGAGGGCGGCGCAGGTACTCCCCCGCCCAGGTATGCACCCCATAGGGGCAGAGTTCAACACAACGGCCGCACCTGGTGCAGCGCTTTTCGTCGCGCACCACACGGTATTTGCTCAGAGGATTTTTAAACCGGCAGCCGGTGATGACCGGCTCAATATATTGGGGGCCGTTTTCCGTATCGATTTTTTCCGCTGACTGCGTCATGACTCTCTTTATTTCCTTATATCAGAAGCTTCGCAAGAATTTTCCTGCTCACTGTTTGTCATGCTAACGCTGCAGAGCAGGAAAACAAAGCGCCTCCCACCTTTGGGCTAGTTGGGATCACGATCCATCACTTCAGATCCCGCCGGTTTGGCGAAAAGGGGCGCAAAGATTTCTTTTTCCAGATCCTCAAAGAACATGGCCCGTCCCACTTCACCCCGCAGCCGTCTGACCTCTCTCAGCCCCATGGCGCCCAGAACTTCCAATAACTGATTATTCCAGGCGCCCAGGAGATTGACCACCCGCTGGGTCCCGCGGCGCTCATGGATTTTACCCAAATCCACCGGACAGTCATCCCCTTCCTGACAGTGAGAGCACAAGCGACATTCGAGGGCGATCAGGAGCGGCAGATCGATAGCCACGGCGTCGGCACCGCAGATGATGGCTTTGGCCACATGTTCGGCCATAGCGATGCCACCGCTGACAATCAAGGTAACCGCATCCCTCAGGACGGCCTCCACCAGACGCAGGTGCACCTGGCGGGTTAGATCTTTGAGATGCTTTTCCTGGGCATCATGGTATCCCTGGGCGTGATTGTCGGCATTGAGGTGGATAATCTCAGCACCGGCGCCGGCCAGGGCCTGGCAGCGATCGGCCCCCTGTCCGGTGGCCGGCAGGATAATAGAGATCAGCAGTTCGGGATAGCGGCTTTTGAGACGATCGATTTCGGTGGTAACATTGGGGTGATCCCATAGCTCCACGGCTCGCGCCTCCTGGAGTAAGGGGTCATCCGAATTGAGCATTCCCGGGGCGTATTGCGGTATTAGATGCCTAATATAGGGTCTTAACCGGTCGTTCAGGTGCTCCGCCGGGATGACCGCAAAGGTATTGAGCGTTTTGGCCGCCATGGCCATGATCAACCGCACCTGACTCTTGCCGACTCCAAGGCTCGGCTCGGTAAGAATAATCGGGAGAGGTATTTCCACCAACGGGAAGACCGGCATAGTCATTTCGCCCCGGTCATTGAATGACAGAAACAGGGGTTTGCGGCCCAGGTCGACGGTAGTGCTGATATACTCCCGCCCATGGATGCCGTCGCGGGTAGGCCGGACAATTTCTGACATGTCGGTCCAGATGGAATCGAAACCGGGACCCTTGAAAGGGCCGCCGTAGCCGGCTCCGGAGACGGGGATGCGGCCGGTTTCGGCCTGCTGCCAGGTGACGCTGATGATCTCTTTAGTCCAATATGGGTCGCCCAGGAGCTTGTATTCCGGGTTGGCAGCCTTGGTGACCAATTCGCGAGGACAACCCTGAACGCAGCGGAAGCAATTCTTGCACAGGCTGTCGATGGTATCAGTCATACTGCTGTTGTCAAAGGTGCGATGCCGAAAGGCCTGATAGGGACAGGTCTCTTTAACGCAGCGGCTACAGCGCAGACAACCTTCACCCCAATCCAACACCGTGCTTTTGCCGATGGGCTTGAAACGGGGAGGAACGGCTTTGACCGGGATATGATATTTTTCCGCCATACGGCCGCCCTCCTATAACTTTTGATCAGGCCGCACCACCCGCCGGGGACCGGAACTGTGGGCGTTGGACCAATCCCGGCTGGGAGCTACCTCAAAAAACCGATCTAATGTGCCTAAGGTTTTCATTCGGTTATAGATCTGCTCCCAGGCGCAGGGGATCGGTGGATCGTATTCCCGCACCAGATTGATTTCGCACAGGCCGTTGCGGGCCCCGCCGCAGGGGCCGTTCAACAGCCGCTTGGCACAGCGGGAAATGGGGCAGATGCCGCCGGTGTAGCCCAAAAGACAGTCGCCGCAGCCCCGGCAATTCTCCAGCCAGACCCCCCGCTCGGCAGTTTCGCCGATAAACTGGGTGTTCAGGGCGGGAAATACCGGGATATGTTCTAATCTGGCAGCCAGGGCCTGCACCCCGGCGCCGCAGGCGAGTGATAAGACGGCATCGCAGCCTTGAGCCATCTCAACCACATCCAGCAGAAATTCATGGATGCACTGACGGTCTACACTAGATTCTTTCAGTTCCACCGCCCGGCCGGCCAGCCGGAAACCCATCTTGAGGGCTGCGGCCAATTCTGCTACCTCCCGCCGCCCGCCGCTGGCGCATTCCGCCACACAGGTATCGCAGCCGGACAACAGGATTGTATGAAAACCAGATAACATCTCCTGGATTTCGGCCAGAGATTTTCTTGTTCCGACGATCATGCCAACTCCTTCTAGACTTTTGACTGGGGACGGACAGGGCTCGGGCCCAAGGCCTGAGCCTGCTCGTATATCTCACCGGCCGCCGCCGCCAAGCCGTCCGGATCGCCAGCCGACACTCGGGAAAACCCCAAACGCTCGGACTCGATACCAAGTTCGGTGAGATAACTCTGGGCGTGAGCCACTCTGAAACCCATACGGGTGCTGCCTTCCACCAAGAGGCAGTGTTCCACCGGGCAACCGATCACCCAGACCATATCGGCTCCACTGGCCAACAGGCGCAATAATTGAAAGGCTTCAACTTTGCTGCTGCACGGTTCCTGAATAATGCGGCCCCTTAGCCCTCTCTGTTCCAAAGCCTGGTTTAAGGCTGCGGGATCCGGAACCGCTTGCGTGCAGGCGAGAATCACCAGGTCCGTTATCGGTTTCATTGATCTTCCTTTTTATCTCTAAACGTGGAACTTATAACTCCAGACACTTTAATCATAATCATAATAATTCCATTTTCAAAGCCCGGAATAAACTCTGGTCTTGACGCTTGGAGGGGCGGGTTTCGAACCCGCCCCTCCAAGAACTGCACGAGCTTTCACGCTCAAAAAAGCCCACCCCTAAAGAATGGGCAGATAGCGTTCGATCTCATAATTAGTGACATGCATGCGATAGCGATCCCATTCAATCTTCTTGTTCTCCAGGAATTTATTGAATATGTGGTCTCCCAAGGCATCCCGCACTACTTCGCTCTTCTCGACTTCTTCGATGGCCTCATATAAACTGCCCGGCAGAGAGCGGATCCCCAGGTCCTGACGCTGAGCTTCGGTCATATGGTAGATGTCGGTCTCGACGGGATCGGCTAAGGGGTAGTTCTTCTCCACCCCCTTCAACCCGGCGGCGAGCATGACGGCAAAGGCCAGGTAAGGGTTGCAGGCCGGGTCGGGAGCCCGGTATTCAATCCGGGTTGCCGCTTCTTTGCCGGGTTTGTACATCGGCACCCGCACCAGGGCCGAGCGATTGCGCCGGGCCCAGGCAATATACACCGGGGCCTCATAGCCGGGTACCAACCGCTTGTAGGAATTTACCCATTGATTGCAGATGGCAGTAATCTCCCGGGCATGCGCCAGAATACCGGCGATGTAGTTTTTGGCCAAGGCCGAGAGATGATACTGATCCTTAGGATCATAAAAGGCGTTTTTACTGCCGGTAAAGAGAGATTGATGGGTATGCATGCCGCTGCCGTTGATGCCGAAGATGGGCTTGGGCATAAAGGTGGCATAAACCCCGTGCTGTCGGGCGATTTCTTTGACCGCCAACCGGTAGGTCATAGTCTTGTCGGCCATTCTCAGGCCTTCGTCGTAGCGCAGGTCGATTTCATGCTGGGAATCCGCCACCTCATGGTGGGAGTATTCCACCCGGATGCCCATCTTTTCAAGGGCGAAAATAGTCTCACGGCGGTAGTCATTGCCCCGGTCCAATGGAGTAGTATCGAAATAACCGGCCTTATCGATGATAATGGGATTTTCGTTATTGGCAAAATAAAAGTATTCCAATTCCGGTCCGGTATAGTAAGTATAACCCTTCTCAGCGGCCTTGGCCAACATCCGCTTCAAGACATAGCGGGGGTCGCCGGGATAGGGCGAGCCATCCGGTAGCAGGATATCGCAGAACATCCGGGCCACCGGTTGGTCATCCGGTCGCCAGGGCAGAATTTGGAAAGTCGCGGGGTCCGGCTTGGCGATCATATCGCTCTCTTCGATACGGGAGAAGCCTTCGATAGAGGAGCCGTCGAACCCCATTCCCTCGGTCATAGCCTCTTCCAGTTCCGAAGGGCGGATCGCAAAGCTTTTCAAAACCCCCAAAATGTCGGTAAACCAGATTTGGATAAAACTGATCTGCCGGTCTTTAACCGCTTGAAAGACATCTTCCACTGTCTGGCAATTCATACTTCACCTCACAGGTTTTTCGTTCATGAAAATCAAAGCCAAGCATTTGCAGGCGTAGATAAGCAACACCTGTGCCAATCAAAAAATAATATGTATTTATAATTAGTTATATATTATTTAGCGGGCAGGCGCGTTACATTATTGTAATTGTAATATTTCCCTACATTTCTGCAAGACCCATAGACCAACCTTCCGCCTAGCATAACAGAAAAGAGGCAAACATCCTATGGTTTATGAACCCTTAAAGAGCGGAGAGGGGGGATTAGAAGATTCGCCCTAACAGGGGGGGTGAATCTGGTTCGGGGCTTCTGCGATCAATAAAGCATTTGTAATACCTCGGCTATCTGAGAGAATAGAGCAAGCAATGATGGGCAGTGCCCATCCGACAGGATGACGGCACCGACAGGTCCATCCGTATGGGCGAATCTGGTATTCGCCTCAAACAACTCAAGAGTTACAACCATTTTTATGGTTTCAAGAGATTTTTGCGGCAATGATAATTACATTATTGTAAATCAAAGGCAATAATATATTACTCATTTGTAATATAACGCCGCTCCCGAAGCAGAAGCGACCGGCGCGAGTCTGCTGGACTCAGGTGGCATCCGACAGATATGCCCCGGTGAGGCGCGGCAGCATTATGCGGAGCTAACAGAAAAGTAATACTTCAGCTATCGGAGAGATAGATCAAGGAATGGATTCAAGGTATCATGTTGGCATACGATGTGAATATAATTACCGTCGGGACTTGATACCGAAGGTAATTTTGCAAACCGGTTTTTTAGGATATACTTAGGCAAATCAGATTTCGCGCCAAATGGGTTATAGTATGAAGGCATTGCTCGCATTGGAAGACGGCCTGGTGCTTTCGGGTCGTTCGTTTACCGGATCGGGGGAGGCGGTCGGAGAAGTGGTCTTTAACACCTCGATGACCGGCTATCAGGAGATCCTTACCGATCCTTCCTATAAGGGCCAGATCGTTACCATGACCTATCCCATGATCGGCAACTACGGAGTTAATCTGGAGGATGTCGAGTCCCGGGGGGTGCAGGCGGAAGGTTTTATCATCAAGGAATACTATGCCTATCCCTCAAACTGGCGGGCTCGGGGTACTCTAGCCGACTACCTCGAGGCCAGCGGCCGGTTGGGGGTGGAAGGCATCGACACCCGGGCGGTTACCAAACGGCTGCGGGAGGCTGGCGCCATGCGGGGGATAATCTCCACTCTGGATCTGGACCCGGCCTCACTGGTGCGCCGGGCCCGGGAGCTGCCCAGCATGGAGGGCGCCAATCTGGTGGACTTAGTGACCTGCACCGAACCCTATTGGTGGGATGAGACTGATGCCGGTCCGTATTCTCCAACCGAAAACCTCCAGGTCTTGTGGCAGCAGCGCGCCGGTAAAAAGGTGGTATTGTATGACTATGGCGTCAAGTTCAACATCATCCGCAGCCTCAAAGCGCGAGGGCTGGAGGTCCTGGTGGTCCCCGCGGCCACCCCGGCGGCGGCGGTTTTGGCCCTCAACCCCGATGGCATTGTCCTTTCCAACGGCCCGGGCGATCCGGCGGCGGTGACCTATGCGGTGGAAAATATTCGCCAGTGCCTGGGCCAGAAGCCGATGTTCGGCATCTGTCTGGGGCATCAGCTCATGGGTTTGGCCCTGGGGGGGCGTACCTTTAAACTCAAGTTCGGCCACCGGGGAGGCAACCAGCCGGTGAAGAATCTTCTGAACGGCAAAGTGGAGATAACCTCCCAGAACCATGGGTTTGCTGTGGATTTGAATTCCATTAATGACCCGGCGGTGGAACTGACCCACGTCAATTTAAACGACAACACTCTGGAGGGCCTGCGCCATCCGAAGCTTAAGGCTTTCTCGGTGCAGTACCATCCTGAGGCGAGCCCCGGGCCCCATGATGCGGATTATTTGTTTGATGAGTTTTTGAATTTAGTCGAATAAAAAAAGTATGACCGAAATCAATAAACTTCTTTTTCGAATATTACGGGGAGCATCTGATAACAATATTCCTTTTGATGGCATTTGTCATTTACTCAGAAAATTAGGGTTTCAAGAGCGTGTACGAGGCAGCCATTACATTTTTACGAAAGAGGGGGCTGTGGAAATTTTAAACCTGCAGCCCAAGGAAGGTAACGCTAAAGTATATCAGGTCAAACAGGTCTGCCAAATTATCCTGAAATATCATTTGGGAGACCAAGATGAGTAAATACCGCTATGAGGTAATTATTTACTGGAGCGATGAAGATCAGGCCTTCATAGCCGAAGTCCCCGAGCTCGCTGGTTGCGCCGCTGATGGCCAAACCTATCAGGAGGCGGTGGCCAATATTGAGACGATCATTCAGGATTGGATTGAAACTGCTGTGGAATTAGGCAGGCCAGTTCCGGAGCCTAAGGGCCGCGGCTCATGTATGCTTGATCAATAAGTCAGAGACAATCCTTGGCCCCAAGGATGGTATTCGGGCTTTAATTGCAGACCCCTTGGTATTGAGGGAAGAATTATGAAATTCAAAGTGGTATTCGAGCCAAGCGGCGAAGGGGGCTATACGGTATATGTGCCGTCTTTGCCCGGATGCATCTCTGCAGGGGATACCCTGGAAGAGGCCTTGGCCAATATCCGGGAGGCAATCTCCTTATATCTTGAAGAGGACGAGCTCTTGCAGGTGCCTGAAAAAGCTTCGGTTATGGAAATCGTTGCATGACGGTTATTCCAAGCCTGTCGTTCACCGCAGTCATCTCAGCGTTGATACGGGCCGGGTAGATAATAAGCCAGCAAAGGGGCAGCCACATCCATTTAAAAAATTTCTGGTGGAAGAGTGCAAAAACTGACGGTTCCAGCTCATCGGCCTTTAAAACGATCGACGTTGGCCAAGATAATTAAGCAGGCCGATATGACCGTTGCTGATTTTTTGAAATTTCTTTAAAGTCGCCGAAGTCTCGTTAGAATATACAAATCAAAATATCCCATGTACAAGTGAGGTAAAAGTCAATGAAAGTATGTACCGTAGGACTTGATCTGCCCGAGGGCAAGGTCAAGTATCACGACGACAAGTTTATGGAATTGGTCAAGAAGTGCGATCCGTTGAAGGTGACGCCCTTTTATGTGGAATTTATCCGGGATGACTTGGTGCATGCCGACGCCTTTGTGGTCTCGGCCGAGAAAGTGTTGGACCTGCTGATCCTGGACATGGAGAAACTGGAAGGTCGGCGGGACCGCACTGAAGACGCCGGTGAAAAAGCCCTGCTGAGTCGATGCCTGGAGGGACTGGAAATGGAGGTGCCTCTGTGCGACCTGGCTTTGGCGCCGGAAGAGCTGGCTCTGATCAAGACTCTGGCGCCGCTGAGTCTGAAGCCGACGCTGGTAATGGGTGAGCTGCTTGCGGTCAACGAGATTATCACCCGCGTCCTGGCCAAGGCCAAAATGGTCTTCTTCTACACGGTCGGGAAGAAAGAGGTCCATGCCTGGCCCGTGCACTATCATGCCGATATCGTCACCTGCGCTGGCAAGATTCATACCGATCTGGCTCGGGGCTTCATCAAGGCCGACATTGTCAAGTATGATGATTTTGTCAATGTTTTCAACATGCAGGAAGCCCGGGCGAAAAAACTGGTGCACCTCGTGGACCGGGACTATCATATTGAAGATGGGGATATTGTAGAGATTCGGTTTAATGTTTAACGGCCGCAATTATCAAGTCTTTACCGGCATATCAGAGTAACCCGGAGATGATTTCAAAATCAAAGATTCAGGAAGCTATAAAGCTCCTCAAACAGGCAGCTCAACCGAGCTTCATAATCCTTTTCGGCTCTTATGGCCGCGGGACACCCCGTGAAGATAGCGATGTGGATCTTCTGGTAGTTCTCCCGGAGGTCAAAGATCGAAGGGAAGAGATGGTGCGCCTGCGCCGGGTTTTACGTCCTCTCCGAATACCGGTTGATGTTCTGGTGGTAAGTGAAGCGATTTTTCGCGAATGGTCCGGAACCCCTGGAAATGTATTTTTTGAAGCTGCTCAGGAAGGACAAGTGCTTTATGAAGCAGCTTGAGCAAGCAAGGCTTTATCTGAAAAAAGCCAAGGAGGATGAAGCGTTGCTGGACGAGGTGCTCGATTCCCCTCGGATTAGTGATTCAGTCATTGGTTTTCATTGCCAGCAAGCGGCTGAGAAGCTCGTGAAGGCTCTCTTGTCTTGTTGGGGCCTCCGTTTCCGTAAGACCCATGATTTACTGGAACTTGTCGATCTCTTAATTGACAGTGGTTATGATATACCTGAATATCTTAATGATATTGATTACTTAACGCCATATGCGATTGAGTTTCGATATGAGCTTTTCCCTCAATCGGAAGAAATGAGATTAGATCGGCAAGAAGCTCGCAGGCTGATTGTTAAACTACGTTCCTGGATAGAGTCACAGATAAGTATCCTGGAGTCAAAACCATGACTGAAGCCTCACTCCGGAAATATCACCGGCGCCTGGGGATAATTTTGGCCCTGTTTATTTTTTTTGCAGGTTGGCAGCGGTCTCCTTGCGCGACGTGCTCAAACGTGCCAGATCGAAATTCCATTATATCTATGATTTCGGTGATAATTGGGAACATGAGATTTTAGTTGAAAAAATTACTCCGCTGGATGCAGGCAGACATTATCCTTGTTGTTTGGCAGGAGAGCGAGCCTGTCCTCCCGAAGATTGCGGTGGCGTCTGGGGCTATAAGGACTTACTGGACATAACCAGCACCCCGGACCACCCCGATTATGAAGAGTTGCGGGAATGGCTAGGAGAACATTTCGATCCCGAGGCTTTTGATCTGGAGGCAGTTAACCGGAGCCTGAAAAGATTAAAATAGACCACATATTTGAACGTGAAAATCCCCCGGCTGTAGGGGGCAAGTCTGAGATCAGCACCTACGAAAAGATTTTTATTTCCGGAGGTGAACCAAATTGACCATAATTGTTTCAACGGCTTACAGTTTCAGTTCGGAGCCGTTACCTGAACCAGGGAATAAGTTAACCCATTATGCCCAAACGTACCGACATTAAAAAAATTCTTATCATCGGCTCCGGGCCGATTATTATTTCTCAGGCGTGTGAATTCGACTACTCCGGCGTCCAGGCCTGCAAGGCCCTCAAGGAAGAGGGTTTTGAAGTAGTACTGATTAATTCCAACCCGGCTACGATCATGACCGACCCGGAGATTGCCGACCGCACGTATATCGAGCCGATAACGCCGGAGATGGTCTGTAAGATCATCGAACGGGAGCGGCCTGACGCCATCCTGCCGACCTTAGGTGGCCAGACCGGGCTCAACTGTGCCGTGGCCGTGGCCGACACCGGCATCCTCAAGCGGTTGGGTGTAGAGATGATCGGGGCCAGCCCGGAAGTGATCAAAAAAGCGGAAGACCGGCAGCTTTTCCGGGACGCCATGGCCAACATCAATCTCAGGGTCCCCACCAGCGTTATCGTCCGCTCCATGGCTGAGGTCCTTGAGGCTCCCGAAGTTCTTAGCTATCCCATCATTGTCCGGCCCAGTTTCACCCTGGGCGGCACTGGCGGCGGCATCGCCTATAATCTGGAGGATCTGAAAGAACTGTCGGCCTATGGGTTGGAGGCCAGCATGATTCAAGAGGTCATGTTGGAAGAGTCGGTATTGGGTTGGAAGGAGTTTGAGTTGGAGGTGATGCGGGACGTCAAAGATAACGTTGTCATCATCTGCTCCATTGAGAACCTGGATCCGATGGGCGTCCACACCGGCGATTCCATTACCGTGGCGCCGGCCCAGACTTTGAGCGATCGGGAATATCAGAGAATGCGGGATGCCTCTCTGGCCATCATCCGCGAGATCGGGGTAGAGACCGGCGGTTCCAATATCCAGTTCGCCGTCCAGCCGCAGACCGGAGAGATGGTAGTCATCGAGATGAACCCGAGGGTTTCCCGTTCCTCGGCCCTGGCCTCCAAGGCCACCGGCTTTCCTATCGCCAAGATAGCCGCCAAACTGGCGGTCGGATTTACCCTGGATGAGATCCCCAACGATATCACCAAAGAGACCTACGCTTCCTTCGAGCCCAGCATCGATTATTGTGTAGTTAAAATCCCCCGCTGGACCTTTGAGAAGTTCCCCGGCGCCGAAGATTTACTGACTACCTCCATGAAGTCGGTGGGCGAGGTCATGGCAATCGGCCGCACCTTCAAGGAGGCCTTGCAGAAAGGATTGCGCTCCCTGGAGATCTCCCGCTTCGGTTTAGGCGCCGACGGCAAGGATATCAAGGAACAGCCCTGGGAAATCATGCTTGACAGACTGCGCACCCCGAATTCGCAGCGCCTGTTCTATCTACGCCAGGCCTTCCGGCAGGGGATGTCTATTCCCGAGGTCTATGAACTGACCAAGATCGATTCCTGGTTTTTATCTCAGATCAGGGACATGGTGCAATTCAGCGATGAACTGGCCTCCTATGGAATCCTGCTGCAACAGGGGCGGGAGGGACCGCACCTGGCGGAGATGCTGCGGCGAGCCAAGGAATTTGGCTTTTCCGACGTCCAGTTAGCCCACCTTTGGGGATTAACGGAAGAAAAAATCCGCCGACTCCGGTTGGACTACGATATCAGACCGGTCTACAAATTGGTCGACACCTGCGCCGCGGAGTTTGAGGCCTATACGCCTTATTATTATTCCACCTATGAGGTGGAAGATGAAAGCCGCCGGAGCGAGCGGTCCAAGGTGGTGATCTTGGGCGGTGGTCCCAACCGTATCGGCCAGGGTATCGAATTCGACTATTGCTGCTGCCACGCCTCCTTTGCCTTAAAAGAAATGGGGATTGAGTCGATTATGGTCAACTCCAATCCCGAGACGGTGAGCACCGATTACGACACTTCCGATAAACTGTTTTTCGAACCCCTGACCCGGGAGGACGTCCTCAACATCATCGCCAGCGAGAAGCCCCTGGGCCTCATTGTCCAGTTCGGCGGCCAGACGCCCTTGAATCTGGCAGTTCCGCTTGCCCAGGCCGGAGCGAAGATTTTGGGAACCTCTCCGGACGCCATTGACCGCGCCGAGGATCGGGAGCGTTTTAAGCGCCTGTTGTCCGGTTTAAAACTGCGGCAGCCGGACAACGGCACCGCCGCCAGCACGGCCCAGGCCTTAAAGATCGCCAAGCAGATCGGCTATCCGGTGGTGGTGCGGCCGTCGTATGTCTTGGGGGGACGGGCCATGCAGATTGTCGCCGATGATCGGGTTCTGGCCAACTTCATGAGTTGGGCCCTCGAGGCGTCGCCGGAGCATCCCATTCTGATCGACAAGTTTTTAGAAGACGCTATTGAAGTGGACGTAGACGCCATCGCCGACGGGAAGACCACCATCATCGGCGGCATCATGGAGCATATTGAAGAGGCCGGCATCCATTCAGGGGACTCGGCCTGCGTCTTGCCGCCGTATTCCCTGCCTCCGGCCATCCTGAAAGAAATTACCCGCCAGACCCAAGCCCTGGCGGCGGAGTTGGGTGTGGTGGGTTTGATGAACATCCAGTTTGCCGTCAAAGACGGCCAGGTCTATATCCTGGAGGTCAACCCCCGGGCCTCCCGGACCATTCCTTTTGTCAGCAAGGCCACCGGCGTACCGCTGGCCAAACTGGCCACGAAGGTGATGCTTGGAGCTACTTTAGATGAACTCGGCTTCACCCGCCAGGCAAAACCGCCGTACTTTGCGGTAAAAGAGGCGGTCTTCCCTTTCCGCCGCTTTCCAGGTGTGGACCCGCTCCTAGGTCCGGAGATGCGCTCTACCGGCGAAGTCATGGGTTTAGATGAGAACTTTGCCTTGAGCTTTGCTAAATCCCAGATAGCGGCAGGGCAACAACTGCCTTTAGAGGGGGGAGTGCTCTTCAGCGTTAAAAATTCGGACAAACCTGCCCTGCTCGAAATCGTTCGGGGATTTCAAAAATTGGGGTTTGAACTCCTGGCTACCCAAGGGACGGCGGATTATCTTTGCCAGCATGGGGTTAAGGTTGCCATGGTTCATAAGATACGGGCCGGGCGGCCGAATATCATCGATCGGATCAAGAGCCAGGACATCGCCCTGCTGATTAACACGCCCCAGGGACGTTATACTACCGACGATTCCTTCTCCATCCGCCGGACCGCCCTGGAATACGACATTCCTTACACTACCACCATTGCCGCCGCCAGGGCCACCCTCGAGGCCATCCGGGCCGTCAAGACCGGCCAGCTAACCGTCAAAAGCCTACAGGAGTATCATACGTCCCTGAAATAGACGTTCCACACTTTGAAGTGAGACGTGAAATACAATGATAAGCTAGAAGTCATGGGATTATAAGAGATTGGGATATGGGTAACCACGCGGCGGTGGCAGGAGGGTAAATCCCTTGAGTCAGTGCCGGACTATCGGCTGGTTGATTATAAGCGGCGGGTGCTGGTGAAAGGAAAAGGTGAGGGAAAGGGCCTGTTGAGATCTGTTGTCCTTCGACCACTGGCGGTATTCTCAAACCTTCGCCGCAGGAAGGATAACAGAGTTTAAGGTATCCCCTTTCCGGATGGGCACGAGTTAATTTATTGCTGGGAATTAATCCGGCACGGGGTCTCCGCCCGCATTTTCATGGGATTGGGCGTTGGTTTCGTTGATACGGAGATATATCTCTTCGCGGTGAACGATCACTTCCGGGGGTGCTTCAATACCCAAACGCACCTGTTTTCCTTTGATATCAATTATTCTGACTCGAATATCATGGCCGATACGGATTGACTCTCCTATTCTGCGCGTGAAAATTAGCACCTTAACCTTCCTTGGTCTGAGCTGTCTGTCCTGTGGCTAATCTCACCCGTTGTCATACCGTCGGAAACCTAAAAAGAGCAATCAGATTTCTATCATATTTCTAGTTATCAATTTTATTGTAATTTACCAGAAATACAATCATAAAATTGAAAATATTTCCTCCGACTGAATTTTTCCGACTCCACTCTATCATAGTCTGCCTTAAAATTACAAGACAGTTGGAAAGCGCTGGAGGAATCTTGCCTTGTGCGGGAGGGATATGGTAATCTTTAAATAAAGGGGAAAGACAGATGCGGCCTTATAATCGCTGGTTGTTCCATGAACACTTTGAGTTGGTGATTACGATCAGTAAATTATATGCCCAATTGCCTGTTCCGAACCTCTTGGAAATTCTCAATCTGCATTTTAGCAAGCCCAGTCCTCCGCCTGATCTCAACACTTCGTTGAACCGCCCTCCCTGGTCAAAATATGATATTGATTCCTTATCCGAGGATTTTCGACTATTATTTCTACACTCGATTAATCGAACGTCAGACGAACAACAGAGTTCCGATAACAACTATTAGCAGGAAACCTGCATCCACGCCAGCCTGGCGGCGCCCAAGAGGCCGCCATTATCGCCCAAGGCCGCGGGTCGAATGACTAGCTTAGCCGCTGGGAAGAACGTGAGTCTTCGTTCCAACTCTTCTCTCAGTGGACCGATGAATCGATCCCAAGACTGGGCGAAGTTGCCGCCAATAATGATCAAAGGGATGCCCAGGAGGTGCACCACATCGGCTATGGCAATTCCCAGGGCTCGGCCGACCCGCTGAAAGGCTTTTTGCGCCAGGGCATCTCCGGCAGTCGCAGCCTGATAAATCGTCAAGGCTGAGAGTCCCTCGGGATTTTCCCGCCAGTTTTTTTGGAGCAGGGATTTTTGTCCGGCAGCCAAGCGTTCGGCTGTCCATCTCACCGTCCAGGTGGCTGAAGCCAAGGTCTCCAGGCAACCCTGGTTGCCACAGGAACAGCGCTCGCCTTCCGGGTCGATGGTAATATGGCCGACCTCTGCTGAAGGGCCGCCGGCCCCCTGCCAGAGCCTGCCGTTCAGGATTAAGCCGCCGCCGACGCCGGTTCCCAGAGTGAGGCCCAACAGGTTGTCCTCGCCGCGGCCAGCTCCCTGGTAATGTTCGCCCAGGGCAAAGAGATTAGCGTCGTTGTCTATGGTTACCGGCCAAGGCAACCGCCGCCTGAGTTCCGGTCCAAGCCAGATCCAGTCCAATTCGGGAATATTAGGGGATTTCACTACCCGTCCTTTATCTGGTTGGATGAGACCGGCTATCCCCATTCCAACGGCTTGAAGGCGCCCTGGAATAATGCCTTCCTCTTCCATCAGGCCTAATATGGCGGCAGCCATCCGGTCTAGAAGGTGATCGGCGCCCTTACCCTTGGGGGTTGGCAGAGTCAGACGTCGGATAATCTCCCCAGTCCTGGTCACCAAGGCCAGACGGAAGTTCGTTCCCCCCAGGTCTCCGGCCATAACCAGGGATTCTGGTTCTGCCGTGATTCTTTGCTGCACCATTTAAGATCCCATAACCATTTACTATTCAGAAGACTTAAATTATAAGCCTCTGATTACACCGATGCATTCTTCGAGGTGCTCCAGGCTGACGGCGCCGGCTCGTACTAAAAGAGGAGGCTTGCAGGTAATATTAAGGATGGTTGACGGCAAGCCGCCGCCGCAGGGGCTGTTTTTTAGGATTAGATCAATCTGCGCGCCTAGTTCCTGCTCTATCTGCGAGGCACTGATCATTGGCGCCTGTCCTGAAAGATTGGCGCTGGTTCCGGTGACGGGGCGACCATACATCTGCGGCAGATGTTGCGCCAGGGGATGGCTCGATACCCGCACCCCGATAGTATTATCTCCACCAGTCAGGGCCTTGGGCAAATCTGGCCGGGCTTTCAATATGAGGGTGAGCGGGCCGGGCCAAAACTGCGCCATCAGTCGTTGGGCTAGTGATGGAACTTCTGCTGCTACCAGATCCAGCATCTGCAGATCAGCCAACAGCACGAGCAGTCCCTTAGACCTCGGCCTTTTCTTGAGCTGGAGGAGTCGATGCAAGGCCGACTCCTGGAAAGCATCCACGGCCAGGGCGTAATATGTTTCAGTAGGGCACGCAATAACGCCCCCCTCCTGAAGCGTCGGCAATGCCGGATCCAAGATTCTATCATCTACCGGACCTCGCCAGATCAGAACCTGTGCCATGCTTCATCTTACTGGAGCTCATCCCGCTTGGCAAGCTCGAACCGAAAAGTGAAGTCCGACTTATAAATTGTCAGGTTTTGGTGATCACAACGAAATATGAAAACAGAACCGTGGCGGCTGCTCCCAATAATGTTTTTTCTGCCCACTGCTCACTGCCCACTGCCCACTGTGTTCATATAAATTTTTTCTCATCGACCATGTTAAATATAAGCGGCGGCCTATCCCATTATCGATAATTTAGCGGCAATTTCCGCCTAGGGCGGGCCGCGCCCGCCGTCTATAAGAGCACTGTTCTCATATATGTTCACATGTTCTCAAGAACACAACGAAGCATAAAAACAGAATCGTGGCGGCTGCTCACAATAATGTTTTTGCGGCTCACGGCTCACGGCTCACGGCTCACTGTTTTTATATAAGTGCACATGTTCTCCCGAACACAACGAAGCATAAAAACAGAATCGTGGCGGCTGCTCACAATAATGTTTTTGCGGCTCACGGCTCACGGCTCACGGCTCACTGTTTTTATATAAGTTAAATCCCCCCTGACCCTCGGTATTAAAATGGATAAGGGGGGATTTTAATCCATCGGGGCCGACAAATGGCCGCGAATGTTTTGATTGTCTGACGGTTTTAACCCATCTTACATACCCCGTGGGTGCACTTGCCGGCGATGTGGTCCTCGAACTCCTGGCGGAAGCGTTTCAGCAGGCTGAAGAGCGGCGCCGGGGCCGTCTGGCCCAGGGGGCAGAACGAGGCGTCCATCATGGTCTTGCCCAGCCTCTCCAAAAAATCGAGGTCGCCGGGCTGCCCCTTGCCCTCCCAGATGCGGGTCAGGGTCTGCAGGAGCTGGCGCGTCCCTTCCCGGCAGGGGGTGCACTGGCCGCAGGACTCGTGGGCGAAGAAGACCGCCACGCTGCGGGCGAAGTCCACGGCGCAGACGGATTCATCCATCACCAGCATGGTTCCCGAACCCAAAGCGCCGCCCACCTTGGCCATGCCGAAGTCAACCGGCACGTCCAGGGCCTCGGGGCCGACGATACCGGCCGAGGCGCCCCCGGTCTGGCACATCTTGAACTTCCCGCCGTCCCGCATGCCGCCGCCATAGGTGTCGATGAGCTCTCTTAGCGTGATGCCCGCCGGGACCTCCACGATCTGCGGCGTCCGGACATGGCCGATGATCTGGTAGATCTTGGTGCCGGTGGTGTCGGCCGTGCCCAGGGATTTGTACCACTCCCCACCTCGGGTGATAATGGCCGGGATTGCCGCCAGGGTCTCGACGTTGTTGACAATTGTCGGCTTCTGCCACAATCCTGCCACCCCCGGGAAAGGCGGCTTGGAGCGGGGATAGCCCCGTTTGCCTTCGATGGACTCGATCAGCGCCGTCTCCTCGCCGCAGATGTAGCAGCCGAACCCGGAGCGGACCTCGATGTCGAAGGAGAAGCCGCGGCCGAAGAGGTTTTCTCCGAGATATCCCTTAGCCCTTGCCTGCGCAATGGCCGTAGCCAGCCGGTGTTTACAGAGGTAGTACTCCCCCCGGCAGTAGATATAGCCCTTGTCGGCCCCCACTGCGAACCCGGCGATGGCCATGCCCTCCAAGAGCTTGTGGGGGTCGCCTTCGACGATGTAGCGGTCTTTGATGGTGCCCGGCTCGCCCTCATCCAGGTTGCAGATGATGTATTTCTGGGGAACGTCCAGGGGCCGGGTAAAGGACCACTTCAGTCCGGTGGGGAAACCCGCCCCGCCCCGGCCCCGCAGGCCGGAGGCCTTGACCTCTTCCACGATCTTTTCCGGGGTCATGCCGGTGAGCGCCTGTTTCAGGGCCTGGTAGCCGCCCTTGGCCAGGTAGTCGTCGATCTTCTCGGGATCGATGACCCCGACGTTCTCCAGGAGGATCAATTCTCCCGGGGCCTGTTTGTAGCTGCGGAAGGCGTTGGTGCTGTAGGGCAGTTTTTTATAGTCCGGGGCCTTCCCGGCCCGGTAGTCGGCCAGGATCTGCCTGATCTTGTCCTTGGTGAGGTTGCCGTGCACCACCTCGTTGATCTGCATGGCCGGGGCCACTTCGCAGACCCCCAGGCAGGCGGTGGTCTCCAAGGTGAAGAGGCCGTCCTTGGTGGTGTGCTTGAGCGGCACACCCAACTCGGCCTGGGTGAATTCCAGCAGGTTGTCGGCCCCCTGGATGTGGCAGGGAGGTGATTCGCAGAAGCGGATGACGTACTTCCCCTTGGGCCGCCAGGTATACATGGAATAGAAGCTCATGACCCCAAAGACATCGCTGCCGGGGATGTTGAGGCCGGTGGCGATGCGGTCCTGGACCGTAGGCGGCAGACAGCCGATCTCTTCCTGAACCGCCTGGAGGACCGGCATCAGGTTGCCGGGGACATTCCGATACGACTCAATGATGCTGTCGATGGCGTTCCACTGCTCCGGGGTGATCTCCGGGGCCGGAGCGCTGTGCGAATGGCAGTGTGCAGACATGGTTTTTCCTCCCTCTATCCTGCCTTCTCAATTTTGACGGCACAGGCCTTATACTCCGCAGTCTGTGAGACAGGATCAAAGGCCGCGTGGGTGAGCCAGTTGGCGCAGCCCTCTCGGAAATGGAAGGCCATCCACACCATGCCCGGCGGTACTTGGGGTGTGACCAATGCCTTGACCATGACCTGCCCGCGTCGGGTGGAGAGCTTGATCTTTTCCCCATTGCTGATTCCCAACGCAGCGGCATCGGCCGGAGAAATATCCGCCGTTTCTTCCCCTAACCTTTCATTAAGTCCAACGCTGCGGCCGGTCTGGGTACGGGAATGATAATGATAGAGGCGGCGGCCGGTGCTGAGGACAAAAGGATATTCAGCATCCGGCACTTCCGCCGGCGGGGTCCAATCCACCGGGGTGAAGACACCCTGACCGCAGGTGAAGCAGCCATCTTTGTGGAGATAGCAGGTGCCCGGATGCTCCAGGTTGGGCGCCGGCCACTGGACACCGTCTCCCTCAATGCGGAAGTATTTAATTCCCGCCAGGGCCGGGGCCAGATGAGAGACCTCGTTATCCCAGATCTCCTGGGCGCTATTGGAGGCCCATTCCTGTCCCAGACGTTTAGCCAGTTCCTTGAATATCCACCAGTTGGGTTTGGCCTGGCCCGGGGGCTGCTTGACTTTCCGCACCCGGTTGACCCGGCGTTCGCTGCTGGCAAAGGTGCCGTCGTCCTCACACCAGGCCGCGGCCGGGAAGATGACGTCGGCAAATCGGGTTGTCTCGGTAGGGAAGATATCATGGCAGACCATGAATTCCGCCGAGGCCAGGCACTTCTCTACATGGTGAATGTCCGGTTCGGTGTTGGCCAGATTCTCCCCGAAGACGTAAAACAACTTGACCTTGCCGGTGGGCAGGCCGTCCATCATCTGGGGCATCATCAACCCGTTTTTATCCGGCAGGTCTTTCACTCCCCAGAAGGCCTCGAATTTGGCCCGGGCCGCCGGGTCGATAACCTTTTGGTAGCCGGGAAAAACATTCGGGAGTGCTCCCATATCGCAGGCCCCCTGAACGTTGTTCTGACCCCGCAGCGGGTTGACGCCGCCGCACTCAAAACCGACGTTGCCCAGGAGCATTTGAATATTGGCGGTGCTTAAGACATTATTGACCCCACAGGTGTGCTCGGTGATGCCGAGGGTGTAGATCAGCATCTGGGGTTTGACCGCAGCCATGCGGCGGGCCACCACCCGGAATAGCTCGGGTTCAATGCCCACAATGGGGGCTGCTTTTTCCGGGGGATATTCCAATACCTTGGCCTTGAGAGCCTCAAAGCCGGTGCAACAGCTTTCGACATATTTCTGGTCGTACAGGTTTTCAGTAATAAGCACATACATCAAGCCATTCAGGAAAGCCACGTCAGAGCCTACCTTGATGGGGACGTGGATATCGGCCATTTCGGCCAGCTTGGTGCGGCGGGGGTCTGCCACGATGAGTTGAGCGCCATTCAAGACGGCGTTCTTCAGGAACGTGGCAGCCACTGGATGGGCCTCGGTCATATTCGTGCCGATGCAGAAGAAACCTTTGGCCTTGGGAAAGTCAGCAAAAGAATTGGTCATAGCCCCGGAACCGAATGCAGTCGCCAGACCGACGACAGTGGGGGCGTGTCAGGTACGGGCGCAGTGATCAATATTGTTGGTCTTGATCACGGCGCGGAAGAGTTTTTGCATCTGATAGGAATCTTCGTTGATGCTGCGGGCACAGCTCACCCCAGCAATGGCATCGGGGCCGTGCTTGGCGATGGTATCCTTGATTCTGCCGGCTACCAGGTCCAGGGCCTCATCCCAAGAGGCCTCCCGCAGCTCTCCCTCCTTCTTATCTCGAATCAATGGGGTAGTCAGACGTTCTGGGGAATAAATAAAATCATAACCAAACCGGCCCTTGACGCAAAGCCGACCCTGGTTGGGGGCCGCTCCTTCCACACCGGTGACCTTGACGATGCGCTCGCCCTTCAGGTGCAGGAGCAACTGGCAGCCCACACCGCAATACGGACAGGTGGTGCGTACCTTCTGGGTTTCCCAGGAGCGGGCCAGGCCTTTGGCCTTCCTTTCGGTCAAGGCGCCGACGGGACAGGCCTGGACGCACTGGCCGCAGAATACACAGTCGGAATCTTTATAGGGCAGATCACTCTTGGCGACGATCTTATTGTGCGAGCCGCGGTAACCGATCTGAATAGCCCGGTTGACCTGAATCTCATTGCAGGCCCTGACACAGCGGCCACACATGATACACTTGGAAAAGTCCCGAACGATCAGCTTATTATCGTCCTCAAAATAATAGGGTGTATCGGGCGGCGCCGCAAAGCTGGGAGTAGGAACCTGGTAACGATAGGCCAGGGCCTGGAGCTCACAGGCACCGTTGGCTTCGCAGACCAGGCAGTTGTGATTGCCGGAGGACAACAGGAGTTCGATAACCATCTTCCGGGCTGCAGTCACGCGCTCTGACTCAGTCTTAATCACCATTCCGGCGGTGGCGGCGGTGGAGCAGGCGGGCGCCAGGGTGCGCCAACCTTCTATCTCCACCACGCAGACGCGGCAGGAGCCGGTGGGGTGAGTATTTTTCATATAACAGAGGGTGGGGATAGAGTATATTCCCGCCTGGCGCGCCACTTCCAGAATAGTCTGCCCCGGATCGAACTCTACCACTCGGCCGTCCAGGGTCAGCGTCGGCTTAGACATGACAAGATTTACCTCCGTCCTTTCTTTGGAATGTGAATCCGATGACCGGCGATACCATCAGAAAAAAATTTTCGTCTGGAACGCCCAGAACCTGACAGAGCCCGTATGAGTCATGATATCATTTTAGTTGGCTCTTTATCATAATTATGTCATAATTGACATAGGTTATAGTATAGTGAGCTGAAAAAAACCTGTCAATCGCTAAATGGCAATAATATTAATGTTATTATTAACATAAAATGGACTAACGTCCATAAATCAAAGGACGGCAGGATTGAGCTTAGCAACGGCGGTAAATATGCCAGATAGGCACTGTCCGCCGTTCCTTATTTATAAATTTCAGAAGGTGGCGTAATGAATATCGGTCCTTATAGCTGGCAGGAATATTTAGTGATGGTCAAGGCTTTTCATGGCTACACCGCTCCGGGGGTTCTTGTCGGCGGCTATATGGTCGCAGCGGCTCAACAGAGGTTGCCTGAAGGCGTCCTGTACGATGCTGTCTGCGAGACCCGCAGTTGCCTCCCGGACGCCATTCAACTCCTTACCCCCTGTTCGGTCGGCAATAATTGGCTGCGAGTCTTCCATTTCGGTCGCTATGCCTTGAGTCTCTATGACAAATACTGCGGCGAGGGTTGGCGGGTCTATGTGGACCCGGAAAAACTCTCGGATTGGCCGGAGATCAAGACCTGGTTCTTGAAACTCAAGCCCAAAAAAGAGCAGGATACCCCGCGATTGATGCAAGAAATTGAAGCCGCCGGGGATTCTATCTGCAGCTTGCAGCCGATTCGGATGCAGCCCCAATTTCTAATGCGCCGGAGCAAAGGAGAGATCGGTATCTGCCCCCAATGCCGCGAGGCTTATCCGATTGCCGACGGTCTTCTCTGTCGGGCCTGCCAGGGAGAAACGCCGTACGCTCAAGTACCTGGTGAAATTGGTCCAACGCAGATTGATGCGCCGCTCCTGACCAGAACCCCGGTGGAAAAAGCAGTGGGGCGGACGGCTTTACACGACATGACAAAGATCATTCCGGGGGTGAGCAAGGGGCCAGCTCTGCTTCATGGCCAGGAAATTACCGTAGGCGACCTCTGCCGGCTGCACCAGATGGGGCGCTATCACATCTTTGTCGCCGATAACCAACCCGATCCGGAAGAATGGACGCATGAAGACGCCGCCGCCTTGGCCTTTGCCCAGGCTCTGGCCGGGCCAGGGGTGTGTTTTAATGGACCACCCCGGGAAGGCAAGATCAACCTGCGGGCCGAGCGCGACGGATTACTGTTGGTAAACCGGGAACGGTTGACCCGGTTTAATCTGGTAGAAGGGGTGATGTGCGCCGGCCGCCAAGGTTTTCGAATTGTCCGCGAGGGACAGATTATTGCCGGTACCCGGGCTGTTCCTCTGTATCTGCCGACCGCTGCCTTGCAGCAGGCCCTGACGGTCCTAAAAGCCGGACCGGTCTATGAGGTCCGGTCCCTGCGCCGGGCCCGCGTCGGTATCCTGGTCACCGGCACCGAAATCGTCCGCGGTCTGGTTCAGGATAAGTTTGCCCCTATAATCCAGGCAAAGGTGGAATATCTGGGCAGCCGGGTTTTGGGAGTAATTATTGTGCCGGATGAGCGGGAGGCCATCCGTCAGGCGGTAGCCGACCTGCTGGACAAAGGGATTGACCTGTTGGTCACGACCGCCGGCCTATCGGTGGATCCGGACGATGTCACCCGTCAGGGGCTGATCGACGCCGGGGCGGAGGACTTGCTCTATGGAGCGCCGATTTTACCCGGAGCCATGACCCTATTGGCCAGTATTGGGGCGGTGCAGGTTATCGGTGTTCCGGCCTGCGCCCTATATTATAAGAATACCAGCTTTGATCTGTTGCTCCCCCGTCTGCTGACCGGCCTGACCATCACCCGGCAGGATCTGGCAGCCATGGGACACGGCGCCCTCTGCCAGGAATGCCCCACCTGTACCTTCCCGAAATGCAATTTCGGCTGTTAGACCATGTGTAATTGTAGTTTATCGGCAAACAGAGCTATTGTTGTAAAGGCGAATCTTGTATTCGCCCTCACCTAGGGGCGTACACAAGATTCGCCCCTACATGGCAATATCTCTTTCCTTGCAGAAGTTACTTGCAGGCAATCAATCTAAATTTTCATCTCCTTGAGGATTCTGGAGACTCTGCCCATCATAAGACGCTACCAGCGCCGCCACCTCTGGGGTGCGCGGTTGACTGATGATCGCCTGGGGGCTCCCTCTCTGGGCGATTTTACCAGCAGTGTAGATAAGCAGGGTATCCGCCAGGCTGGTTGCCTCCAGGAGATCGTGAGTTACCAGGATCACCGGTAGGGCAAACTCGCGGTGAATCTGTTTTAAAAACCGGCGCATCTCCCGCCGCAGGGGATTATCCAGGGCTGAGAACGGTTCATCCAGGAGCAGGGCCTGTGGTCTTCGGATAAGGGCCCGAGCCAGAGCCACTCTTTGCTTCTGGCCTCCGGAAATCTCTGCCGGGGGTTTGCGGGCCAACCCCTCCAGATGGAAAATGTGCAACATCTCTTCAACCCGTTGTTCCCTTTCCGTTCGGGATAATCCAGTAGCTCCATAAGCAATGTTCTGCCGCACCGTCATATGCGGGAAGAGCGCCAGGTCTTGAAAGACATAGCCCAGAGAGCGCCGTTGCGGCGGGACGTTGATTCGCATCCGACTGTCAAACAGCACCTGGCCGTTGGCGGTAATCCGCCCGGTATCAGGCTGCAGAAATCCGGCGATGAGCTGTAAGGTCAATGACTTACCGGCGCCGGAATAGCCGAAGAGCACGGCCAGTTCATTTCCTATCTGCCAGTCCACCTCTAACTTGAAGCCATTGACCCGCTTGATTGCCTGTACCGCCAGCCCCATTACGCCATCCTCCGGCTGAAACGATTGGCCACGTAGAGGAATAACCCGGATATCAGCGTCAGGAAGATGACCATGAAATTTGCCTGACGCCATTCGCCGCTGCTGGCCAAGGTGTAAATGGCCAGCGGCATGGTATCGGTCTTGCCGGGGATGTTCCCGGCCAGCATCAGGGTGGCCCCAAATTCGCCCAAGGCGCGGGCGAAGGTGAGAACGGTTCCGGCGATGATGCCTTTCTTGGCCAAGGGCAGAACGACCCAGAGGGCCGTGCGCCACTCCGAGTGTCCCAGGGTATAAGAGGCATTGATGAGGTTGCGGTCCACTGCTTCCAGGGCGGCCCGCGTCGTTTTGATCATCAAGGGCAGGGCCACCACATACGAGGCCAGGACCGCCGCTTGCCAACTGAACATAATGGTCCAGCCGGTCCACTCGTAGACGAGGCGTCCGATAACGCCGTTGCGGCCGAACAGGATGATCAGATAATAGCCCGTGACCGTAGGCGGCAGGACCAGAGGCAGGGTCAGGCAGATGTCCAGCAATTCCTTGCCGAAAAAATCTCTGCGGGCCAGCAGATAGGCCATGCCGATCCCGCTGGCCATGACCAATACGGTGGCCAGGCCGGCCACCTGCAGGGAGAGTTTTAAAGAAAAAAGTGTGGCGCTGTCTAACATAAAAAACAGTTTCCGGTTTTATGTAAACGGTTTCCGGGTGGAAAGGCTGATGGTTGGGTCGGAATAGTTTTCTCCCAGCTACCAGGTCTGCGTTATTTTATACTTAATTTTTTGAAACTGGTTTAAACCCATACTTTTTGAGTATGTCCTGCCCCTCGGCAGAAAGAATCAGGCTGATAAACTCTTTGGCCGCCGCAGTATCGGCGGCGCCTTTGATTAAAGCTAGAGGATACACCACCGGCTTGTGGCTGGCAGGTGGAGCCAGGGTTATTACCTGCACTTCCTTGGGACGGGTCAAGGCATCGGTTTGGTAAACCAGACCGGCGTCTACTTCCCCTCGGGAGACATAATCCAACACCTGCCGGACATTTTCCGCCAGGACCAACTTGGGTTGAATGACATCGGCAATCTTAAAGTAATTAATGACATCCATGGCATATCTTCCCGCCGGAACCGTCTTGGGATTGCCGATGGCGATCTTTTTTATCTCAGGTCTGGTTAAATCTTGAAAACCGCCAATTTTGACGGATACCTGCCGGGGTTGAACCAGGACTACCCCGTTGCCGGCAAAATCCTTACGGCTTCCCGGCACTAACATGCCAGCCTGGTCAAGCACATCCATATCTTTCTGAGCCGCCGAAGCAAAGACCGCCACCGGCGCCCCTCCCTGAATCTGCCGGGCCAGATCGCCGGAGGCGCCGAAGTTAAAGCTTACTTTGACGTCGGAATGCTTCTTCTGATAGAGTTGGCCGAGCTCCGTAAAGGCATTTTTCAGGCTGATGGCGGCGGAAACCAGAATTTCCGACTGCGCCCCGGCCCAGACACCAGAACTACTGATGATGTACATAATGCCTAACAGAAATACAATCCTCTTCATGACCGATTTTCCCCCTTAATCTGGTTTATACGACTAATTCATTATATGTCTAGAATAGCATATATTTAAAGAGAAAAAGAAGAGCAGATTAAACTTTGTTTATCATTCATCAGTGTCTGACAAGTTTTTTTAGGTGGGAAGGGCGGGTGAGGATCTTGGTTTGGTCTACAATTCTTTTCGGTACCGATTAAGGTAAAATACGATATCCTCGGAGGTGTCTCAAAGGATCAACATAATAACGGTAGTGTGAGGCCTGGGCCATCGGAGCAAATCATCTCAAGTGACCCCCCCGGTGGCTGGCCTGATTTAATCTTTATCTGTGTCCGAAAAACTGTGAATCTTTACCGCGCCCTTTGGATGGTTCAGTTTTTTTCCGTTCTCTGCGGCGCTGAGCTTGGGACAACGGTCGGGCTAACTTGCAATCGGGCAGCGCATCAGCTTTTTTATAATCAAAACCGTCAAGTATACAATGTCTAACCCTGGTGCGGAGGACATTCTCGATCCGGCGAACCATATCCTCATCTTCAGAGGTAATGAAAGTGAAGGCATCCCCGGTTTTCGTATTTCGGCCGGTACGTCCGATTCTATGCGTATAGGCATCGATAGTATCCGGCATGTCGTAATTGATAACATGGGAAATCTGGGTTACGTCAATCCCGCGTGCGGCAATGTCAGTAGCCACCAGTATCTGGAACGTACCGTTGCGAAATCCGTTCATCACGGCCTGTCGCCGCCCCTGGGAGAGATTTCCCTGCAGTGACGTGGCGCGATAGCCGGCCTTCCCCAGTTGTTCCCCTAACCGTTTGGCCCGGTGTTTGGTGCGCGTAAAGATCAATACCGATTCAGTGTTGGTATGGCGCAACAGCTCGAGAAGGAGCGCGGTTTTGAGGTGCTGCTTGATCGGATAAAGCCTGTGTGAGACATTGATTGCCGGTCCAATATTGTTGACCTGCACCGTAACCGGTGCTTTTAGTACTTCGTGGGCCAGATGAAGAATATCATCAGGCATGGTTGCCGAAAACAACAGTGTCTGGCGTTCTGTCGGCACGTGCTTGATGATCTTTCTAATATCAGGCAGAAATCCCATATCGAACATCCGGTCTGACTCATCCAGGACGAGCACTTCCAGATTCGACAGGTCGATGGTGCCCTGATTCATGTGGTCAAGCAGGCGACCCGGACAGGCAACGACAATCTCGGCGCCGCGCTTCAGCTTATCCACCTGAGGATTGAAACCAACTCCGCCATAAATAGTAACGCTCCTGAGTCCGGTCCGGCTTCCCAGGGTTCCTATGGCTTCGTGAATCTGCTGGGCCAATTCGCGGGTGGGGGCAATAACAAGAGCCCTGACCTGCCTACGCTCGCCCTGCATCAAGCGATGCAGGATAGGCAGCACAAAGGCCGCGGTCTTCCCGGTACCGGTATGGGCTAGGCCCACAACGTCATGCCCTTGCATGATTAGCGGGATTGCCTTGGCCTGGATCGGCGTAGGCGTCCTAAATCGTGCCGCCACAACGCCGGCCGTGACCTGGTGGTGAAAATCGAATATGCTAAATTCCATAAACTCCTTTTCTTCTCCTTCTAGGTTCGACAAAAATATTCCCTGTATAATAAGAGGGTTAAAAAATGATGTGATTATCCTGAGACAATAGTTGTGAGCCCAAGTTATTTTGATATGGCATTGCTTCTGAGGTAAGGGTATTTAAAAGCAGACCGCCTTATTATTCCGCTCAACAGGCTTAAGGTAGGCAATGTTTTTGACGGCCAGCCGCCTAGCCTCTCGCCTATAACCTTTGACTTTATCAACTATCCTTGTTTTTTAGTTGTTTTAGTGTATTTTCTCTTCTTTTTAGCTGGTTCCTGGGGAGTTTCTGCCTCTACGGTTGCTGATTGAGATGGCATTTCTGGGCTGGCCTCAACCGGCGCCAAGATTTTCTGCTGCAAGGCATTATTAACCTCAAGATTATTGAAAAAACCTCTCCGGAAAGAATCCAGCCCAAATTCCGTAAGTTGTTTTTTGCCTTGGCGCTGGGGTAGGTCTATATAGATATATTCCCCATCTATTTTCTTGATGGTTCCCAAGCCAAAGGTACAGTGGTTGATAGTGAGTCCGATAAGCTCCTGCCAGCGATCTTTACTAAAGGAAGCATACCGGAAGAAACTTAGAGGATCAATTTTAATGGGTGTATCAGAATCTAACCTGTTACATTCATGGTTCGAACATGCATCAGATTGGGTCATAATTTTTACCCCGTAATCTAACTAGTCAAGATTAGACCGAAAGAGAATTATCGTTGTTGGCCATTATCAGGATGGGGTGCTTCCTGTGATGGGGAGGATATTTCTGAGGGGTTCGGTGAGTCCTAGCTCCATCATCCTGGCCGGGAGATCCGGTTTCCGGCTTAAACTCCGGCGCCGAAATGGGCTCCAGAGCAACTTAAAGATATCGGTTCTCTTCATATGCCGGCCTAACAATCGCAGGAGCTTATAGGTACGGATAGGCCGCCGGAAAATACGGCAAGCAAAAAGCCAGGCATAGCCTTGCATGCGTACCCGGTTTACCACCGATCCGGACAGGGCGGTGGGATCGATATCTGAACATTTGAACCATTTATCCCAATCGCGCTCGTCATCAATGATCCCTCGGTCGATGTACTCCTGCCATAACGGAGTGCCCCGATAGGTGCATAAGCGATTGAACCCGAAGGTGTCGATCTGCAACCTGGTGGCAAAGCGGAAACTGGCCATCATGTCTTTTTTCGATTCCCCGGGAGAGCCGACAAGAAAAAAACCGTGCACCCTTTCGATGCCTTGACGCTTCGCTTCACTGACGGCGTGTTTCACCTGTAGCAGAGTCTGCTTTTTATTTAGTCGGTCAAGGACCTTTTGGGTGCCCGCCTCCACTCCAAAGGCCAGGAAATTGCAATTGGCTTTTTTCATCAGAGACAGTTGATCAACCGCGACCGCATCAACCCGACCTTCGCAGCCCCACCGGAATTCCAGTCGGCGTTCCAGGAAACCGCAACAGATTTCACCAATGCGCTTTCGGTTAAGAAGAAAATGATCGTCAGTGAGGTAAATCGACCGATAACCCGAATCATTTAGCAGCTGCATTTCTCCCAGTACATGGGCCGAGGAACGGTAGCGCCATTTGCCCCGGGACAGGGCCGGGATGTCGCAATAGATGCAGGAATAGGGGCAGCCTCGCGATGTCTGCATGGTACAAAATTTATCCAAAGAGAGAACAGCGGGGACATCCAAAGGCAATGACTCGATGTAGTCGATGGGAAGGCTGGCCCGGTCAGGATAAGGAAATTGATCCAGATTTCGAAGGAGCGGACGTGGTACGTTTCTCACAATCTTCCCACCATGACGCCAGACCAGTCCTGCCACGGAGCCTGGATCGTCAAGGTTCTGAAGGTAGTCAGGGAGAAGCTCTTCCCCTTCCCCAACCCCTACGCAGTCCAGGTCAGGGCAGTCTCTGAGGATACGGACCGAATTCATGGTGGCAAAGGCGCCGCCCAGGATAAGGGGAATTTTCGGGGCCGCGACTTTTAGCCGCCTGGATAAATCTTTGACCGCCGGGTAGGTGGTCGTCGAGAGGCAAGAGAGGGCAATGACATCGGGACGATCGGCCTCGGTTGCCTGAGCGATGTGTTCTGGCTGCATTTGCGGGTGACAGGTGTCGAATAGCCGGACCTGATGTCCATGCTGGCGTACGATCGGAGCAAGGGTTTGGATTCCCAGGGGTGGGAAGCCCATAATTTTGATCCGGCCATTGTCAGACCCTGACCTATCCAGTTCCCTCGGGAGTAACTGGCAAAAGTTGTGGTCTCGGACGAAAACCAGGAAGACATTCATCGGAAAATCCACCGTAGTCGCAGATGTATGTTAAACAGCGGGAATATGCCACTGGGTTCGGTTTCTTAACCGAAAGGCGGCCAATAGGCCGCCTTTTGATAACCCGGAAATCAGATGACTGAAAGTGACCGGAGCCTCATGCGGCCGCCTGAACCCTGGTTCTATCGGTACCCACCCCGGCGGCCACCACCGCCAAACCCGCTTTTTTGCTGAGGTTTGGCTTCATTGACTGCCAGGGGGCGTCCGTCGACAGTCCGGCCGTTGAGCATGGATATTGCTTTCCTGCCTTCCGATTTAGTTTCCATTTCTACAAAACCGAAGCCCCGGGGTTGGCCAGTTTGCCGGTCGGTGATAATCTTGGCCGAGGTCACAGGACCAGCCTCGGAAAACAGTGTGCCGAGCTGTTCTTCGGTCATCTCGAAGGACAGATTGCCCACGTATAACTTCATGCTCATATCTTCTCCTTGTTGGATTTGCCAGGGTTGACTGGCTGGTATTAATATCGGCAGGGGTGCCGGAACTCCTAAAACTGCGGAGTTCCGTTCATCTGTCAGTTCAGCTTAAAGAATTACGACATTTTGGGCCTGAACACCTTTGGGACCCTGAACTACTTCGAACTCCACGGCCTGGTTTTCTGACAAGGAGCGATAGCCATCCGTTTGAATGGCGCTGTGATGCACAAACACATCAGGACCGCTTTCCCGGCTAATAAAGCCGAAGCCCTTGGAATTATTGAACCATTTTACTGTACCGTTTTCCTTCATGGTGAAACCTCCTCAATATGCTACATAAATATCCTACCACATAAGCAGGACACAAAGCCGTCAGGCAAAAAAAAATCGGTGGGAGTAGGCACCCCCTCCGATTCTTGTCCAGGATTTGCGACCTGAATTACGTCTGACATGCTAAACTTTTTTGATTATACAAGAATATTTATCATTGTCAAGCAGGATACAGAATTATTTTAACATGTCGAGCAACATACCTGTTACAAAACTGGGGCAGACCCATGGTTGTCTGCCCCAAGCCTGGTTATAAAAAAATTATGGCTACCGGTCCTAACCCATCTTACACACCCCGTGGGTGCACTTGCCGGCGATGTGGTCCTCGAACTCCTGGCGGAAGCGTTTCAGCAGGCTGAAGAGCGGCGCCGGGGCCGTCTGGCCCAGGGGGCAGAACGAGGCGTCCATCATGGTCTTGCCCAGCCTCTCCAAAAAATCGAGGTCGCCGGGCTGCCCCTTGCCCTCCCAGATGCGGGTCAGGGTCTGCAGGAGCTGCCGCGTCCCTTCCCGGCAGGGGGTGCACTGGCCGCAGGACTCATGGGCGAAGAAGACCGCCACGCTGCGGGCGAAGTCCACGGCGCAGACGGATTCATCCATCACCAGCATGGTTCCCGAACCCAAAGCGCCGCCCACCTTGGCCATGCCGAAGTCAACCGGCACGTCCAGGGCCTCGGGGCCGACGATACCGGCCGAGGCGCCCCCGGTCTGGCACATCTTGAACTTCCCGCCGTCCCGCATGCCGCCGCCATAGGTGTCGATGAGCTCTCTTAGCGTGATGCCCGCCGGGACCTCCACGATCTGCGGCGTCCGGACATGGCCGATGATCTGGTAGATCTTGGTGCCGGTGGTGTCGGCCGTGCCCAGGGATTTGTACCACTCCCCACCTCGGGTGATAATGGCCGGGATTGCCGCCAGGGTCTCGACGTTGTTGACAATTGTCGGCTTCTGCCACAATCCTGCCACCCCCGGGAAAGGCGGCTTGGAGCGGGGATAGCCCCGTTTGCCTTCGATGGACTCGATCAGCGCCGTCTCCTCGCCGCAGATGTAGCAGCCGAACCCGGAGCGGACCTCGATGTCGAAGGAGAAGCCGCGGCCGAAGAGGTTTTCTCCGAGATATCCCTTAGCCCTTGCCTGCGCAATGGCCGTAGCCAGCCGGTGTTTACAGAGATAGTACTCCCCCCGGCAGTAGATATAGCCCTTGTCGGCCCCCACTGCGAACCCGGCGATGGCCATGCCCTCCAAGAGCTTGTGGGGGTCGCCTTCGACGATGTAGCGGTCTTTGATGGTGCCCGGCTCGCCCTCATCCAGGTTGCAGATGATGTATTTCTGGGGAACGTCCAGGGGCCGGGTAAAGGACCACTTCAGTCCGGTGGGGAAACCCGCCCCGCCCCGGCCCCGCAGGCCGGAGGCCTTGACCTCTTCCACGATCTTTTCCGGGGTCATGCCGGTGAGCGCCTGTTTCAGGGCCTGGTAGCCGCCCTTGGCCAGGTAGTCGTCGATCTTCTCGGGATCGATGACCCCGACGTTCTCCAGGAGGATCAATTCTCCCGGGGCCTGTTTATAGCTGCGGAAGGCGTTGGTGCTGTAGGGCAGTTTTTTATAATCCGGGGCCTTCCCGGCCCGGTAGTCGGCCAGGATCTGCCTGATCTTGTCCTTGGTGAGGTTGCCGTGCACTACCTCGTTGATCTGCATGGCCGGGGCCACTTCGCAGATCCCCAGGCAGGCGGTGGTCTCCAAGGTGAAGAGGCTGTCGGCGGTGGTCTCTCCCACCTTGATGCCCAATTCCTCCTGCATGAAGTGGAGCATGTTCTCGGCCCCGGCAATGTGGCAGGGGGGCGACTCGCAGAAGCGGATGACGTATTTCCCCTTGGGCTGCCAGGTGTACATGGAGTAGAAGCTCATGACTCCGAAGACGTCGCTCCCCGGCACCTTGAGCTGGCAGGAGATGCGCTGCTGCACCTCGGCGGGAATATACCCCACCGCCTCCTGCACTTCCTGCAACACCGGCATCAGGTTGCCCGGGGTATCTTTATAGCGGTTCAGGATGGCGTCCACCTGATCCCACTGGGCTTGACTAAGGGCTGAGGCGGCATGAGTACCGCAATGACAATGTTCTCCCATAGTTTTCTCCATTATTACATGATGGCTAATACCAAAGCTGCTTTCAAAGAAGTAAACGAAAGGATCGTATCATGCCTTTTCGATCTGCACGGCACAGGCCTTAAGTTCCGCCGTCTGGGAAATCGGGTCGAAGACCGGATTGGTGAGCCAGTTGGCGTTTCCTTCCCGGAAATGAAAGGACATCCACACCAATCCTGGTGGAACTTCCTCCGTCACCCGGGCCTTGACTTTGACCTCTCCCCGTCGGGATCTGACCCGCACCGGCTCACCTGTTTTGACGCCCAGGCGCGCCGCGTCCGCCGGAGAGATATCCGCGGTTTCCTCGCTCAAGAGATCATTTAGTCCAAGGCACCGACCGGTCTGGGTCCGGGTATGGTAGTGGAAGAGCCGCCGGCCGGTGCTGAGCACCATGGGATAGTCCTTATCCGGGACTTCCGCCGGCGGGGTCCAATCCAGCGCCATAAAGCGGCCTTGGCCGCAGGTAAAACAGCCGTCTTGGTGCATGATGCAGGTGCCCGGGTGGTCGAGGCTGGGCACCGGCCATTGCAGTCCATCCTCCTCGATGCGGTAATACTTGATACCTGCCAGGATTGGCGCCAGGTGAGAGACTTCGTTGTCCCAGATCTCCTGGCCGTTGTTGGAGGTCCAGTCGTGGCCCAGGCGTTTGGCCAATTCTTTGAAAATCCACCAGTTGGGTTTGGCCTGCCCCGGCGGCTCGGACACCTTGCGCACCCGGCTGACCCGGCGTTCGCTGCTGGCAAAGGTGCCGTCGTCTTCGCTCCAGGCCGCCGCTGGAAAAATGACGTCGGCAAAACGGGTGGTCTCAGTGGGAAAGATATCATTGCACACCAGGAATTCGGCGGAAGCCAGGCAGTGCTCCGCATGACGGATGTCCGGTTCGGCGTTGGCCAGATTTTCGCCGAAGACATAGAGAAACTTAATCGTGCCGGTGGTCAGGCCTTCTATCATCTGCGGAATCATCAAGCCGTTCTTTTCCGGCAGTTTGACCCCCCAGGCCACTTCGAACTTGGCCCGGGCCGCGGGGTCTTCCACCCGCTGATAGCCGGGGTAGACGTTAGGCAGCGCTCCCATATCGCAGGCGCCTTGGACGTTGTTCTGGCCCCGGATGGGATTCACACCGCCGCATTCAAAGCCGACGTTTCCCAAAAGCATCTGCAGGTTGGCACAGCTCATGACGTTATGGACGCCGCAGGTATGTTCGGTGATCCCCAGGGTGTAGATGAGGATCGCGGGTTTTACCGAGGCCAGGCGACGGGCTACCTCTTTTAACATATCCACGCTGACCCCGGCGATGGCCGCAGCCCGCTCCGGGGGATACTCCATAACCTTAGCCTTCAAGGCTTCGAAGCCGGTGCAGCAGCGTTCCACGTAGTCTTTGTCATAAAGGTTTTCGGTAATGAGGACATGCATCAGGCCGTTGATAAAGGCCACGTCGGACCCCACTTTGATGGGCGCGTAGATATCGGCGAATTCCGCCAGCTTGACGCGCCGGGGATCGGCCACGATGAGCTGTGCCCCGTTGCGCACGGCGTTCTTCACAAAGGTGGCGGCTACCGGATGGGCCTCGGTCATATTTGAGCCGGTGATATAAAACATCTTGGCCTTGGCAAAATCCGCGAAGGAATTGGTCATAGCCCCGGAACCGAAGGACGCCGCCAACCCTGCCACCGTAGGGGCGTGACAGATGCGGGCGCAGTGATCGATGTTGTTGGTGCCGATGGCCACCCGGAAGAGTTTTTGCATCTGGTAGGAGTCTTCGTTGATGCTCCGGGCGCAACTGATGCCGGCACAGGCGTCCGGCCCGTGTTTGGCGACAATCTCCTTGATTTTGCCGGCTACCAGATCCAGGGCCTCGTCCCAGGAGGCCTCCCGAAAACCGTCGCCACTCTTAATCAGGGGGGTAGTGAGCCGATCGGGGGAATAGATAAAGTCATACCCGAAACGGCCCTTGACGCAGAGGCGGCCTTTATTCGGCGCGCCGTCCTCCGCCCCGGTGACCTTAATGATTTTTCCATTTCTAACATGCAGCAACTGTTGGCACCCCACGCCGCAGTAAGGACAGGTGGTGCGAACCTTCGTTGTTTCCCAGGGGCGCCCCAGACCGACAGATTTAAGGGCGACGAGGGCGCCTACCGGACAGGCCTGTACACACTCGCCACAGAAAACACAATCTGAGTCGCCATAGGAGCTATCGGCCATGGTTACAATCTTATTGTGCGACCCGCGATAGCCGATACTGATGGCATTATTGACCTGTCTTTCTTTGCAGGCGCGAACGCAACGACCGCACATAATACATTTAGACAAATCCCGGCGGATCAGATTCTTATTGTCTTCCAGGTGATATGGCGTTTCCGGTGGAAAGGCGAAACTCGGTGCCGGGATGTTGTAGCGGTACGCCAGGGCCTGCAATTCGCACTCCCCGTTAGCTTCGCAGATCAGGCAGTTGTGATTGCCGGAGGCCAACAGGAGTTCGATAACCATCTTCCGGGCCGCGGTCACGCGCTCTGAATCAGTCTTAATCACCATTCCGGCGGCGGCGGCAGTGGCGCAGGCCGGTGCCAGGGTGCGCCAGCCCTCCACTTCCACCACACAGACCCGACAGGAACCGGTAGGTTTAGTGTCTTTTAGGTGGCAAAGGGTGGGGATGGTATAAATCCCCGCTCGGCGAGCTGCTTCTAAGATAGTTTCACCTGAAATATAATCGACTATTCTGCCATCTATATTGAGAGTTGATTTATTCATGGCTGTAAATTCCCTTATGCCAGTTAGATTTGATCTGGGATAACGTCCCAGAAAACCTAAGGTCTTGTTTAGATAAAGGCAGTATGATGTTTGATAAATCCTGAGTAAATAGATTAAGATGGTTTTTATGGGTCTTCCATGGCCGATCCTCCTTATGGAAATAAGTGTCCGCCGCCAGATTGCCAGATGGAACTGCTGTCAGGTAACACAATCTTTGAATAGGAGAAAATTGCTTTTTCAGGTGAGATTATGTGGCATCCTAACCATGGCTAATGGTCTTGTCGGCTGCCCAATCAAACCTGAAAAGCTAGGGGCTTGGCCAGAAAGATTTGGCAGATGCTTTATGGAGGAAATACGGAAGAGGGAAGAATCTTTCGGCCTAACCCTGCGCTCTGCTCACCCTATCTGGGTGGAGTCCTCGGTTTCGAACTCAGGTAAAGCCGAAGTTATGCATGGTGAATCCTATGCCAATGGAAGAGAAGCAGATATAGCACAATATTTCACAATGCCATTATAAAAGACGGCGCTGCGTCTGTCAACCGTTCAACTATATGTTATTATTAACATATATACTCTCAAATAAATCGGCTGCGTTAGGTGAACCAGTGAGACCCGAGGAATGGGGGAGGAACCCCGAAGGATAGAAAAATGGAGGTATGGAAGGGAAGAAGGTATGGATGATAACTCGGCGATATTGCCCGATATGGATTGAAAGACCGCAGTTTCCTTTAGGTTGGATGAAATCTTGGTATTTGATAAAATTTCTTATCCTCTTGCCTTGACATACGCAAGACAATAGAATTACAATGTAATTACTTATTCATTGACGGAGGCGCCATATGAAAACAAAGTTGATTCCCATTGGCAACTCAAAAGGAGTTCGGTTGCCCAAACCTCTCCTCTTACAAGCCGGTTTAACCGACGAAGTGGAACTGCATGTGCAGGATGGCGCTATTGTGATTGTGCGGGCCTCAACCCCACGCGCCGGGTGGGCTAAAGCCGCCCAGGAGTTGCGTCATCGGAAAGAAGATGTCTTGATAGAACCGCTTACCCCCACTATTTTTGACGAAAAAGATTGGGAATGGTGAAGGCGATGGAAATTCGACGCGGCGACGTGTTTTTGGTCAGTCTTGACCCGCCTCAAGGGGGCGAGATCCAAAAGACCCGCCCTTGTATCATTATTTCTCCTGATGAACTGAATACCCATTTGCGAACCTTCATCGTGGCTCCCTTGACTACAGGCGGCCATCCCTATCCCTTCCGCTTACCTTGTCAATTCGAAGGTAAAGCCGGCTTCGTGGTTCTCGACCAGATTCGCACCGTGGACCGAGGGCGTTTGGTGCGGCGACTGGGGGAACTCCCTCCTGACGTCCTGGGCCGGATATTGGAGACCTTACAGGAAATGTTTGCCCCCTAGGGTGAGGATAGGGGCGGGCAGAACCCGCCCTATCGTGACGAGAGATTAACCAATTTACATCTTACACACCCCGTGGGTGCACTTGCCGGCGATGTGGTCCTCGAACTCCTGGCGGAAGCGTTTCAGCAGGCTGAAGAGCGGCGCCGGGGCCGTCTGGCCCAGGGGGCAGAACGAGGCGTCCATCATGGTCTTGCCCAGCCTCTCCAAAAAATCGAGGTCGCCGGGCTGCCCCTTGCCCTCCCAGATGCGGGTCAGGGTCTGCAGGAGCTGCCGCGTCCCTTCCCGGCAGGGGGTGCACTGGCCGCAGGACTCGTGGGCGAAGAAGACTGCCACGCTGCGGGCGAAGTCCACGGCGCAGACGGATTCATCCATCACCAGCATGGTTCCCGAACCCAAAGCGCCGCCCACCTTGGCCATGCCGAAGTCAACCGGCACGTCCAGGGCCTCGGGGCCGACGATACCGGCCGAGGCGCCCCCGGTCTGGCACATCTTGAACTTCCCGCCGTCCCGCATGCCGCCGCCATAGGTGTCGATGAGCTCTCTTAGCGTGATGCCCGCCGGGACCTCCACGATCTGCGGCGTCCGGACATGGCCGATGATCTGGTAGATCTTGGTGCCGGTGGTGTCGGCCGTGCCCAGGGATTTGTACCACTCCCCACCTCGGGTGATAATGGCCGGGATTGCCGCCAGGGTCTCGACGTTGTTGACAATTGTCGGCTTCTGCCACAATCCTGCCACCCCCGGGAAAGGCGGCTTGGAGCGGGGATAGCCCCGTTTGCCTTCGATGGACTCGATCAGCGCCGTCTCCTCGCCGCAGATGTAGCAGCCGAACCCGGAGCGGACCTCGATGTCGAAGGAGAAGCCGCGGCCGAAGAGGTTTTCTCCGAGATATCCCTTAGCCCTTGCCTGCGCAATGGCCGTAGCCAGCCGGTGTTTACAGAGGTAGTACTCCCCCCGGCAGTAGATATAGCCCTTGTCGGCCCCCACTGCGAACCCGGCGATGGCCATGCCCTCCAAGAGCTTGTGGGGGTCGCCTTCGACGATGTAGCGGTCTTTGATGGTGCCCGGCTCGCCCTCATCCAGGTTGCAGATGATGTATTTCTGGGGAACTTGCAGGGGCCGGGTAAAGGACCACTTCAGTCCGGTGGGGAAACCCGCCCCGCCCCGGCCCCGCAGGCCGGAGGCCTTGACCTCTTCCACGATCTTTTCCGGGGTCATGCCGGTGAGCGCCTGTTTCAGGGCCTGGTAGCCGCCCTTGGCCAGGTAGTCGTCGATCTTCTCGGGATCGATGACCCCGACGTTCTCCAGGAGAATCAATTCTCCCGGGGCCTGTTTGTAGCTGCGGAAGGCGTTGGTGCTGTAGGGCAGTTTTTTATAGTCCGGGGCCTTCCCGGCCCGGTAGTCGGCCAGGATCTGCCTGATCTTGTCCTTGGTGAGGTTGCCGTGCACCACCTCGTTGATCTGCATGGCCGGGGCCACTTCGCAGACCCCCAGGCAGGCGGTGGTCTCCAAGGTGAAGAGGCCGTCCTTGGTGGTGTGCTTGAGCGGCACACCCAACTCGGCCTGGGTGAATTCCAGCAGGTTGTCGGCCCCCTGGATGTGGCAGGGAGGTGATTCGCAGAAGCGGATGACGTACTTCCCCTTGGGCCGCCAGGTATACATGGAATAGAAGCTCATGACCCCAAAGACATCGCTGCCGGGGATGTTGAGCTTACAGGAGATGCGCTGCTGCACCTCGGCGGGGATATACCCGACCGCTTCCTGCACTTCCTGCAACACCGGCATGAGGTTGCCCGGGGTATCTTTATAGCGGTTCAGGATGGCGTCTACCTGATCCCACTGGGCTTGACTAAGGGCTGAGGCGGCGGGTGCGCCGCAATGACAATGCAATGTCATGATGGGGCCTCCTTTAGGCTCTTTCGATACGAGCGGCACAGACCTTGAATTCCGGAATCTTGCACACCGGGTCCAAGGCGGCTATGGTGAGAGTGTTCGCTGCCGCTTCGGCAAAATGGAAGGGGATAAAGATGGTTCCCGCCACGGCTTTACGCGAAATTTCCGCCTTGGCAGTGATGGCGCCCCGCCGGCTGGTGACCCTCACCATATCTCCTGAGGCGATCTTGTAAGCCTCTGCGTCTGTGGGGGAAAGCTCGACACGACACTCCGGCGCTTTTTCATTCAATCCCACCGCCTTCCGGCTCATGGTGCCGGTATGATACTGGTAGAGCAACCGGCCGGTGGTGAGATAGAGGGGATAATCGGCGTCGGGCATTTCCGCCGGGTCTTGATGTTCGATGGCAAAAAAGAGACCCTTGCCGCGGGTGAATTGGCCTTTGTGCAGATACTGCGTCCCCGGATGTTCAATGGTGGGGCAGGGCCATTGCAACCCCCCTGATTCCAAACGCTCATAGGTCATACCGGCGTAGGAGGGCGTCACCGTGCGAATCTCTTCAAAGATCTCCTCGGCGTTTTTATAGTTCATGGGATATCCCATGCGGGTGCTGATCTCGCTGATAATCTGCCAGTCCGGCTTGGATTGCCCGATGGGAGGAATGGCTCGGCGCACCCGGGCCACCCGGCGTTCAGTGTTGGTGAAGGTGCCGTCTTTCTCGGCAAAGGTGCAGGCCGGCAGCACCACGTCGGCGAGTTTGGCTGTTTCGGTAAGGAAGATATCCTGAACCACCATAAATTCCAATCCCTGCATCTCCTTGATAGCATGGGTGCAATCAGGGTCAGACATCGCCGGATTCTCCCCCATAATATAGAGGGACTTGATGCCACCTTCAGAAATGGCCGGGATCATCTGGGTGAGGGTCATGCCCACATAATCAGGCAACCCCGCCACTCCCCAAGCCGCTTCCATCTTGGCCCGGTTGGCCGGATCGGTGACCGCCTGATACCCCGAATAAACATTGGGCAGCGCTCCCATATCGCAGGCCCCCTGCACATTGTTCTGCCCCCGCAGCGGATTGACGCCAGCATGGGGAATGCCCACATTGCCGCAGAGCATGGCCAGATTGGACATGGTTTTGACATTGTCGGTGCCCACCGTATGCTGGGTGATGCCCATGCAAAACACGATGGATGCCGCCGGAGCCTTGGCATAGAGGCGGGCCGCGGCGATGATCTCCGCCGCCGGCACGCCGCTGATCTTCTCCACATATTCCGGAGTGTATTTGCTCACCGTCTCTTTAACCGCCTCGAAATTTTCGGTCCGTTCGGCGATATAATCGACGGCATGCAAGTTTTCGGCAATGATGACATGCATCATGCCGTTGATCACTGCAATGTCGGTTCCGGGGAATTGACGCAGCCAAAGACGGGCATAACGCACTAAATTCTGTCTCCGCGGATCAATGACAATGAGGTCTTTATTTTTCAGTTTCGCGGCTCTCTTAATATAAGTGCCAATAACCGGATGATTTTCATTTGGATTTGAACCGATTACCAAAATGCAATCCGCATCCTCCAGTTCCATGATCGAGTTGGTCATAGCCCCGGAGCCATAGGTCGTAGCCAAACCGGCCACCGTGGAGGCGTGGCAAAGGCGGGCGCAATGGTCGACGTGGTTGGTGCCGATAACCGCCCGCATGAACTTTTGCATCAAATAATTCTCTTCGTTGGTGACCCGGGCCGATGAAAAGCCCCCCATCTTCTCGGGGCCGTATTTCTCTTTCATCTCCTTGAACTTGCTAGTTACCAGATCCAGGGCCTCATCCCAGCTAGCTTCCACCAGCTCGCCGTTCTTCTTTACCAAAGGGGTTTTCAGGCGATCGGGATGGTTCACAAACCCCATGCCAAAACGGCCCTTGACGCACAGGCGCCCCTCATTGGGAATGGCCCGCACTCCCATCACCTTGACAATTTTATTGCCTTTGAGGTTGAGTTCCAACTGACAGCCCACCCCGCAATATGGACAGGTGGTACGAACTTTCCTTAGCTCCCAGGGGCGGCCCTGATAGCGGGCTTCCTTAAAGATCAAGGCACCCACCGGGCAGGCCTGGACGCATTGCCCACAGAAGACACAGTCGGAGTCAATATAAGGACTATCAGCCCTGGTGACGATCTTGTTGTGATGCCCCCGGTAGCCGATCTGGATGGCCTCATTCACCTGCCGTTCGTTGCAGATCCGGACGCAGCGGCCGCACATGATGCACTTGGAAAAATCCCGCACGATCATACTATTGTTGTCTTCGTAATAGTAGGTCGTATCCGGCGGGTTGGCAAACGTCGGCGTCGGCACCTGGTAACGGTAGGCTAGGGCCTGCAGTTCGCATTCGCCATTGGCCTCGCAGATGAGACAGTTGTGATTGCCGGAAGCCAGCATCAGCTCGATGATATTCTTTCGGGCGGCAACGACTCGCTCACTCTCCGTCTGTATCACCATACCGGGAGTGGCCGCAGTGGAACAGGCAGTTACCAAAGTCCGCCAACCCTCCACTTCCACCACACAGATCCGGCAGGAGCCGGTGGGTTTCAGAAGCGGCATATGGCAAAGGGTAGGAATAGTATAGATGCCGGCGCTGCGGGCTGCCTCTAATATGGTCTGGCCCGGCGCATAATCGACCATTTTCCCATCAATTTTAAGCGTTACATTATTCATGGACAAGTATTCCTTCATAACCGGGTTGATAAAAGATGTTTTGCCGCCCCTCGTTTAGGTACGTCATTCCCTTACTGTGGTTCGTTTCAGCTGAGAAATCTCTCGTTGCGAAACCGTGGGTCTGGTTTTTCCACAACGGCAGCAAAGTACTCGATGAATCATTAACAACAGGAGACGATGATGCTTTCTAGGGATCTTCCATGGCAAACCCTCCTCAGGCAGACTATGTGCTTCCCGGCTGCCCGCCAAATTGACCGGCTGCCGCATAATACAGAGGGATAAAGGGAGAATGTTGCTTTTCAGGCAGGATGAGAAAATTATTTCCCCATGCTCTGAAAACTGAATGGCCTTCTAACCCAACCTGAAAAGGCCAGGACTTGGCCAGGAAGACCTAAGGATGTGATGCTAGGAGGGAATACGAGATAGGAAAGTCTTTCGGCCTAGCCCTGCGCAGTGCTCACCCGTTCCGGGTGGAGTTCACTGGTGTGAACTCACGTAAAGCCGAAATGATACATAGTGAATCCTATACTTATGAAAAAGTATTATGAATAGTACATTATTTCACATCGCCATTATAGAAGACCGCACTGCCTCTGTCAACCATTCCCCCTTATATCATTATTGACATAGGTTGATTTAAAAAATACTCTGTGGACAGTCAGGTTATAAAAAAGCTCTTGGAAATTGCAACAGGCAAGGTGAAAGTATAAGGAAAACAATGGGGACAGGATATCCCCATCCCCATTATGATGGCATCAGATGATGGTTGCTTGGCAACCTTGTTACATCTTACACACCCCGTGGGTGCACTTGCCGGCGATGTGGTCCTCGAACTCCTGGCGGAAGCGTTTCAGCAGGCTGAAGAGCGGCGCCGGGGCCGTCTGGCCCAGGGGGCAGAACGAGGCGTCCATCATGGTCTTGCCCAGCCTCTCCAAAAAATCGAGGTCGCCGGGCTGCCCCTTGCCCTCCCAGATGCGGGTCAGGGTCTGCAGGAGCTGGCGCGTCCCTTCCCGGCAGGGGGTGCACTGGCCGCAGGACTCGTGGGCGAAGAAGACCGCCACGCTGCGGGCGAAGTCCACGGCGCAGACGGATTCATCCATCACCAGCATGGTTCCCGAACCCAAAGCGCCGCCCACCTTGGCCATGCCGAAGTCAACCGGCACGTCCAGGGCCTCGGGGCCGACGATACCGGCCGAGGCGCCCCCGGTCTGGCACATCTTGAACTTCCCGCCGTCCCGCATGCCGCCGCCATAGGTGTCGATGAGCTCTCTTAGCGTGATGCCCGCCGGGACCTCCACGATCTGCGGCGTCCGGACATGGCCGATGATCTGGTAGATCTTGGTGCCGGTGGTGTCGGCCGTGCCCAGGGATTTGTACCACTCCCCGCCTCGGGTGATAATGGCCGGGATTGCCGCCAGGGTCTCGACGTTGTTGACAATTGTCGGCTTCTGCCACAATCCTGCCACCCCCGGGAAAGGCGGCTTGGAGCGGGGATAGCCCCGTTTGCCTTCGATGGACTCGATCAGCGCCGTCTCCTCGCCGCAGATGTAGCAGCCGAACCCGGAGCGGACCTCGATGTCGAAGGAGAAGCCGCGGCCGAAGAGGTTTTCTCCGAGATATCCCTTAGCCCTTGCCTGCGCAATGGCCGTAGCCAGCCGGTGTTTACAGAGGTAGTACTCCCCCCGGCAGTAGATATAGCCCTTGTCGGCCCCCACTGCGAACCCGGCGATGGCCATGCCCTCCAAGAGCTTGTGGGGGTCGCCTTCGACGATGTAGCGGTCTTTGATGGTGCCCGGCTCGCCCTCATCCAGGTTGCAGATGATGTATTTCTGGGGAACGTCCAGGGGCCGGGTAAAGGACCACTTCAGTCCGGTGGGGAAACCCGCCCCGCCCCGGCCCCGCAGGCCGGAGGCCTTGACCTCTTCCACGATCTTTTCCGGGGTCATGCCGGTGAGCGCCTGTTTCAGGGCCTGGTAGCCGCCCTTGGCCAGGTAGTCGTCGATCTTCTCGGGATCGATGACCCCGACGTTCTCCAGGAGGATCAATTCTCCCGGGGCCTGTTTGTAGCTGCGGAAGGCGTTGGTGCTGTAGGGCAGTTTTTTATAGTCCGGGGCCTTCCCGGCCCGGTAGTCGGCCAGGATCTGCCTGATCTTGTCCTTGGTGAGGTTGCCGTGCACCACCTCGTTGATCTGCATGGCCGGGGCCACTTCGCAGACCCCCAGGCAGGCGGTGGTCTCCAAGGTGAAGAGGCCGTCCTTGGTGGTGTGCTTGAGCGGCACACCCAACTCGGCCTGGGTGAATTCCAGCAGGTTGTCGGCCCCCTGGATGTGGCAGGGAGGTGATTCGCAGAAGCGGATGACGTACTTCCCCTTGGGCCGCCAGGTATACATGGAATAGAAGCTCATGACCCCAAAGACATCGCTGCCGGGGATGTTGAGGCCGGTGGCGATGCGGTCCTGGACCGCCGGCGGCAGACAGCCGATCTCTTCCTGAACCGCCTGGAGGACCGGCATCAGGTTGCCGGGGACATTCCGATACGACTCAATGATGCTGTCGATGGCGTTCCACTGCTCCGGGGTGATCTCCGGGGCCGGAGTGCTGTGCGAATGGCAGTGTGCAGACATGATCAGGCCCTCCTTAAGCTTTCTCGATCTGCACGGCGCAGACCTTGTATTCGGGAATCTTGGCCACCGGGTCCAAAGCGGCGATGGTCAAGCGGTTGGCAGCCGCCTCGGCGAAGTGGAACGGCACAAACACAGTGCCGGGCCTGGCCTTGGGTGAAACCTGAGCTTTTGCAGTAATCTCCCCCCGCCGGGTTCTGACCCGCACCTGGTCGCCGGAAGTTATACCATAGGCGCTGGCGTCCAGATCGGAGAGCTCCACGTAACATTCAGGCGCCTTTTCATTCAATCCTCGGGCTTTTCTGCTCATGGTGCCGGTGTGATAATGGTACAAGAGGCGGCCGGTGGTAAGGTAGAGCGGGTATTCCGGGTCAGGCAATTCCACCGGATCCTTGTGGTCGATGGCGAAGAACTGTCCCAACCCGCGGGCAAATTTATCTTTATGCAAAAACATGGTGCCGGGATGATCTTCCGTGGGACAAGGCCACTGGATGCCCCCGGAATCCAGACGTTTATAGGTGATACCGGCATAAGATGGGGTCACCTGGCGGATTTCCTCGAAAATGTCTTCGGGATTGGCATAATTCATGGGGAAACCCATACGTTTGGAGATCTCAGCGATGATCTGCCAATCCTGCCGGGCTCCGGCCAACGGTGGTATCGCCTGCCGCACTCGGGCCACCCGGCGTTCGGTGTTGCTGAAAGTACCGTCTTTCTCGGCAAAGGTAACGGCTGGCAGGACAACGTCGGCCAACTGCGCCGTTTCCGTCAGGAAGATATCCTGGACCACGAAGAAATCCAGTGCCTGCAATTCTTTGATGGCGTGGTTGAGATCGGGGTCCGAGACTACCGGGTTTTCCCCCACCACATATAAGGCTTTAATCTCCCCTTTTAGAATCGCCGGCAGCATCTCGGTCATGGTCATGCCGACGTAATCGGGCAATCCCGTTACTCCCCAGGCGTCTTCCATCTTCTTGCGACTGGCGGGATCGGTAACTGCCTGATAACCGGAAAAGACGTTGGGCAGGCCGCCCATGTCGCAAGCGCCCTGGACGTTGTTCTGGCCCCGCAGGGGATTGACGCCGCCCCCCAGGACGCCGACGTTACCGGTGAGCATGGCCAGATTGGCCATGGTCTTGACGTTGTCGGTGCCGACGGTATGTTGGGTAATACCCATACAGTAGACAATGGCAGCGGCTTTGGCCTGAGCGTAGAGGCGGGCTACTTTAATCAGATCGGCGGCGGGGATACCGCTGATCTGCTCCACATATTCCGGCGTGTATTTGGCTAACGTGGCCTTGAAGGCTTCGAAATTTTCCGTTCGTGCGGCGATGTAATCCGCCGCATGCAAATTTTCATTAATGATGATATTCATCAGGCCGTTGAACACGGCGATGTCAGTGCCCGGCTTCTGGCGCAGCCAGATGGTGGCGTGTTTCACCAGGTCGATGCGCCGGGGATCAATGACAATCAACGTCTTATTTTTATATCGCGCCGCCCGTTTGATCCGAGCGGCGATGACCGGATGGTTTTCAGTGGTGTTGGACCCGACGACCAGAATGCAGTCAGTATCTTCCAATTCAGCTATAGAGTTTGTCATCGCTCCGGAACCGAAGGCAGCAGCCAGACCGGCTACCGTGGAGCTGTGTCAGAGACGGGCGCAGTGGTCGACATTATTAGTGCCGACGACACCGCGCATAAATTTCTGGAAGAGATAATTTTCCTCGTTGGTGATGCGGGCGGAACACCAGCCGCCGATGGTCTTGGGGCCATGCTTTTCCTTGATCTCCTGCAGTTTGGCAGCTACCAAATCGAGGGCCTCATCCCAGGAGGCCTTTTCGAGTTTGCCGTTCTTTTTGATCATCGGCGCGGTGAGACGTTCGGGGTGGTGGACAAACCCCAAACCGAAGCGGCCCTTGACGCACAGGCGGCCTTCGTTGGGGATGGCCCGAGCGCCCGTGGCCTTGACAATCTGTCCGTCTTTGACATGCAGGTCAATCTGACAACCAACGCCGCAGTAGGGGCAGGTAGTGCGTACGACCCGCAGCTCCCAGGGTCGGCCCTTGCCGATGGCGTTTTTGTCGAGCAGGGCACCCACCGGACAGGCCTGGACGCAGGTACCGCAGAAGACACAATCTGAGTTGAAATAGGGGAAATCGCATTTGGCTACAATCTTGTTATGGCTCCCGCGGTAACCGATCTGGATGGCCAGGTTTACCTGCCGTTCATTACAGGCCCGGACGCAGCGGCCACACATGATGCATTTGGAAAAATCCCGGACGATCATGCTATTATCGTCTTCGTAATAATATGTGGTACCGGGCGGGTTGGCGTACGACGGGGTTGCTACCTGATATCTATAGGCCAAGGCCTGGAGTTCGCATTTGCCATTGGCCTCACAGATGAGACAGTTGTGATTGCCGGAAGCTAACATCAGCTCGATGATATTCTTTCGGGCGGCAACGACTCGCTCACTCTCCGTCTGTATCACCATACCGGGAGTGGCCGCAGTGGAACAGGCAGTTACCAAAGTCCGCCAACCCTCCACTTCCACCACACAGATCCGGCAGGAGCCGGTGGGTTGGAGCGGCGGAAAATGACAGAGCGTGGGGATATTGTAAATACCCGCCGACCGGGCAACTTCAATGATGGTCTGCCCAGTTTGAAACTCGACGGTCTTCCCGTCTATCGTTATTGTGGGATTGCTCATTTTCTCCTTCGCCTCCATCTTGGTTAGCCCAATTAAGACTTACGGATACAGTAAGTATATCTTTTCACATGCTATGATATAAGACCATTCGGATGACGTCAACCCAAATTATCAGTAAAGTCTTATATATGTCATTTATGACATACCGAATCTGGATAGATTTATTGAAATTTATAGTGGGTCTAGACGATCTAGGCGGAAGTTTTTTCTTAAGAAGAAATACTATGAAACTGTTGCCATGACCTTCACCAAGGACCCGAATACCTCGCTTGATTCAGTAAATTCTGGCATTCGAGGAATAGTGGGGATGTTGCACCGCGTTTTTAGCGGCTGCCTATCTTTTTGCAACGGCCTTAATATAGCTATTGACTTTCACATCTCATTGCGTGTATAGTTTTCGCGTAAAAGAATAAGACGTTGGAGGGGATGGGGCTTCGTTACCGTATTGCCGCAGGAATGATAAGCTTTCATCTCCTATGAAGTCCGGCCTAGTAAATCAATTCCTATCGAAGAAATTGTTACTCTTTATTGACTTTCCCTGAGAGGCTGTATATAGTTGCCTTAGGATAGGATTTTTCTAACAATATGGTCTGAGGTTGTAGTAATCGGCTGAGAAACCTAATTTTTGGGCAGGAAAAAGGAGGAAAGGGTATGCGGTCAAAATTGGTTATGATGTTGGTATTGGCAGTGGCTATCGGCCTGACGGCCACCCCCGCCTTAGCGCAGGGCAAACTGCTGTGTGTTTCGAACAAAGAACTGAAAGGTGAACAGTCCGTAGCCCAATGTGTGGCCAAAGGCGATCGGTTTGCGGTAGTGGATCAGTATGGTTTGGTGCGGATTCTGAGTCCGGAAGAAGTCGAACTTACCAAGGCCTTCAACCCCAAAGCTTTGGAGACTCGTGCCTTCGGTATGAGGTATGAAAAACTGGCGCCCACGTTACCTGGATTAGCAGTTCCGGAGCGGGCGAATTAAAGGGGTTAATAGGGCCAGCATGGTTGTCTAGCCCTGCTGGAGGGGGAGAAGCAGATACTGCTACGACCTAGACCAGCCCTGAAGCGAACTGCAGCCCCCAAAGTTTTGACTTTGGGGGCTCATTTTATCTTTATCGATCCGCTCTCAGGAAACGAGAGTTTGATGCCCCGATTTTTGGTAAGAGATGATGATATGCGTCTCTAATGGGAAGCTTCGAAATGTTTCTTCTTACAAATTAATCTCAAAGCTAATAACCGGAATTAGAAACTATAGTTGTGAGACTGTATCATCTGACCATCGGAAACAGGTCTGAGGTCCGCCTCCAACAACTGATTGCATCATATTCCCCTTGAGAGTTTAGGAATATATCTCCTCTATACCATAAGGCACGAGTCTTACTATGCAGCTGCGCTTTCCATCTCGCAATTAATTCTATAATTCCGTTAGTGACTCGCATTACCAAGAAAATACAGTTTCCGGTTTCCGGTGGTTGGTTGAAAAATTAAGTTTTGTCCGGGCTAGAAGGCCTTTCCGATAGGGTGAGGGCAGAATTAGGGTTATTTTCCTGGCCGCGAGTGATTTATAAATGATGACAATACATATGAGCAGGCGTTTCAGCGGGCTTGGCTCAAACCGAAGGTTATCGGTCTCAAGGGAGTATCATACCTAAAGGCGCCAGAGGAGTAGAGGATGTTTCAGATTGAAGACCTATGGGTGAGCATTGAAGGCAAAGAGGTGTTAAAAGGCATCAACCTGAAGGTTGAACCGGGTGAAACGCATGCCCTCTTTGGGAAGAATGGCTCTGGTAAGACCACGTTGTTGATGACTATTATGGGTTTTTCTCACTACAAGGTAGGTCAGGGTCGGATTCTCTTTCAAGGGCAGGACATTACGGCACTGCCGACCTATGAACGGGCAAAGTTGGGTATAGGTATGGCGTTCCAGCGTCCCCCGACCATCCGAGGGGTCAAGACCAAGGATATCTTTCGGGTTTGCGCCGGTGGCCGCATCTCGGTGGAGGCATTAGCCTTCGAATATGGTTTTGAAAGCTTTATGGATCGGGAGATCAACTATGGTTTTTCCGGGGGCGAGATCAAAAAATCCGAATTGTTGCAATTGGTGGCGCAAGACCCCAAATTGGTCTTGTTAGACGAACCAGAATCCGGGGTTGATCTGGAAAATTTGCAGCTTATCGGTCAGATCATCCGGCGTCTACTGGAAAAAGACCTGCGTCGGGTGGATCGCACCAAATCCGGCCTGATTATTACTCATACCGGCCATATCTTGACGTATCTGAATGCCGACGTCGGCCACGTTATGGCTGATGGCCAAGTCGCCTGCCAGGGTCACCCTATGGATATCTTGGATCACGTGAAAAAATCGGGCTATGAGGAGTGTGTACGATGTCTTTGTCCCCAGTTTTAAAAGAGACCGCAGCAAAAAGCCGGGATAAGAAAGCTTCTTTCGGTCAGGACCTGGATCTCAGCCAGTTCAAGCGCCAGACCAAGGAATGGTCCTATGATCCCGGTTATCAGAGTTTCGATGATCAGGAGAGAGAACACCTTTTAAGGGCGGGTATTGAACTGACAGACGTCGATCATGCCGGAACGTTTCTGCAAGCCGATCGTTCTATCATGCACTGTAAAACCAGCCAGCCGGGTTTGGAAATTCTTCCCATCAAAGACGCATTGCAGAAATATGACGGCCTGAAAGAATACTACTGGCAGTTGGTGGCCGTTGATGCCGATAAATACACTGCCGCGGCCGAATTGGCTTTGGACAACGGTTATTTTATCCGGGCGCTGCCGGGAGCCCGCATCAGCCAACCCGTAGAGGCCTGTTTGTATATCCGGACGGAGGGTGCAGCTCAACACGTTCATAACATTGTGGTAGCTGAGCCCGGATCGCACCTCCATATCATCACCGGCTGCACTACTCATCCAGGGGTGACTTCCGGTCTGCACCTGGGCATTTCGGAATTTTTTGTCAAAAAAGGGGCACATTTGACATTTACCATGGTCCATAATTGGGCCGAAAACATCCATGTGCGGCCGCGCTCTGCCATTATAGTGGAAGAGGGTGGAGTATATATTTCGAACTATATCGTGCTCAAACCGGTGAAATCGGTTCAGATGTACCCCACTGCCCGACTCATAGGGGAAGGCGCCGTGGCGCGGATGAATTCGGTAGTAGTGGGCCATCCCGGTACGGAATTGGATCTGGGCGGGCGGGTCTTTTTAGAGGCCCCCAATACCAAAGCCGAAGTTATTGCCCGGACGGTAACCACCGGGGGTACGGTCATTTCTCGTGGGCATCTCATCGGCAAGGTTCCTCAGGTCAAGGCGCATCTGGAATGTCGGGGATTGATCCTGGCCCCCAAAGGCATTATCTATGCCGTCCCGGAATTGACCGGGGAGGTGGCCGGGGTAGAGATGTCACATGAGGCCGCTGTTGGCCGTATTGCCCAGGAGGAGATCGAATATCTTATGGCCCGCGGTCTGACCGAAGAAGAAGCCGCTTCAACCATTGTGCGGGGGTTTCTCAACGTGGAGATCGAGGGTTTGCCGCAGGCGTTAAGGGACGATATCGAACGCACCATCCAGGAGACGGAGAAGGGATTGTAGCTCTTTGTAGCCCCAGATCGGCGACTCCATAAAAGGGCGGGGGCGGTTACCTCCCGCCCTTTGCTTTTCCGCCGTCCTATTTAGTTCTTGCGGCATTTTCCTGGCTGTGCTATAAATTACCAAAATTCTCCAATAATTATCTCTAATCAGATAGCCCTCAGGTATCCATGCGTCGGGGAACATATCAGCGCAAACGCTTAACGGATGACAAGCTCTACCTCATCAACGAGGTTTCACGCATAGTAAATCTTTCTCAAAAGCGCATCCGGGAATACGAAAAAGAGGGATTTATTAAACCCATCCGGGAAAGCAGCACCAATAACCGCCTCTACTCCGAATTTGACATCGCCCAGATCCAGCGGCTCAACACTCTCATCCACGAGAGCGGTTTCACCGTGGCCGGTCTGAAAAGCCTGTTAGTCTTGGCACCCTGCTGGAATATCTTTGATTGTCAGGTAAAAGAACAGTGTGCCGCCTACCAGCTCCCCTGGCGACCATGCTACGAAGTGCGGGAATATCGCGAAACAGCCTGTAATGGTCCGTGTGAACGCTGTGCCGTATTCCTTAACCGCAACATTCCCAAGGAAAAAGTCTTGGTGCAACACCCCTTCGAACCGTGACCGAATCACCTGAATATTATGGTAATATGGATTGTTCGGGCGGCCTATCCCGCCTCAAGGCAGTGGCCGTGGTAGGCCCTTCCAATTGCGGCAAGACCGAATTAATCTGCCGACTCCTGAAACTTTATAATCAACAGGGGCTTCGAGTGGCGGCGGTGAAGCACAGCCACAAAGCCATAGAGGTTGACCGCGCGGGCAAAGACACCTGGCGATTCCGTCAGGCTGGAGCTCAAGCCGTAGCGCTGGCTACCAGGGGTATGTTGCAGATAACTCAGGTATGCAGGGATGATCCCCCGGTAGCGACAGTATTGGCGGCGCTGCCCTCCGACCTGGATTTTGTCCTGATAGAAGGCTATAAGAGCAGCCTTCTGCCCAAGCTGGTGTTTCTTCCTTCTGAGGAGATACTATCTTACCTGCCGGAATATAGCAGCATCATTGCTTTTATCAGCGGTGTGGTCGTGGACACCCCTCTGCCGCTATTCTCTCGGGAGCAGGTCCCGGAGATCGGCGCCTTCATTCTTCGATGGCTGAACCTCAAGTGGCCGGTGTGATCCTGGCGGGCGGGCGCAGCCGCCGTTTGGGTCAGGATAAGGTAAGATTAGAGTTGGCCGGACGGCCTCTGGGGCGTTGGGTCTGGGAGGTCTTGTCGCCATTGGCATCGGAGTGTTGGTTGGTAAGCAATCGGCCCCTGGAACACCTCAGCCTGGGACTTCCCCTCCTGATCGATCTTCTCCCGGGGCGAGGCGCCTTGGGGGGATTGCTGAGTGGCATGTTGGTGGCCCAGGGCGATCTTATCATGTTGAGCGCCTGCGATATGCCTTTTTTACAGCCGTCTCTGCTCAGGGCGATGCTGCTCTACGCCCGGCAGGGAAGCCCGGAGGTGGTGGTCTGTCGTTCCAGCCGGGGGTTGGAGCCGCTGCCAGGCGTATTCAGCCGCCGCCTCCTATTGCGGCTGGAGCACCGGGTTGAAAGGGGAGAATTACGGCTCCGGACCTTTCTAGACGCCTGTCGTACCAGGGTCTTATCAGCCGCAGAAGTGGCTTCTCACGACCCTGCCGGACTCTCGTTTTTTAAC